>JBDTNB010000005.1:0-147391 GCA_039933955.1 Chloroflexota bacterium
CAGGTTTTGGTTTTGTCATCCCTTCTATTATACCCGTTATTCGGATAGGCTCTTAGTGGGCTTGTCCTTTCGGTAGCCGGGTTGGCTTTAGCCCCCGGCGGCGTACAGGCGACAATTTGGGATTACAAATAGGCATTTTAAACTAATTCAGCTTCGATTTTTACCTTCAACCGCTCGATTGCCTTCTCCATCCACTCCCCTTGACGATTCGCACTGACCTTGAACCAGAGTCGCCGCTTGGATGCCCACAGCGTAATTTCCAGCGTCCCAGGTGCTTTGCCAAACTTGTAATGCCAGTGGATGCAGCCCGGATATTGTTTCAGCGTCCCTTTGAGCGTCAGCCGCAGTCCTTCTGCTGCACACGCCGCTTCGATAATCGCCTCTGCCTTATCCAGCTTTGCATCCGGCGCAATGTTGACCTGAATCTCACGCACAACAACCCAACTTCAAACCATATTCTAATTGACACATAAGAACATTTATTCTATACTGAGTATCCTGCCTGCCATCTATCAGGATTCATCATGCTTGTTTTGCTGCCTTTTGTTTTTACTTGGAACTCGGAATTATTTTATGGCGAGTATGGCGGCAGCAGAGGCTTGTATCAAGTCGGCGGTACTTTCCCGTCTATCCGCCGTTGGCAGTAGCGAAAGTGAAGTCTCGCCGCAGCGGCAGATCACTCCCGTATTCCCGCCGCGTTTGTGCCAACTCGGTGGCGCTCCTCGGCCTTCCCGCCGATTTTCCGCCTACAAAATTCGCCACTCGGCGGCGCTTCTCGTGCTTCCCGCCCTCGATGACGGCGACAATTTTCGTCCTTCTGCCTTTTAACTTTCAACTTTTAACTAATCTCTTTTACTCGTTACTTTTTTCCTGCACTATGGACTTGGTGTCTTATTAATCTGTACCAGCTTATCCTCGCCGTTTTCATCTTTGGTGGAAAGGAACAGTTTCGCCCCCGGACGCAGTAAATCCAGGAACAATTTGCCGTCCAGATGATCGACTTCATGGTCAATCAAACGCGCGTCAATGCCTTCAACCTTGAACTTCACCGTGCGCCAATTTTCGTCCCGCGCTGTGAACGCAATCCAGGCCGGACGCAGCGTATCCCAGGTGCAGACATTCGGCAGGCTCAGGCAGCCGTCGAAGCCCTTCACCAACGGCCCGCGCTTGATGATCTGCGGATTGAGGAACACCTCCGGTGCTTCCATCTCGCCCCCATCCTGCCCGAAGCGCACCGCCGCCGCCCGTAGAAAGACGCCAATCTGCGGCGCGCTCAAGCCCGCGCCCGGATTTGCCAGCAACGTGTCTTTTAGGTCAGTGATCAAGGCTTTGACTTCTAAGTCCAGCCGTTTGATCGGCACGGAAACTTTGCGCAGGTTCGGCTCTTCGCCGGGGTAAATCAAAATGTTGCGGATTGCCATCAGTAGATTCTCTGTTGTAGATTACGAACGATGAGAAGGCTGCATATGAATTTTTCGTACTGTCCCACTTGTGCGGGTTCGAATGCAAAAGGCCAGCTTGCTTCTCTTGATTCCCCCTCTCTGCGAAGCGGGGAGGGGGCTAGGGGGTGGGGATAGCAGTGATGCGTCAAAGCTATCAGCTAATTGCTAACCGCTAAAAGCTACTCCGCCGCCACACCCGGCAAATATTCTTCATAGATCACCACCGGCAGCGGAGACGCCCGTAGCCAGTAATCGACCACTGGCTTGAGCGACTTCCATTCCAGCTTATTGGTAAGCGGCGCAATCGCCACACTTGCCAGATTATACAGGCGATAATCGCGCGCCAACGTCATCAGCGCCGATTCGACGAAGCGCACACGGGTCGCCCCAACCGACGTTTCGCGGATCACCAGGAACATTAAAGACGGCTGCGATTCGCGCCATGTCCAGAATGTACCGGGTTTAACGCGCCCGGAGCGGCAGTTTTTTCCGTAGGTGGCGAAGGCAGCAGGGTATCGGTTGAGTAGGACAGTTTCCAGCGTGCCAAGTTCGCTGCGGCCTTTGGCATTGTGGCCGAAAGCCAGCATTTGGCTGCGTGTGAGCAACGGATCGCCGGAAACATAGGTGATAGGCATCTGTCCGCCAGAAATACAGCGGGGCGTCCTAATGAACGCCCCATTTGCACATACCATCTTATTCCCCATCTCTACGAAGTGGGGAGGGGGCTAGGAGGTGGGGATTTTAAACTAGGCTGCTGTGCCGCCTGTGACTTCAATGTGGATACCAGGCCCCATCGTCGAGGTGATGGTCAGGCGTTTCACAAACGTGCCTTTCACTGACGACGGACGGTTGCGGTTCACCGCGTCCACAATGGCCTGGGCATTTTCCAGCAGTTTTTGACCGTCGAAGCTGGCTTTGCCCACCGGGACATGCAGATTGCCGGTCTTGTCGTTACGGAACTCGACACGACCTGCCTTGAGTTCGTTGATTGCGCGTCCGAGTTCGCCCGCCTGGACAACCGTACCGGCTTTCGGGTTTGGCATCAAACCGCGCGGGCCGAGGATACGAGCGACACGGCCAATACGCGCCATCATGGATGGCACAGCCAACACGGCGTCGAAATCCATCCAGTTTTCTTTCTGGATTTTTTCCAGTTCCGCGTCGCCACCAATGATGTCTGCTCCGGCGCTTTCGGCTGCGCGGGCATCTTCACCTTCAGCGAAGACCAACACGCGGACGGTCTTGCCCAGGCCGTTCGGCAGCAATACGGTATTACGGACTTGCTGGTCGCTGTGGCGTGGGTCGATGCCGAGGCGGAAATGCATTTCAACGGTTTCATCAAATTTGGCGGTTGCCAGTTTCTTGGTCAGCGCAACAGCTTCCGCGAGGGGGTAAAGCTTCTCGATGTCAACTTGCTTGAGCGCATCAGTATAACGTTTGCCTTGTGGCATGATTCAAAATCTCCTTGTGGTCCGAGTGGGCGTGTATTGCCCTCCCACGAATTTAAAGCACTTTGTGATTAGCTTTTAGCTAATCGCTACTCAACAACTTCTACGCCCATTTGGCGGGCAGTACCTTCGATTTGGCGCATGATCGCGTCTATATCTTTGGTGTTCATATCCGGGCGCTTGATCTCGGCGATTTCGCGCACCTGCTTGCGGTTCAACTTGCCGACGGTTTCAGTCAGCGCATTGGTCGCACCTTTTTCAATGCCGGCGGCCTTCTTGATGAGGAAGGAAGTCGGCGGGCTTTTCAGAATAAACTTGAACGAACCGTCGGTGAAGACGGTGATTTCTGCCGGAATAATTTCGCCCATGCGGTTGCTGGTACGAGCATTATATTCCTTGCAGAAGGCCATCAGGTTGATGCCGTGCTGTGCCAGCGCGGGGCCAATCGGGGGAGCCGGGTTGGCTTTGCCCGCATTGATCGCCAGCGTGACAATTGCTTTGATTTTCTTTGCCATTTTGAGTCCTCAGTCTTCTAGTCTCTAGTCGTTTGTCTTTAGTCGTTAGTCAAATAAATCCAGTCTTTTATCGGGTGACTGGCAACTCGTAACTAGCGACTAACTATACTTTTTCCACTTCCAAAAAGTCCAACTCAACCGGGGTATCACGCCCGAAGAAGTTGACCATCACGCGCACTTTGGATTTGTCCGTGTCGATGGCCGCTACCGTGCCGATAAAGTCATTGAAGGGGCCTTCGATGATACGGACTTTCTGTCCCACTTTGTATTGCACACGGAATTGGGGTGTCTCAGCCGACATCCGGTCAATGATCGCCTTAACTTCTTCCTGGCGCAGCGGTGTCGGGTCATTGCCCATGCCCACGAAGCCGGTCACACCGGGCGTGTTACGCACCACGTACCATGAGTCTTCATCCATTTTCATTTCGACCAGGATGTAACCAGGGAATACACGGCGCTCAATGTTCTTGCGCTTGCCATCCTTGACTTCAACTTCTTCCTGGGTGGGGACAATCACATCGAAGATTTTATCGCGCATCCCCATTGTTTCAATTCTTTGGAGGATGGCGTGCATCACCTTGTTTTCGTAGCCGGAATAGCAGTGAACGACGTACCAGTGGCGTCCGTTGTCTGGCTTGCCATCACCCAAATCCAGGAGTGACGGTAAATCTTCCTCAACGGCCTCTTCCACCGGCGTTTTCATCTGGAATTTTTCATCCAGATAAACTGGTTCAGGGTCATATTCTTCCTGATCGTCTTGTTCGCGCAGGTCTTCGTCATCATACATGATAACGACCTCTTTCTCTCTCCACTTATTTTTAGTAGCTGCTGCCGCGCTTATTGCTCAAGCGCAGGTAATAGAGGAAGACGCCCAGCGCAACGACGAATATGACTGCAAAAATGAACGGGGTTTTGAGACCGAGCACGAATACTTCGTTAAACACGAAACTCACCGCTCCCAGAACCAGTGCCGAAATGATGGTCACGCTCAATACAATGGTCGTTAAACGGCGGGTTTCTTCGCGTGTCGGCCAGATGACCTTCTGCATTTCAGCGCGTACACCCTCGATATACTCACCGATCCCACGTATCGGGCGTGTGATGAAATTGCCGTCGGTCTCGGTGACTTCGACTTCCTGTGTACGGCGTCCGCGGGTTGCACGGCCCTTCTTTTCAGTCAGACCTCGCCCGGAGGATTCATCATCCTCGTCGTATTCTTCCATTTCGTCATCGACTTCATCCACTGGCTCGGCTTCAGCCTGCCGCCGAAGCCCACGACGGCGTCTTGATTTTTCATTCAGGGTGTCTTCGGCAGACATGGGTATCCCTACTTTCTACATTTAACGCTAACTTTTAACACTATCCTAATATGCAAGACACCGCCATAAAGGGACGGTGTCTGGTGTGAATGAGCAGGGGAGCAAGGAATCGAACCCTGAACCTACGGATTTGGAGGCCGTTGCTCTGCCAATTGAGCTACTCCCCTATAACAGGCTGTTATTGTACCAGCCTAAACTGCAATCGGGTAGGGGCGAACCGTAAATTTCGCACCCACCGAGGCCGATTTTACTTAGCCTCGCGGTAGATCACATGGTGGCGCACCAGCGGATCATACTTCTTGAGTTCCAACCGGCCTGTATCGTTACGGCGGTTTTTCTCGGTGTAGTACATATGACCGCTTTCAGTGCTGCGCATCTTCACCAGCGTGCGGTTGCCTTTTTTTGCCATCGTTTATCCCTCAAATCTAATAGAGAATTATAAAGCCTTCGATGGGATTCGAACCCATGACCTCACCCTTACCAAGGGTGTGCTCTACCAACTGAGCTACGAAGGCATTCACGAACTTCAAGTCACCTGGTTTGGACTTGATTGTGGGCCGGGCAGGACTCGAACCTGCGAAGGCTACCGCCAGGAAATTTACAGTCTCCCCCCTTTGCCGCTCGGGACACCGACCCATTTTAAGTTGTTAACCATCCTATTACGGATGTAGAGCCGCAGAGGGGACTTGAACCCTTAACCTATTCTTTACAAGAGAATTGCTCTGCCATTGAGCTACTGCGGCATGAATTACACTACTATCAAATCACTTAATAAGTCTGCCCATTTGCATATCTTCGTCTTCGCATTTGTTGCCGAGAACTATTTTTTCCAGCGTTAGCTCCCTTATACGTTTCGGTCTGGGCATGGCGGTTTGGGCAAATCAGTCTCAAGTTGCCTTCTATGTTATTATCAGCATCACCATCGATGTGGTCAAGTTCAATTGGAATAGGATTTCCATTCCATTCAGCAAACCCGCAAACTTCACATAGATGTCCACGTTGTTCAAGAAGAATTCTTTTCCGAATTCTATCATGTTTTGCCTGCTGTAAACTTGTCACTTTGGATTAAACATAGTTTTCAGCACATTCAGCGCAATACTTATTGGTAACTTTCTTAGGATTTCCACAACTGCACACCTTTGTACCTTTGATGTGCCATATCACCCCGCGATTGTTAAACTTTGCGCTGCAAGAGTGATTACAAAACTTACCTACACGCTTCTCGTAGGGGATTTTCTCCCCATAGAACAAACAATATTTCGGGTGATCCTCATAATTCTCCCGCGTTTGACGACTTTTCTCGTCGCGCAACTTTTGGAGAATGTCTTTGGTTTTTTCGTACCCTTTATTGCCCGCTTCTGATCTGTTCATGAAGGTATGTATGTGTTTTTTTAATTGTGGTGATTATACCACGCACAACAGACGTGCTTCAAGACGTTTTTAGGATCAGAAGACAGGACGGCATTTTAATAGACGGGTGAAGGCTTGTCAATACGCGGTTCGCTCGGCTACAATGCCCTTTAGTCGCTAGTGATTGGTCGCTAGCTCCTAGTCTGGAATTGAGGCGGCACGTTTGTCTTTGACTCAGCACCTAGCACTCAGCACTCGGAACTTCTTACTTTGTACGCTGTACTTTGTACTCTGTTCTGCTCTTCTTGTGGGATGTGATCGGGGGCAGGATAGCAATAATTTGCCGACGCAAGCATCGACGGATGGCATTGCGACAGCGCAGTATTTGACGCAAAATGCCCCTCCGCCGGATTTTCGGGGTGTGCTGTCATTCCCGGAAATAGACGCGGGTTTGGTTGATCTCGAAGGCTGGCGCTATCAGGTTCAACTCGAATTTGACGGTGTATTCGCCCGCACCCCGCGCGAAACCAGCGCCAATGCGACTGCCGAAGTCTGGTTCAAGCAGTTGGGATCAGCGCGGCGGGTAGTCGTCAATACCTCTGGTGAACTCCTCGGCAAAGAAAATAATGCTTTTGAGGCCGTTCGCCTGGGGCCAGACGCCTTCATGGTACGCGAGAACACCTGCAATAAAGGCGGCACAGATGCTGCGACTGGGGCTGATTTGCGCGCGGGGACGCTCGTCGGCGGGGTCACGCACGCGACTCCGACTGGCATCCATGCGACGGTGAACGGCGAAGATGTCTGGCAGTATATCTTCACCACCGCCGACCTGAATCTCCCGTCCATTCATCTGGCCGCCGATGGCGCAATCGAATCCACGGGCGGCGAATTATGGGTTTCGCCCAAGCACAACGCGGTCATTCGGTTTTATGTTAACTTGAACCTCACTAATGCCATCATTTTTGACCGCGAACTCCCGGTCAGCGGAACGGTGATTGTGCGCTATGATTTATATGACATCAATATCCCGACGAATATCACCGTGCCGTTTGGGTGTTAAAGATAGTTATGAGTGATGAGTAACGAGTAAAAAGATGACCCTGCTGCCTACTCGATTTTTGACAGTCTGCATAATCGTCGCCGCTCTCCTCACGGCTTGTAATTTACAACAGCAGGGCGAGGCCACACCCACGCTGGACGCCAGCATTCAACCGCCGCAGACCACCATAACACCCGCTCAAGTCTTGCCCACGTTGCGCCCAACGCCAACTTCATTCGCGCTCGCGACTGCTGTTCCTCCAAGCCCATTTCCCGGTCTCCCAACCGTGATTCCATTGGGCGGCGGCACACCCGGTTTACCGGGCAGCGGTACGGTGATCCCGACCTTGAATCCCACCGACGCTGACCAACGGTATGAAATCACGGTCAAAGATGGCAAAACCATCGGCGTGAATTATGTCGTGACCATCACCAGCGGGACGATCACCATGACCTTACAGGGGCCGGATGGTGTCGTTTGGCAGAAGACCCTCACCGCCAGCGAAACCAGCCGCGCCGAAGTGCCCATTAAACTGGGCGGAACCTACGAAATCCTTGTTCAGATTGACCACTTTGACGGCAATTACAGTGTCAGTTGGGATTGAAAAGTGAATCTAGCGGAGTTGTCGCATGACAAGCTCCAAAAAATCTAGTAGGGGATGACCTATGTGTCATCCCTTGTTGCTTTACTCCACCGACAGCACAATTTTCCCGCGTGTGCGTCCGGTCTCAATTGCCTCGTGGGCTTTGGGCGCGTCGGATAACGGAAAAACCTGCTCGACAAACGGTTTGATATAACCCGTATCAATCAATGTTCCAATCGCTGCCAATTCCTCGCCATCAACGTGAACCAATATGCCGCCCGCGCGGATGCCCAATTCGGCAGCCCGTTCTTTAGATAAACCGCCGGTAATCCACCCTAAAAATCCGCCCGGTTTGAGCACCTTCACCGAGCGTTCCGATATATCGCCGCCTACACAATCCAGGACAACATCAACAGGTTGCACGACATCTTCAAAAGGAGCCGCCGTATAATCCACAACTTCATCCACGCCGATCTCGTGCAAAAAATCAGCATTCCGCGCCGATGCTGTGCCGATCACATACGCGCCTTTCCATTTCGCTAACTGCACCGCCAGATGACCCACGCCGCCTGCTGCCGCATGAATCAAAATGCGTTGGCCTTCGACCAGATGCGCGGTATTAAACATTATTTGCCATGCTGTGAGTGCCGCCAATGGGACGGCTGCCGCATGGATATGATCGAGGTCTTGCGGCTTGAGTGCGAAATCAGAAATAGGCGCAGCAATATATTGGGCATAGGCGCCGCCAATTTCGGGAAAGCGCACCATAGCGTAGACTTCATCGCCGGGTTGATAGTTCGTAACCCCCGTGCCAATCGCTTCAACCACGCCCGAAACATCCCAGCCGACAATCAAGGGCAGTAAATTGCGTGATCCGCCACCCATGCCTTTGCCACGCCGTGTTTTGAAATCGACTGGATTAATCCCGGCAGCGTGAACGCGCACCAGAATTTCACCGATCCCAGCTTCTGGGCGCGGTGCATCCTCATAAACCATTACATCTGGCGCACCATATTCATGTAGGCGCGATGCTTTCATCATTGCAGCCATATTGGACTCCCTTCAAAATGGATATACTCGCATTATAGTGACAGGCCGTTAATGTGAAGTAAACACAGGCTTAGTTATGTTTATGAGCCGCCACCGTTTTCACCCTGAACATGATAACCCATAACGTAATTATTAGAACCAAAATCTATTTGTACCGAGCCGATACCTGGAAAACTAAAGTAGCACGAATCGCCATCTGGCTCTAACGTCACTTTACAACCATCGGGTTTAAGACCCTTTTCGCCTAATTCCTGGCTAGCTGAATATTGTTTTCTCCTTGAGAGGGCAATGTTCTGAGTAGCGGTACGATGTCGTCATAGGTCGTTTGACCGATTGGGAAATTGCGGTAAAGCGTCTCTCGTAGAGTTTGAGCATTTTGCTTGGAAATAGGCAAATTCTTTAAGTTAGAGTCTGCACAAAATGGATCGTCGGAGTTGATTTTTAGTAGTTGGCAGACTTCAGTGACCGTCGTGGCCGTATACGATGGTGGCGGCGCTGGTGTTCGATTTACATAATTCAATACGTTGGATACGGAAGGAACAACATCAACCCACAAAATGTAGATGCCAATTCCAAATATCAGAATGAACAACACGATAAAGTAAGGCAATTTTTTCCCCGTACCACTTTTGGTGTTACTTACCTGATTTTCTGGCGGTAACGACATCATACTCCCGCTAAGCTAATTTCTGACTCTTAACCCTCTTATCCCGCGCGCGATGCCCAGCAGTACGCGCCCAATCGTCCGGCGGAAGATGCGCGCGAGGAATGCCATCCCCCGCGCCAACCCCTCTGGCTGCTGCGGATACAGCACTGGGAACGTTTCGCAGCCCTCATTTTCGAGTACATGATTCGCGGCAGCAATAGCCGTCGTGCAGGCACGTTCCATCCATAACGACGGCGACGGATGCCCGATCCAATCCCCACAGGTATAAATATTCGTCCAGGGTGTTTCAACATGCAGACTGTCCGCTGTCGGCACGCGAAACGCCGTATGCACGCGGCTGTTGCGCCGGATCACGCCGCGCAGAAAATGACCTCTGAGTTCGGGGAAAGCCCGCTGTACCTCATCTACGCAGCGCACCAGCAGCACATTTTCGGCTTGTTCGGCGACGTTGTCATTAGCGTACAGATGAATTTCAATCGCGCTGCCGCCTGTTTCGCTGTGCCACGCCCGGAAATCATCGTACAGGCGGTGCAGCCAGAAATAATTATCCGGCAGAAAATCACCAGTGAACATGCCCCCGGATGTGCCTTCGCGCGGTGCAGAATCAAACCACAATCGCGCGGTGATGTTGCGCACCGTTTTGGGAAAGTGGATTTTTTCCGCTTCGTCGGTAGTATCCCCGGACAGCAGCAAACGCGCTGCGCCAGGGGCATTCGTCGCCAGGATGATGTTTTTTGCTTGGATCGAACGCAGCCCGCGCCGTCCAGAATCGCGCACGGTGATACGCCAGCCGTCACCCGTCTGATGCAGCGCCAGGGCTTCAATCCCGCGCCGGAGTTCGCCGCCTTTAGACTCGATATGCGCAATCAGCGGTTGAATGACACATTTGTCGGGATTATCCGGCAAAAAACACGGCTGCCATGCATCACGCCGGAGCATCGTGTAAAAGCGGATCGCGGCGATGAAGCCGGTCAGGGTGATGTCCTCGGCGGGCGCGGCCAACAAATTCACGCCCAATCCGGTGAAAGTTGCCCGCAAATTGGGTGTCCAACCGCGAAAATACTCGCTCATCATCAGGCCGTCCAGTGCTACACCCTCGCCAATCGGGTCTAATCCCACTGTCCACAAAATGCTGAACAAAAACCCTGGCAGCGACAAAAAATCCAGCGGCGTAATCGTGCTCCAGAAGCGCGGATACAGCAGCAAACTCAGATAATGAAAGGGCGCGGGCAGCCAGCCAAAGCGCACCGCCCGTCCAGCCTCCACCGTCCGTACCGAGCGCTGCCAACGGTTGATCCACTCTTCGCCAGTTGATTCCTGGAGTTCGATTTTCAAAAAGCGTTCGATCATCGCCCGCATGTTGACGTAGCCGCCCCACAAGGCATGGACACCATGTTCCGACGGGAACGACCAGACCCGCCCGTGATATTCAAAAGTATCCGGCTCACCGCCCGCTAAACGACCCCCTGTCCACAGCGAATCGGCATCCAGCAGCAGCGGTGCAACGCCCCGTTCTGCCAGATGTGCAGCAGCCGTCAGTCCGGCGATGCCCCCGCCAATAATCACGACAGGGAATTGATCGGTGTTTGCCATGAGCGCGAAATATCCTGACTGAAAAATGATCGAATGCCTATTGTAATCGTTTGTGTGGAAATAACGGCAAGTGGATAACCGAATTTTCTTCGCTTGACTTTAAATTCTATTCGCTATAGAGTCTTGATTGAACGTTCAATCAAGGTGAAGTGAGGAAAATGGACGACGCAGATAAAAACCGGCGCGATGAGATTGTTCAGGCAGCATTAACAGTCTTTGCCGAACAGGGATTTCACAAGGCCAGCATCAAGCAAATCGCGGCGGCAGCCGGGTTGAAATCGCCATCCCTGATTTATTGGTATTTCAAAGACAAAGAAGAACTTTTATATGCCGTGATGACCTCACTTACATCGGTATTTGAGATAGATGCGAACGCAGACGCGGTGATGGACTTGCCGCCGGAAGACGTTTTGGTATTGGTGGCGCAGGGATTTTCCACTGTTATTACAAATCCCAATGCGATCCGCATCATCAAACTATTTCTCACGGAAGCTCTTCGTTCAGCGGAAAGCATCACACCAGGAATACAGAATGCCGAACGGGTCTTAAATTTTCTCATCAGCTATTTGGGACGGCAGATTGAACTGGGACGGTTGAAACCCCATAACCCCCAAACCAGCGCCCGTGCCTTTGTCTGGATGTTATTGGGTTATCTCATGGCTCATGACATTGTCCCGCAAATGGGCGTCGGTTTACCCGATATAGAAAGCTATAAACGTGAAATTATCGAGCTTTTTCTCAATGGCCTAAGGCCATAAGACGGAAGGTTTGACATGACAAACACCATTGAAATCCAAAATGTCTACAAACAGTTCGGGAATGTGCAGGCGCTTTCTGGTCTTTCATTGCAGATTGAGAAAGGAATCACCTATGGCTTGCTCGGCCCCAACGGTGCAGGCAAAACTACACTTATTCGTACCCTGGTTGGTCTGCTAGTTGCCGATAAGGGACAGGTGACAGTTTTGGGGAAGCGGATGCCCGACAAAGCCATCCTCAGCCGCATGGGTTACATGACCCAATCAACTGCCCTTTACGATGATCTAACGGTTTATCAGAATGTGCGCTTCTTCGCATCCATTTATGGTGTTCGTGACCGGCTCGATGCCGCTGTCAGTGATGCGATTGCGCTGGTCGATTTGAGCAATCGGGCTAAAAGCCGTGTGCGCGAACTTTCCGGCGGGATGAAGCAGCGTTGTTCGTTGGCCTGTGCCCTTGTCCACCAACCAGACGTGCTGCTGCTGGACGAGCCGACTGTCGGTGTCGATCCCCAGCTTCGCGTCCAATTCTGGGAACATTTCCGGCGCTTGAATGCGCAGGGCGTGACGCTGGTGGTCTCCAGCCACGTAATGGATGAAGCTGAACGCTGTGATCGCCTGGGTTTCATCCGGCAAGGGGTTGTGCTGGCCGAGGGAACATCGTCCGAACTGCGTGCGCGCGCCCAAACCGACACGCTCGAAGCAGCATTTCTGAGTTTCTCAGAACAAAAATCTGCCCACTAGCGGCGCTTAGTCAGGAGCCATTATGTCTATCTATCGCATCCTAACGCTGGCACGTCGGGTCATCCAGCAGTTGGCCGCCGATCCGCGCACGCTCGCGCTGATTGTTTTTGTGCCGCTGGCAGTTATTACGGTGGCGGGGATTTTGCTGCGTGCTGAGAACGGCGGTGTGAACATTGGAATTGTGCTGGAAGACACGGGCGCAAAACTGCCGCTGGGAGGCCGTGACATCAATCTCGGCCAGAGTTTGACTGACAACCTGAGCCAGCTCAACGACAGCATCCATGTTCAAACCCTGTCGAGCAGCGAAGCCCAATTATTGATTGAACAGGGCAGCTTGGACGCGATTATCACACTTCCTGCTGATTTTTCCGCCCAGTCCATTGCAAAACGCGAAGTGAATATTCCTGTGGAGTATGAAGGCTCGAATCCAAACGTTGCGCGATTGCTGGAAGGGATGCTGTCGCGTGGGGCGATCCAAACCCTTGCTAGCCTTTCGGTAGTAGGCGGTCAAACAGCTTCCGCGCCGCCTGTCCACCTACAAGCCACCTACCGTTATGGCAGTGCCGAATTCGACTCGCTCGATTACATCGCGCCCGTGTTTATCGGTTTATTCGTCTTTATGTTCGTTTTCATTTTGACGAGCGTCGCTTTCTTGCGTGAGCGTGCCGCCGGAACCCTGGAACGGTTGCAAGCCACTCCTATCCAGCGAATGGAAATTGTCCTGGGCTATATGCTGGGCTTCTCAGTATTCGCGCTGGTGCAGTCGGTCATCATTCTGGGTTACACGATTGTGGGATTGAAAGTCCATTACAGTGGCAGCCTCATAGTAGTGTTTTTGGTCGAATTGCTTCTGGCGTTGATGGCTGTCAACCTGGGAATTTTCTTCAGCACCTTCGCCCGCAACGAGTTTCAAGTCGTGCAGTTCATTCCGTTGGTGGTCGTCACGCAGATTATGCTTTCCGGTGCGTTCTGGGCGATTAAGGATATGCCCGCTTGGTTGCAGCCTATCGCCTGGTTGATGCCGCTGACCCACGCAAATCGTGCACTGCGCGATGTCATGATAAAAGGCTTTGACTTGACGCAAATCTGGCCGTTTGTTCTGGCGTTGATTGCCTTTGCAGTCGGTTTGGTTTTCCTTGCGGCTCGGACGATTTCCCGACAGGCGCAAAGTTAGCCCATGAACGGCTCTTTGAGGAAATAAAAACCGGGTATGCGAAGATACCCGGTTGTAGAATCGTGTGGTGTTTGTTACTCGAAGACGACCTGTATCATCAGCGACCCCAACAGCACTTCTGCGCCATTGCTCAGGCTGGTCGGCGTATCGGCTTCCAGGCGCTTTCCAGCGACGTAGGTTCCGTTAGTGCTGTGCATATCGACGATATATAAATGCTTGTCCTGCATATACAGGCGCGCGTGAATCCGCGAAACGCCGCGCATTGTTGCACCGTAAGGATTCAAATCCAGGTCAGGCTGGATGCCTTTGTTACCCATATCCATCCGCCCCAAAATGACCGTTTTGTCTTCCGAAACAATAATGTGTTCGGGGATGCCGCGTACCAACAAGGTCACATCGGTATGCGGCAGTGTCGAATCGGTAGGCTTGGCGGGACGTTTATCCAGCATCGAACGCAGTGACCGATTCTTGCCCAGGATAAAGGTGTCATGCGCGCCTGATGAATCCAGCGGGCCGGTCATGGGCAATTGAGGGCCGTCCGGTTGTGTTTTGTCATCATCCATTTTGATTGATCTCGTGTCCATAAATTACATCCTAGCAGCAATCCGTTTATCTGACGATAAAGATCATATCGCGATTTTGCCTGAAAAATTCGTCGCGCCTATAGCTCTATCGTACCGATAGGTCAACCGCCCAACAGCGGTTTTAGCGTATCATACCAGCGTCCAGCAACGAAGTCGTATCCAGCGGCGTTGGGATGATTACCATCGTCCGCCAGCGTGCTTGGATCGGTAAAAATTGTTGTTTGATAAAAGTCTACCATGAGAGCGCTATATTGCGCCGCCTTTTGGGCAATTACAGTGTTGTAACGCCCAACCTGTGCCGACATCATTGTCACTTCGTCGCGGCTTGTGCCGGGGAAAGCCTCGCCTTTTTGTGTCACCGGGCGCAATGATTGGTCATCGAGCAGCGCGATAACGACCTGCGCGCCCGCCGCTTTTAATTGGCCGAGAATAGTATCGAGGTTGCCCGCATAATGATCCAGGTCAGCCTGTTCTGCTGCCGCATCCGGGTTATTGTATTCGTACAGGTAAAATAAATCGTTACTGCCGATCCACACCAGCACAACCGGCTGTTCTCCGGCGCTTTTTGCCGTATTGATGGCATCAATCGCTTGCCCCAATTCCCCCGGCAATCCCTGGTCGCCGTTGATGAGCGCGTCCGAACTCCAGCCGGAATGCCCGACATTTAACAGCGTTGAGCCAGGACGCAGGGCATTTATCATGTCGAGCAGGCGGCCTGGATAACCTCCGGCTTGGCGATCATCTTCTGCGCCTTCGGTCAGGCTGTCGCCCAATGTGACCAGCATAATCGCGCCGGGAGGCAGGACAGAAACCGGTTCCGTGTTGATTGGCGCTGAAGCCGTTGGCTCAACCGCAATTTCTGATTGAATCGTTGGCTGAATAACAATCGGGGCAGGTTGAGCGCTCGTCGGCGAAGGGCTGAAAGTCATGCCAGATGCATCCGCGCCCGGAACCCGTCTGTCGCTGACAACATTACTGATCTCGCCTGCTGGAACCGCAACATCCCAGGTGAAATCAGGAATGGGAAGCACAACAATGACCTGTGTAGCCGTACCCTCTGAGGGTTGATAGTTACTAGTCGCGGGATCAATCAACTGCGGCTCAAAGGTGTTGATGATGTTGTCTGCCCGGAGTTGAGTTGCGTTGCAGGTTGGGTTATCCGCTTGGCAGCCCGCCGGATTATCGCCGCCTTCGATGCCCAACGGCATATCTGCGCCGCCATTCCAGATCAGGTTGCCGCGAATTTGCAGATTATCGTCCGCGCGGGCAGGCACAGGGACATTGGAGTTGGCCTGCATCGCGGCGTCATCGTAAGCTGCGAAAATCGAAAAATTCTGGTAAGCGCTCTGGTAGCCGGGTGGGTTGTAAATCAGGTTGTTGTAGATGAACACATTCCGGTTTGGGATGCGTACATAATTTGTGCCGTCGGCGGGTACACTGTTGCCCCAGCCGCCCGCCGCTGTATAGGTGTCGCAGTTTTCACGCTTTTCATCGCCGGGGACGCCATCGCAGCTTCGCGAACCAAAGCCAATTTCGATAACATGGCTGCGTTCGCCAACCCGATACAGCGTATTATAAGCGATCAGGATGTTATAGCCACCCTGCACGCCGACGCCCGCGCCGCTGCTGTCATGGATCACATTGTTGACGAATTTGATGTCGTAGGCTTCGTATTGAATCCAGGGCTGCACCATATACTGGTAGCCTGTGCCTTGACCCGCTGTAAAGCCGCCCGTGCCGCAGTCGTAAAGTTCGTTGCCCTCGACCTGAAAATAAGCCGAGCCGCCCTTCAGATACATGCACCAATCGCCCGCATTATGGATGTGATTGCCGAAAAAATGCCCATATTGCACGGCGACAAAATCAACCGCGTTATCCCACGCGCCCGAAATATCATTGTCCTCGAAATACACGTATTGTGATTGGTTGACTTTCGCTGTTTCCTGGGCGTTATAAGTATCCGGGTTCGCGCCCACCATATGCGTCCCGCGCACCAATAGATGGTCGCACAATTCGCAGTGGAAAGCGTCGCTTCCCGGTTCAATATTCAGGTTGATGAGGTATATATAACGGGTGTCGTAGATGTTGAGGTTGGGCAGATAAGCGGTGTTTGCACCGTCCGCTGCTTCCAAAATGATCGGATGCTCGAACGTGCCGTAGCGCGATTCCCAGAAACCGGGCGCATCTTCAAGTGGGTACTTTCCCGGCAGCAGCCAGATGTGATAACCGGTATCCAGCGGTGCGCCCATCGGGATGCGTTCCCAGGCCGATGAGATTGTTTTCAAAGGTTGTTCGCGGGTTGTGCCCGGATTATCGTCGCTACCGGTTGGGGAAACATACAGATCGGTCAGGACAGGCGCGCCGATGTCATACCGTGCGCCCGCCGCCGCCCGAATAGGAAGTAAACCGCCAGCCAGTATAATGGATAATATGAGTGGCATCAGCAATAATCGGCGGTTTATCATGAGACTCCTGGTTACGAATTTTGTAAATTCGTGTTGTCCATTTTGAGAGTAACATGAGTTTTTTATTGCAAAGAATTAACGTTTGCGACAGGATGAGACCAATATGCTGAATATCGTGCGGCGTGTGCCGCGTTGGGGACGTTGGCTGCTGTTGGTTCTGTTTTTGGGGATCGTCTTCGCCGGAGTTTATGTGGGCTTGCGTTATTTTCGCGGCAGCGACAGCAACGATTTAATTGACCGCTGGTTTAACGATCCATCGTCACGTCCCGGTTTGACGACGGCGATGGGGCGCAATGCCTGCCCCGATGCGCCCTTTATTCTGCCATCGGATGGCTTCGTTGGTCTGTTGTGGAACGACCCCGCAAGACCCTATTCCGGTCTGAATCCCCACTCTGGCATTGATATTTTTGGCGATGGCGCACCAGGAACCGTGCCAGTCTATGCGGCCTATGGCGGAACACTGTCGCGATTATCAGATTGGGTGGCGTCGGTCATCATCCGCCATGACGACCCCCTGCAACCGGGGCGCGTCATCTGGACGTATTACACCCACATGGCCTCGCGCGACGGTTCGCAGTCCTTTATTTCGAGCGAATTTCCGCCAGGGACGGCTAACCAGCCCATCACACAAGGAACATTATTGGGTTATCAGGGAGAATTCGCCGGGGCGGGTGCTGCACCCATAGGAATGCATGTCCATTTCAGCATCGTACAAAGTGATGCTGACGGTAATTTCAAAAACGAGTCCCATATCGGCAACACCCTTGATCCGTCGCCCTATCTGGGTATGACACTCAATATCGGCGATTCGCCGCGCCGCCCGGTACACTGCCAGATTGCGGAGTGAGCCGATGGTTAAATATTCTTCGATCCAAGCCATTCGTGGCTCAACAGGCCATACAGCAGCATGTCATAATGCTGGCCGTCGCGCAGTATATATTCGCGGTAATTGCCTTCCTGTTGAAAGCCCAATTTTTCGTACATACGGATAGCGCGCTGGTTATAGCTGTAAACCGTCAACTGAATCCGGTGGAGATTCAATTCTTTGAAGGCAAAATCCAGGGCTAATGTCATCGCCTCATAACCGTAACCTCGTCCCCAGTAACTGCGTTCGCCGATGCCGATGGCGACCCAACTGTTGCGATGCGTCCACTGCACCTCGCCCAATTCGATGAATCCAATCAGGTCGTCATCGCCGATGGTGCGGATACCCAGCAAATAGTTATCGCGCCCGCGCTGTCCTTCGCGCACCCATTCGCCGACCTGACCTTCATTTTTGGGGAAGGCCGGTTCTGCCGCCAGCAAGCGCAAATATTCGGTGTCGGACTGCCAGCGTGCCAGCGTCGTGGCATCATTTGGGATGAGCGGTGTCAGGCGTACCCGGATGCCAGAAAAAAAGGTCGATAAGGTCATAATGAACGCTGCCCTTCGATGAGGAATAAAACGCAAATTATAACATTTGTAAGTCCATTAACGCGCACCCCATTCCCAGATACCATAGGCGACTTTTTGATCCAGTTTGTAGCCGGATTGGTGCAGGATGATGCCGATTTCGCCCCGGTGATACCCCTCGTGTGCGCACAGATAACCGAGAAAGGCCGTGACGTGCGGCTTGAAGCCTTTGACTTTGCCGCCCGCCGCCTCGCTCCGGTTGATGAGCGTTTCAAGCGCCGTGCCTGATACTTCTAACGAGCGGCGCAGCAGGTCTTTGTCGAGGGCATTTTCTTTTTCGACTTTCGCCAACCCGTCCATCAGGTCTTTGGCGGCGGGTTCCAACCACATCAGCCGGACATTGTGCATATGCGCGAACTGCTCGCCGACGTTACGGCCTTTGGATGTTGAAACGCCGCTCAACGCTTCCGCTGCGATGGCATCCAGCATATACAAATTGATCCGGTTGTTGATGTTCCAGGTTTCAGCGAGTTGTCCTTCCATCGCACCCTCCTACAGCCTTTGTGAATAGTGATTTTCTATCGGCGGCATATTTTCTGCGTAAGTGAAAATGTTTGTACACCAATACAGTATTGTAGGGGCGAAGCACCGCTTCGCCCGTTGGTAACTGAGAGTCATGATTGTGGGGTACATGATAACTCATCAATCACAAACATTTCTGTAGGGGCGACCCGCCGGGTCTCCTGTGATTTCATCACGTACTTTGCAACCCGGTAGCACCGCAGTAAACTGTGGGTGATGAATTTTGGCTGATTCGCTTCGAAGATTTAGGTCACAAAGGCTCAGAAGCGGCGTTTTAAGCCCCCTCTCTACGGGGGGTTGGGGGAGGGGATAGCCTTAAAACCCGCGCCCACCACTTAATGTAGTCCTACCTGCAACCACCATCTAACTGAGATACGAACAAATGTTTTACCACACCGCAGCAAACTGTGCAAAAGCAATCAGTAAAGATGGTTTGTACGCAAAAAATCCCCCCATATATCCCCCCACCACTCGTTGACTGCGCATCTATTTGCAGCCTATAATGAATTCGATTACCCGCTTAAGTGAATAATTGAATTAATTGAAAAGCTATTGAGGAGGCCGAAAAATGGTTACATTAGCAGCGCCAGCCCAAACAAACATCGCGGTCACACAGACAATTCACGCGCCCATTGCCCAGGTCTACAGCGCCTTTACCGAACGTGACCCGCTCAAAAAGTGGCTGTGCGACGATGCCGATGTGCGCGCGGCGGTGGGTGGTCATATCCTGCTGACATGGCAGGGTGGCGCACATGTCAACGGCGTATTTACCGCTCTGGAGAAAAACGAGCAGGTCGCTTTCACCTGGCGCAGCGCAAACGATAACCACGAAACGGTTGTTGATGTGCATCTGACGGCACAAGGCGATGGCACACAGGTAGAATTATCCCACAGCGGTTTCGCCCCAGATGCCGATCTGGACACGATTCAACGCGAATGGGAAAATCGCTTGAATGTTTTACAGATGGCTCTGGAAAACGGCGAGGACATCCGCATCACACACCGCGTCATCATCGGCATCGTCCCGGCGGATTTTAATGCCGATATTGCCGCAAGGCTCGGCGTCCCAACCGCACAAGGTGTGCGCGTTGGCAGTCTTATTCCCAATTTCAGCGCGGCAGCGGCAGGCCTTCTATCCGACGATGTGATTATCGGCGTGAACGGGCGCGACATTACTGACCAGATGCCTATCGGCGTATTGGTGCGCGATAATAAACCGGGTGATGTCGTGGATGTGAGCTATTATCGCGGCAGCGAAAAACACACGATTCCGGTGGCACTCAAAGGCTATCCCGTGCCCGATCAGGTGACGACTTTTGCCGCTCTGGCAGACCGCCTGGGAGCAGCCTATGCCGAAATTGACTCCACTTTGTCGGGATTATTCGCGGCCGCGTCGGAAGCTGACGCCGCGCACAAAACGGCCCCCAAAGAATGGAGTGCGAATGAAGTCATGGCACATCTGATTATGTCGGAACGCTGGCAGCATAATGCGCTGGGCTGCATGATGGATATGCCCGAAGTCGAAGGTTGGTCATGCAATCATGTCGCTCGTATTGCCGCCGTCACTACCGCCTATCCGACCAGCGCCGATTTGCTGGCTGAACTGCGGCGCTGCCATGCCGAAACCGTTGCAGTGGTGCGGCATATCCCGGATGAAGTAGGCGAGCGCAAAACGGTTCTGTGGCAGATGAATTTCCAGGTGGATGGCATGAACATCCACACCCGCCAGCATTTCGATCAAATTCGCGCGGCGTTGGCGGCAGCCAAAGCGTAGACGCATAACAAAAAGGGCGAGAAATTTTCCTCGCCCACACTTATATCCAGAAAAATAGTCTTCTCTTATTCCCCCTCTCTACGAAGTGGGGAGGGGGCTAGGGGGAGGGGATTTGAGCGAGAAATTATAGCTATCCTACGACGCGCTGTTAAACTGCTCATCCAGATACGCGCTCACCCACACCAGCGGCGCATTCCAATTGATCGCGACCTCGTTGGTCGAATACGAGCCGAGATTGTCGATATACCGTCGCGAGGTTGGCAAATCGCCGACACTCTTAATGGCGGTATCATCCGCCGGACTGCCATTCGGCCCGCCCGCAATCGCGCCGGGCGGCGGTGGTGGGAATCCCTGCGCCGGTTGATTGCCCCAGAAACGGTGATGTGGATGCTGCATCGAATTCGTCCCGTAGCCGGATACAAAACTTTGATCGACGGCGTTCGTCCCCAGGATGTAATCCATACTGGCGACTACACCGTCGCGATATTTCGTAACTTTTGTGAAATCAAAGGCCAGCGCCAGAATAATGGCGTTGTTCAGCACCAGCGAATTCGATCCCCACACATAACCGCTGGCAGGTATTGGGACACGGTAGCCTTCGGCGGCAATTGCATCCAGATAGTGGTCAGCCGTTTCGGTGATTTGCTGACGCAGACGAGTAATATCGGCTTCAGGCAAATTATTGGGCAGCATCGCCAACGAGATAGACCCTAAGGCGGCGGTGTCCGGCCAACCCATCGGCGAGGCACTTCCCGCTGCGAGTCCTGGAAATGTTTTGAAGTAGGGCGATTCGGTGACGAATGTGCGATATTCATCTTTGCCGGTGGTGATATACAGTTCAGCCGCCGCCCAATAAAATTCATCTTGCACATTGCTGTCGTTGTAATCACCGCCGCCTTCGCCGGGGATGCGCCCGTAGAACATAGCAGGGTGCGCTTTGGCTGCGTTCCAGGCAGTTTCGGCGGCTTTCAAACAACGTGCCGCAAAATCGGCGTCAAAAATTTTCCACACGCGGGCACATTGCGCCGCTGTCGCCGCCAGATTGAGTGTCGCGGCGGTGCTGGGTGGCATCAGATAACGCCCATTGGTTGGGCTGTCGTTGTCAAATTCGGTGGGTAACTTGCTGGGTACGCCACTCCAATGTAAATCATGCAGCTTATGATGTGCCATGCCCGCCAGCGGTTGACCGTCCGGCACTTGCATTCGCAGCATAAAATCCATTTCCCAGCGGGCTTCATCGAGAATATCCGGCCATTTATTCTGGCTTTCCGGGATATTGAGCGATCCGTCCGGGAAGTCCTGCGGGCTGTGTTCATACAGATTCACCAGCGTCCAGGTCGAGATGCCGCCGTTGACGACATACTTGCCGTAGTCGCCCGCATCGTACCAGCCGCCGCTCCCGTCTAAACGATAATCGCAGCCGTCCCAGGTTTTGCCGTCGGCATCTGTTCCTTTGTAGCAGGTGATGTCGTTGTCGCTGATGTGTCCGGCAGGCCGCGCCCAGGTCTTTCCCGCGAACTGTGGCGTCAACGCGATGCCGCTGCGGTTCAGATAAAAATAACGCAGCGCATCCTTTTTCAATGTTGCATAAACACTGTCCGCGATCTGAAACGGCGGGCTGTCGATGCCGTCAATCTGGATGATGTATTTCCCCGGTGTATTCATCGCCGAAAAATCTGCCCGATACACAGTGTCGCCTGATGTAGCATCCAGGAAACCCGCATCCGTCGTGCCGCTCAAAACAACTTTGTCAGAATCAACCGCGCGCACTTCCCATGCTGCTGGATTTTCAAGCGCGCTGGCGCGGCCATAAACGGCAATTTTCCGCTCGTCCACAAAATATCCAACTTGATTAACCGCCGTGATGGCGCGTTCGTTCACTGTCTCACTCTCCTGTGGCGTAGTGGTTGGCTCGACTGCCCCAATGGATGCGACATCGACAACCGGAATATCATCGCGGCCAACCTTGAAAAAGACTCCGCGCCCGAATAGTGCCGGATTTTGCCACGATTGGTCGGCGGTATCCGCCAGCGACCAGATCAATTTTACATCACGGTCTAGTTCAGTCGCACCGTTGGCCTGTGCCTGGAAGCCGATGGCCTTGCCATGTTCCGGCGCGAACGGCAGTGGCAGTGATGCTTCAAATCCCCATCCATCCGAGGTTTTGAAAACTACACCCTGGACACCGCTGGCAGCCGCATTGACCCCGGTAAAAGATAATTTTGTCGGATCAGTTTCGCCAATGCCGCCGGGGTTGATGTTAATCTGGAAAATACTGTCATTATAGGTTGGCGCGTTCAGTTCGCTGCTGAAGTTGACATAAAATTCCAGCGAGTCTTCATTCCAATAATCGGTTCCATGCTGCCCGGTGATGATATTCGGATCGTGCGACGTCATCATCACATACAAATTTTTGTCGTCCGCCGCAGCCGACACCGTGAACGAGTCATTTTCGCCCACTTTTGGCGAAAGCGTACTCCCACGATCTACCGTCGAGCTGGGTACGTCCGCCCAATCATCGACTTTGCCATCCAATGTGATTGCCACCGGGAATGGGATATATAACGCCTGCCCTTTAATCTCCGGCGGCGCAAGTTGGCTGTTATCCTGCGCCTGGGCGAATAACGGAAATAACAACACCAACGCCAAAATCCATCCACGTTGCAGACGAGATGCCATAAATCACCCCTAAAATAATTTTCGTAACACGATTTGAAATGAGTTTAACCGTTTGCGACTTCTTCGGCAATCGCCCCGCGCAGTTGCAACTCTTCGGCGAAGTGACAGGCTACGAAATGGGCATCGTTCTGCCCGACCTCGCCTTTTTCTATGGGGCGCAGCGGCGGCGCTTCCTGCATACACTTTTCTTGAGCATAACGGCAGCGCGGATGAAAATAGCAGCCGCTGGGTGGGTTGGCAGGATCAGCGACCTCGCCTTGCAGCCGGATGCGGCGGCTTTTATCGCGCAAACGCGGGTTGTGAATCGGCACAGCCGACATCAGCGCTTCGGTATAGGGATGCTGTGGATGGGTATATAAGGCGGTTGCTTCCGCCGATTCGACCAATTTACCCACATACATCACATTCACACGGTCACAGATATGGCGGATCACGCTCAAATCATGGGCGATGAACAAATAGGTCAGCCCCATTTCATCCTGCAAATCTTTGAGCAGATTCAAAATTTGGGCGCGAATCGACACGTCCAGTGCGGAAATTGCTTCGTCAGCCACGATCAATCGGGGATTGGTCGCCAACGCGCGGGCGATGACAATGCGCTGCCGTTCGCCGCCGCTGAAAGCATGGGGATAGCGCTTCATATATTCCGGGCGCAGGCCGACTTTCCGCAGCAGCCCCGCGACTCGGTCTTCCAATTCCCGCCCCGATGCCAACCCGTTTACCGTCAGCACTTCGGCGACGATTTCAAACACCGTCATGCGCGGATTGAGTGATGAATACGGGTCTTGGAAAATCATGCGGATGTCCTGGCGGTAGGGCCGCAGGGCGCTGCGATCCAGCGTCGCCAGATCGACAGGGTTTTGAGCATCGCCATGATATAAAATCTGTCCGCCGGTGGGTTGGTACACGCGCACCACACAGCGCCCAACCGTTGTTTTGCCGCAGCCGCTTTCTCCTACCAGTCCCAGCGTTTCGCCTTGCCGAATGGTGAAGCTCACATCATCGACAGCCTTGACATAGCTCACATCCCGCCCCAAAAAGCCTTTGCGCCGCGCAAACCACATTTTGAGGTTGCGGACATCCAGCAGAATCGGCGCGTCCGGCGATGTTGTTTTGGTGGGTGCGGCAGACAAAATTGTTTCAGCCATGAGCCGTCTCTTTTTCAACAAATTTTTCTTGATAAGCCGGGTCAACCATCAGGCAGCGCGCCTCATGGTTATCCTCAATCACAATCGAGTCGGGGAATACTTGGTCGCACAATCCTTTGATGCGATGGTCACAGCGCGGGTTAAAGGTGCAGCCGGTGGGGCGCTGGAACGGCGATGGAACCATCCCGCGGATTGGGTCGAGTTGTCCACGGGTCGCGCCGATTTTGGGGATCGAATTGAGCAGCGCCGCCGTATAGGGATGTTTGGGATTATTGAAAATGGTATCGACATCGCCGCTTTCAACGATATTGCCCAGGTACATCACGGCGACATCATCGGCGATTTCCGCCACCACACCCAGATCATGCGTGATGAACAGCACCGCCATATTGAAATCTTCCTGGAGCGATTGAATCAAATCCAGAATTTGTGCCTGTGTGGTCACATCCAGCGCTGTCGTCGGCTCGTCGGCGATGAGTAGTTCCGGGTCGCAGGCCAACGCCATCGCGATCATCACGCGCTGGCGCATCCCGCCGCTCAACCGGAACGGATATTCGTCAATGCGCTGTTCCGGCTTGGGAATACCCACCCGCCGCAGCAGTTCAATCGCTCGGTTGCGCGCCTCAGCTTTGGATACAGCGCGGTGGAGCAGGATGGCTTCCATAATCTGGTTGCCCACCGTATACAACGGACTGAGCGAGGTCATCGGCTCCTGGAAAATCATTGCGATCCGGTTGCCGCGAATAAAACGGATTTCGTTGCCGCGCGGATCGAGTGCCGTAATGTTGACCGTGTTTGATCCGTATAGCGCCTCCGCCGGATGGTACACAATACTCCCGCCGACAATCTTGCCCAGATGGTGGACGATTTGCAAAATCGCGCGGGCGGCTACACTTTTTCCGCTGCCACTCTCACCGACGACGCACAAGGTTTTGCCGCGCTGCACCGTGCAGCTTACGCCGTCCACCGCTTTGACCACGCCCTCGTCGGTGAAAAAGTGGACTTTTAAATCCTGGATTTCGAGGAGCACATTGTTATTAGAAACTGTATCGCTCATGCAAGATGTTCTTTTCGTAAAATACTGGTTGTTGTTTTCTAGTGTTTGTCGCCGACAAACCCCTACATTTTTGCATTTGTAGGGATGCGATATTGATGATTTAATTCGGTAAAATGGACGAAATATATTTCGTCCCTACAAATTCCGGGACTGTAGGGACATGATATATCATGTCCGTTTTGAAACCTTTACCAAATGATTTCCTCAACCTTCAATATCCCGTCCGGCATTCTGGTTTTTAGCTAATAGCCAACTGCTAATCGCTAACCGCTTCTCTTATCTATACGGATCGGCGGCGTCTCGCAAGCCATCGCCCAGAAAATTAAACGCCAGCACCGTAATCACCACCGCCGCACCCGGTAACAGCAGCCAGGGCATGTTGGCAATCGTCGTGATATTCATCGCGTCTTGCAGCATCACACCCCAACTCACAACCGGCGGACGCAGCCCCAGGCTGAGAAAACTCAGTGCCGTTTCGCCCAAAATCATGCCCGGAATCGCCAGCGTTGCCGAAGCGATAATGTGGCTCATAAATGATGGAATCATATGCCGGGTGATGATCCGGCGGCGCGGCACACCATCCAACTCGGCGGCAGTGATGAAATCTTCTTCACGCAGGGACAAAAATTTGCCGCGCACCACTCGCGCCATATCCGTCCAGCGCAGCAGCGACAGAATAACAGTGATGCCAAAATACACGACCACTGGATCCCAGCGCGGCGGCACGGCGGTTGCCAGCGCCATCCACAGTGGAATATCAGGAATCGAGCGCAAAATTTCGATCATGCGCTGGATGATGTTATCGACCCAACCCCCGATCAGCCCTGATAACCCACCCAGGAAAATACCGAGTGTCAGGCTGAGAAAAACGCCAATGAGACCTACAGACAACGACACCTGCGACGCATAAATCAGGCGACTCAGCATGTCACGTCCCACGTCGTCTGCGCCCAGTATATAAAATGGATCGCCCGCGTGGATCGGCCCGAAGAAATGAATATCACTGCTGATGGCTAAACTTTGGAAAAACGGCGTCGGGATGCCGTGCAGCCCAATTTTATAGGGATCACCCTTCACGAAAAACCCCAGTGGGATTTTCGCGGTTTCGTCCACAACATAAGTGCGTTTGTAGGTTTTGGGGTCGGTGGCCTGTTTATAGCCGTACACGTATGGCCCGAATGTGCCGTTATCGAACCAATGGATCGTCTGCGGCGGCGCTTGTGTATACAGGCGGCTGTAACTGTCCGTCGCTTGCGGCGCAAAAAATCCGGCGAAAATTGCGACGACATATAGCGCGACGATAATCACCAGTGCGACCATCGCCAGCCGGTGCTTGCGGAATTTCCACCACATCAACTGCCACTGCGAGGCGATCACCACGCGCGGGATCACCTCCTCGGCGATAGGCGAGGGAGCCGAAGGCGGAATAAATTCGGTGACTTCCAGGATGTCGTTTGCCATGATGCGCCTCGCTTAATTGTTATAGCGGATACGCGGGTCAAGCCACGCCAGCATGACATCGGAAATCAACATGCCGACGATGGTCGCTAAACTGAGTAACATCAAAAATCCGGCAGCCAGGAACATATCCTGAACCCGAAGCGCATTCAGCAGCACTGGGCCGCTGGTGGGCAGGTTCAACACAATCGAGACGATAGCCTCGCCCGCGATCAGTGTCGGCAGCAGCCACGCCATCCCGCTCACAAACGGATTCAAAGCATGGCGCAGCGGGTATTTGATGAGGAGTTTCCATTCCGGGACGCCCTTCGCGCGGGCGGTTTCGACGTAGGGTTTGTGCAGTTCGTCGAGCAGATTGGCACGCATGATACGGATTAACCCCGCCGTGCCGCCCAGTCCCACGATAATCATCGGAACCCATAAATGCTTGAGCAAATCCAGCACTTTGGGAATATCCCAGGGTGCATTTTGATATTCGGTTGAGAATAAACCGCTGACCGTCACGCCGCCCGACTTAAATGCCACATACATTAAGACCAGCGCCACCAGAAAACCGGGTGTCGCGAGGCCGATAAACCCTAGAAAGCTGAAAAAATAATCGGCGAAGCTGTACTGGCGCACGGCAGATAAGACCCCAATTGGCAGCGCCACCACCCAGGTGAACACAAAGCTGGCGAACGATACCACCAGCGTCATACCCATCCGATCCGAGATCATTTTCGCGGCGGGTTCCGAGTTTTGGAACGAGTAACCAAAATCGCCGTGCAAAACGATGTTTCCGATCCATTTGACATACTGCACGGGCAGCGACTCGTTTAATCCATAGCGTTCGCGCATGGCGTCAGCAAATTCTGGTGACCAGGTTTGGCCGTTCAGATTCCGCATTTGTTCCATCATGTTGGAGACGTAATCGCCGGGGGGCAGTTCAATCGTGGCAAAGACCAGAATTGAAATAATAAACAAAGTAGGGATCGCATACAATAAGCGTTTTAAAACATATTTACCCATTTTTTAAAAATCCTTTTCTGGCCTATTGTACCGCGCCTTATTCCCCCTCTCTATCTCATGGAGAGGGGGTTGGGGGTGAGGTCTAACGCGCTCCCCCTCCGCCTCTTCCCCACCGATTTAAGATAGAGAAGAGGGGTAAAGGAGAAACACGCGCCACGTAATCAGTTTGAGAGATTCTTTAGCTGTTAAAGAACCACTGTTCCGGGAAGGCAATCGCCGTGCCACCGGGGTTCCAACCATTCACCCAGCTTTCCGGCACGTTGGCGAGTTTCGCGCTCAACGGGCGGTAGCTGTCTGACGCGCTGGAAATACCGATGACCCAGAAGTTGTCGGCGGCTTCCTGGAGGACTTGCTTTTCCAGGCTGATACGTTCTTCGCTGGTTGGCGCTTGCAGCACCTTCTTATACAGTTCCACATGATCCTGGATGGCCTGCGGCGGTTCAACTTTCGCTTGGTTGTCTGGTTGCAGATACCACAACTGCCAGCCGTTGCCCCAGATTGACTGTCCATGGAACGGTACATAGTAGCGTGGGTCGGTGATCGCTGTGATGCCGAAACCACCTTCGCCTGTGAAAATGGCCGCTTCGACACTGTTGTCGTTGATACGGTCTGTCAACACTTGGTTGTCGATCACGTCCACCACAATGTCGATGCCGACTGCCGCATAATATTTCTTCAGCAGTTCCGCCACATCGCTGAAGCGCAGACCATAATCGTTAGCCTGGGTTGTGAACACAATCGACAATTTTTCGCCCGTCGCCGGGTTCAAACGCCAGCCGTCGGCGTCTTTGTTCGGCAGCACTTTGTCCAGTGCGGCGTTGGCTTTATCGACATCGTAATCCAGATATTGGGTCGATAACTGCTCGTTGTACAGCGGCGAGTCGTCAATCGGCGAAATCTGGCGTGGTGTGCCCTGACCGAAGTAAACGATGTCGATGATTTCCTGGCGGTCAATCGCGTAGGACATGCCAATGCGGAAATCTTTCTGGCCGAAAATTTCGCCCAGCGTGGGGTTGGTCTCGTTGAAGTTGATGCTGACCGTGCCGCCGCCTTCACTCTTGGTCGGGTAAATTTTCATGCCGGATGTGGCTTCGTTGTCGAAGAACAGCGGGCGCTGCTCGTCGGTGGAGTTCGCCATCGTGTCGAACTTCCCCGCCAACACATCCACCAGCATGGTTTGGTCGTCCTGGTAAGCCGAGCCAACGATACGGTCAATGTAGGGGAGTTGGTTGCCGTCTTTATCGACCCAGTAGTAATAGGGGTTGCGTTCGGCGACAAACTGCGTGCCCGTGCCCATCGGTTCTTTGTAAATCCAGGGCATCATTGTCGGGTAATTCACATCGCGGCTGATGACCGATGCATCTGCGCCGACACCAACGGCGGAATGTGCCTGGAACAGTGTGACCCAATCGGTTGCGCCTTCAGTCTGTTTTACCAGCGCATCAATACCATCGGGATTGTATTTGATGTGGAATTGTTGCAGATAATGCTTGGGCGCGGTGACGATTTCCCATCCCGGCCAACCGCTCATATTGAGCAGGAACATGCCGTAAGATACATCAAAGGTAATGGTGAAAGTGCTGTCATCAATTTTGGTGACGGTGGGTGCTTCTTTGCCCGGTTTCAGCCAACCATCGGGGAAGTGTCCACCGTTGAGTTCGCTGTTGTTCAAAATGTCGTCGATGTAGAACACCACATCATCTGAGGTGAAAGGCACGCCGTCTGACCATTTAATGCCGGGGCGGATATGGAAAGTATAGGATTTTGCGTCTGGGCTGATGTCCACGCTCTCGGCGATGTTCGGCTCCCAATCGGAATACTCAGGATTCCAATTGACGAGGCTTTTCCACGCTGTCCAGAACACCATCTGGCTTGCCCAGTAGGAGTCGCCCACAAACGGGTCTTTGAAATCGCCGCCGTATTTCCCGGTTTGTGCCCAGGGTAAATCCAGCACGCGCGGATCGCTGGGGAGCCGTTGATCCACGGGCGGCAAAGCACCCGACGAGACGCCCGCATCTAAAAAGGGCGACTGCTTATATTGACTGTCCTGGGCGACCAGTGGCCCAACCGATATGGAAAAAAGTAAGCCTAAAACGAGCCAGAACGCAATACGGTTTCTCATGAAAATTCACTCCTAAATCACTAATTAAGGACTGCTAAGATGTTTTTTGATGATTGAATCAGTCGGCGAACGCTGCGCCGGATGAATGCGTGCTCCTTTCTTCAGGACGGACGGTATGCCCAAACGAATGTGAAGGAACATGAATAAAGCTGGAATCAAACCGGGCGCAACCGAAGTCGTGCCCATGTGCCTGGGAATTCTTGAATTTGAGGAAATAGGGATTGTGGATGCGGGCAGGGCGGGTGACAGCCTCAGGCAGCGCTTGTGAAACGCCGCTGCGACGAATATGGCTACGATTCGCTGCCCCGCAAAACAAAGTTGCTGAAGCCAAAGTAATTTTTCCTGCTTTTGATAAACGCTTTAATTTGCGGCCTATGCCAGAAAATCCGGGCGGCCATTTTTGAATCCCTTTGCCGTCAAAAAATGGCGCAGGTATCCAAAATTTAAAAAACAGTGCATAATTGTGAACAGTCACAATATTTATACCACGATTTGTGTGGAAAGTTCAAGCAAATTTAAAAATAAAGTCCTTTTTTCACAGAAGTTGGTGTGACAGATCACATCATTTGAGGGGAAGACTGCCCGATCTTGTGCTTGAAGAATTGTGAGAAGTCACATATATTTATACATTGATACGGAACTATTTTTTGTGAAACGATGAAAACTAAACGACCAACCCTTCGTGATGTCGCTCGTGAAGCTGATGTTTCCTACCAGACCGTTTCGCGGGTGATTAACGACGACCAGCATGTCTCGTCGCTCACGCGCAGCCGGGTGCGTAAAGCCATAGAAACCTTAGGCTTTCGCCCCAACCGTGCCGCGCAAATCATGCAGACTGAACGTTCCCAAACCGTAGAAGTCGTCATGCCCTACTACGGATTCAACCGCGTGCTTTATGACATGGCGCGTACCACCAACCAGCTTGGCTATCATTTTGTGATTTCGGCGATTGCGCCAGAGGAATTTGCGGAGACCCTGGACAGCGGGGCATCACGCTTTGTCGATGGCTTTATCCTGATCCCGCTCATCTCGATTATTGACGACTACGATGAATTGGTCAGGCTTACGGCGGGCATACCCTTTGTGCAGATTGGCGCACGCCTGGGTGCAAATTTGCCCTCGGTCATTTACGATCAGGCGCAAGGTGCGCGGTTAGCCACTCAGCATTTGATCGACCTCGGACATCAGCAAATCGCGGAAATCAGCGGCCCGCTGGCAAATTATGATGCCTATGACCGTCATGAGGGTTGGATCGCAACCATGAAGGACAATGGATTGGACTGCGGCCCCAGTATCGATGGCGATTTTACGATTGATGGCGGTTACGCGGCGATGAACGTGCTGTTGGAAATGAATGCCAACTTTACAGCCGTTTTTATCGCCAACGATTCGATGGCCTTTGGTGCGCATACCGCCCTACGCCAGCGTGGATTGCGCGTCCCTGAAGATATTTCGATAGTCGGCTTTGACGATATTCCTGAGTCAGCCCATTTTGTGCCCGGATTGACCACCGTCCATCAGGATTTCGAGCAGTTGGGGCGGCTGGCGGTGGAATACATTGTCAGCATGATCGACGACCCCAAAACGCCGGTTTACCAGCGCGTCCTCATCCCCAAACTCGTCGTGCGTGGCACAACCCGCCCCTGTAAATAGATTAAACTTCGGATTCAATTTTACTGGGACGCAGCGCCGCTGCGTCCTTTTGAGATGTCTCGGCTAAGTGGTGAAAGGGCGTAATTGTTCCCTTGCCCCTCTTACGAGACCTATTTTTGCCCCAAAATGCTCACGCCATAAGGGTCTAATGCCAGTGGGTCGTTGACGGTGCCGCCCGCCAGCAAATCCTGATATTTTTGCCCGTCCAGATTAACCGTCACGGGATGCGCATTGTGGTTCAGCACGAACACAATCGCCTTCTCATCTTTATGCCGCGCCGTGACCTCAACCCCATCTGGAACAATCATTAATGGGGTGATGTGATGCTGCCGCAAAAGATCGCCGTAAAACTGATCTAAAAATGAGTCTTCGGGATCACTCGCCACATAATAGGCTTGACCCTTGCCAAAAGTATTGCGTGTCAGAACCGGCATCCCCGCATAAAAATCACTGCCGTAAGTCGCCAGGACTTCCGCGCCGTCAGTGTGCAGCAAATCGGCTAATCGGCTGCATGTATAATTTCGGCCATCCTGCATGACGATGCTGTTGGACTGGTCGGGATACAGCGCATCAATTTCTTCGACCCAGATGCCCAGCACCTTGCTCAATGGGCCGGGAGCGCCGTTCGTAAAGGCCAGATCAGTTTCGTTGACCACGCCGGAGAAATAGGTCGCGACGAACGTGCCGCCTGCTTCCACAAAAGCCTCGATTTCTTCCGCAAAACCCGGCTTGAGCAGATATAGCATCGGCGCGACCAGAATTCGATAACGGCTGAAATCCGACTCTGGGAAAACCACATCTACCGGGACATTCTGACGGTAGAATGGGAGATAATGTTTGCAAACCGTCTTGTGATACTGTTTATCGCGTACTGGCCCAACTGCATTCTCGACGGCGTGCCAGTTATCCCAATCGAACAGCACGCCGACCTGTGCATCCCGCCGCGCGCCGATGATGGCATCGCCTAACTGCGTCAATTCCGCGCCGATCTGGCTCACCTCGCCGAAAACGCGCGTATCGCTTCTGCCATTGTGTTCGATGATTGCGCCGTGCAGCTTTTCGCAGCCGCCGCGCCCGCGCCGCCACTGGAAATACATCACCGAATCTGCGCCGTGTGCCACCGCCAGATAACTCCACAACCGCAAAACACCCGGTCTTTTCAGCGCGTTGATGTCCTGCCAGTTCTGGCTGCTGGGCGTTTGCTCCATCAACAGGAACGGTTGGCCGTCTTTCAGACCGCGATGGGTATCATGCATGAACGCGATTTCGCCCGCCGATTGATTGGGATTCGGGTAGCAATCCCACGCGACTATATCCAATTCCTGGGCAAATTTCCGGTAATCAATTGGTTTATACGCGCCCATCAAATTGGTGGTGATCGGAATATCCTGTGTGATCGCCCGCAAAATATCGCGTTCATTGCGGTAGCAGTCGATATGACTCTCGCTCATGAAGCGGAAATAATCGACGTTCAGCCCGTGTGTCAGCATTTCGCCATTTTCGTAGGGCGGCGTGATCTGTGACCAATCGGTATAAGTGTGTCCCCAGAAAGCTGTCCACCACGCTTGATTCAAATGGTCGAGCGTGCCATATTGGCCTTGCAGCCATTCACGGAAGCGGGTGGCACAGGTTTCGCACAGGCATTCTCCGCTATATTCGTTGCTGATGTGCCACAAAATCACTGCCGGATGTTGGCCGTAACGCTCGGCTAATTTACGTGCCATATCACCGCTGAAACGGCGGTAATCCGGGGAATTCGGGCAGTAATTGACGCGCCGTCCATGCGCATTGCGGACGCCGCGCCCATCCGAGCGCAAAATATCGGGATACGCTTCGGACATCCATGCCGGTTGCGCCGCGCTGGGTGTCGCCAGGACGACCTTGATGCCATGTGCGTGCAGGCCGTCAATCACTTCGTCCAGCCACTCAAAAGTAAATTCATGTTCCGAAGGTTGTAACGAAACCCAGCTAAATACCCCGACGGTGGCAACCGTGACGCCCGCTTCCTGCATCAGTCGGAAATCGTCTTGCCACACGTCGCGCGGCCATTGTTCCGGGTTGTAATCGCCCCCATGCCAGATGAACGGTGCTTTGGGTGAAATAGGTGGATTTTGCATCGGCATAGGTTCCCTTTCGCGTTGCGGCCTAGAATTATGCGCCTCGGAGAACCCAAAGATAGCGTCTTTTTATTTTGACCGCAATGCTGCCAGGAATTGAGTCAGGGGATACCTGTTTTGCCTTTATCCCCTGACTGTTGAGGGGTCAATTTAGCAGCACTCGCTCAGAATAAGCGTGGTATTGCCAGTTGCGACGGGCTTTGAAGCGGTAACAGGTTGGCAAACGGGTTCGTGCAGCCTTGAACCCAGCCAGATGAATCCTTGCCCCAGGTATCGCCGACTCTGCTGGTAAAAAATGACGCCGCGATTTTGTCGTCCTGCGCGGGCGATGTGGGCCAGATGTTCTCGTTCAGCGCTGCGCCGGAGATTGGCGATTTGTGCCTCTGCGTGATAAAGGGTGTTCATGGTTTTTCCTTCAAATTTATTGTGGCTTGTAGCCGGTGATGCGTGCGCTGTAGAGGCGCGGCATCCCTTCTTTACGTTCGACAATATCCTCGGCATTGGCCTTGTCTACGACCTGGATTTTGGTGAATCCAACCTCACGCATGATGCCCGTATAGTCGTTCACGTCAATCGCGCCAGTCACACATTCCGCCCATTTTGCCGAGTCTGCGCGCAGTTCTTCGCTGAAATTGCCCTCGGTCACAATGTCGCTGATGCTCACGCGGCCACCCGGCTTTAACACCCGCAGGGCTTCGCTGAAAACCGCCTTTTTGTCCGGTGACAGATTAATCACGCAGTTGGACATCACCACATCAATCGAGTTATCAGTCACCGGCAGCGCTTCGATTTGTCCCCGGCGGAACTCGACATTATGCACGCCCATCTTGACCTTGTTGCTGTTGGCTTTCATCAGCATATCGGGTGTCATATCCACGCCGATGACATAACCACTGTCGCCAACCTGCCGCGCAGCCAGAAAGCAGTCAATCCCGCCGCCGCTGCCCAGGTCAACCACTGTTTCACCTGCCTGGAGTCCTGCAATCGTCACCGGATCGCCGCAGCCCAGCGAAATATTAGTTACATCGGCGGGAAGCCCTTCCAGAAGTTGGGCTTCATACAGGTTATTGTTACAGCCACAGCCGTCATCGCCCCCGCAGCAGCTTGCGCTCTTGCCGGAAGCTATCGCTCCATAACGCTCTTTGACCACTTCATGAATTTGAACATTTGACTCTGCCATGATGCCTGCTCCTCTTGAAAATATTGATGTAAATCGATACGTTTGGCGAAATTTTTTACCTACGAATCAACCACCGGAATGGCATCCACCGAAATAATATTCTCGGTATAGTTGGGCGCGAAAACGCGCACGATCTGCCCGCAGCACACCGTCACCTGCTCCTGGTTCAGCGTATAGAAGCGCTGGCGGCCTTCTTGCCGCAGCAGCACCAAACCCGCTTCTTCCAGCTTTTTTAGGTGATGGCTCACTGTCGGTTGATTGACCTTGCCATCCAGCTTATCCACCAGATCATTGACGCTCAACCAGACACAGCATAGTTGATTCATCATCTCGCGGCGGGTATCGTCTGCGGCAGCTTTTACGAAGAGTACCAAATTTTCGTCCATAGGCTGATTATATATCGATTCAAATCAATATGTCAATAGGCTGCATTAATCTTCTTTTTTACCGTGCGTCAGACGGGTCGCAAATTCCTTAATCTGGCTCAAAGTGACCGGTTTGATCAGGATGATGTCGGCCAGTTCACGCACCGTCGCTTCTTCGGCGGCGCGTCCATTCGCTGTAATCATCATCACTTTGACCCCCTTGAAACGGGCATCAGCGCGAATCTGGCGCAGCACTTCTGCGCCCGTCATGTGGGGCATTTGCATATCCAGGCTGACCAGCGCCGGTTTTCGGGCGGACATCCGCTCGATGGTGAGCCGCCCATCGTGGATAACTTCCGTATCAAAACCGGCTAGCTCAAACGCCATCCCAAACATTTCACCCAGGCTCAAATCGTCATCGACCACCAGTGCCAGCGGTTTTTCCGTCATCTGGTACATCCTCGCTTTTTGAATTCAGTAGGTTATCCGCGCCCTTGATCTGTTTTTCGGGGACGCTGGGCAGCGTGAACCAGAAGGTACTGCCCGTTCCAGGTTGGCTTGTAACCCCCACGCTACCATTCAGTTTGGTCACAATGCGGTGGACGATGGATAGACCTAATCCTAAACCCTCAGTTTCAACCGTGTGCAAGCGTGTGAACATGGCGAATAAGCGTGCCTGATTTTCCTGGGCGATTCCCACACCGGTATCCTGCACTTCATACCGCACCATCTCATCCTGGCGCAGTCCCAGAATGCGGATTTTTGGCGCGGGGTTCGCGCTCCCCATATATTTGACTGCGTTGCTGATGAGGTTGGCAAAGACCTCTTCCAGCCACAATGCTTGACCTAATGCGGATGGCATTTCGCGGGCCAACTCGATGGCGATTTTGCGCTCTTCGATCAATGGTTTCAGGCGCGTCAATGCCGCCGCAGCGACAGTGTTCATATCAACAGGTGTTACGGCCTCCTGCACATTTCGCAGCTTCGCCAGCCACAGCAGTTGGTCAATCATATCGTTCATCAACAGACCACGTTCTTTGATGCCCTGGAACGCTTCGAGAACCGAGGCGGGCAGAGTGGTTTCCGCTTTTGCAACGGTCAATTCGCTTTTTAAAATGATGCTGCTGAGTGGCGATTTCAGGTCATGGGCAATCGTGTGGCTGTAGGCATCCAATTCCTGATTGCGGGCTTCGAGCGCGTCGGCATAGGTGCGTAGTTCGTCGCGCGTGCGTTTGAGTTCTTCAAAAGTACGCGCGTTGCGGATAGCCGATGATAATTGCAGCGCCAGCATGTAACCGATGCGCATATCGTCCTGGCTGTAGGCGCGCACTTTGGTGGATGCAAAATTGATCGTCCCCATCATAATGTCATCGGCAATCAGCGGGACAATCATCTGTGAAGGATAGACTTTCAAAAACGGCGAGGGCGATCCGTCCAGAATTAAACGTGGATGCGATCCCCGCAAAACCTGTCCCACATTTTCCGTTTCCAGGATATTCAGCGGTTCCGTTTCGGCTGGCCCAAACAGCGTATTGATTTTCCAGCTATCGTCGCTGGAATCCTGCAAACACACACTGCAATGTTCAAAATCCAGCAGCCATTTGGCCTGTTTTGCGATCACGCGCTGGATGGCATCGAGATCGAGGGTGCGGTTAATCGCCACCCCGATCTCATTTACGGCAGCAATTCGGCTCGATAATGCATCGGCTTCCACCAGCAGCCGGCGTGCCAGCACCACCAATTGGTCGCGGTCTTGGTCTTCAAGCCGCCCAGATGGAATCAGGGTTGCCATTACAGCGCGTCAACTTCAAGCTGGATCGCGTCGGTATATTGGTTCACGCCCGTGAACAGGTTAGCAGTGGCGACAATTTCGAAAATTTCCGCGTCATCCAATCCCAGCGCCCGCAGTTCAGTAAATTTTTCCGGAGTCAGGCTCTTCGGCTGGGTCGCTGCCAGTAAACCAAACCGGATCGCGGCTTTTTCGCGCGCGGGCAGGGGGCAGGCGTCGAAATCGGCGACCAGTGTGCGCAGCACTTCTTCGCTCATGCCCAATGCCGACAGCCCGTGCAAATGGACTTTGAGCGCATATTCGCTTTTGTTGGCCTGCGAAATTGCCACGCCCACCATTTCTTTTAAGGTGCGCGGCAGTTCACCTTTCAGGATGACGCCCCGGAATTGTTTCCAATTCGCTTCCAAAAAGTCCGGGTGTGATCCCATTGACTTGAACAGATTCGGGACAATGCCAAAACCCAGTTCAGCTTTGATTTCTTCGTACACATTTTTTGCTTTGGCGTCGGTGAGCGCTTCATATTCCAGAATGGGGAAAGCAGCCATTTAAAATAGGCCTCCTGATATTGTAATAACCTGAAACATTATAGGTCTTTTTGAACATCTGAGAGCCGTGAACGCTCACAATCGACCCTAAAATTTACGCGCTTCACAAGATTTCACAGTTCTCATGTCGCGCCGTTTGCTGTGCTGGTTCCCCAACCTTCTTCCAGGTCTGCTAACAGTCGTGTGATGGCAGTTTTCAAGTCATCCCGCAGTTTGACCCCGCCCTCGGCAGTATTTTCATATTGCAGATAACGCAGGTGACGCACATCAAATGGAATCTCATCCGGCGTCTTCGATTGGGTAATCAGGATGGCGGGTTTATTGAGCGTGTGCGCGATCCCCAGCTCATAAAATACGTTGTCGTTGCCGCCGCTGATTTCTGCAATTACAAAACGGCAGGCATTCAGCGCCGCCCACACATCTTCCATAATCACCCCGCGTGTGGAGTTGAATTCATCACCGCGTGTAATCGTCAGTTTCAGGTCGCCGACCAGCGGCTTAACAATGTCCTGGTAAATACCGCTGAAGCTCGCCGCGAACGGCATAATCATGAAAATGTCGCTCTTGAACTGCTTGCTCGTGGACGGTTTACCAAACACCAATTCACCCGGCAGCAAACGCAGTGCTTCATTGACTTTCACAGCTTGCTTCGCTAGGTCTTCCGCCCGCTTTTGCTGGATGGCGTCCACCCGTTGCGCGACTTTTTCGGCCAGTGTATCGACATTGATACTTGTGCTTGGTGCGAATTCCTGTTCACCCGGTGGTTTGAGCGCGGGCGCGTAGGTCGTGGCGGAAGCGCCCCCCCAGCGCCGCAAAATGGTTCCAATCTGGGTGATGAGATCGGCCTCATCGCTGAAATAATAGGTGTCGCCCTTTTGGGTGAGCCGCTGCCAGAACTGATGCTGACGCAGCGTATCCGGCGGTGGCTGTCCGACAGAGCGTATCCGCAAATACATCGCCATTTCGCTGGTTTCCTTCGGCAGCAGGATCGCCGACGGTCTTCCAAGCGTATGGGCGAGATCATATTCGATTTCGGCCAGCGATTTGCCGCCCTGGTCGTCGGGCTGCCATCCCCGTTTATAGGTGACGATGCTGATGAAAAAATCAGCATCCTTAATTTTTTCGCGGGCGACATCCAGCATATCCGATTTTTTGCGGTCTGTGGCGTCCATCTCAACCGGGATCATGCCCGCTGTTTTAATCTGATCTATCACAATTGGGCGCAGCTTTTCAAGTTCGCTGCTCATATCGCCCACATATACTTTGAAGGGCATGGCCTAATCCTTTGCTGCCAATTTGCGTAATGCAAGTCGCGCATACTCGATTGCATCTTCAACGCGGCCAAAAATCGGTATCTGCACACTGCCAAATGGGTTTTTGCCGAAGGCTTCCCGTGCTTGTGCCTGCCATACTTCCGAGCCGACAAACATCGGTTTGATTCGGGTGTCGGTGGTGGATCCTGCTGCGCCATCTTTAGACGCTTCCTGGGCATTTTGCAGCAGTTCTGTGAAGGTCGAGGTCACGCCATAATAATCGGCGATGCGATAAACCACCGTATCGGCATCGCTCATCAATGCCACCGTCTGCGCGAACATGTCTTTCAACGTGGGAACATCCAGCACGCCGCTGCATGTCGCAATCACGATTGATTCACCGTGCAGCCGTTTAACCATCACGGGCATAACACTGTTTTCCTCTACGACGTGGATACACATTTCGCATTATACGCCAATTACACTAAGGCCATGATGAGTCGCGAACCTTGCACTTTCTCTGTGTACTCTGTGTCTCGGTGGTTCCATTAGGATTTTTTCACTTACTCACATCGCAAAAAATGCCTGAATGAGTCCCGCCGTCCGTTCGGCATGTGCACGGTCAATCCCCGGATCAACCCGCAAATTGATGATGCTTGCGCCCAGCGCATCGGCGTTCGGCGTCGGCGGCTGTGGCACGTCTGGCGCGAGTGCAGCGGTCATGTAGCGCAGCGGCGGATACCAGCGTGTCGTATCCTGTACCCCGTTGTCCCATAAATAGTGCAGCAATTCATCGCGCACATCCGCCTCCACCAACAGCGGATACCGCCACAAAATCGCCCCTGCTAATCTCTCTAGCGTGTGTAATCTTGTATTTACTCCCCCTCTTTGCGAAGCGGAGAGGGCGACTGGAAGGAGGGGGGATGGGGAGAGCAGGTTATCATAAACCGCCGCCATCGCCGCCCGATGGGCCAGATTCGCGGGCAAATCACGCAGCATATCCGGCAAACCCCACCATTCATCAGGTGGCAGCCGATAACCTGTCAGGTCGCCATAAATGTTATAGAGGGCAGGATATAAATCTAGCAGACGCGGATTGTCAGCCTCATATTGGTGCAGCGCCCAGTACAGCGCATTCCACTGGTTTGTCAGCCCCATCAAGGCATCGTCCCAGACCGGCATTTCCGCCAGCAATCGCTCGATGTCTGCTGCCAACCGGTCATCATCAGTCAGCACCGCGCCGCCGACCTGATTGTCCGTGATTTTGCCCAACCCGAAGCTGAACGCCGACACATCACCCCATGCCCCGGCAGGTCGTCCATCGATCTGTGCGCCCAACGCCAGCGCGGCATCCTCGATCACATTCACATTTTCCGCCCGCGCCCATTCGCAAATGTCGCCCATCGGCGCAGGAATCCCATACATATGGCACGTGATAATGGCCTTTGCTTTTCTCTCTTGGGAATTTATTTCTCCCTCTCTGTACACGGGGAGGGCTGCCGAAGGCGTAGGGGGAGGGCTTAGATTCCCGGTTTTCCCATCTACATCCACCAGCAGCGGTTTATTCCCACTTTTCAGCACCGCCCACAATACGATGTAGCAGGTATTCGCCGGAATCATCACATACGCATCGTGCAAATCCAGCGCCCGCAGCGCCGCCCAGATGCCCGCAGCACCCCGTCCCGCCAATAGCGCGTGCCGCCGCCCGGTCATCGTCCGCAGTATACGACTCGACTCGTGTTGTGCATCAAGCCGAAGAATCGAACGTCTACGTGAGGTCAAGGTTTACCGGCATCTAATACGTTGAATAGCCTAAGCTGTTGAGGAGTTGATTGACGGCAGTTTCATAACCCAGTGCATTTTCTGCCGTGACCGAAATCGAGTGACGGGTTTTGAGGGCTTCTGGCGTGGCATCTTCCATTCGAGCGCCATTATGCAAAACCGAAATGATTGTACAGTTGCTTTCGGTAGCCCACTCAATTTCCTGCATCACATAAGGCGATTCTAAGGTTGACTTACCAATCACCGCGATGAAATAACGGCTGTGTTGGACTTGCTGTTTAAGCTGGGCATTCCATTCCGCGCCCGGAATGAGATTTTTATCAATAAATGGGTTCGGATTACCCGCAAGTCGCAGCCGTGCCTCGATCAATAACCCAAACGCGCTGCTTTCACTCCGGCGATACGAAATGAAGACATCCGGTGGGCTGGATGGTTGTTCAAGCAGTTGAAACGCCCGATCCGTAAGCAGATATACCGAGTAACCCGACTCATTGCTGTATTCTTGAAGATAACCGAATGACAACAGTAAAAATTCCGATGGAAACTCAACGCCCCATTTCGGTCTTAACTGCTCGGCAAAAACCTTGCTCGTATTGCTCATTTCAGGGTTGAAAAGCTGCTGCCACCGAATTCTTGTATGCCATAGCCCCAGCGTTGAGCCATAGGCTAAGTCACGCGCAAACGCTCTGACTCGGTCTAACATATCGGTTGGTGCGGGTTGTGCGAATGGATTTTCCATGTTGGGATTCCTATGAAACTGAGTTCTCCTTCAACCAATTTAACAGCGATTAGCCGAGTCAGCGAGTCGTCCCGAATAAAAAGATACCCCACTGATTCAGCAGGGTATCTTAATTCCTGTGCGCTAACTAGATGTTAGAACGCGAACTGAATCGCCTGTCCTGCCACGATATACCACGTAATGAAGATCGCGCACACGAACGCGCCCGTGTAAATGTGTCCCGTCTTGCGGAAGAAATAGGTCTCGATGAACGCCACGATAATCAGCAGCGGCACAAACTGGATGCCCACTATCGTCAGCAGCGATTCGCCCAACGGCAGCGGACTGCCGCCCATCAGCGGGATATATTGGATCAGCAGCATGATAAAAATGCCGCCCGCCAGCAGCGCCGCATTGACCAACATCGCCCGCCGCAGTGTCACTTCTTGCCGGAGCTGCCCGTTGATCGCCACGCTGGACACCAGAAAGAAAAACGCGAACGGGATCAAATAGGCCAGCGTGATATGGAATTGCAGGAGGTTCATCGGCTTCACCGCCAGCACCCACAACCGGAAATCGGTCTTGAACACGAAATCCGAGATGACTAGCAGCAGGTAGCCAAATCCCGTGATGCACACCGCCAGCAGCAGCGACTTGCCGATCTTGCGCCAGCTTAAACCGTTCGCCCAACTCACGCCATACGTTTGCCCGGTTGCGCCATTTTTGCGGTTGCTTTGGAAGTGCCAGATTAGGAACAGCACCAGCGTGATGATCCCGTTGCCGACTGCCCAAAGCATGATGCCCGATGTGATCGTCTGCGGGAAAAATGCGCTGGCCGGGATGAGTGTCGCCGCCTGATTTTGCAGCCAGAAAAATGTCAGCGCCGGGAGGATGATGCTCAGTGCCGCGCCAACCCACCACAGTGTACCTTTGGCCGGTTTTGCTTCCGGCAGTGGTTCGCTCAATTCGCTGAACCACGATCCCCCAAGCAGCAGTGCGCCTACCGGGAACAACGCCAGGATAAAACCGATAAATTGGATGAACGTCCCGATTTCTTTCCAGTACCAGATTTGATCGGATACCGGCAGGCCATTACCGCCGCTAATCGTCCGTTGAATCCAGTCAATCGCGTAACCAATCGCCTCGGTTGAAATGTGGTCGTTGGGATGGGTTCCGCGTGGGGTATACAACTGCCGTGCTGTGCCATCTTCAATCGAGCCGTACAACTTGCCCGGTTCAATCGGATCAGTCGTGCCGAAAACCGTTTTCAGCTTTTCTGAGTTCACGACCTCTTTGCCCGTTGGGACGCCCCACATTAAATCCGAAAACTCGTCCCATTCACTGAAAATTACTGCAAAGTTGCGCGGCCATGTCGTTGTGCCGTCCGCCGCGAACGGTGCGCCCGTCGATGAACCTGCGATGACGATGGATTTGTAATCATCCTGGTACGTGATCGCCGCTGCCAGCGACGCCCATCCACCCATCGAGTGACCTTCCAGTGCGATGTTATCTTTGTCCACGATGTCCAGCGAACGCAGGTATTTCAACCCATCCGGCCCACCGAATCCGTTACCGAAGGCCGGAGGATCAGAATAGCCGTGTCCAGTTTGATCGAGCGCCAGTACCACATAACCGCGCCGCGCAAATTCGATGGCGAATCCATCCTGAGTCTCGCGTGAATTAATGTAGCCGTGAATGGCGACGATACCCGGTGCAGGTGTTTTGGCACTGACGCCGTTCGGGATGTAGAGCAGGGCGCTCATTTCCGTGCCGTTCGTACCGGCGAAACGCACATCTTCTATTTTGATTGAGCCACCCGCCGTCTGGATGTAGGACGCCAGCAAACCGCCCACGAGCACGAGCAGCAGGGCGACACCCAACAAATAATAGGTTCTTCGTTGATTGTTCTGGTCTGACATAAATCTATTCCCCCAAAATATTTGAAGACTCGCGGACTAAAGAAATCTATTTTGTGTTTTGAAAACCGTCTCCTTTCAAACTGCCTGACGACATTCCAATAAATCTAACGCGCATTCGATAAATTGAGCAGTCCATATGAATCCAATACCAGGCCTATTACAAAATATACTTTTCAAGTGAGATATATTTAATCTTAACGTAATTTTGAAGGGAAAGACATTAATATAGAATTGAAAAACAATTTAGGCGCAATAGGAAATCAAATGCCACATCAAGTATCCACAGGCAAACACCCGGACATTATCGTGCTTCGCTATTATGGCAACATCGAAACCGAGGACATCCTTACCGACCCGGAAGAACTTCACTTGAATGATGACCATCCCAAATATCTGTTGGCGGACGCGGGCGAAGTACACCCCGTCGTTCCAGAGGGAATGTGGGAGCGCGTTCAGCACAGTATCATCAGTCACAAAAATCTGGCGCATATCGCGATTTTTGTGAAGTCTGGCCCGCTGCGGGTATTGATGGGCGCGGTGGTCAAATTGAGCCGTCAGGGGAAGCGCGTCACACTCCACAACACCTACGAAGAAGCTGAGACCCATTTACTGAGCTTGGTCAACAGCGCCCACGCTTAATCAAACCATTCAGCTCATCGCAATCGTACTTTGAAACGGTTCATCGTCGAATCACTTTGCAAGTTGCCCGCTTTCTGTTGAAACTCAGTTTTGTTAGCCAGTCGCTTTCAAGAAGCCCTGTCCATCAAAATATGAGACTTCAGGGGTTTTATCTTTCACTCATCCCTCACCCCTCGTTACTCATCGCTTTCCCTCAATCTTTCGGCAGCGCAATCGCCAGCGCCTCCGCCACATTCCGCACCTCGATCAATTTGAGCGTTGGTGGCAAATTATCAACCGGGCGGCGCGTTTTGGGGACGAGCGCCCGCTTGAAACCCAACTTGGCCGCCTCATTCAACCGCGCCGAAAGCTGACCTACCGCCCGCAGTTCGCCGCTCAAACCAACTTCGCCCACAATCGCCAGATCAGCCGGAACAGCCTTATCCACATAACTGGATGCCATCGCGATTGCCATCGCCAGATCGGTTGCCGGTTCGCTTACCTTCATGCCGCCGATCACGTTCACGAAAATATCCTGTTCGTGCAGCTTCAAACCGACTCGTTTGCTCAGTACCGCGCTGATGAGCAGCAGCCGGTTCAAGTCTACACCGTTGGGTGTCCGGCGCGGGTTGCCGAACGAGGTTTGACTCGTCAATGCCTGCACTTCCACCAGCAGCGGACGAGTCCCCTCCATCGTGATGGCAATGGCTGAACCTGGTGCATTGATGACCCGCTCCGCCAAAAATGCTTCGGATGGGTTAGACACTTCCGTCATACCATCGCCCGCCATCTCGAAAACCCCGACCTCGCTCGTCGCCCCAAAACGATTTTTCACACTTCGCAGCAAACGGAACGCCTGGAATGGATCGCCTTCCAGATACAGCACCGTATCCACGATATGTTCCAGCACACGCGGCCCCGCGATGCTGCCTTCTTTGGTCACATGCCCGACCAAAAACACGCTGATTCCGCTCGATTTGGCGAGATGCTGCAAGCGGCTGGCGCATTCCCGCACCTGTGACACACTTCCCGGCGACGACTCACTCTCGTCGATATACATCGTCTGAATCGAGTCGATCACCAGAATGGTCGGGTTAATTTGCTGCACATGCTCGAAAATCGTGCCCAGGTTGGTTTCCGTCAGCAGGAATAAATCCTCCGCCGCCAGACCGAGCCGGTCAGCCCGCATTTTGATCTGCCTTGCCGATTCTTCACCGCTGACATATAGCACGGTTCCTGCGTTATCTGCTAATAAATTAGAAATCTGTAATATTAATGTCGATTTGCCGATCCCCGGCTCACCACCAATGAGGATAATGCTCCCCGGCACGATGCCACCGCCCAGCACCCGGTTGAATTCTTCGACAGGCACAAACAACCGCTCACCCACGTCGCCGCTGACTTCACGCAGGCGCTGAGGCACAGCCCGCGCCGCACCAGTAGGCTGTCGATTTTGCTTGGCAGGTTTGGCGACCTCGACAACTTCTTCGACCATCGTGTTGAATTGACCGCAGTTTGGGCAGCGGCCAAACCCCTTCGGCGACTGGTAGCCGCAGTTTTGGCAGACATATTTTGAGCGTGTTTTCGCCATGATATTTCTCGTGTACTGAACAGATGTGCTAAAATGTGATTATAACATACTGGGGCACTAAACGGTGGGTGGCGAATTTTAGCTGATTCGCTTCAAAGATTTAGGCCACAAAGGCTCATAAGCGGCGTTTTAAGCCCCCTCTCAACGCAGTGGGGAGGGGGTTTGGGGGAGGGGATAGCCTTAAAACTCGCGCCCACCACTTATTGCAGTCCTACCATACTGGGTACATAATTAATAAGAGGCTGATTCTTCTCGGTGGCCTCTGTGGTTCAATTTGACTTTGCTGCGATAGGCCTACGGCAATCCACTGACCAATTGAAACTCCCTTAAGATATGTTATCCTTAAAGTAATGAAGATCGGATTTTGATTTTGCGAGGAAGTGGAATCCTGAACCGACATTTCGCTGCACTAACCCTGGTTTGCGCGCTGCTGTTCACCGCCTGTAATGGTGCGGCTAGCCCAACCAATACCCCTGTACCGGTGTCTGTTATTGAATCAACCCAGATGCCTGCGTCGGTTGCTCCGGATGTGACCTCAATTACAGCCAATGTTATTCAGGTTGCGGGCGATCCCAACACCCCCGTTGAGGCTGATAATTTTTATGTCGCCCCCGTCAAAGCCGATGATGAAAGTGTCGTCGGTACGATGCTCTATCTCAATCAGGCGAATTCCCATGTGGTGTTCATTCGCTTTCCCAAAGACGCCCAACCGGGAACCTATCCCATCGTGAGCGGCTATAGCGAAAATTTTGATGGCTCCACCACCACCGCCAATTACATTGACCAGACCCACGATCCGGCCATGCAGTTTGCGGCGACTGGTGGAACCTTTACGATCCAATCGGCAGGGGATAGCTATACAGGCACATTCGAATTTCCGGCAGCCGATGACTCCGGTAAGACCGTGACCGTCAGCGGTACGTTTGTGAATTTGAAATTGCCTTAGGCTAGTTGGGTCAGAACCCTTTGTAATCAGTATCAACGGCGTCGAACCGTGCCTGTCGCTCGGTAGTGGCTTCCTGCGCCAACGCCGCCAGTGCTTTACAAACCGCCTCGTCGCCCAGCTTGGCTTTCATCAGGATCGCCAGAAGTTCTTTCGAAAGCTGCTCAATCTGGTTGAGCTGTTTGTTGGAGATGGATTCAAAATTCACATTGGTTTACTTTCAATAGAGGGTAGACCGTTAAACGACCCTCATGAGCGGCGGTAAGGATAGTCACCGTTTGCGTTTACGGCGTGTGAACTCAACTCCGGCTGCCAGCAGCACCCCAACCTGGATCACCAGTGCCACAATCAGCCAGGGCGATGTGCCGGGGCGGGTAATGATTACGCCCGCCTGTGTCGCCTCGATAGGTTTGTCGATCAATGCCGCATTTTCCACACCCTGTGTCGTCGCTAATGATGCCGGTTCAGTGCTGGTCGCCAGCAGCATCGCCACCGCTTGTGGTACGCTGTTTGAAGTCGCCGCAAGCATGTGCGTTGGCACTTGAGTCGGCACAGCGGCGGCGTCATTTGCAACCATCAAAGTCGGCGCGATCAATGTAGGTTCAGATGTCGGTTCCGGCGTGGGTGTGCCGGTAGGTGGGTCGCCCCCCGGTGTTGGTGTATAGGTTCCAGCGTGGGGCATCACCAAAAATACAGCCCCCGGTTCGAGTTTGCGGATGTCATCCTGCGTGAGTCCGTTCAGCGCTAACATAGTCGGGATGTCATTCCAGGTATAACCGTAAATCAGCGCGATGTCGCCCAGCGTTTCTCCTGGCTGGATTTCATGCATAATGTTGCCATGCTCATCCACTCCCAGGACATAAGACGGCGGTGCTTGTGGTGCGCCGCCTGCGTTCGATGCCGCTGGCGGGACATAAGCTTGCCCACTGGGATTGCCGAACACCAATACATAACTTGACCAATCGGTTCCATGCGCGGTGGCGATCCCCACTTCCTGATAACGTGCATTGATGAGACCGCGATAATGGATGGCTGAATTAATCCAGAACACCCAGGCATCATTGGTGGTCGCGATTGTCCCGCAGTAGATATTTTCGCTCACATCCGTCGATGGATAACCATAGGCGCTGGCACGGGTGCGCGGGCTGGAACCGTCCAGGTGGATATGCGCGATGGCACAGCTATTCTGGATCATCCACTGCGCTTGGCTTTGTGCCGCGCCAGACAGTGCTCCATTCAAAGTATACCCTGACAGTCCTTGCGAAGCGCGCAAATTATTGATGCGCCCCAGTAGATCGCCGACTTCGTCCTGCGCGGTGAGCACCTGCGCAGAAGTGGCGATGATACAGAAACCGATGAGCATCACAAAGAGTTTCAATTTCATGGGGCGTATTGTAGCACCCGTCTTTCAACCCGTCCATCCGCGCGATTCGCTCCCTCAATCGAGGAGTTTACGGGTGATTATTAAATCTTTCGTCACTCTTGAATACGTTAAGGGTTCTTTAAAGTACCTGTTGATCTATCATGATATATTAAACGAACGGGCGGGTTAACCGCGAAAACAAAGGTGGCTGAAATGATTGCAAATGACAACACGGTTCGTGTTATGTTGGTGATTATGTTCAGTTACTTGCTGGGGTCTATCCCAACAGCCTACTTGGTCGCAAAAGCTAAGGGCATCAATATTTTTGAGGTTGGCAGCGGCAATATGGGCGCGACCAACGTGATGCGTTCCCTCGGTTTTGGCTGGGGCATCTTCGTCTGGTTCTGCGACAGCCTGAAGGGCATCGTCGCTATCCTGCTTGCCACCCTGCTCATGCCCGATTACCCCGGCACTGCCACCGCTGTTTCCGCTACCGTCGCTGTAGTCGGTCATAACTGGTCACTTTTTGCCCTGCTCTTCACTGGTACACTGCGCGGCGGCAAGGGCGCGGCCATCTGGTTCGGGACGATGCTCGTGATGGCTCCCTTCCAGGTCATTGCCGGGATGTGCTTGCTCGGCGGCCTGATTATCGCTTCTACCCGCTATGTATCACTGGCTGTGCTCGGCATGTTCGCGCTCTCAACCTTATGGGTCATTGTCCTCATCGGTCAGCATGAGATGCATATCGAATACATCTTCTACTTTTTGACCGTCACCGCTATGATCCTCTATCGCTTCCGCGAAAATATTCAACGCTTGCTGGCCGGTACGGAACGCCGTCTCGGAGAAGGCGCATAATCCTGAAATTCGGAACCACTGTATCCGATAATGTTCGTGAAATCCTAACCGCTGCGCTGATAATGGCAGCGGTTTTGCTGTCCGCTTGTTCCAGCACGCCTACGCCACCGCAAATAACAGGTGGGCCGATTGTTGTGACTGCTAACCCAACTATCGCCGCAGCGCTGGACGCTACCCAGACTGTAAACAATCAGACTGAAATCGCCGCCACTGTCGCCGCCGTCCTGACGGGCACAACTGCCCCCCCCAGAATACCAACGATTGCCGGTGATGATCGTCCAACGCTGCCTCCCACCTGGACAGCGACCTTTACCCCAACCGATTCGCCGCCCACAGCCACCATCACGCCATCGCCCACGCCCACCATCACCCCAACCTTGAGCGAGACCGCGATTTGCGACGCCTTTTTCACGGTCAATAATATCAAACCGGGACAAGTCCTCGCCTGGAAAAGCAAAATCACAATCTACTTGAACGCCGTCCCGCCCGATTCAAAAGTGCGTTTTGTGGCGGTCAACCACTTCACCCAGAAAAATCTGGGCGCAGATTTACCCGGCGGTCAATCCAATATCATGGAACTGGCCGTCAGCAACCTGCCCGGAACCGGTCAATACGATTGGACTCTGGTCGTCAAAACCCCGAATTATGGCGACATCTGCAAACAGAGCGGCTGGTTTCTCGCCACTGGCCCTGTCTCCACTCGCGCCGAAGAATCCCAAACCCGTTGATTCTTCCCGCTATTCCAAATAATTTTCTTGATTTAAATCTTTTGTTTTGCTCCCCTCTCTGTACACGGGGAGGGGCCGGGGGAGGGGTTCCTACGTTACAAAACTCCGCGACTTCGTGTGCGACTTCCAACTGCCATCCTCGATAATCGCCGCAATAGTATCCATCACCTGCTGAATCTCGGCGTCGGTATTGTAAAAATGCGGCGCAACCCGGATGCCCGCCCCTTCGCGATAATCAATCACGATATTCCGCGCCAATAATTCGCGCGAGATTTCATAGGCATTCTCGCCCGGACGCAGTGTGACCGTCCCCGCGCGCGAAGCCGGGTCGCGCGGCGAGTTCACCGCATAGCCCGCTTGATCCGCCAACTCGATCAACCATTCCGTCTGCCGCAGTGATTTCGCCCGAATATTTTCGACACCCACTGCCGCGATAATTTCCGTGCCCGGTTGGATACTATACAGCGCCGGGATCGCCGGAGTCCCATTTGCCAGCCGATAGGCATCTTCCCGCAGCGTAAAATGCTCCACATCAAACGCGAATGGCTGCTGCTGTGCGAACCATCCCGTAATTTTTGGATTCAGCGTCGTCAATAAATCCGGGCGCACATACATGAACACCCCACCCGGCCCGCCGCATAACCATTTCAGCGTCCCGCCGATGTAAAAATCGACATTCGTCGCCGTCACATCCACCGGGATGATGCCCACGCTGTGATAGCCGTTGAGCAGCACTTGCGCCCCGATCTGATGCGCTTTTTGCACAATCGCCGCAACCGGCATGATGTACGCGCTGCGAAACAACACATGGCTGACCGACACCAACCGCGTCCGTTCGTCAATCGCATCCAGCAGTTCATCCGTGTCGATGCCGATTCCATCCCGGCTCGAAACCATCACGAATTCCATCTGCGGTAGCATCGCCCGCAGCGTATACACATCCGACGGAAAATCCTGATCGGTCATGACGATTTTGTTGCGTTTTGAATCGCTGAAATCCAACCCGCTCATCAGGATGCTGTTGGCAATGCTGGCATTCTCATGCACAAGCACACTTCCGGCAGGTGCGCCCATCAACGGCGCAATTTTATCGCCCGCCGCGCCTTTGATGTCCCACCAACCCGCGCCCCACGCCCGCACGCCCAGCGTCGCCCACGTATCGGCATATTCCCGCAAACGATCATAGACTCCGCGCGGCATCGCCCCCAGCGAATTGCTAATCAGGTAATTGCAGGTCGCCAGAATCGGGAATTCCTCCCGCCATTTCAACAATTCATCATTTGGGTTGTTCATAAAAATCTGTCTAACTTACTGCATCGCGAGGGTTCAACTATACCACGCGCCGGGGCGATTGCCTTGAGGCCATATCCTGAAAAGCAAGACGGAACAGGAGATTATTCACAGATCGTTATAAAATCATTCGCCAGAGGTTTGTACTCGCCTTCGTAGGGGACGACCTTGACCGTTTTGGGTCATGTCGTCCCCTTAATCCAACTTATGAAATTTTATGGAACCGACTCTTCTGCTGAATCGGGAACAGGGTCTTTCCAATTCTCCGGTGGTTCGATTTTGGCCTCGATCTTCGCATGTTCTGATAGCAGGTATTAAAGATTGCTTCCACTTAACAATTCGAGTGGTTTTCCTTCTGCAAATTCAAATGCAGCTTTACCATACCCGCTGGTTGTGACGAGAATTCCCTTTGAAGCGCCTTCATTCTGCATCGTGCCGTATAAGTCTCGTACTGCACTCACACCAACCGTGTGTTTGTAGCGTTTTGCCTGGATGACGACTTTACCCCCGAAAATGGGTCTCGGATCATATGCAACACAGTCTACGCCGCCATCGCGCGAGGCTTGAGTCAATCGTGTCTCTAATCCCATTTTTTCAAACAGATTTGTAATCAATGATTCAAACTCGGATGGCGTGAGATTCATAAGGTTGGGACGCTGATCGAGCGTTGATAAAACGTCTGTTTCCTGAATAAAACGTGGGTCAACCATGCTGAATTCTAAGACTGGTCTGACTGGTGCAAGCTCTGCTGGGCTTTTTGAGACACTTGCATTGAGCGCTTTGAGACAGGCCAAAGGATCAACCTTGCTTAAATCCATCTTCGTAAATACGTCTCGTGTCGTTCGAACAGTGACTAAGCATGTCCGAGTCGGGAGACCAGTACCCTTATCAATGGAATCGACATACCCATTGAAAACAACGGTATCAATATGGTTACTACGATCAGCCTCAAATAACTCATGTACCGTTCGTATGGTAATTTGGGCAGTTACCGATGCATATAAAGTTTTACGCTGGGTTGCAGGTCTAGCGCTAGTTGTTACTTCATCTTTTGCTTTTACATATTTGTAGGTTGCGACTTCGGGGATCGATTCAAAAGGTGGTAGATCATATTCAACGACAAGCTGTTTTGATTCAGGCACGAAAGCGAGCTTCGCTTCCTGAGGAAAACCTTCAGGGTAAGAACTGGCTTCGAGTACCATCGTAAAGTAGTTGACGATAGCATCAGGATCACCGGACGCGAATTCCTTCTCGAACTGCTCAATTTCTGCGTTATATTCTTCAACTTCCTTTGTAGCTTCAGCAGCCTTGTGTTCATATTCATTTTTGGCAGCGACGAGGTGCTTTTGCCGCTCAATTTCTCTTTGGTTGTAATGCGCTATTTTCTTAAGGTATTCGGCCTTTATCGCTTCAATTTCCTGCTCATATTTTTTCTTCGCACCCGGAACTAACTTTTGCATGGTTGTAAGTTGTGGTGGAAGATTCAACACAGGCTGTTTTTCGACCACTCCTATTATTCCAGGTATAAAGCCCTGAAAAACCGGCTTGATCTTCCGAAGTGTATGAAAATCTAGAAAATCGTCTACGGATAATGTGGCATTGAGAATATTATTGAGTTCATCAATTTCTTCTTCAAGCTGCTCATTCTGTAAGTCTACTTGCGCGATACGAGACTCAATGTATAGCTTTGCTTGTTCTTTTTCAGCTTCTTTTTGAGCTTTGGCATCAGCTTTAACGGCTTGTTCGATAGCGCGCATATAAGCCTTTTGTGCGCGTTCCCCTTCTTTTGCAAGTTGGGTTTGTTGGCGTACTTGCCTGTCTCTCGCCCGTTCAGCTTGACGGGCTGCTTGTGTCACAACGGTCATAAAACTTTTTCGACGTGCCATGAGTATTCTAGCCCCACAAGAATAAATTTCTACTAATAATCTATTTTAAATCATACTGCAACTTTACTTCATAAATCTTCTCTAAACGCAAAATTCACAATGCGGTACTACAAAAATCGAACGGTTGCGTTATGATGGGAATAGCAAAACGTGAGGGCAAATCTTCATCATTCCAACCCATCGATGATCTTCTGCGCCGCTTCAATTAACAATCCCGACCAACCCAGCGTGCTGCGCACCCATGCCACATCTGTATAACGCTCGTCCTGCGTCACCAAACCCATCCATAACCGCCGCGCCTCATCGCCCTTTCCCAGCGCGTGTTGGGTAATCGCCAATCCGGCCTGCGCGAATGGATATCCTGGCCGCAAATCATCCGCCTTTTTGAAGCTTTGCAGCGCCTTATCATACTGCGCTTGGGCGAAATACACTTCGCCTATGTTGCTGTAGGCCGACGCATATTCCGGTTTCAGGCGGATGACCTGGTTGTAATCAGCGATAGCCCCGTCCATGTCGCCTTTGTAACCCCGCGCAATGCCTCGGTTCGTATAGGCTTCGGCATAGTCCGGCTTGAGACCGATGGCCTCGCTATAATCCGCGATAGCCCCATCCACATCACCTTTGTAACTTCGTGCAATTCCCCGGTTGTAATAGCCCAGCGCAACCGTAGGGTCAAGCTGTAACACCTGGTTGTAGTCCGTCAATGCTGCATCCAGATCACCCTTCGCAAAATACACGTTTCCCCGGTTGCCATATGCCTCCGCATAGGTCGGATTTTGCCCTATCGCCTCGCTGTAGTCTGCGATTGCCTTGTCTAAATTGCCACTACCCTGTTGACCAATCGCCCGCGTGAAAAATCGCTCCGCGCTTAATTGGGTTGATGTAGGCTGTGGCATGTTTGCCGCTTTACGGATGGCCCGTTCGACCCTGGATTGCTCGGCAGTTGGAATAGGATGCAGAAGGGGCAGGGCTGTTGTGTTTGATAAACGGTTACGAAGCGTGTCCATTGTTGAATTAAATAAATCGTGGGGTAAACGCATCGCATCGTAGTGCGGCAAATCTGCCAGCTTACCTGTCAGAAAGCGTGCTGCCATCCCAAAATGAAATTCGTCAACCAGCAGCGGCACAAGGTTGCGCCCTGACTCAATTGCCCGCTCAATTTCCTGCCGTAAGCGGTCATTTGGTTCGGAACAGCGGTCTAGTGTTCCGGGCGTGAGGATGAGCAGAAAATGTGTCCGTGCCATAATTTGATGGAGCATCATTACTGTCCCATCTTCACTGTCGATGGGTTCAACATCTAAAAAGACATCATACCCATGCCCCCGCAAATCTTCGAAAATCCTGCGCGCAAGATAACGGCTGGCATTTGGCCGCTGGCTGATGTAGACAGTTTTGTTTGGGTCAACGTCAGGCATGGGCATTCCTGTTAGCAAATAATTACACAATCCGATTATCTGACGTGTCGCGCTTAAACGCAAAATTCACAAGGCAGCACTACAAAAACCGTAAGGTTGCGTTATGATGGGATTAGCAAAATGTGAGGATCAAACATGCCGGTTCGTGTCTATGGGGAAGATGAAACCCATACCCTCGTCCACTACGATTTTGAAGGCAACTGGACGTGGGATGAACTCTATCCCGCCTACTACCAGGCCATCGAAATGGAAAAATCCGTCTCGCATCGCGTGGATGTCATTCTGGACATGCGCCAGAGCAAAAAGATTCCAAGCAATGCGCTCATGCATATCAAGAACATCTCAGACAAGCAGCCGCCCAACATCGGCCTGTCGGTCATCGTCACCAACAGCGCTTTTCTCGCGTCCATGTATAAAATTGGCGTCCAATTCTACGCCAAAATCGGACACTATTTCTTTCTCACCACCTCACTTGACGAAGCCCGTCAGATGATCGCCAAATCCCGCGCCACCGTCCAGCCGGATAAATCTCAAGCGTCAACTGATGCGCTCGTTCCCATACTTGGAGTTTCCGAAAATCTCTCACACAATGTCCTTAAATTTTTTGTTTTTAGCTATCAGCTACAAGCTATCGGCTATAAGCTATCGGCTATAAGCTAACCCGTCGTCTTCATTCCGGCACTTATCCCGTTGATCGTCGCCAGCACCGCCTGAAGCGTTGCCTTGCCCGCAGTTGTGTCGGCGCTCATGCTCCGCAGCTTTTTCAGCAGATCAACCTGGATGAAGTTCAACGGATCAACATACGGATTGCGCCGCTCAATCGAACGCTGCATAACCTGGGAATTGTAGAGCAGTTCCGGCACGTCGATCACCTTGCATACCTGCTCGCAGGATCGCGTATATTCAGCCTTCATCTCGCTGAAAATCTGGTCACGCAGTGCATCGTCCGTCACCAGCGAGGCGTATAATTCGGCGATGCCCATGTCGGCTTTGGCGAGGTCAAGCTGTGCATTTTCCATCACCGCCTTGAAGAAGGGCCATTCGCTATACATCTGACGCAGTATTTTGAGGCCATCATTGTCTGCTGTGAAGGCTTCCAGCGCATAACCCACCCCGTACCAACTTGGCAGGATCGCGCGGCTTTGCATCCACGAGAACACCCAGGGGATTGCCCGCACATCGCTGAAGCCACCGCTGCCTTTGCGCTTGGCTGGCCGGGAACTGATCGGCAGGTTTGCCAGTTCGTCAATCGGCGTGGCCTGATGCCAGTAATCCAGGAATCCCGGTGTCTCGTAGACGAATTTGCGATAGGCCTTGCGTCCGCTTTCCGCCAATGTTTCCATCGCTGTCGCCCATTCGGGCCGGAGTTTGGCCTCGGTGGGTTTGCCGACAGCCAGCAGCACCGCGTGCGTCACTTGATGTAAATGCCGCCGCGCAATTTCCGCATTGCTGTAACGATAAGCGATGACTTCGCCCTGTTCGGTGATTTTGATTTCGCCCTGCATCGAAAGCGGTGGCTGCGACAGAATCGCCTGGTTGGTTGGCCCACCGCCGCGCCCGATGCTCCCGCCGCGCCCGTGAAACAACTCCAGCGCGATCCCGTGCGCCGCGCACACTTCTGCTAGATGCTGCTGCGCACTGTAGAGGTTCCAGTTAGAGGCCAGATACCCGCCGTCCTTGCCGCTGTCGGAATAGCCGATCATGATCTGCTGCTTGTCGCCGCGTAATTTGAGTTGTTCGCGGTAGCCTTCGTTGGCGAACAGAATGGTCATCACTTCGGGTGCATCTTTCAGATCGTCAATCGTCTCGAACAAGGGTACGATGTCGATGTCCTGGTTGATGCCGACCTCGTGCGCCAGCAGCAGCATCGCCAAAATGTCGCTGGGCTGTTGGCTCATGCTGGCAATGTAGGTGTTGATCGCGCCCGTGCCATAGCGCTTGTGGGCTTCCGCCACCATCCGCCATGTCGCGATGATTTTGTTGGTCGCCTCGGAAAAATGCGGCTCAATCGGGAAAAAGGGACGCGGGTTTGCGATTTCCATCGTCAGCAGGAGCTGCTTGTCGGTTTCGGACAAGCCTTTGTAATCATCGGTACGTCCGTAGTGCCGGAACATTTCGTCGAGCGCGTTGGCGTGTAACCGCGAGTCTTCGCGCACATCCATCGGCACGAGATGCAGCCCGAATAAGCGCACCTTTTCCATCAAACGGCGCAGCGCTCCGCCTGCTGTATGTGTGCCTTTATGCCGCCGCAGGCTGGACTCGGCCAGCGCCAGATCGTCGTAGAGTTCCAGGTTGGTTTGATAATCATCGCGTTCCAACCGTGCCGCGATTAAGTTCATTTGCTGCCGGTAAAACTCGGTGGGGAAACGTTCGTCCAGACCGCCTGTTGCGATTACCGCCTCGCGCAGTTCGTCGGATACAGGTACTTCTTCTGAAGATTCAGTCAGATGGTCAGCCAGGAAGTTGAGTTCATTGAGGTATAACCCTTTGACCGCCGCGCTCATCGTCGCCAGCGTTTGCAGTGTGACTTCCGGTGTAACATTCGGGTTGCCATCTCGGTCACCGCCGATCCATGAGGCATACTGCAACAGCGACGGCAGTTCGTCCCAATCCGCCTCTGGAAAATAGGTTTGCAGGCTCTCGCGCAGGTCGCCGTACAGGTCAACCACCACGTCCATAATCACCGAGGTGAGGAAATACACGCCGAAATCCACCTCATCGGCTACTGTCGCCCGTGAGGCCCGTGTTGGACGGGTCTGCCACAATTCTTCGATCTCTTCGACAATGGATTCTTCGACAGCCCGCGCTTCACGAGGGAGCAGCACATTTCGGTCATGGCTGGACATCATTTCTGCCACATGCCGGATTTTGATGAGGACTGCTTTGCGCTTGGCCTCGGATGGATGTGCTGTCAGCACCAGGCGGACGCAAATTTTACCCAGCAGCACCCGCATCGCATCCGCGCTCAAACCGGCATCATGTAACGCACCGATGGCGTCATCAATCGATTCCTGCACCTTTCCGTTGCGTTCCCGCTCGCGCAGGGTGCGGATACGCTGCTGGTCTTCGGCGATGTTAATTAACTGGAAGTAATTGCTGAAGGCTTTAATCAGCACGCGCTGTGAATCCAAGTCCAGGCTGTTGATCGTAGCCGTTAGGTCTTCGGCTGCGCCCGGTACATTGCTCCGCCGGTCTTTGGCCGCCCGCCGGACATGTTCGACCAGATTAAAAGCAGCTTCGCCGTGCTGCTCGCGGATCACCGTACCCAGCAAGTTGCCGAGCAGTCGGATGTCCGCGCTCAACGGGCTGGACAGGTCTTTGGTCGTTGTGGTATCGCGGATCGAATCGCTGGTCATCGGCTGTATTCCTGAATTAAGGCGCGTTTTACCGCGCTGCTTTACGAACTGATTGTGGGAAAAATCGACCTGCCCATATTAACGCAAACTAAGGTGGTCGCAAACAGACGTTTCGTATGAGTTCTAGATGATAACGGCTTGGCAAGGTTCACAAATTGGCCTATTCCGGCGGTTATTGGCACGTGCCACTTAGTGCTATAAAATCTCGGCTTCAGATGACGTAACACCTATAGTGGAGAAGTATATGGAATACAGATTATTGGGTGGCTCCGGCTTCAAAGTGCCGGTGCTCAGTTTTGGGACGGGAACATTTGGCGGTGGGAATGCGTTTTTTCGCGGCTGGGGCAGCAGCGATGTCGCCGAAGCCACGCGCTTGGTCGATATTTGTTTGGAAGCCGGTCTAACCCTGTTTGATACGGCTGATGTGTATTCCAGGGGCATGTCGGAAGAAATTCTAGGCCGAGCCATCGCCGGACGCCGGGACAAAGTGCTCATCTCCACGAAGGCCACCTTCCGTATGAGTGATGAACCTAATGATGTTGGGTCTTCACGCCAGCATCTTCTCAAATCCTGTGACGATAGTTTGCGCCGCCTCCAAACGGATTTTATCGACATTTATACCTTGCACGGTTTTGATGCCAGCACATCTGTTGAGGAAACCCTGCACGCCCTCGACGATCTCGTGCAAAGTGGTAAAGTGCGTTACATCGCCTGTTCCAATTTCTCCGGTTGGCACTTGATGAAGTCCCTCGCCATCTCCGAAAAATATGGTTGGGCGCGTTATGCCGCCCATCAAGCCTACTATTCGCTGGTTGGCCGCGAGTATGAATGGGAGCTGATGCCGTTGGCGCTCGATCAGCAAGTGGGTACGCTGGTCTGGAGTCCTCTGGCTGGTGGCCGCCTCGGTGGGCGCTTCCGCCGCACCGACCCGCTGCCAATGGGCACACGTATCCAGCAAGGCAGCGGTGAGGGGCCAAGCATTCCTGAGGAATTTTTCTACAATCTGGTGGATGTGATTGACACTATCGCCGCCGAAACTGGCAAAACTTTCTCGCAGGTCGCTCTCAACTGGCTGTTGCAGCGCCCGACGGTTTCCAGCGTCATCGTCGGCGCGCGCAACGAGGAACAGTTACGGCAAAATCTCGGCGCTGTCGGTTGGAATCTCAGCGAAGAACAGGTCAAAATGTTGGATGTCGCCAGCCAGCGTGAGCGGACTTATCCCTATTGGCATCAATTGGGTTTCCGCGAACGCAATCCAATTCCGACCACCCATTACGATTAACCGAGCAATCTCTTTTGTAGGGACGAGACATGTCTCGTCCGTCTTCATGAATTACTGAATGGAGTTATCAACGGTCAATCCCTCGTCTGCTTCAAAACGGAAATGTCATAGTAGGGGCGGCCCGCCGGGTTGCCCACTTCAACAATCTCACGTCGCTTTGGGGAAATGCTGATTCAACCAGCGCTCAATATCTTCCTTCAGACCATCCGGTGCGGCTATGTCCAATACATCAATTTTAAGCACCGTCAATTCATCATCTTCGTACAGAAATTGTTCAAGCTGGGTGTACCAGTAACGGGCGCTGTCCTGGGTACTCACCAGCCACGAAGACTCGTCTAATTCGTAACTCTCGGCTTTTTCCAGTTTGGCGACCATTTTTTCATAATCGTTTTCCGGCGGATACAATGTATAGGTGACCAGCAGCAGATTTTTGTTTTGCATCGTGTTTCCTGTTAGCCGAAAATCGGTAGGGCTACGCTAAATGGTGGGTGGTGAATTTTTGCCTGATTCGCTTTAAAGATACAGGTCGCAAAGGCTCAGAAGTGGCGTTTTAAACCCCCTCTCTACGAAGTGGGGAGGGGGTTTGGGGGTGGGGATGGCCTCAAAATCCATTCCCGCCGCTTAACGTAGTCCTAGCCGAAAATCACGTACTGCTTCAAAAAGCGGATGACCGTGTTGTAGTAATGCTCGATGGTCTCTGGTTTGCGCCAACCGTGTCCTTCACCGGGATAGGTGTAATACTCGTGCGGGACGCCCCGCGCCTGTAGTGATGCCACAATGCTGTCCGACTGGCTTTTGGGCACAACCGGATCATCTTCGCCCTGGTAAATAATCACCGGGTCAACAATCTTGTCTACGTGGAATCCCGGCGAACGATCCCGGTAACGGGCTGCCGATTCTGGCAGTGTGCCCAGCAGCGAGTCCGAATAGTGTTCTTCAAATTTATGCGTGTCACTGACCAGTGTGAAGTGGTTGCTGATTCCGTACAGGCACACGCCGACTTTGTAAAAACCGGGCTTATCCACCAGCGATTGTAAAACGGTGTAACCGCCCGCGCTGCCGCCCCAGATGATGAATTTGGATGGATCGGCTAATCCTCGCGAAGCCAGATACGAAGCGCCCGATGCCGAATCTTCAACATCGTACACGCCCCAATTTTCGCGCAGCTTGTTCATATAATCTTTGCCGTAGCCAGTGCTGCCCCGGTAGTTGACAATCAAACCAGCGTAACCCATGGTCGTAAAAAATTGGGCTGCCCCGGAATAGGTCGCCTTCACCTGATCGGTTGGCCCACCGTGCACCGACACCACCAGCGGTGGCGCGCCAATGCCTTCGTAGCGGTCATTTCGGGGCGCATAATACAGGCCATAAACCGTTTCGCCGTCGTGCCCTTTCCAGGAGATCGGTTTGGCTTCGGCTAGTTGAGAAGGCGGTGTATTTTCGGTGGTTGCCCGCTTATGAATCAACTCTGCCGGATGCTCATCGCCCAAAACCTGGATGTTTGGCATTTCGGATTTCAGTTCCAGCGTCGCAGGGATCAGCACATCATCAAAGGCAAAGGTCACGACCCGCGCCGGAATCTGAATCGCCGACCCAATGAACGCCACCTGATTGTTGGTCGGTGATACCGCAATCTGCTCAAAGTTGGCGTAATGATCGAGACCCGCAATCTGGATGCTTTTGCCCGACTCAATATCGACGCGCCATAGGCTGGTAAAGCCTTCTTTACTTTCGCGATAGAGGAGGCTTTTGCTGTCCGCCGTCCAACCATAAACCCGCATCCCTTGCACCCAGGCGGGCGCACCATGATCGGACTCGCCAGCGGTCAACTGCTTGTGGTTTTTTTGTGCGAGGTCATAAATGTAAAGTTGATTCCAACCGCCCGCGTCGCTGATATAAGCCAGATAACGTCCATCGGGCGAAAATTCTGGCTGGAAAATCGCTGTGTTGGTATCGCCTGCAATCGTCAGATTCGCGGTAACATTGGGCGTGCCTGCCCGGTCATATTCCAGTGACAGCAGCCGCAGTTCAGTTCCATCCCAGGGCATTTGTGGATGATTCCAGGCGATAAAAGCAGCGTGTTCGCCTTTTGGATGCCATGCGGGCTGCATCACAAAATCCGTGCCTTCAGCGATTTTGCGCGGCCATGCAGCACCCTGCGTATCGACCAGGGCTAGCAAATCCTTGCGTTCGTAACTGTGGACGAACACCAGCCATTTGCCGTCAGCGGAGGTGCGCGGGGAACTTGCTTCACCGAATGCCGGTGTAATGGGCGCAGCATTGCCGCTTGCCAATGCCTGCCGGTACAGCCGTCCACCCGGCCCAGCGAAATACACGTTGCCGCTTGCGACGGTGAAATCGCCGCCACCGTAACCCACCATCCCGCGCACCGATAAATCGCTGCCGGTCAGGTCACGCGCCGCTTGAACGCCCGTTTGTGCAACCAGGACACCGCGTGAGCCACGTCCTTCCATCCAGACCAGTGTTTCTCCATTCGAGTCCCATTGGACATCGGATAGGCGCAGCATATCGGCCAGCGCTTTCGGTGACAGCGGGCTTGACCAGGTTCCATAAGCTTGCTTGAGTCGAGACATACCTTGCTCCAGGGTGGGTGCGTTGAATGTTATTTGAGTGGGTGAGTCTGATAAATTGGCTTCCGCCGCCATTTATAACATAAATGGGTTTAGAGGGGCAGGTGCGGGACAAAAAAACGCCCCGTTTTCACGAGGCGCTGGTTCTTGAGGTGCGGAGGGATTAAAAATTTATTTAAGAAATTTATTTTGTTTTCCGCACCTGTTTATTTTCTACCATCAATATAGAAGATTTAATTTTCCCCGTCAACAAGCAAAAAACTGTTCTTTAATTGTGCATTAAAGAATTATCGATAATTCTAAAAAGAACAATTTCTCTCAGACTTTACTCCTTTTATAAATATTGTGTTAGAGCCATATGAAAAACAGTTAACAATTGATCGACCATTAATAAAGAACGCCTGTTCGTTGTCGGAATAATTTACTTCCGTTTTTATCAACCAATACGGAGCTATTAAAGTTCGTACACATTGCACAACGTCTTAGGCGTAGACAAAATGGGTTTATTTTGACCTGAGGGAAAAGCTTCCCTCAGAAATAAACAAAAGGGGACGCAAGAAAGCTTCCGTCCCCTCAAAAGTGCTGTTATGTGCTGAGAATTTATGCTTGCAGCGGCAAGTCTTGCGCTAAAACCATCTGACCCAGGTCACTTTGCGGGGCGAACTCGCTGGAAATAATCTCGACCATTGTGCCGTCCGTTGCCCAGTCGTAGAGTATCTTGCCCTGATCGTCGCGCGACATAACGCAGCCAAAGGTGAAAGGGGTTCCGACGCCGCCATCGCCTAAAAATCGACCATTCGGCAGCAGTACCCCGCCGTGAAAACCATTCATCAATCCTGGCCCGACTTCATACATGCCCATAAACCAATTCATCTCCCATTGACCGCAGCTTCCACCACCCTCATTACAGAGTGTGAAACTGCTGCCTGCGGCAACGTCTTCGTGGTTCAGCACCTGATAAATACCGGGCGAGGTTGGATAATCATCCAGACCCGAGGAAATCAGCCAGCTATATTTGAGCTGACCATTTTCGAACGCCGCCAGTGTTTGTTTATCCAGGTCAACCACGATGCGCTTATCTGGAACTGGATCAAGTGGCAGAGTGACATCGCGCGTCGGCAGGTTAACCATATCGCCAATCGAGAGTTTCCCCAGATCGCGGCCTGCATTAGCCTCTTGAATCAGGAAGAATGGAATTCCCGTTTTACGGGCAATGCGGAAACCGGTATCGCCGCCGATAACCGTATACGTGGTCGGGCGGTAGCGGATACGCAAATGAACGTCGCTCTTTTTGTCGTTGATGGCTTGGCGGATGCGATCTTTAGTTTCAATCGGGTCGAGATAACGCAGTTCGCTGCCATCTGCATTGAGCGAGTGATTTTGTGCCTCCAGAAACGCAGAATAAGCATCATCCCGCAGCGTCAATCCGTCTGGCCCAGCTTCTAACCAGGAAGCCAGCACTTCGCGACTGGTTGACCACGAAACACTCTGGTCTTTAAACGGATCGTATCCATATAGCGTAAACGGTTTCCCGGCGACAGCCTGAGCATCTGCCAGAGCATCTTTCGGATCATTATTATCGGGCGGGATGTTGGACATCGCTAAATTAAGGCGGCGGGTTTCCGCAATCGTCACCGTATCATTGGTGAGCGTATCCATAGCCTGCGCCACATCCAGCATACGTCCATCACGACCCGGCAGCCCAACCAATTGATCGCCCTGCCATGTATAACCGGCATTATAAGGAGGCGAGTCCGTATCGCTGGTCAAATCCAGCAGATAATTTTGAGCGGTATTGAAATCGATACTGACGACGGGTTTGATACCCCATCCCATTGGTATGCCTGACATGCCGACATTACGGGCTGCTTCAGCCGTTTTTTGAGCGTCAATTTGCATCCCAAGTTGGGCGGGCTGTGCTTTCCAGACGCGATCACCATCTACGAGCTGAATTTGTACGCTGGTATTCCAGGCATCATTGAGGGCGGCTGTTGCTTCTTCAACCGTCATGTCGCCCAGGTATACGCCGGATGCCCAGACGTTGGGGAAAATCCGCCCGCTCGTGACATGGCTCCCCGCGTACAACCCAAAAATCACCAGCCCGATGACGACTACACCCAGCAGCACTGACACCGAGTGGGTCAGATACCAGAAAAAATCGCGGAAAATGATGCCCACGCGCGCGCGCGCATCACCATTCATACCAGGGAGTGAGACATCTGGCAGCTTATCACGCCACGACATATTGCCTGCCATGCTGCTGCGTTTGTTTTGCCGCACCATATAGCGCTCGCGCGCCTTGTTGCGCCGCCGTTGCCCAGGTTCATAAACGTTCATGGTTTGTTTTCCACTAAACTCGATTTAATCCCAATGGACGCCTTTTGGATTGACATATTGTACTCCAAATCGAATACGAAGGGGGAATCGATGTATCGTGACCGTCGCTGCGGGCTGATTTGGCTCATTGTCGCAACGCAGGTGTTCGCCTATAATGCAAGCAGTCTTTACACCGAAGGATTTCCTGTGACTCAAACAACTTCTATTAACCGAGCCGATAGTATTCGCGTCGGTATTGCTTACCTGAGTTTTATTGTGCTGGGGATGCCCGGTGCGATGCTGGGCGTAGCCTGGTCGCCTGCTATTCGCAGCACGTTTGGACTGTCGCTCGATGCAGTCGGGGCGCTTTTGGTTGCCACGATGGGCAGCTATTTCGTCGCCAGTTTTGTCAGCGGACGATTGGTGGCGCGGGTTGGTTTCGGCACGCTCTTGATTGTCAGCAGTTTCGTCACCGCTGTTGGATTGGTTGGCTATGTGCTTTCACCTGCATGGGCTGTGATGGTCGCTTTTGGCATTTTGGTGGGTGGCGGCGCGGGTGTAATCGACGCCGGGATGAACATCTATTTTGCCGCTCATTATGGCCCCCGTTTGATGAATTGGCTCCATGCTTCATTTGGCATCGGCGCGACTCTCAGTCCCTTGCTCATGACCACGATTTTGAACGGCGGAGGGATATGGCGCTCAGGCTATATTGTTCTGGCGGCTGCTTTCGGATTAACGGGTGTCTTGTTCGGTCTGACACGTGGTAGTTGGAACGACTCTAAATTATTGACCGTCAACAACGATGCGGCGCGGGCAGGCTTTTCCGCTCGGCAAACACTGCGTCTGCCGCTGGCCTGGATCGGGATTGGCCTGTTTTTGTTGTACGGTGGGCAGGAAACGACGCCCGGACAATGGTCGTACAGCTTATTCACTGATGCCCGCCATGTTGCAGCCGATGTCGCCGGTTTATGGGTGAGTATTTATTGGGCGAGTTTCACCGTAGGGCGTATCGTTTTTGGTTTCATCGTCAGTTGGTTGAGCGCGCGGACGCTGCTGAATATCTGTGCGGCGGGCAGTATCGTCGGGGCAATTTTGCTTTGGTGGCATCCCGCATCCCTGGAAAATGCATCCAATACGGTTGGTTTTATTGGATTAGCCTTATTCGGCTTTATGCTTGCGCCCATGTTCGCCCTATTGATTACCAGCACGCAGGAACGTCTCGGCCCGCAGCACGCGCCCAATGCCATTGGCTTTCAGGTCGCGGCGGCCAGCATCGGCGGCGGCTTGCTCCCCGGCTTGGCCGGAAAATTAGCAGCCGATCATGGCCTGGAAATCGTGCCGGTATTTCTACTGGGTATGACGGCTATCGCTGTAGTGTTGTATATCGCCAGCACCCGCTCGGCACTTTCTCTGCATACGCAGGCTGTCCCGGTGGGAGATTAAAGTGTCTACCTGGCTCGTGCGCCTGCTGTTTGCCGCCATGCTGATGTTTGGCTCGGAAATTTTGGTATGGGTGAATCCGCCAGGGCGCGTACTGTTGGATTGGCTCTTCCTGATTCCAGGCTATATCCTTCTGGCAGCGTTGGTACTCGATTTGGCTATACGTTACCGGGTGCGTGATTTGTTTGGCGCGCTGGTGCTCACCGGTATTTTCAGCCTCCTTGCCGCGCTTGTCCTCAATCCGCAGTATGCCTTTTTAGACATGCCGCGTACCTTTATCACACGGGTGATGGGCGCTCACGCCCTTTTGGCTACCGAAATGCTGGGTCTGTTTCTGGTGCTGACAGGCGGGTCAAATAAACGTGCCCGCCGTTTGTTCTTTCTGGGCTGCCTGATTGTCGGGCTGGCCTGGGGTATCTGGGTGCGCTTGTGGCCCATTGATGAGGGTTATGGGCTGGTCGATATGACCACGATGCTGCTTTATGGGGCAGTTGGCATCATCATCATTGGCGTCCTGCTGGCTGTAATTCCCGCCCGAACCACTCAACTGACACCCGAAAACTTGCAATTATCGCGCGCGGGCTGGGGAACAACATTTCTCCTCTTGGTCGGGCTGTTTGTGCTGCGATTGTTCCTGGGCGGTATGGATGTCGGTGGCGTGATTCTGGCCGGGATATTATTAGTCATCTGTTGGGCGATTCTCTGGTTTCGCGAACGTCCCAAAGGTGACACATTCCTCGACGGACATATTCCGATTCAACGGCTGCCCAGCCGTTTCCTGGCTGTGGCGCTGGTGATTTTTTTTGCCGCTGGCATTGCCGCCTACAACTTACCGCTGATTCTAATCCAACAGGCTAACCAACTCACGCTCATTGGCATCGGATTCACTGCCTATGGTTTGGCATGGCTGCCGACGGTTTCCCTAGTGCTGGGTATGCGCGCCTATAGCCGACAGATCAGCAAAGGCCGTTCCGTCTAGCTGATTAAGACTTGTGAACACAAATTCCCGCTCATAGGTTTGAAAACTCCTACCGAATGTTCAAACAAATGTTTCACCTTTCATCCCCAACCTATGCCATACTGTGAATCACTAATGTCTTAATCTTTTACTTGCAACTGGTAATTAACCCGGTGTGCAAGTTTTGCATTTTTCGCCGAATAGTCTGCCTTAGGAGCGGGATGTCTTACTCCCCCTTTCTCTACGAAGTGGGGAAAGGGGGCTGGGGGGATAGGGGATAATGGTTGAAACTCGTAACTATCTTTTCTTCACTCAGCACTCAGTACCCAGCACTTTGTACTCTCTTCCGTCCAGTACCCTCTCGTGTTTGCAGGAATACACCCTCCCTGTCCGATAAACAGCCGGAGATACCGCACAAAAGTACCCGTTGTTGTCCGACAAACGCAGAACGTTTCGCCGTAGACGACAAATTTTTACTGGACTCATTGTCCGACAAAATCCTAATAAGGATTCGATCATCGATCTGAAATGTTTCTATAGGGTGCAGCACCGCTGCGCCCTGCTTTATTCGCAATACATAACAATGCGGATGTTCCCCTCATCCGCCACCACAACCCTTTTCGTACTCGGAAATTGCGGAAGGTAGCCGAAACATCCGCCAAATGTCGTCCATTTTGGCTCATTTTTTGCGGATCGTTTTGGATAGGATGCCACACCAACCAAGCATTTCAGACATATCGACAATAGAATAAGTCATTCGATACGCCACACATTTTCGTAAACAGGGAGGATGAGCATGTATGATGTGGTCATTTTGGGCGGTGGCCCAGCGGGTGTAACGGCAGCTTTGCGGGCGCGAGAATTGGGCGCATCGGTGGCATTGGTTGAACGCGGGCGCATGGGCGGAACCTGTACCTTAGACGGCTGCGTCCCAACCCGCGTGTTGGCAAAGACCGCACGGCTGGTGCGTGATGCGGGACAATTTGCCGATTACGGTCTGATATTAGACAAGCCGCCAACGGTCAATTTTGCTGAGGTCATGCGCCGCACCCAGCAGGTGGTCTATCAGATTCAGGAAAAAAAGCAGCTTCTCGACCATCTGGACGCGGTTCAGGTTAAAACGTTTACCCAGGTTGGTAATGCCCATTTTGTTGACCCGCACACCGTTCAGCCAGAACGTGGTGAAGCGGTTCAAGGCGGAAAATTCGTTTTATGTGTAGGGGGTTCCGCGCGGCGTCTGCCGCTCCCTGGTGTTGAATACACGCTGACCCACAGCGATGTCTGGACGATGCGCGAATTACCGGCATCGGTTGCGATTGTCGGTACTGGAGCAACCGGCTGCCAATTGGCGTCGATTTTTGCATCGTTTGGCGCAAAAGTGACCCTGATTGACATCGCGCCGCGTATTTTGATTGCCGAAGATTTGCTCGTGGCGGAAAGTGTCGCCCGCGAATTTAACCAGCGCAATATCGAGATCATCACCAGCATCGAAAAAATTGAGCGCGTTGAAGTCGATGGCAAGTTCAAACATCTGATTTACCGGGATCATAATGCTGAAGCGACCATTGCAGCGGAAGCCGTTATCCTGGCTGTCGGTTGGCCGGGGAATATCGATCAGCTTAATTTACCTGCCGCCGGAGCCGAGGTGGAACGGGGTTACATCAAAGTGAATGATTATCTGCAATCCACTGCGCCGCACATCTTCGCGGCGGGCGATGTGACCGGACGTATGATGCTCGTACAGAGCGCCAGCTATCAGGCACAGGTCGCCGTCGAGAATGCGCTGCTGGGACTGCGCCGCAAAGCTGAACATCGCCTTGTCCCGCATGGCGGATTTACCGACCCCGAATATGGCAGCGTCGGCTTTACTGAGGAACAAGCCCGCCAGCGTTTTCCTGACTGTATTATCGCCGTCGTCCCCTATGCTGATATGGATCGCGCCGTGATTGATGGGCATCCGGTGGGCTTTTGCAAACTGATTGTTGACCGGGAGACCCACACGGTTATCGGTGCGCATGTCGTTGGTGAACAGGCGGTTGAAATCGTGCAAATGGTATCAATGGGCATGGCTGGGAACCTCAAAATTGAACTTCTGGCGGAAGTGGAATTGGCCTATCCAACCTTTGCTGCAATTATCGGACTCGCCGCCCGCCAGTTGGTACGCGATCTGGATGCGGTGCAAATTGCTCCCGAATGGCGCGCCCTCAAACAGATTCGCGGCGCGGAATGGGAGCGAAAAGATACTTGATGCTTTCCCGAAAATCTCGGTCTTTAGACCTATTGCAAAATGGTGAAATTTTCTGCTATACTGCTCAACATGATCTACTCTAACGGCTTTTCCACCCTTTCCAGGGCAATGATGTCAGGTTTCACGGGCGCGACCTTCATTAAACGCGCCTAGTGACCAAGTAGATTTTAAGTAATTCATAAATTCAACGGCCAGGGGCGCACCCTGGCCGTTTTGATTTCCGCGTCCGGGTGCTGTCCCGCCCAATCAATTCAAGAGAGGAAAAGGGACATGCACATCATCAATATTGACCACATCACCGTTAACTATACCGGGCGAGAAATTTTCCGCGATCTAAGCTGGGCCATCGGTGATCGTGACCGAATTGGCCTCGTTGGGCCAAACGGCGCGGGCAAATCCAGCCTCCTCAAAACAATTGCCGGTGTTTATCAGCCCGACGCCGGAATCGTCGGTATTCAACGCAGTGTTCGCGTTGGTTATCTGCCCCAGGAAGTGAAACTCAACTCAGGTCGCACCCTCCTGGATGAGGCCATGACGCTCCCGCTGGAACTGGCCGAGGTTGAGTCTGAACTTAATCGCATCGAAGCCTCGCTGGCTGATCCGGTTGTTTACAGCGACATGAACAAGCTGCAACGGGCGCTCATGCAGCAGGACAAAGCCCTGGAACGCTACGAACGGTTGGGTGGCAATCGGCACACGGCTAAAGTGAAAGAACTGCTGATGGCATTGGGTTTCACAGCCAACGATTATGACCTGCCGACGGATACCCTCAGCGGTGGTCAAAAAAAATTGGTGATGCTTGTCCGCTTGGCAGTGGAGCAGCCCCATGTGCTCCTGCTGGACGAACCGGATAATCATCTTGATCTGGACGCCAAACGCTATCTGGAAGCCTTTATCCGGGCATATCCCGGCGCGGTCATCATCGTGTCGCATGATCGTTACTTGCTCGATGAAGTTGTCACCCAAATTGCCGAAATGGACAATGGTCAGTTGACCTTGTTCCCCGGCAATTACACGGCTTACGCCACTGAACTCGAACTGCGCCGACTGCGCCAGGAACAAATGTATGTCGCGCAGCAAAAGCGTATCACCCAGATCGAAACCTTCATCCATGTGTCCGAAGAAAAAGCAAAAGCCGACCTGGGCGAACGTCATGCACGACAGGCCGCCAGCCGTCGCAAAATGCTGGCGCGTATGGAAGCCAATGGCGAGGTCGTCGAGCGTGTGCGCGAACGGCGCGACATGGATTTGCAGTTAGAAGGGTGGCGCGGCAGCACTAAGGCGCTGGAAATCAAAGACCTCGCGATGGGTTTTGGCGATGATCTGCTGTTCATGGATATGAACCTGTTGGTACGGCATGGTGAACGGGTTGGGCTAATTGGGGAAAACGGCGCTGGTAAATCCGTGTTGTTCAAGATCATTCTGGGGGAACTCGCGCCGCTGGACGGCATCGTGAAAATCGGCCCCAACTGCCGCGTGGGTTATTACTCGCAGGAGCATCAAACGTTGGCCGATTGGCTGGATCGCAGTCCGCTTGACCTTGTACGCGACATCAAGCCGATGGCTGAAGGCAGTGCTGTCGCCTTTTTGCTGCGATTTTTATTTCGCTATGACCAACTTCGGCTGCCGATTGGGACATTCAGCGGCGGGGAACGCAGCCGCTTACAACTGGCCTGTCTGGTACTTCAGAATCCGAACCTTCTGTTGCTGGATGAGCCAACCAATAACCTGGACATCCCAGCGTCTGAAGTGCTTGAAGGTGCTTTAGAAGATTTCGAGGGGGCGATTCTGGCGATCTCGCATGATCGCTATTTCCTGGATCGGGTCGTTGATCGAGTCGTGGATTTAGATAATGGAAGTCTGCGGGCTTATGAGGGCGGTTATACCGATTATTTGAACGTGAAACGCCACCGATAATGTGGAATGCTGTCGATGATTATGGAGGGGTTGTTTGCTTTAACCCCTCCCATCATGGCAACAATTCTGGTACAGGGGTTTAGCCCGCGCGTTTATAGGGAACGAAATCGGTAAGCGCCATATGAATGGCGTCGATGAGTTCGTAAGCATCGAACGGCTTGGGCAGATAATCGGCTGCGCCCAGGTCGAGAGCGGTCATCAGATGGTCGTAGTCATCTTCACCTGACATAAAAATGCAAGGAACGGCTGCGAGTTTCTTTTCGTTCCGCATCTGGCGCAGCAGATCATAGCCGCTCATATTTGGCATTTCGATGTCGCTGACCACGAGATCAGGTATCTGATGCCGCATCATATCGAGGGCTTCAGTGCCATTGGAAGCCGATATGACATCAAATCCGGCTACCTGAAGAATGAAGCCGATGTCACGCAAAAGAGGGACGTGATCTTCAACAATCAGAATTAATGCGCCGTCAATGGAATTGTTATTTTTTGCCATGATGATTACGCTTTCTCAATTAACATGTTCTATCTCTACAATAGCGCGAATAGTCAATTACGAAAGCTTAAAATTCGTAAATTTCGGAATTTTTTACGAAACTCAAATGGAAGGATAAGTAACGATGTTACGGAAGCACTTGCACGAGGAAAACCGGGCAGCATGGAATGTGGCAACCGAGGCTCATAACAGCCATAAAGCCGATCAAGCCAAATTTTTATGTGAAGGCGGCAGCACTCTTTTTCCTGATGAACTCGAACTGCTTGGCACTATTGCTGGAAAATCGCTCGTCCATCTGCAATGCAATTCGGGACAGGACACCTTGAGTCTGGCGAAGTTGGGCGCGCGGGTTACAGGCGTGGACATCAGCGATACCGCCATTGATTTCGCGCGCAGATTATCGACGGATACAAATATCCCAGCCACATTTTATCGCGCTGATGTATACGATTGGCTGCAACAAACACAGGAACGTTTCGATATAGCTTTTTCATCTTACGGCGCGTTGGTGTGGCTTTCCGATATTCGCTTGTGGGCGAAGCGAGTGGCGTCGATTTTAGTTCCGGGCGGCAAATTAGCGGTGCTGGAATTTCACCCTTTACTCAACTCGCTGGCTGACGATTGGGAACTGAAGTACGATTACTTCAAAGAAGGTCGCACATCTAGTTTCGACAGCGGCATTGGCGACTATGTGGCGATGTCCAGGGATGCACTCGCTCCTTCAGGCTATCTGGAAGGGGTAGAAAATTTTACCAATCCGCATCCCGGCCATGAATTCAATTGGACAGTGAGCGATGTTATAACGGCATTAATCGACGCAGGATTGCATTTGACAACCTTTCGCGAATATCCCTATATGAATGCTGCACGGCTTCTGAATAACATGCGCGAAATGCCCGGTCATCGTATGGTTCCGCCGGAAAGGATGCCAAGCCTGCCACTCATGTTCGGTTTTGCCGCCGAAAAAAGCAGCTAAAAGCTGAGATGAGTGGGTAAGCGTAAGGTAGGCGTGGGGAAATCATAAAGATAGGAACAGCAGACGCGGGCTACACTGAGTAAAACATCTCAGGGGGTATCTCATGCGAAAGCGATTTTTGCTGTTCTTATTCATGCTCATGATCCCGGTGGCCTGGGCAGCCGCGCAGTCCGATCCGCCGCCGGTACTCAAAGCGCTGGCTGATCTGAATCAGCGGCTTGGCTTGCAACTCACGCTCAAAGATTTTAACTGGCGTTGGAGCCAGGATGTCTATCCAGATTCCAGTCTAGGCTGTTTGCAGTCTGGGCAAACAGTGGTTACGGGTCAGGTAGCGGGTTATCAGGTGACTCTTTTTGTTAATGACATTACCTGGGATTACCGGGTATCGGGCGACTTGAGCATCGTAATTTTGTGCAGCCCACAGCCAACGCCAGTCCCAACCCAGCGTCCCACGAATACACCGCCGCCCACCTATACATCTGAACCGAATAAACCACTGGCTCCAATACTGTGTGAAGGTAGTTTGCCCTTCCGCCTTACCGTCGGCAGTATGGGGCGTGTGATTCTGAACGGACTGCCGAACAATGTCCGTTCGCAGCCTGGATCAAGCGGCTCGCTCGCTGGAGAACTGGCGGCTGGATCGGCATTTTATGTAATAGATGGGCCGGTCTGTTCTGGCGGACTGACATGGTGGTATATCGCAGAAACTAGCAGTGATCTGGCAGGCTGGACGCCAGAAGGTCGCGGCGCAGAATATTGGCTCGAACCCTATTATCCTTACGGGACGCCGACACCGACTAATGCTTCTCTGGGACAATTTTCGCTGGTTACCAATACGCCCGTTCCGGGGGCAACCCTGGTTATACCGACTTCAACGCCTATTCAGCCAACCATCCCACCACCGCCCAGCCCGGTTTCCACAGCTATTCCGCTGCCCAGTACGACGCCGACCTTCATCCCGACCACCACAGCGATTGTGTGCTCGTCTGCGCTCCCGCCACGATTGGTCATTGGTCAACAGGGTCAGGTAACACCGGGGATTCCCAACAATCTACGTCAAGGGCCAGGATCGAGTACCAAGTATGTCGGTGAAATCCCGCCGGGTGGGGTTTTCACTGTGCTCGATGGGCCGCGCTGTGCATCCGGTTTGGCTTGGTGGCAGGTGAGCTATAACGGCTTGACCGGCTGGACACCCGAAGGTCAGGGTGGCGAATACTGGGTTGAACCCATTTCGGGTTAAGCCGCGAGAACGATTTGGGGAGGACATCATAATGTCCTCCCCAAATACTTTTTCTAAACTTTAAATGCCCATTCACCCTGGCGCATAACGGGTTCAGAGGAACCGTCGGCGTTAATGCCATCAACATCCATTTTGCCGGAACCGATCATAAAATCGACATGAATGAGGCTGACGTTGCCGCCCGCCGCCCCAAAGTCTTCGGCAGAGAGAGCCGAGCCGCCCTTCATAGTGTCAGGATAGGCACGGCCTAACGCGACATGATTAGCGGCGTTTTCATCAAACAACGTGTTGTAAAACAACAGACCAGACTGCGAAATCGGTGAGCTGTGCGGAACCAGCGCGATTTCACCCAAGCTAGCCGCGCCTTCATCGGTTTCGATCATCTTTTGCAGGGTGCTTTCGCCTTTATCGGCATTTACTTTTACCGCTCGTCCATTTTCAAAAGTGACGCTGAAATCTTCGATCAACACACCGCCATAATTGAGCGGTTTGGTTGCCTTGACCACACCGTTCACACGGTCTTTGTGGGGCATTGTGAACACTTCTTCAGTGGGTACATTGGGGATAAAGGAAACACCATTCTGGCCTAGAGTGCTGCCACCAAACCAGATATGTCCCTCGGCGAGACCAATCGTCACGTCGGTTCCCGGCGCGGTCAACCTCATGGCACTGTAGCGCTTCTGGTTGAGATATTCGGTCACTGCACCTAACTTTTGAACATGGTCATTCCAGGCGGCAACCGGATCATCCTGATCGATACGGCATATTTTGAAAATCGCCTCCCATAGGCGATCCTGCTGTTCCTCTGCTGGGACATTTGGGAAAATTTTGGCGGCCCATGCAGGAGTCGGCAGGCTCACGAGCAGCCAGTTGGTCGTCCAGCGCGAGATCAGGATACCCAATTCCTGGTTTTGTTCCGAGGCAACCTTTTGCAAAACGCCGATCATATCAGGGTCTTGTCCTTTGAATAGATCAGGATCGTTGGCGACAATACCCAGCAGCGCGCCGCCTTGTTTCACATGGTTGAGGTTGCCTTCGGCGATCCAATTTGGATAGGCTTCTAAGGTCTCGCGGGCGGCATTTTGTAACCGGATGACGTGTAGCTGCGGATCGCCCCAGATGACATCCACCAGCGGCGACCCGGCCTGATAGGCTTTGGCAGCGATCTCGCGTACCAGCGGCGCGGCTTCAAACGGTGTTTCGCGCCCAAAACGCGACGAACCGATCAGCAGCCGCTGCCCCGGTTGCAGATTCAGACCCACTTTGATGATGACCTCGGCATATTTTTCCAGTTTGTGCTGAAAGTCGGGAACCGACATGATTTTTCCTTTCGGAGTACATTTTCAAGGATATGATTCGGGCGGAGTATAACCTGTTGACTGCAAGCCGCTGCAAGAGCCACACCATTTTCCACCTAACAAACCCTGCGATTCATACCTATGAAATTTAGGCGAAAACGCCAGTTTCGGATTTGCATGTGCAGACAGACATACGTATAATGCAACCTATCCGCTGGTAAGGGGTTTGTCCGTAATTATGTCTGTTGCCGACGAGATAAAAGCGCGGCTGGATATTGTCGATTACATCCAGCGCTATGTGCCACTCAAGCGTGCCGGAAGGACGTGGAAAGCACCATGTCCCTTCCACGCCGAGAAAACGCCCAGCTTTGTCGTCGATCCTGAACGACAGTCCTGGCGCTGTTTCGGCGCGTGTGCTACCGGAGGTGACGTAATCACCTTCGCTATGAAGCAAAATGGCTGGTCGTTCAGCGACGCGCTGCAAGAACTCGGCAAATTGACCGGCGTAGAAGTTCGGCAGCGGACGCCTGAACAGCGCGCGCAGGATGACCAATTGGATAAGCTGCGTGGGATGCTGCAAACGTCTGCCGAGGCTTATCACAATTTGCTCCTTGATTCCAGCGATGCTGAAGCCGTAGCTGTGCTGCGTTATGCCCGCGAAAAGCGCGGCTTGAGTGATGAAACTATCCGCCAATTCGGGATTGGTTATGCGCCGGCCGGTTGGAATAACATGCTCGACCACCTGAAGTTGCTGGGTTACAGCGAAGATCAGGTGATTGAAACCGGTTTGGCTGTCCGCAATGAAGAATCGGGTAGGATTTATGACCGTTTTCGCAATCGTCTGATGATCCCAATCCGGGACGAGCGTGGGCGGGTGACAGGGTTTGGCGCGCGGGCGCTCAATCCAGAAGACAATCCCAAGTATCTGAATTCGCCGCAGACCGCATTGTTCGACAAGAGCCACACGCTGTTCGGGCTGGATGTCGCCAAGCGGGCGATTGCTGACACCGAAACCGCCGTCATTGTCGAAGGTTACATGGACGCGATCCAGGCGCATCAGGCTGGGTTCTATAACGTGGTCGCCCAGATGGGCACAGCCATGACTGAGGCGCAGTTAAAGCTCATCGCGCCGAAATGGGCGAAGAAAATCGTGCTGGCGCTGGACTCGGACGCCGCCGGACAAAACGCGACCATGCGCAGCCTGGAAGTCGCGCGGCAAACGCTGCAAGCCGATTACAGCGGGCGTTTGTCAGTCGATATTCGGGTGCTGCATATTCCTGATGCCAAAGACCCGGATGATCTGATTCGTGAAGCGCCTGAACGCTGGGCTGCCCTGGTCGAAGGCGCGCAGCCGGTTGCCGAATTTGTGATTGAAGCCGAAACATCGACTTTACCAGCGCAAGCTAGTGTCCAGGAACGGGAAGCATTGGCGCGGCGCGTGCTGCCGATTTTGCTGGCTTCTGAAAATAATCTATATAAGAAAGACAATGTTCAAAAACTAGCCCTCAAACTGCGGATCGCCGAGCGCGATTTGCTAGCCTGGGCGGATGAACAAGCCCGCTTACGAAAACCATCGCCGCCCCCGCGCGATCATGCGCTAAAGGTGCTGCGGGATGATTTACTTGAACCGCCGGACGCACCTGTGCGTGAATATGATGAAGCTGACGCGCCACCACCGGGTGAAGGCGAAGACGGCTACGATTCGGGACTGCGCATTCAGCCAGCGCGGCGGGTAGTGCCCGCGCGCGAAGCAGCAATGGAAGCCTACTGCCTGAAAGTTTTGTTCCGGCGGCCAGAGTCGTTTTACGCCGTCAATCGTAAGCTGCGGCAGTTGGGCGGAACCAATCGGGCGCTGCTGGACGGCCCATTGAACGATTGGAGCGCGGAAGATTTTAGCCACAGCGATTATCGTGCCCTCATGAGTATTTTTCGGGCGGCGCTCGACCAGGATGAGATGGAGTTGTTTGATTATCTTCGCGCCCAGTGCGATGAGGCGCTCAAGCCCCACCTGGACATCATTTTTGCGGACGATCTGGACGGTGTACGCACTCATTTGCGAAACGGCCTGAAAGCCGATCTGGGGATCGTATGGGATCGCGGGATGCGCGTGATCGCATCGGTGGACATGCAGGATGAACTGCTGGAAAAGGCGCTGCGGCTGCGCATGAGCCGCTTGCAGCGAGAGCGTGAAGAACTGGGGTTTTTGCAGCTTGATGCCCAGGCCAGTGAGGATAGCGCAGCACAAGAGCAATTTCAGGGGCAGATTATTCTGTCCAGTATCGCAAAAGGTTTGATTGAAGCAGAATTGCAGAAGCAAATGAGCGTTCTGCGCGAGTAGGAAACTATGCCTAAAAAACGCAAACCCAATAAGCCGGAATTGGAATCGCAGGAAATGCCGAAGGTCAAAGTCGATGACGGTGACAGTGACTTTGATATGGATGATGATGCAGGCGACGACGACGGTGATCTGTTCGACTCGATGAGCATCAAAGATGACGGCGCAGACATCATGGATGAGCCGGACGAAGACGAACTTGAAGAGTTTGATGATGACGAGATGTCGGACAGTGTTTCGTTGGATGCAGCGGCACTGGCTGATGATCCAGTGCGTATGTACCTGAAGGAAATCGGGCAGGTTCCGCTGCTGAATGACAGCCGTGAAACCTGGTTGAGCACCCAGACCGCCGCCGAGCAGCTTTTGCAAATGCTCATCGATACGCTGTCGCGGGTGGATGAAGACCACCGTGAAGGGCTGCCTGACCCTCAACAAATTATTGAACTGGCTTACCAGCACATCAAGCGCAATTGGGAAGAAGTGACCGAGGGCGCAATGGCCTTCGGCCTTGAACCGCCTAATCTGCGTTCGGTCATTGACGAGGTGATGCTGGTCAACGACAACTGGGATGTCGAGGGTAAGTCTTACATCCGTGAATATCTGCGGCAGAAAGAGTGGGGCCGCGATGAATTGTGGACGGAACTGGCACGGCGTTTGTTCGATGTGTTCCAGGGATTTTATCTGATCCCGCTGGGCCAGATTATCCAGATTCGGCAGCATTTTAAGGAGCATAATGAACTCCCAGACCCGGCTCAATTTAGCGAAGGGCTGCTGGCAGACGCGGATACCCTTCAAGAACTGCCGGAATTGTTCGAGCACATCGGGCAGAAAGCCGAAAGTGCTGCCGAAGCGCTGACACGGGCGAACCTGCGTCTGGTCGTGAGCGTCGCCAAACGCTACATGGGACGCGGAATCAACTTTCTCGACCTGATTCAGGAAGGCAACATTGGCCTGCTGCGCGCTGTTGAAAAGTTCGACCACACCAAAGGTTACAAATTCAGCACCTACGCGACATGGTGGATTCGGCAGGCGATCAGCCGCGCGATTGCCGATCAAGCCCGCACGATCCGCATCCCGGTGCATATGGTCGAGACCATCAACCGGTTGATGCGCGTCCAACGGGATTTGATCCAGGAACTCGGCGGCGAACCGAGCGCCGAACAGGTCGCCCTGGAAATGGAATTCCTGACCAAAGACGAGACCGAAGCCATCCGGCTGCTGCGGCGCAATGGCGAACGGATTGATCCCGGCTTGCAGCGTAAACTGCGGCGGGCGGCACAAAAAGTCCGCAAAATCATGCGCATCAGCCAGGAGCCGATGAGCCTGGAAATGCCTATCGGCCAGGAAGACAGCAGCCTACTCGGCGACTTCATCGAGGACGACAAAATCCTCGGCCCGGTGGATGCCGCCAGCCGCCAACTGCTGAAGGAGCAAATTCGTTCGGCGCTGGGCGTGTTGAGCGAACGCGAACGGGAAGTGCTGGAAATGCGTTTCGGCCTGCAAGACGGGCAGGATCACACGCTGGAAGAGGTGGGCAAGCACCTGGGCGTGACCCGCGAACGCATCCGCCAGATTGAGGCGAAGGCGCTGCGTAAACTGCGGCATCCGACGCGCAGCCGCCAACTGCGCGATTACTTAGAGATTTAACCTCTTTCGTGCTGGACACCGTTCAGGTGTAACCCGGTGTCCAGTTGTTCTATTGACTGAGGTATGGCTTATGGTCAATCAACCCTTCGAAAAAACAGAAATCATGACCTTAGCTGAGTTCGTGCGGCTGTACGACACTGATGGGCCGTTTGAGTTCGTTGATGGAGAGCGCCAAATCTTGAGTCCAACGGTTGCGGGACATGGCAATAAGGCTAAAAAAATATATGATGCGTTGCTTGTCCATGATCCAAATGAAGCACTCGGTACTGTTTACTCTGAATTACCCTTTGTGCTGCTTTATAGCTCGGACTGGGTAAAGGGTTCGCGGACTCCCGATGTCATGTATTTTCGGGCAGAACGCATTGCCGCCTATAAAATTGCTAATCCGGATTGGGAGGAAAAGCCGTTTGTAATCGTGCCTGATCTCGTCATTGAAGTGATTTCCGCCAATGACCTTTACAGCGATGTTGATGCCAAAGTTGATCGTTACCTGGAAGATGGTGTACAAACCGTCTGGGTTGTGGATCAGAAACGCAAAGCGGTTAAGGTACAACGACAGGATTTTTCCAAAACGCTGCATCTTGACGACATTCTCGCTGACGAGGAAATTATTCCCGGTTTCTCCATCGCTGTGAAGGCGATTTTTGAGTAACCATCCCTGACTATCCATTCTTCATCAATTTCCTCATCTATTTTCCTGTTTGACATCATTTCTAAAAACCATCCAAAAAATTTGGGACAAAATGGGCAGATTTTTTTGGAAGTTTCGGCTGATTTCCAAAACAGGTAGGGCTTTGGTGGTGGATGAGGGAAACTTCCAAATTGCTATTAATTGCGAATAAGGATCGTTTTTATCGGACAGCGATTCCAGTAAGAATCTATCGTCTACGGCGAAACGTTCTGCGTTTATCGGACACAAGTAGGCGATTCTGTACAGTATCCCCGGCTGTTTGCTGGACAGGGAGGGTGTCTTACAACAAACACGGGAGGTTACTGGAAAGGGTAAAGTTACGAGTGATGAGTAAGGAGTGAAAAACATCACAACCTCGCGACAGGGCTACAGGGTCAGCTTATCACAAGGTTGAGTCGAAAGGTGAAACATTTGTTTGAACATTCGGTATGAGTTTTGAAACTTTGTAGTCGCTAGTCAAAGACAGGGGGATTGGGCTGTTGTCAGGAAGTGGGTATGACCTTTAGTATAGATGTAAGCAAGTAATTTTAGCGGGTTGCAGCCGATGAATGAGCAAGATGAGTTAGCGCAAAAGCGGGATGCGATTATTGGGAGGATCAAGCAGGTGTTTCCGAAGAAGCCGGTCACAAAAGGCAAAAAAGGCGTAAAAATTACTCAAGGACGATCAGACTATTCATCTCGAAAGTTGATTGAAATGTTTGAGGGGAAACAATGGGAGGATATGGTCGCTTATCCGGGCATTGTTTATTATCTGAGCGATATTGATTATCTGCGGGCAATAACCGACAAAGCTTATCGCTATTTTCAACCGGCATTTCTTGTTGCAACATTGAAAGAGCCTTCAGCGTGGATTTATACATCAAACCCGTTGGAGAAAATCTATAGCTTTGGTAGTCAATTTAATCTCGACGAATTAGATGCCATGATCGCGTATTTTGAATACCAGATTGAATATCGAGAGTTATTTGGCGGTGGATTAACCTATGAATTCGAAAATATGCTACTCCATCTCCTGTTTCGGCGTGACGAACTCGCAAAAGAGTGGGCGAAGTAGCCGCGATAAAATTAATTTTCGGGTATTAACCGCCGGGGGCTTGGCTACGCACAGCCACCTGGCTAGGTTGCCAGACAAGCGCACTGATGGCACTGAAAGAGCGAGGATATGAGTCAAGAACTACGGGAGAAAGTCGCCAAACAAATTGAGGAAGCGTTTGCCGACGCGCCCTATCCAGGGGATGAAAATATCGGCTGGGGATGCGGCTCAGAAGGTGGGATGTTAGAGGAAGCATTTCGCGGTAAGCATTGGAGCGAACTTTCTCTGGAACTTATTCTGGATAATCGAGATAAATTACCCTGCACGACGCCGGAAGGTTTTCGTTTCTATATGCCTGCGTGGTTGCTAGCTGCGTTGTTGCATTATGAAATGCCAAAAGCCTATGACCTGTGTCAAAGCCTAATTTTTAATCTTTGCCCACAAGATGATTCAGCTATGCAGGAACATTTTCTCCGGCACATAGCTAAATTCAATGCTCAGGAAAAAGCTGCGGTTCTGGCATTTTTAGAGGCATGGAAAGAACTACACCCGGATGAAATCGAAATGGAAGTGATTTTACCGGCACGGCTTCGAAAATTAAGTTTAGCATTAGCCTTCTGGAAAAATCCGGCTCTATGAAGATTTGCCGTCAGATAGCAGATAAATGCCTTCTTTGCGGTAGGTGGGGCCTTGTGGGGCGAGGATGCTGGAAAAGAGGATAAAGGACTGAACTGGGAAGGGTTCGGATTTGAAGGTGGCGTGCTGGGCAAAAAATTGGCGTACACTTTCGGCGTGGGGCGGGGTTTTGAAACGCGCCAGGGTGATATGCGGCGAAAAAGGATGATCCTCTGGCGGCAGGCCAAGCGACGTTATTGATGTATTGATTTGGCGCTGCAAATTATTGAGCGCAGGCGGAGATTTCAGGCCAACCCAGAGGACGCGCGGATTGCCCTTCGGCGGGAATTGGCCGATCCCTTCCAGATGCATGTCAAAGGATGCGGCCTGGATTTTTTGTAAAGCGGATTTGATCGACTCCAAACCGGGATCGTCCACGTCGCCGATGAAGCGCAGCGTCAGATGCATCTGTTCGCGCTTGACCCATTTTGCGCCGTCGATGCCAGAACATAAATTGCCCAGATCATTTTTCAGGTCGTCGGGTAGATCAATGGCGATGAAAAGTCGGTGCATGAACCCCTCCCTCAGCCCCTCCCCGTGTACAGAGAGGGGAGCCAATACAGCGGCATTTGAAAATCAATCAGTTGCATGAGTTTTGTTCGGTTCAACCGCTTAATGAGGAAACCGGGAAATATTCGGCGGCGGGGCGGCTCGACCACCATGCGCTGGTTTTGGAACGGGTGGCGGCATCGGTGAAGGTGTACCAGAAGCTTTCAGCGCGGATGTAACGCGGTGGCGCATCCGGGAAGGGGTTGGATTCGAGCAGGGATAATACATCGGGCGAACCTTCGAGCAGGCGCTGCATAAAACTGCTGAACCAGGGATTTTGTCCGGCGCTGCCTAAGGCTGCAAACCACATTTGCCAATCGAGACGGGGCTGGAGGGGCGCGATCCAGGGCGGCGGGCGATTCAAATCACCGGGTTTGTAGGCGAAGGTATAAGCCTGCCAATGCTGGCCGTCGTTGCTGCCCTCGACCACGATTTCCAGGCGGGTGGTGGTCATGATGGCGAACAAGCCGTAATGATTGACCAGCCGAAAAGGTGAGGTGAAACTCAGTACATTTATGCCGGGAAGGAGACGTGGGGATAAAAAAAGACCCGCGATTTGCAGTCCACCGAGGAAGAAAATCAACACCGCGATGGGCGCAATTATGATTCGCCGCCAGCGGGGGAGGGCTTTCGGTTCAACTTTCAGGCTATTGATGAGGCGTTTGGGCAGCCAATAACGCAGAAAATCGTCATCGAGCAAGAGGATGCATAGGGCAATCGTGAGCCAGTTGAAAAAGGTATAGTTGCCCGTCAGCAAAATCAGGATTTGCAGCAATACGATTGCGCCCGCACCGATGAAACGAATCCGCCGCCGCCGTGCGAATATTAAAAATGGGGCGCATAGTTCAACTATAAACATAATCAAAACGGAGACCTGTTGAAACCAGAGTGGAAGTTGATAGGCATACCAGGCCAACGGCGTCGGGAGCGGTTGGGTGTAATAGTGATAAGTGAGCGCGGTCAGGTTCGCCCAGTTGGGATCGCCGCTGGCGAGTTTGACAACGCCGGAGCCGAACATCAGCCGAAAGAGCAGTAAGCGAAATGCCCATAAAATCAGCCGGGGTGGTTCGGTTTGTTTGTATAATCGCGGCAGGATTTGCAGCGGCGCGAAAAAAATCGCCAGAAAGCCGACTTCCAGCAGCAGCGCATCCCATTGATAGCCCAGGAAAACTTGTCCGGCGACGGTCAGCGAGAGATAAAAAATCCAGCAAAGCGCCAGCGCCGGGGCGGTGAGCAGTCCGGCGATGACCGAAATGGATGCGAGAATGCCACCTAAACACAGGAATTGTAGAAACGTGTCGCTGGAATTCAACCATGCCAACGTTGGCAAAAGACGGTAGGCGTCTGTGCCGTAATTGGCGTGAACGGCGGTCAGATAATTGGCGATGGGGAGGATGCCGTTCGCCCCGATCAACCCGGTGATCTGCGGGAGTAACGAGGCGAAGGCGATGAGATAAATCAGTCCCAGCAAGCGCAGGAACAGCCAGCGAGTCAGGATATAGGATGGAATGGGCGTGCGGAAGCGCCAGCCTTCGGCATCCATGATTTAGCGCTGACCGAGTGCATTAATCCATATATCGAGCATAAAATAATTGGTGGTACGCGGGCTGTATTTGCTGTAGCCAATGGGCAAGCGATATTGATTTTGTCCGTTGAGTACCGCGACGGGCTGCAAAGTTGAACCATCGGGCGCGATGACCAGCGAGACCGGTTGGCAGACATTCCCGGTTGTCGTGGTCGCGCCGCTGCAAAGCTGCATCCGCACGACGGTGCTGCTGCTGTCATCCTGACCGTCGTAGTTGATGATGAGATTCTGGACGGGAACCTGGGTTTTGCCGTTGGTTCCTGCGCTGGCGGCGGTTACTGTCGTCGAGTTGGATGCGGCAGGATTGGCGACGGGCATATCGGGCGGCACGTTCCGCCCAGCCGCCGGATTACCCAAAGTGTAGATGATGGGTTCGCACCAACTCGCATTGCAAACGGTATTGACCGAGGCGTTGTCTACATTTGGCAGGACGGCGAATTGGTCAGCGGTTAAATTGCTGTCGCGGTAGTCAATGAAAACCTCAAAATCCTGCCCGCGCACGAGTGTCATGGCCGAGAATTGGGTGAAGCTGCGCGCAACCGGTTCTACGCTCGTGCCCACCGGAATTTTGCCGACTTGTTCCGTGCCATAGCGGTTGAGAAAAGCGATGGCAATCGCGGAGTCAATCTGGGCGCTGCCGGAGAACGCGACAGCCGAGCCTGATGTTCCGCTAGCCGCCGGGTTCGATGCGCTGGTGGCAAGGGTTGTGGTCGGGCTGCTCAGAATATTGGTTTCGGCGAAATGGCTGGCTTGAAGTTCGACCAACTGACAATAATTTGGATCGTTGCCGTCGACATTGAGGCTGAAAACGCCACCACGTTCCAGGACATTGACGAGCGCCTGTACTCCGCGTTCGCAGCGTATGAGCGGATCTGCTCCTGACCAGCCGTTGGGGCGGACGTTCGGGATGCCCACTGTGTCGGCGAGGCGTTCTAAATCGTGGCGGATGTCGCGCACGATGGACACAGTTGTGCCGGGGACTGCACCGAACCATCCGACGGGGCGTTGATCCGGAGCCATTAAACGTCCAGCCAGCAATTCAAGATCAAGGCGGGTTAATAACGGTAGCTGTGGATTGTTCACGTCCAGGCTGCCGCTCCATCCAATCGGGCGTTCTGCGCCTAATTGTTGACCAGCCAGCAGTTCCATGTCGCTGCGGGCGCTGATGAGCAGCGGCAGCGCCAGCGGGTCGATGGCTGCGGGTGGCGCGGTGACCTGCTGCGGCAGGTTTTGTTCGCCGGTTGTGGAAGTGGGGATGGGGACTGCACCCTGTGGAACCACGATTTGAGCGGGTTCTTCAGTCGCGACGGCAGGTTCTTCGGTTGTCACCGGGGGCGGCACATCCTGCGCGGTCATGATGGCCGGGATGAGCACCCACAGGCTGAGAAACAAAATGGAAAGTATAGGGCGGCGCACGGCGCAACCTCCTCACATTATTAAGCGCATGGAACAAGGGGCGTGATTAGCCCCTTAGTCACGATTATATAGCAATCACTGATTTAGCGTGTGGGAAGATGCGCCTAGTCCTTTTTACCAGGAATAGGCGGCACAGGTGGACGGCGTTTCTTTTCGTCTTTGCTGCGCCCGAAGAAAATCGGGATGGATGCGCCAAAAGGTTTGGCTGGTTCAACTTTCGTGGCCTCGGTCTTTTCCAGCGGCAGCATTGTTTCCGGCATGGTGGGCGGAGGGGCGATGTTCTGAGTCGGAGTCAGGGTTTCGGTGTCGGCGCGATGGGGTGTCTCATAGAAGCCGCGTTCCAAATCGGCCAGGGCGGAACTGGTCTGCACCGGGTGGCTGTCGTGTTCGGGCAGCATAGGCGGCTCCTCGACAATGGGGATGATGCGCTGACTGTCGGAAAAAATCGCGCGGTCAAAGTCGGCTAATGCCAGTTGGCGGATTTGCGTGGCCAGCATTTGTTTGAGCAAATCAATGCCTTCGGAACGCAAAGCTCTGTAAGTATCACGCGGGAGGCTCCCGGCTTCGAGTTCATCGAGAATCAAATCCATCAGGCCGACCAATTCCGCTTCGTAGACGATGGAATCGAGCTGGCGCTGGACGATATAGGGCGCGACATAACCCGCCATACGCTGGATGACCGGGGTCGCTGCTCCCTGCATGTAAATCACCAACGGCCATTTGTCGTCGGTGTAATGGGCGCTCAGGTGGGCATAAGATGGAAACAGGGCGCGTGCCAGCAAATGATAAAACTCGCCGTAGCCGTTCACCCACGTCTGAATATAAGAATTCACATCCTGACCGAGGGTTTGCAGCGAATAAGGAAAGTCACCCATGATGACCAGAATATTGTAGTTGGCAAGCTGGCGCACCCAGACCGGTAATCGCTGGGCGAAATCGCCACTGCGATCCCAGGATTGGGCAAGCTGCGGGGCATACTGCTGCGCGAGTGCCAACAGGAGTTGTTCAAGCCGTCGATCCATGATGTGTCCTTATCCGAATGATCGACAACATTGTACAATACATCCCGAATTATGTATCGGCCTGACATGCTGAAGGGGTTCCTTGCGCCAGCGTTGGGCGAAGATCGACCACGTAGAGTTCGCGTGTGGTTTTCACGGAAAGCCATTCACCATTTGGCGAAAAACGTGTTTTTCCTGCAATGATTCCCGTTCGCAATAAGGTCGTGTTTCCACTTTGACGGTCATATTCTACGAGACCATCTCGATTGACGACCAGAATTTTGCTTTCATCCCCTGGCTTAAAGGCAGCCGCAAAAACCCATTTATCTGTGACCCAGGGTTGGGTAAAAGGATCAAATGATATTGGCGACTCTGGGTTCATGGCATCCCAAAGAATGAGCCGTGTTTCTCCATTGATAGCATTGTAGCCTTTCACCAATACGAAGCGACCATCACCTGACACGTCATAAATATCTGTCGTGCCAAAATCCTCGTCATTAATGCGTAGAAAAAATCCAATTTCTTGAGTTGTTAAACCCGAAAGACCATTCGCATAATTGCTAATCCGATTAAAAAACTCAGGTTCACTCATTTGAAGCGGGGTCACAAAGGTTACGAAAGTTTCACTGTTCGCACTCCACAAGACATTAAAACTGTCTGTTGCAGAAATATTCAAGGCTTCCAATTGTGTACTCATACTCTGTCCATTTTGCCGATCAGCGAGTGTGATAAATATATCGTCGTCAACCAAGCGGGTGTAAACCATATATCGTACATCAGGCGAGATGAACATCCAGTAATCTTGTCCATCTGAGTCTGTCAAGGGTTTGAATAACTGGCGTTCGTTTAGTGTCAATGCAGGCAATAGAGGCCAATTGTTTTGTTGGGTTAATACACTGTCCATGACATCATACTTAGACCAACCCGGTTCTGAAAGCACAACTTTTTGCGGATAATTGAAGTCTTGAAACGCCAGATAACTGCTATCGGGTGACCAGCTTATATTCTGTGTGTAATTTGAGTAGATAAGCTGCGGTGGCTTGTCCTGAGTGGGACAGGGCGTTTCGAAGCCAGCCAGTGTAAAGCCGGTCAGGAATAAAAACAGTATCCCTTGCAAGGCTATATTTAGATAAGATTTCACGGTTATCTCTCTTGTATAATTATCCTTCGGCAACCTGGATGTTGATTTGATAGCCGCTCACGCCGTCGAGGCCGATCCAGAAGGGGCGCAGGAGTTCGTAGTCGCAGGTTCCTTCGGTGACGAATTGAAGCTGAATCGTCAGGGTTTTGGCGGCGTCATCGCGGTTGACGGCGAGGACATCATGGTGGGCGGTGCAGCCTTTGCCATAACTCCACAGGCCAGCCAGGATACGCCCCCCCGCTGACGCGAAATCGAAAGCGCTGCGCGTCACCGGATGGCGGCATAATTTGCTATTGTCGGCCAGATCGTAGAATTGAATATGCTCCTGGGAGTTATGCAGGACGAAGACTTTTCCGGCGGCATCCAGCGCGGCTTCAAAGCAAATGCCGCTCATGACATCATTTTCGTTTGTCCAGGGATAGGATTCGGTTGGGGTCGGGGCGACGACCTGGGTTGGCAGGTCTAATGGGGGTACAATACTGCTGCTGGGGGGCGGCGCAAGTTGTACGCAATTTGTTAGGGCAATAATAACCATACCTAAAGTGACAAACAGACCGATTTTTCGCTTCTGTCTGACCCATTGAGGCAAAAATAACGCTGTATTACCGTTTTCAGAATTTTTTGTGAAACCTGTAATTATTAAGATAATCAAACTCGCACACCCCGTTAAAGCATGGTACGATAATTTGTAGTAATGTCCGTTCATACTCCATAGGTTTTGGCAATTATGCGTATTCTCATCATATCCGATATCCACGCGAACCTTTCCGCCTTTCAAACTGTCCTGGCGGATGCGAAAGGACAGTGGGAGTATGTTTGGTGCCTGGGCGACGTGGTTGGATATGGCCCAGACCCTAACGAATGTGTTGAACTGCTGCGTACACTCCCGCACCTGTGTCTTGCGGGGAATCATGACTGGGCAGCATTAGGGCGATTGGATATAAGGACGTTTAACCCGGACGCGCGTAAAGCCGTCAATTGGACGCGCGAGACGCTGACGCCGGATAATGTCAGCTACCTGGACGCGCTGCCGACTACCTTTGTGATCGGCAATTATACGCTGGCACATGGCAGCCCGCGCGAACCCGTGTGGGAGTATATCTTAGAGCCGCTGATTGCGGCACTCAATTTCCCGCATTTTGAGACTCCTTACTGCCTGGTTGGGCATACCCACCAACCGGTGATTTACGAACAAATGAGCGAAGATGGCGATACCGAAGCGATTGCCCCGGCTTACCGGCAGGCGCGCCAGCTCAATGGACACCGGCAGATTATCAACCCCGGCAGCGTGGGACAACCGCGCGATGCCAATCCCGACTCTGCCTATGCCATCCTGGATGTTGAATCGAACACCTGGGAACACCGGCGTATCCCATATGATATTCCTTCGGTGCAAAAACGGATGCGTATTGCCGGGATGCCGGAACGCCTCATCACTCGGCTGGAACATGGATGGTAGCCAATGAGTAAGGCGGCTCCCCTGGAAAAATCCGATTCGAATGATCTGACATCTAAGATGCGCGATTATCTGACCGAGATTTACCGGTTGTGTGATCGCGGATCGGCGGTGGAAGATGGTTTTATCAGCACCTCGGCGCTGGCTGACCTGCTGGACGTGAGCGCCCCAGCAGTCAACCGGATGGTCACAAAACTGCGCGAGGACGGTTTACTCGAACACGAACCCTACCAGGGTATCCGCCTGACACCAGAGGGCAAGCGTGAAGCCTTAATAGAACTTCGGCGTCACCGGATTGCAGAAGCCTTTCTGGTCAAGGTGATGGGTTTTGGCTGGCACGAGGTGCATGAAGAAGCAGATCGCATGAGCCAGGGATTGAGCGTAACCGTCGCCCAGCGTATGGCGGAGATGGCCGGGAATCCTACCCACTGCCCACATGGCGAACCGATTCCTACGCCAGACGGTGCGTTGCAGGAACCAGATGATGTTTTGCTTTCGGACGCTGAAGAAAGCGTCGATTTGGCAATCACACGGGTACGGACGCGGGAGTCTGACCGGTTGGAATATCTCGCGGCGCTCGGTCTGATGCCCGGTACGCACCTGCAAGTTTTGCATAAAGCACCATTCAATGGGCCAATGCAATTGAAAGTGGGCAGCGAATACCGGATTATCGGGCATAATCTGGCGGAGTTGATTAAGGTAGCGGGTGTTTAAGTCTATAGTCGATAGTCAAAAGCACCGATGCGAGTGAAGCCGGTGATTAATTGTGATCGTCAACGGTTCATGTTTACTCAATACATCGATAAAATACAAAAAGGCGTTCATGCGAACGCCTTTTGATTTTTTAGCGAGTGATTTTAGCCGCTGCTTTCGGGGGTAGCGGTTTCCAGGGTTTCCTTTGTTACCATCGCTCCCGGCGGAACCTGAACGACTTCGGGCATGGTCGCCCCGGCGAGGAGTTTAACGGCTGAGTCCAGGAGAGCGTGAGCCGCCTCCACCCGCGAAGATTGCACCGAACCGCGTATGAAATAGCCGTCGCGGATATACTGCTGGGCAAGGGCTTCGGCGTCGATGCTGGAAATAATCACCTGATCGGGTTGGATTCCGGCATCCTTCATGGCTTCGATTGCGCCAAAAGAACCGGCGTCATTGATGCTGACGATTACATCGAATTTCACACCGTCCTTGATGAGCTGTTCGACGGATGCTTTGCCAAATTCGCGGGTTGCGCCTTTGTAGCGGCCAACGATGGTGGCATTGGGGGCGTATTCAAGCACGCCATCGACCAAGCCATTGGCACGGGCGACAATATCAGCGCGATCTGGGTAATCCAATACGATGACGTTGGCTTTGCCAGCTTTTTCATTGGCGATGATTTGACCGGCAAAACGTCCCGGCTCAAGCCCCAGCAGGTAGTTGTCGCCGCCGACTAGCACACCGCCGTAATTGGGAATGCCGTCGGCAAAGAAGACCAATGGGATTCCGGCATTTTGTGCTGAAGTCAGACTGCCAGCAAGCAAGTTTGCATCGAGCGGGCAGACGATTAGGGCGGTTGCACCGTCGGAACGGGCGCGTTCGATCAGCGTAATCTCACGGTAGGCGTCGGTTTGGGAGTCGTATATCTTAAAGTGCAGCCCATATTTGTTGGCGAGATCGCTCATTTCGCGCGCCAAGCCTGCGTGGAACTCGGTATCCTGGTTGCAGGTGATGTAGGCGATGAAGCCTTTTTCGCCCAGGCGAATTTTAACCCGTTCGATTTCGCCCGCGCCAGGGATAATCTCTGATGCGGGAGCACGCTTGTCGATCTCAACGGTTGATTGAGGCGGCGATGTAGGGGATGCGAGAGCAGCCGTCTCCGTGAGGTTCAGGGCGGCGGATTGCGCGGTTATCGCACCTGCTTCCAGGGTTTGTGTCTGATTCAACTCATTATTGGTGTTGATGTTCTGAACAATGAGGACTCCGGCAGCCAGCGCGACGACCAGGAGTAATATTACCGCACCCATCACCAGCCAATTCTGTTCTTTTTTCTTTTTGCTGGAAGAGGCCAACGGGCGCGTCTGGGTACTGCTAAAGCGCGGGATGGGCGCTGAGATGCTGTCGGAACTACCGGGACGCCCCAGCGCCAGATTCAAGGCGCGCGCCATGTCGTCGGCACTGTTGAAACGCTGTTCGCGGTCTTTTTGGAGCGCGGTCATGATGACATCTTCAACCTGAGGAGGGCAGTCCGGGTTGAATTCGCTGGGCGGCGTAGGTGGTTTTTCCAGATGTTGGTAGATAATCGACACGAGGTCGCTGCTGGAGGTATCGAACGGCAGGCGTCCGGCGACCATGTTGTAGAGAATCACGCCGAGGCTGTAAATATCGCTGCGATGATCGAGTGGATCGCCGCGAAGTTGTTCTGGGGACATGTAAGCTGGTGTGCCGACAATTGTCCCGCTTTTGGTGATTTCGCCAGAACTTTCGGTTAATTTTGCCAGCCCAAAATCGGTGAGATAGGCGTTGCCAGCATCATCGAGCATGATGTTACTGGGCTTCAAATCGCGGTGGATGATCCCATGCGCGTGGGCGTAGGAAAGCCCGGACGCAACCTGCTTGAACAAATCGGCAGCACGATCCATCGATACCCCATCGTGGCGCAGGAGTTCACTTAATGAACCACCGCGCAGCCAGCGCATCGCCAGATAGGCCATTTCGTCATTGATGCCATAGGCATAGATGGGAAGAATATGAATATGTTCGAGGCGCGCGATGACTTCGGCTTCAAGCGCGAAACGGCGTCGAAATTCTTCGGCCTGCCCCTGGCCTTCATCAAGGCGGATGACCTTGAGCGCGACGTGACGGTTGATCGACGACTGGAATGCCTTGTAGACCACCGCCATTGCACCCTGGCCCAGGCGTTCTTCAATCATGAAATCGTCTATTTTTTTGCCGATCATATTATCAAATGGCATGTCAGCAGATTTCCTTACATCTCTGCTCTTGGTCGTCGCTATGGGTGAACTGGACTATTGAATAATTTGAATCATTAAAGTATAGGCTATTCGCCCGCGCAACGCCAACAATTCATTGCGAAATTACAGTGCGTTGCGAGGCAGCCTATCAAGCGTGCAAAAGGCGTTGGTTATCCGTAGCTTAGAGATTGAGTTGAAAACGAAGACAGGGTTGTATAATGAAATCCAGATTGTCAAAAGAAGGTTCAACTATGCTCAGAAAATCATTCTCCCGACGATATTTCCTCTATTTGCTGATCCTGGTTTTGGTTCCGTCAATGGGGGCGATGGCGCAGGATGCACAGCCAACCGCCGCCGCGCCGGTGCTGCCCACTTCGTATCAGATGACGGGCTTTATCCATATCCCGCAGCACTGGAATAATTGTGGCCCAGCGACGATGACGATGGCGCTGACTTATTTCGGCATCCCAGCGGATCAGGACCCGGCGGCAAATTATCTGAAACCGACTTCGGAAGACGGCAATGTGAGTCCCTGGCAAATGGTCAATTACGTCAATAAGCAGCTTGGCGCGAACATCCGCGCGCTGACCCGCGTTGGCGGCGACCTGACCTTACTCAAGACGCTGTTGTCGAATAATTTCCCGTTGATTATCGAGGCCGGGTATGACCCGGAGCCGCAGCGCTTGGGCTGGATGGGGCATTATTTGCTGCCGATTGGTTACGACGATGGCACGCAAACCCTCAAGACCCATGACAGCTATCTTGGCCCGAATACCACCTATAGTTATGACCATATCAACGAATTTTGGGAACACTTCAACAACACCTATATCGTGCTGTATAAACCGGAGCAGGAACCGGCGTTAATGGCGCTGCTGGGGACGAACGGCGATGCGACCCAGAATGCCCTGAATACACTGGAAGTCAACCGGCAGCGAGCGCTGGCGAATGCCAATGATGCTTTCGCGTGGTTCAACCTGGGATCGAATTATGTGCTGCTGGGTGATTACGACGATAAGGCGTACCAATATGCGGCTACGGCTTACGATCAGGCACGGAAAATCGGCTTACCCTGGCGGATGTTGTGGTATCAGTTCGGGCCTTACATTGCTTATAACGCGGTTGGGCGCTACCAGGATGTGATTGATCTGGCGAAAATCCAATTGGATGAACCGGGTACATCGCAGTACATCGAGGAAACCTATTATTATGCGGGGGTTGCCCGTGAAGGATTGGGCGATAACAAGCGCGCACTGGTCAATTACAACACGGCGCTGGAAATCGACAAAAACTTTACCCCGGCGGAAGATGCTCGTGATCGTCTGGCGCAAACGGTTGCCAGCAACGGGTAGAAAGGTCTGTCCGTAAACCATTTTGCGCCGGGTGCGCCGCCGGAGGACACGATATGTCTGTGTCCCTACAAAGGTGAGGCCGGTTTCAAATGACGTTTGAGAGGTATTTTCAAAGGGCTTGCCACCGGCGAGCCCCTACTCGCTTAAAGCCCCGACCATCTGACGAAAACTGGTTTTGTAATCGCCCGTAAAATCGAAGCGCGGGCTGCGGCGAATGGGGTCGGGCGGATCGACCAATTCCAACTGTGCGATCACGACTCGCTTGCCTTTTTGCCGGAAAAATTTCCAGGCATCCTCGACACCTTTATCATCCAACGACGCTAATGATAATACGTAGACCATTCGTGAGCATTCGGTCAGGGCGGGGTGGACGCCACCTGCCCAATGAACGTCATCGGTGTTGGTCTCATGCAGCCAGACGGCAATACCCGCCTTTTGCAAATCATCGGCTAACTGCTCGGCGAGGGCGGCATCGGCATCGGAAAAATTGATGTAGGCAGTGTCCTGCACGAGTTTGGAGCGAGTATTGGTAGCAACCTGTACGGACGCCGGACGTGAACCGCCGGAATGAGCTTCGGTACGACCCATGCGAAACACTGTGCCTGCACAAATCGGGCATTCACCGCGTGTGGCTGGGATGCCTTTGCGCGTCCAGACGGCCTGCGGATTTTCGACTTCGATAGTCTCTTTGCAGCGGACGCAGTAAGCCTCAATCGTCTCTTCTTCTTCGTCGTAATATTGAGGGTCTTCGTAGTTGTAACTCAAAAGTACGTCTCCGGTATAATCCGCTTCACCGTTGTTATTATACGACAGGTCTTAGCCGCCTGCGACGAACTGCGACGATTCTTCGAACAGGTCAACATCCTGAGCATAATCCTCGGAATTGGGGCGTTGGATGCTCACCCACTCGCGCCAAACGACGCCGTCTGCGACTTCAAAAGGTTTCATATCAGGATGGGCCGCGAGGAGTTCCTGGACGCGGGTCGCGGGTAACTTGAGGGAAACGCCTGTCCCCACGAAAGCGAATACCCGTCCATTGACTTTGTAGGCGGGATAGCCAAAGGCCTTGCTATCCTTGACACCGGGCATCCCTAGCAGCAGACTGTCTAAAACGGCTTTGTGGGCAGGGTTATGTTTATGCTCGCTCATGGGTTGGTTTCCTCTAATACATATTGAACAGCTTCTTCAAAGAGGGCGTGATTCTGGTCAAAATTACCCGTGAGCAAAATCCAGTCCTTCCAGGTACGACCTGCCATTGGTTCGAAAACTTCAATTCCGGGTTTGCCAACCAGTTCCTGCGTGCGTTTGGGGCCGACTTTAGCGACGATACCCGTAGCGAATAAACCCACTGCGAGTTTGCCATTGACCTTATAGGCCGGGTAGCCAAACATTTTGCTGGCTTTCGCGATTGGAACGTCTTGAAGCATTTTATGGAGCACCTTTTCGTGTTCAGGGTTGAAATCGCCCATCGTATTCCCTTTCAGAATATTTGTTCTACATAAGAATAATCCGAATCGAGGCGGCTGTCAATCGCGGGCAACAAAAACGGGATGGACTTGTCAGCCATCCCGTTTTTTTACCTTATCCCTGCCCGTCTTCATTGCGATGGAGAGGGGAGAAAGAGGGATAAAAATTCTCGTAAAGCGATTAGCTGGTGGCTGGATTGACCACCGGAGGCAGGTTGAAGTGGGCGCGGATGGCGTCCTCGATTTCATCGGAAACTGCCGGGTTTTCCAGCAAGAATATTTTGGAATTCTCGCGACCCTGACCGAGCAGACCATCGTTGTAGCGGAAGAACGCACCTTTTTTGTCGATGATAGCCAGTTCGACGCCGAAGTCAACGATTTCGCCGACCTTGCTGATGCCATGTTCAAAGAACATGATGTCGAATTCACATTCTTTGAAAGGCGCGGCGACCTTGTTCTTGGTCACGCGCACTTTGGTGCGGTTGCCGATGGTGTCTTCGCCCTTCTTGATGCTTTGCAGACGGCGAATATCCAGGCGGACGGTTGCCCAGAATTTGAGGGCGCGACCACCAGAGGTCGTTTCGGGTGAACCGAACATTACGCCGATTTTTTCGCGAAGCTGGTTGGTGAACATGACGGTGGCATTCGAGTGCTTAATCGCGCCGGAAAGCTTGCGGAGTGCCTGACTCATCAAGCGGGCCTGCAAACCGACGTGTGCGTCACCCATTTCGCCTTCGATTTCGGCGCGGGGTACGAGGGCAGCAACGCTATCGACAACAATTACATCGAGCGCGCCAGAACGCACCAGGGCTTCGGTAATTTCCAGTGCTTGTTCGCCAGTATCCGGTTGGGAGATGTATAGGGTATCGACATTCACGCCCAGCCGTTCAGCATATTTGGGATCGAGGGCGTGTTCCATATCCACGAAAGCACATATACCACCGCGTTTCTGGGCTTCGGCGATGACGTGCAGGCATACGGTAGTTTTACCCGAACTTTCCGGGCCGTAGATTTCGGTGATACGGCCACGCGGGATACCACCGACGCCGAGGATAATATCTATGCCAAGCGAACCGGAAGGAATGGTTTCGACGGCCATGTGAGTGGCATCGCCGAGACGAACAATTGTACCTTCACCAAAACGTTTGGTGAGATCGGTCAGCGCGGACTCCAGCGCCCTCCCGCGTCCCGTATTTTCGACGGCAAACGCTTCTCCATCTTCTTCCAGTTTTTCTTTTTTCTTCACCATCGACTTTTTGCTCTTTTTCTCGCTGGTCGGAGCAGGCACGCTACCGCCATTTTCCGACGCCGGTACTTCCAATGTAGTGTAATCTGATTCTATCACTTTAGCCATTTCCTGCTAATATTTGGACGATTCAGGTAGATGACTATGGTAGCACGGAAGTTCTAATTTAGCAACGGTGAAAAGGTGCGGCGGGTATGAAAATTTACACTAAAACCGGGGATGACGGGACGACGAGCCTGTTTTCAGGCGGGCGGGTTTCCAAGACTCATTTGCGCGTCGAAGCCTATGGCACGGTGGACGAATTGAACTCGGTACTAGGCGTGGTGCGGGCGCAGGGGCCACAAGCACAAACCGATACCTGGTTAGCCCAAATCCAGCGACAGTTGTTCAACCTGGGCGCTGATCTGGCGACTCCACTCGACTCGAAAAGTGATTGGGTCGTGCGGATGGACGCCGATACGGTGCTGTGGTTGGAAAACCTGATTGATGAGATGACAGGCCAGCTTCCCGAACTCAAACACTTCATTTTGCCGGGAGGTTCACCGGCAGCGGCGCAGCTTCATGTGGCGCGGACGGTTTGCCGACGCGCCGAGCGGATTGTGGTGGCGCTTCAGGAGCAAAAGCCTGTAGGTGAACAGGTCATGAATTATCTGAACCGACTATCCGATTTTTTGTTCACGCTGGCACGCTGGGAGAATATGCAGGTGGGTGGTGTGGAAGATCAGTGGACGGGGAAAGAATAGTACAAAGTGCTGGGTACTGAGTGCTGAGTACCGAGTTAAAGGTGAAAAAAGTTCAGAACCTGTTTGGAAATCGGGATTTCCCCGTGTGTAGGGGACGACCTATGTGTCGTCCCTGGTAGAAAAAGTGAATATCCAAACAGGTTCTCAGCCTAAAAAATAAAGTGATTAGCGGCGGCGGACAGCCGGGTTATTTTTTCCACTTGGGCGTGGGTGATACGAACTGCTGAATTCTGCGTTCATTGACCGAGTTTTCGATAAGGGTTTCGAGGCGTTTTTGCTGCGTTTCAGGCCGTTTGGCGCCCATGATCCAATGGCGGACAGTTCTCTGATAGGATGCAGGCTGGGCTTCAAAAAATTTATAGGCTTGGGCGTTGGCTTTGAGCTGTTTTAGATAGGCTTCATCCAGCTCGATTTTGTCGCGCTGCTCGTAGGAATAGACGTTGGATCTCTCGTCTTTGCGCTTGTCGAAAGCAGCCTGTCCCATCGGATGCACCAATCCTTGTTCCGATAATTCCCCAAAGCGTTTGATGTTCACCCCACTCCAATTGCTGCTGGGTTTGCGCGGCGTAAAGCGGATGGTGTAGCTTTCCTCGTCGATACTTTTGCGGATGCCGTCGATCCATCCGAAGCATAAAGCCTGATCCACCGATTCCGGCCAGGTGATGCTGGGTTTGCCGCTGTCCTTTTTGTAGAACCCAACCAACAGTTCTGACTCCTTGTCGTGATTCGTCGTCAGCCATTTGCGCCAATCGGCGGGAGTTGGGAAGAATGTGGGTTTGGTCATATCAGGCAAATATCCAATTCAGATTGAACCACCGAGAACGCAGAGAAAAGATGATACAAGGATATTCATTATAGAACAAAAGTTCGTGATGTGTCAATTGGGATAAGGTTAGAATCCGGGATTATTCTGGCAAGATTGTTTGGAGTTCGCCATCGTTTTCGACAACCCAACCTTCGAGTCCGTCGGGGGTATGGACGCGCCACCAGTGAAAGCCCTCAGCGTCGATGGGGCCTTCAAGAAGTTCGAGTTGGGTATCATCCTCGATGTAGACAATAATGTCCGATTTGCGAGTCGGCTTGGCGCGGAGGTTGAGGATTTCGCCGTCGATGGTTTGGACGCGGACGGTCTGGCCGACATAGAATAACGGCGACGGCATCGGAATTGAAGTAGGTGTGATGGTGACGGTAGAAGGTTGGGGTGTCGGTGCGTAGACCGGATCGGCCAACTGCGCCCAGGGTTTGAATGGGCCGACAGGCGCGTCGGAATGTACCCAGGCGATGTCAAAGTAAGGCTGTTCTGATGCGTCGAAATAGGAGTGAAATTTTTTCATGCTGATTTGCCAGATGAGGTGGCCTGTATCGAGTTTGTTATCGCGAGTGTCCACTTCGTAGACGGCGGGTATAGGCTGCTCCCAATCCCATTCATCGGTATTAAGTGAGGCCGTATAAATAAAGCCATTTGGCGTGTTCTTAATCTCATCAATTTGCAGGTTTTCCGGCAGCGCCCATTCATCTACGATTGTTCCATCGCGTTCGAGCAGCGTCCAATACCAAGTGAGATCGTCACGATGAAACAGATGTGCCAAGATGCGTGCCCCATTCTGGACGAAAAAAACATTGCGAGTCAAAACATCGTCCGCCTGATAAAAAGGAAAAACCGCGTTCAAAGTGGGATCAAAAACTTGCAGTACATTTTCTAATGGATGTCCTATCTCAAACATATCAGTTGGAAAGTTGGAATTATAGGTTGCGGCGATAATCTCTCCGGTTGCAAGAAAATCGTTTGATTCGAGATTGGAAAAAATCGTATCCGGCTGAATAGCACCTGTGATGATATTCCAGATGAAGTAACGGGTTGACCATATTTCACTCGTACCCTGCTCATTGTCGATGTCTTGTGAATCGGGTTCGACAACTCCTAAGGCGAAATTCACCTGATCCGCTGCATAGCGCAGTATATAGACTCGGAAAACAGTCTGCATGGGCGTCAAACCCAGCGAGTTGGCGGTTGTATTAACCGTGTAGAGTGCCTGTCCCGTTCGGGTACTCAAGACATCCATATGCAGGTCACGATTCGAGGGTGCATATCCGACAACCAGTGAATCGCCACTTTCAGCGAATATTTGGGTATTGGGCGGTGAAATTGACAATCCCTCAAGCCCTTTAACCGGATAGTTGATTGAGGCTGTGTTTGTCATCAAATCAACGATCTGCAATTGGTCTGGTTGCGTATAGGGATAGCCGAAGATCAGCATATAGGCTGCCCATTGCCCATTCTTTGAAATTCCCACCTCGTGACGATGAATAAAGACCGACTCATCATAGCCTTCTGGAATTGGCAAATCGAGTTCGCGGAGGGTATCGCCGTCGGAGTCGATGAGGGTCATGTGGCGGCCATAGTGCAACCAAGCTGTCCACGCGGGAGAATCGTCGGCGCGGGTGGGTGCGGCGAGGCTGAGTAGTACAAAAATGGCAAACAGGATGATGCGGCGGGGCATGGGTTGTCCTCTGGCGTGCGAGTCGTGTTTTATCATTATAGGGGCGGAGGGGATGGGCGTGCCTGACGGATGGGCTACGGAAACCCCTCCCCCAGCCCCTCCCCGTGTACGGAGAGGGGAGAAAAGACATGAACAAGGGCAGGAAATTAATTATTTTTGCGTTGGACAAAAAAGGGACGAAATATATTTCGTCCCTACAAGCCGTGATTTCATTCAGGGATCAGGGTTTGGAGGCGGGAGCCGTTATCGTCCACGCTTTCAACGACCCAACCTTCGATTCCGGCGGCAGTGCGGATTTTCCACCAGGTAAAACCTTCGCCAGCGCGCGGGCCATCCATGATGGTTACTCGTTCGCCATCAGGCAGACGAGTCGCGATGGCTGAGTCGCGTGTAGGAGCGGTACGGACATTAAGTGTGTCGCCTTCGGTGGTATTGATGATCGCCAACCCGCCGACGGAGAGGAAACGTCCGAAAACGGGCGTAGATGCGGCGATGTCACTGGGGGAGATCGCGCCGGGAGTCAGAAGCGGCTGTCCGCCTGCGGGGCCGATCTCTGCCGCCACACCGGGGGCATACACGGCATCCGCCAATTTTGCCCAGGGGGAATAGGCGGCCTGGGCGCGAATCACAGTATCGCCCGCCCAGGCAATGGTGACAGTTTCGTTGGGATTGCTCGACCAGATGGGGACACCTGCATTCAGGGTATCGCGGGTGTTCACGTAAACTAATGTGGTTGAGCCAGGGCTGAAGGTGTCTGTCGTGTAAATAAAGCCATCACCGAGACCATGTGCATCGTTGATAGTCACACCACCGGGGATCGGGCCGACGAGTGTGCCATCGCGCCCGACAACCTGCCATTCAAACGAGTCACCCGCCGCCGCACTGACTTCGAACAGAATCCGTTCGCCATTCTGGATGAAGTGGGGTCTGGAAAAAGTGAAGGTTTGCGAATTATAAAATGGGAAACGTGCGCTCGTCAGCGGATCAAAAACATGCAGCGTATTGGCCTGGAAAAAAGTGAAATCCGCGCTCTGATTGGGGAGACGGTCATCGGGCAGGCTCATGACCATTTCGCCGGTTGGCGGGAAAGTATCGGCGTCGAGGCTGGGGAAAGCCAGATTTTGGGTCAGGTCGCCGGTGTCGATGTTCCAGGTGTAGGCATCGTATCCCGGCGCGGCATCCGTACCAGCCTGAATCATCGAGAAGGTGACTTCGCGCCCGATGAAACGGCGTGGAATGGGAGTCAAGCCAAAGTTGGCTGATAAACCCAGGACAGCGACAGTGGGTGTATCAAAGCGAATGGTTTGGGCGACAGTGCCGCTGGTCAAATCGAAAATCAGCAAGCCCCAGCCGCCGCCATCCAGGCTGTAGCCGAGTGCTAGCGCCGAATTATCCTCGTTGAAAATCGATTCGTCGGCGACAAATTCGGTACTGTCGGCGAAGGTGAGCGGTAAGTTGAAACTGAATTTCAGCGCCGCACCCTGGCTGATGACCAGCGCGCCTTGAAAAGTCGTGCTGTTGCTGACGACATAGGCGAAAGGACTGCCACCATGCCCGACGGCGACTTTTTGCGGAAACAAATCGAAACCGATGGGGAGCGGAAGGGTAAAATCGGTATGCACCGCGCCGGAGTCATCGACCTGGGTCATGTGACCGTCGGCAGCGCTATAGAGCCATGCTGTCCAGCCGCCGTTCTGAGCGGCAGTCGGGAAAATTGCCAGCGCGCAGAAGATGAAAGTCGCCAGAAATAATGCGTGTTTCCGCATGGTGATTGCTCCTCAGAGTTGCCAGTTGCCAGTTTCCAGCAAAAGAAAAAGGCAAAGTCGAAAGCAAAAGTAAAAATCCTAAAAGGTGCGAAATGAGTTTTCAGGACGCTATTATAGCGTCAGTCTGTATTGACCTGTGCAAGAGTCATTAAAATATGATAAAAGCATGTAAGGATGTATTGCAGTGTTTGAAGGATTGGAGCAGAATCGAAATGTTCGTCAATAATTGCCAATGGAGGATCGTGTGATAGAGAAGACGGCACGTTTTGTCAAAGTCGTTTTTGTGATGTTCGTGATTTTATCACTTTCAAGTCTGGTGATGGCACAGGATGCAACGGCAGCACCGGCTGCGGCGGGCGGCAATTTATCGTACAGCGCCCCGGTCAGCGGCGAGATTACTGATACGGCGTTCACGCAAAACTGGACACTGCAAACCGCATCGGCAGATCGCATCAGTGTGCGCGTCGAACGTACCGACGGCAACCTGATCCCCGATGTCGCGATTCTGGACGCGAACGGGCAATCGGTGCAGACCAGTTATGGCGCAGATCGCACCGGGGCTGTGTCCGTGATTGATAATTTCACGCTGCCCACAGGCGGAACCTATCAAATCCAGGTTGGGCGCAAAGATGCCGATACCGGCGTCACCAGCGGCAAGTATTCGTTGGTCGTGATGCCCAATGCGACGGCAGAAGACAATCCGAATAATACGCTGGTGATTGGGCCAGTCGAAGCCGATACGGCGGTTTCTGGCGAAATCACCGGGGCGCACTGGTATGACCGCTATACGTTCACGGCGCAAGGCGCGGATGTGATCCGTGTGACGGCAAAACGCACCAGCGGCACGCTGTTCCCGGAAATCGAAGTGCTGGATGTGAACGGTACTTCACTGCAAACCGGATATACCGAATATACGGGTGATCTGGCACAGATCGATCAGGTGACACTCCCGGCTGCCGGACAATATACGGTTGCTGTGACGCGCGAGAGCCGCTTTAACGGGTACACAGCCGGTAAATTTGATCTGACGGTGGCGTTGTTGGGCGCGGGCGAGGACAGCCCTATGCTGGCTCCGGCGGCAGGTCATGATGTAGTTTATGGTCAGCCACTACAAGGGACGATTGACGCGCGTTGGTATGACGATTGGAAACTGACCACCGATGCAGGCGATAATATCACCCTCACGGTGACCAGCGATGCCGCTACATCGGACGTGGCTGGCAATTTGCAACCGGAAGTGATTTTGTTAGGCGGCAGTGGGCAGGAACTCAATCACGGTTATACCGAATATGATGGGGCATCGGCTACGATTGACCGCTATTCGCTGAACAGTGCGGGAACCTATACCGTGCGTGTGTCACGCAAGTCGGGCAAAACCGGGCTAAGCAGTGGGCCATACACCCTGATGGCGACACTGAATGGTTCCGGCGAAGGCAGCGCGAAACTCACACCGGTCACGGGTACAGTTGAGACGGGTACAGCCGTTGACGGTCAGGTGACGAACGAGCGTTGGGCGGATTCGTGGACGTATCAGGGGCAGGCCGGACAGGCGATTGACGTTATCGTCACGCGCACCAGCGGCACACTAATCCCGCTGGTGGCTATTTTGGATGCCAATGGTCAGCAGCTTACCAGCGGATATTATGATCCGACATGGGATCGGGTGGCGCTTTTGAACTATACACTTCCCGGCGCTGGCGAGTACAAGATTGTGGTCTCGCGCGATGGTGATGTCGGCGGGTATACATCGGGTGGCTACAATTTGCTGATCAGGCCACACAGCAATCAGTAAAAGCAAATCAGTTAAAAGGTGAAAGTTAAGAGGCGATCAAGATTGATCGCCTCTTAATTCACGGAATCATATACTATACTGGCGTGTAGGGCTTAATCACCTTTACACGCCTTTTTTGTTGAGAAAAGCGGGAGTCAAAATGAGCTTACCGATTCGACGACTAACCTTATATAAGCAGGGCATTGGTTATTTTGAGCGGCGGGGTATGTTTGAGGGTAAAACGGTTGCACTCGTGATTCCGCGTGAGGCAACCAATGATGCTTTGAAAAGTCTGAACATAATTGTACATCAAGGCGAGCCTGTTTTAAGTGTAGATTATGAGACGCCAGAAGATAAAGCGAAAGTGTTGGCTGAAATTCCGATTCGGCTGTCGGATCGTTCCGGCATGGTCGATTTACTGACCAGCCTGCGGGGCAGCCAGGTTGTGCTTAATTTAGTGGATGGTACAACGGCCTCCGGGCGTTTAATTGGCGTCGAAGCCTCGCTGGATAAGGCGGAATCATCGGCTAGCGTTATTTTGCAGAGCGAAATGGATACCTATAAACTCCAATCCGTGCCGGTGGTGGATATTCGCAACCTGGAACTACTGGACGAACGGGCGGCAAATGATGTCAGTTTCTTCCTGGATGTCAGCCGGACAGAACAAACCCGCACGACGCTCACGGTACAACTCCCCGATGGCGAACATGACCTGGAAATCGGTTATCTCGCGCCCAGCCCAACTTGGCGTGTCAGCTACCGGATTGTGACCGATGGGGCGAATAATATCCGGCTGATGGCGTGGGGATTATTCGATAATTCGCTGGACGAAGACCTGGAAGATGTTACGCTGACGCTCATTTCGGGTCGCCCGATTTCGTTTGAATATGGGCTTTATGAGTCCAAGACGCCAAATCGCCCACAGGTTTCCGATGATCCGATGGGGTTGCAATCGGTGTCGGGCGACCCGCGCGTTGGCGAGGCAATTGCAGCAATTTCTCATGATTTACGATCACCGCTCAGTTCTATAAGCGGTTACGCAGAGCTTTTGGGGAGAGTCGGGACTTTAACCAAAGAGCAAGCTGACTTTGCCCAAAATATTCGGCGCAGCGCTCTAAAAATGAGCGAAATGATGGGGGAATTATTGAATATTGTTCGCTTACGCGAAGATAAAGATAGTGACGCATCATCCAACGTAGCCGCGATGTATCGTTCTGGGCCGCTAGGGGATTTAAAAGTCAGCAGCAGCTATTTTATGCCGCTCATCATGGGCAATGCCGAGCCAGAAAATATGACGTATAGGGTGAGCGCACCGATTTCTGTGCGGCGGGGACAATCGGCGATGGTTCCGATTCTGGACACGACACTCCAGTATGAAGCCTTGTGTGTTTATAACGGCGACAAGATGCCGAATCACCCGCTGCTGGTGTGGCGGTTGCAAAACAGCACCGGATTCGCATTGGAACAGGGGCCGGTGACGATTATCGACAATGGTCGCTATCAGGGCGAAGGATTGATGCGCTTTACGGGAGCGGGCGATGATATTCAGATTCCGTATGCGTTGGAATTTAGCATCCTGGTGAGTGAAGAAACCGACTTTGAGGATAAGCAGGTGTCCGGCATTCGCTTTGATGTGGAACGGCGTCAGGTGATTATCATCACGTCGCAAATTACGGATTATCGCTATACCCTGACCAACCGGGTTGACCGGCAGATGAGCGTTTTTATTGAGCGGCGTGATCCGAACCAGGGAACCTATTTTGAAATGCCCACGCCGGATTTGGTTCTGGCGGGACATACGCGCTGGAAGGTAGATGTGCCGGTGGCAGGCGAGCAGGCGTTTGTGGTGCGCGTGATGAATGTGTATGAAAACGGCGAAGACCCCAATAGCTGGACGGCTGATCGGATTGCCGACCTGCGCGAGGCCAATGTCCTGCCAGACGACAAATTTGCACTGCTCCAAAATTTGTTGGCTGAAAAGCAATCTGCGATAGATGATGCGGCTGAGATTAAGACGCTGCAAACGGAATACAGTCAAATTGTTGCGCTGCAAGATCAACTGCGGAAAAATTTAGATGCGCTAGGCAGTTCTGAGCGGGAAGTTTCGATTCGCAATCGCGTTCTGGATGACCTGGAAGCCAGCGAAAACCGCCGCCGGGAAATCGAGGCACGTATTACCATTTTGAATGCACAGATTAAGCATAGTCAGCAAAATCAGACAACCATTATGGATCAAATTTATACCCCATCATGACGACGATTATTTTTGGCGGGACAGCCGCGTATCATTTAAAACTCAATGAGTATGCAGACGTGGGCGAACGGCGGATTGTGGCGACGCCGTATGGCGATTCTGCGCCGTTTGTGCAATTGATGGCTGGCGATAAAACGGTTTGGTTTAGCTCCCGGCACGGCGAGGACGGCTTGCAGCGGTCAGCGGCGTTCGTCAATCACCGGGCGAATATCCGGGCGGCACGCGAATTGGGCGCGACGGGCATTTTGTCATGGAATGGCGTGGGGGCGATTGCGCCGGGATTGTCTGTCGGACAGTTGGTTGTGCCGGATGATGTGCTGGATATGACACGGGCGCGGGTGGGAAGTTTTAGTGTCCCCGAACCCCTCCCCCTAACCCCCTCCCCGTACACAGAGAGGGGGAATCAGATCACCGCAGACGCAAATTTGCCTTTCAGTCATGAATTGCGCGCCCAATTAATTGCCGCATGTGCGGAGAGCGGGGTGGCGTATGCAACGCATGGGATGTATGTGTGTACGGAAGGGCCGCGCCTGGAGACGGCGGCGGAAATCGCCATGTACGGCTGGGGCGGCGCGGCAGTCGTTGGGATGACGCTGTGTCCAGAGGTATGGTTGGCGGCGGAATTGGGCATCCCGTATGCGTCGTTGTGCATCATCACGAATATGGCGACGGGGCGCTGGCAGCTTGATCCGCGCCGAGATTTTGGAGCGGGTGTGGGTGTGCGCGGCTTGCAAGTGACGCTGGCAGCGGTTTAATTCAGCAAATGAGGAGTGATAAACCTGATGATTATTGATCAAATTGAGTCAGTTTTTGTTCCCAATCAGGTCGCAGCACGGTATCAACAACAGGCGTTTGAACATTTCAAACAGAAAAGATTTAGCGAATCTGTCGATTTCTATAGCCGTGCCTTAAGCCTACAACTTGATAACAGCAATTTGTATTACAATCGCGGCGCTGTGTATACAAATATGGGTGATTATGATGCAGCCATTGCAGATTTCACGACTGCAATTAGCCTAAAGCCTGTCGATCCAGGTTTAATTTATTTTCATCGCGCCCAAATCCATCGGTATCGAAAAGCATTCGACGAAGGGATACAGGATTATGCGGAAGCGCTGCGTTTAGGTCTTGATTTGTATAAAGCGCTGATAGCACTCGAACAACGCGGGCACATGCTGATTGCTCAACAAGAATGGACGCGAGCAGAAAACAATTTTCTTGAATTGCTTCGAATAGACGAAAAACCGAATTATGCGGCTCATGTGGGAATCGGGTATGTCCGGCTCTGTCTAAAAGACTACAAAGATGCCATCGAGCATCTTACACACGCGATCCTCATCGAACCACAAAAAGGTTATGCTTATTATCATCGGGGTCTTGCCTATTTTGAAAATCGGGTTTGGAAATCCGCCCTATCTGATTTTGAGGAAGCCTCTCGTTTTAATCCTGCCTCACCAGCAGCACGCAATAACTGTGGAGCTGTGCGCGTTCATCTTTCTGACTTAGAGGGCGCTCAAGCTGACTTCGGAAAAGCTTTAGGCATCGAGGCCAATTTTCCTTATGCCTATATTGGACTTGCCGATATTCATTTTTTGCGTGGCGAATACGATTTGGCGCTGGAGAATGCTCAAAAAGCACATGAACTTGTACCTGAAGTCGATGGAATATCAGCAACGCTGGCGGTCACTTACCATGCCCTTGGACAGGTTGAACGGGCGGCTGAAATCTGGCGCGAATTGATGGCGAAAGATGAGCATTACGGCGATGTGGAATGGGTCAAACAGGAGCATACCTGGCCGGAGCCGTTGGTGGAAGAAGCACGCAAACTAATCGCGCGTTTGCCAAAATAAGCTTATGGGTTGATGGGTATCTGAGCGAAAAATAATTCAGGGTGTCCGATTGGACACCCTGAATTGATTCTTGCGGATGCTATGACGTGCAGTTGAGGGGTACATCCTCGCAGGGGATGCCGTCGTTATCCGCGTCGAGGCTGAAGTTACCCGCGCTCAAGCAAGCGTGTGCTTCCTGGCAGGTGAACAACTGGCTGCACGAGAAGGCGAGTGAGGGACAGGTTGTACCGCCCGCGCCGCTTGGGCCTGCTGTTACTGTGGCGACTCCAGGTATAACGCTGGAGGACGCCTGCACCGGATTGACCACAACCTGGCCTGTCACAGGATCAATACCCAGACCGGGGCCAAGCGATGTGAGACCCGCTATATTGCTGACAAGCAGGGCGAAACTTCCTGGCCCTGGATGGTCGCCACTGTTGCTGAGCACGATCAGAAAACGATGTGTCTGAGTGACCAGATAGGGGCCGAGTGAAAGCAGGTTTTGACCGCTGATGATGCGCCCTGTGGCCTCGAAATTCGTCGGGTTGTCGATGGCACTGATGGCTATAAAGGGCTGCACATCGCCGCTGACGCGCAAGACTTCAAAGCGAATCGCATCGCCCGCGTTCAGGTCGATACAGTACCCGGTGGCGTTCTTGCGGTTGTCGAACGCATCCAGCACCAGTTGACCTTTGGTGATGATTTTAAGCACGTCAAACTGCTCTTTGAAGGTGAATAGACATTCGTCGGCAGCCAAGTTCACTTCCGGTGGGATGAGTTCGTTCAGACGGCGGCGCAAATCGGCAAACTGCCCGTCCGCCGTTTGAATAATGCCGAGCGCACCCTGAACGGTGGCCTGCCCGATGACACCGTTAGCGGGTTCCGGTTGACGGCAGGCTTCGAGCCAGAGGTCAATCGCCTGACGGACGTTCGTCATCGCCACATTGAAATCTGTCAGCAGGGGATTCAAGGTGGGATAAAAGGCCGCCAACAATGGATTGGCAATATTGATGTCACTGGGACGCGCCGGGAAATTCTGGCAGGCCGAACGCTGACCGAGTGCGACGGTTGTCCAGGTTCCGCGAATCGAATCGAGCGATGGTTGGGCGAGATCAATGCGCGCCAACATCAGCTTGAGCGTACCCATGTAATTTTCGCGGGTATCGTCGGACTGCGGTGCGGCATCGGCGACCACGCCATCAATGGGCAGGTCAATGATGCTGGCTCCGTTCTGGATTTCCACCCATTCGGTGACAAGCCAGCCGAGCGTACCGTTGAAATTGACCTGCAACCAGGCGTTATTGGCGGTGCGTCCCAGCAAAGGGAAGACCGTATAGCGCGGCGGATTCGCCAGCACGGGATAAGCTGTGCCGGGGCCTGCCCGCAAGCGCAAACCGCTTAATGCTAAGCGCCCGCTGATGGCACTGCTGGCTGAAGTTGAACCGGAACGGGGGCTTTCAAAACCGCCGTAGGGAATGCTGCGCGGGTCAGCGACAGGCAGGCTGTTGAGATCACCAAAAACGTTGATGACAGCCAGCCCGATCCAGCCTTCCTGGCCGTTGAAGTCGATGCGCACCCATTGGTTGTCCGGGCTGCGACCATTCGCAGGCGCTGTCCAACCGGCCTGGACGAAACCCAGGACATCCGCGCCGAGGGCGGGCGCGACGCGCACATTCACACCATCCCGGTTCACAAGGATGGTAATCGAGGTTTGGGGTAGCTGCTGGGCGTAGACTGTGCCCAGGGTTAAGCACAGAATTACCAGCAGGGTAATCAAACGGAACGCCGTTTTACGCATAAATGCCTCTCCTGATTGCTGTGTAGTATAGCAGTTTATAGATTTCAGCAATAGCGATTCGGGCGTGAAGTTCTATCGCCTAGTTCACTTGTACTATTCAGGTTCGCAGGCAATTTCTGCACACTATGCTATGCTGGCACTTACAAATGTTCATACTCATATAAAACGAGACGATCATATCCGGTCAGAACCGGATCACAACAAATGATTTTTCAGTTTTCCGCGCATCAAATACTGGGGTTGGGGCTGCTGATTTATGGCGGTCTATGGGGGCTGTACGGCCTCTACACCTTCACGCGCGGCAGAGACTCGCGTCTCAACGGGATTATTATCGCGGGGATGGGTGCAGCGGGCATTGGTGTCATCGCTTATCTGGCAGCGAGCAACAGCGCTCGGTTGGCGTATATTGACCTCGACATTCGTACCTTGTTCAGAACCTTTTTAGCGGTTGCGGCCTCCGTATTTTTCGCAAGTATTTCCGCCTACATTATGTTTAGGATTTCGCGCTATCTGGCGGGGGGCAAAACGGTCAACCGCGAATTTATCATGTTCGCGGCGCTCAGTATTTTGCTGGTCATTGGTTTGGGCGTGCTGTGGTTGTATCTGACAACCTTCAGACCGGACATTGATGAAGTGTTCAGCGATGTGGAAGGTATAGAAGGCATTCACATCGAAGAAAATATTCCGGTCAAGATATTTGAAAATCATTTCGTCAAAGCCCCGACAGCCATGACATTGGGCGCGGACAATATTTTGTACGTCGCGGGCGGGCAGGGTTCAATCTGGGCGATTAAGGACGATAACCTGGATGGTGTGGCGGATTCGGTGATGGAATTCGCGGCGGATTTGAAGCAGCCTGAGGGACTGGCCTGGGCGCAGGGCGGATTGTTCGTGAACGAAAATGGACAGCTTTCCTTTTTGAAAGACACGAATGGCGACCTGAAATATGACGAAAAGACAGTGCTGATTGATAATTTCCCCGGCGAGATTTATGCTCTGCATCAGAATAATGGCATCGCGATTGGCGCAGATGGACGTTTATACATCGGTTCCGGGGCGACCAGCGACCATCGCCCAGAAGCCAACCCGATGGCGGCGCGAATCTTTTCGGTCAATATGGACGGCAGTGATTTGAAAGTGTATGCAACCGGGGTACGGAATCCGTTCGGGATTGTGCCAGCCCCCGGCGGCGGATTCTTCGCTGTCGATAACGGGTCGTCAGGATGTGTGGATACCGATGTGCAGCGCGACGACTGCCGCCCGGAAGTGAAAATCGATGTGCCGGAGGAAGTCAATTACATCATCGAGGGCAAGGATTACGGCTTCCCGAATTATTTTGGCATCCCGCCAGAAGATTCCGGTACGATGCCGCCGATTGTCACCTTCCCGGAGCATTCCGCACCCAGTGGAATCGTACTCTATGACGGCGACGAACTGCCAGCGCGTTTTAAAGGACAACTTTTTGTGTCGCTGTGGGCGCGGGGCGAAATTTATCGAGTGAAGTTGTACCGCATTGATGCCGAGCATTATACAGGGGCGTCGCTGCTGTTTGCCAGCGGCCTGACCGGGCCATCGGCGCTGCTGAATACCCCGGATGGCGGGTTATATATTGCCAGTTATACCGGCAATGCGATTTATCATGTGGGGTGACAAAGTCGTTAGCACAAGTGCAGAAGCAGTACAGACCGTTGATAATTTAGTTTGGTAAGAGCGGAAAACCGACGATCTGTATGTCGTCCGTCTTGAATCGTTTTGCCAACCGTCAATATCGTGTCCCTACAGGAAAAATTTCGGATTTTCACCGCTATTCAACTATCAATTGAACACGCCAATCAGGAAACATCATCTGACAAAATGGGCGGAATGGTCGGCTGCGTTTCTTCTTCGTCAGTGAGCAGGGGTGAGCTGCCCTGCGGAATGGGTTCTAAATCTGTGGGCGTTTTATTATCAGGCTGCGGATGTTCTAAGTCCAGCAGCGAGGGTGGCTGTGAATCAGTTGGTTTCGGCGGCAAGGGTTTGGTGACAGCCGACGGTTGTACCGGCTTGGGCAATTCTGGCGCGGGTGGCAAGGGCTGTGTCGGCGTGAGCGGTTTAGGCTGTGGTGCAGCCGTCGGCGGCGGTTCAATGGCACGCATAGCTTGGGGTGTGCCAATGCGTTTGAGTGCGGCGTAGGCAGTGCGCCGGACAATTTCCTGTGTATCCCGCAGAGCGCCGATAAGCGGGCTGACCGCCCAATCAGCATGAAGCTGTCCCAATACGGCGGCAGCATTCCGGCGCATCCGCCAATCCGGGTTGCGCAGCACAGCCAGCAATGTTACCTCTACAGGGGCACTTTCCAACTTAATCAGGGCTTCGGCGGCGGCGAGACGCACATCCGCACGCAGTTGGCGATTTTGAAAGACTTGTACCAGCGCCTCGGCGGCCAGTTTTTCCTGCAATTCGGCCAAGTTTTGCGCGGCACGGATGACGTGTTCCGGGTTGTTATTGCTCAACTGGGCAATGAGATGGACGACGCGGCTCTGATGTTCGCTGACGTCATCCTCATCTTCATCTACTTCCTGCTGGAAGAGATAATCCAGGGTGGTAATCAAAATCTTTCGGAGTTCCGGGTCTTTTTCGGCGACCAGGATACTCTGAAGGGCGGGTATAGCGCTGGTTGCCCCCAGCGCGCGTAAGGCTGTAGCCGCGCGTTTGCGAACGTCGGGGGTTCCGTCCCTCACCGCCTCTAGCAAACCACGTATGTCAGCCTGCGCCTGAAGACGCCAGATGTCGAAGTTCGAGTCTGCCACGGCCTACCTACTTCATCGTCAAGTATGAACATTGTAGCATATGAAGTCCTCGCAAAAGCATAACTTTTTACATTTAATGAAATTCATCATGTTTGTGGTTGGCAAGATGAAGCATCATGCACGGGTGAAGATTTGTGAATCGAACTGTCGCTTCATCAGAACCTTTTAAGATCAATAATCACTTCCTCTGATGTTAGCTAAAGGTACTTCGAAAATTCATTAGATTTACCGTGATTGCTAATCAGAGATTTTGCCTTTATTGACCCCTCCCTAGCCCTCCCCGAATTCTGGGAGGGAACAAAACGCCGTGCTGTTTTTAGCCCCTCTCCCTTGAATTCGGGGGAGAGGGGTTGGGGTGAGGGGGTAACAATAAGCAACTAGCAATCAGGGTTAGATTTATCCCACATATATTGAAAGTATTAATGGCGGCGATTAGTGCCGCTTTATGGGGATTATCGTTGAATATCGCAGGCCGGGTACACGAATGGAACAAGATGAGTAATTGGTGAGAAGTACCAACTTCGTAAAATCCAATTGGCATCCAGGCCACCGTATGTATAAGCGCCACACCATTACCAACGTGGCGCTTTTTTTGGTGGTTTTGTGACCCATTTGGAGGAAATTGTAAATGAAGTTCAAATTTTCAGCAGTTTTATGTTTAGTGGCCCTGCTGGCGCTTCTGGCGGTATCCGTCGGCGCGCAGGATATGCCCACCCCATCGGTAGCTGTCGGCGATCAGGTGATCCTCGGCGGTTTCGTGACGGTTAACTCGATTTACAGCGAAGGCCCCGGTTTCGTGGTCATTCATCGTGGTTCGGATGGCGGCGTAGTCGGCGTTTCGCAGCCCTTGAATGCGGGTTGGACGAACAACCTGCGTATTCCGATTGACGTGACCAAAGCTGAAGCCACAATGAGCGGTATGCTCCATGTGGACGACGGCGTGGTTGGAACCTATGAATTCGGCACGGTTGAAGGCGCGGATTCGCCGGTCAAGGTCGGCGACCAGATCGTCAATACGTTGTTCAATGCTCAGGTTTTGAGCGCTGGCGACCAGAAACTCGACGGCGACAGCGTCACCATCGACTCGGTGACTGTGCCGGTGGATAGCTGGGTTGTCGTGCATTCGACCTCCAAAGAAGGTTTCACTTTCGGCGGCGTGCTGGGCGAAACTCTGGTCAAAGCCGGTACAACTGCCAACGTCAAAGTTGCCCTGAGCGGCGACATGACTTCCGCCGTGTGGCCGATGCTCCACATCGACGACGGTGTGGCCGGAACCTATGAATTCGGAACCGTCGAAGGCAAAGATTCCCCGGTGGTTATTGCTGGTCAGGTCGCGAGCTTCCCCATCTGGACGGCTCCGCACCTGCGTGTGAAAGACCAGATTGTTATAGGTGGCGACGGCATGGCGATGATGGATTCAGCTACCGTCAAGATTGAATCGGTGCTGTCTGACGGCCCCGGCATCGTCGTCATCCATGCGAATGACAACGGTAATGCAGGCGCAATCCTGGGCGCGACCTTCGTCCCGGATGGTCTGAGCAAGAATATTACCGTTGAGCTGGATACGACTGCGGGTATTACCCCGGTTGTGTGGCCGATGCTGCACACTGATGGTGGCGATGTTGGCACGTATGTTGATAATACGATTGACCCGCCGGTCAGCGTGGACGGCGCAGTCGTGACCTTCACCACCAATATTGCCCCGGCGTTGGTCGTTGAAGATCAGGCTGTCACTGATGGCTCAATCGTCATCAAGAACGCCCTGATTGATGAACCCGGATGGGTCGCGATCCATGCAGATGACAACGGCAAACCAGGCGAAGTTATCGGCACAGCTATTCTGCACGCTGGCGCGAACTGGAATGTCGAAGTGACAATTGACCCGACAAAAGCTGGCACTAAAGTGTGGCCGATGCTGCACTATGATGACCACGCGATGGGCACATATGAATTCGGTACGGTTGATGGCGCGGATGCTCCGGTCTTCGTGAGCAAGAACGTGATCTTCGTCCCGATGAATATTATGGCGAGCTAGTCGCTAGTTTCTAGTCAAAACCGATCGGGGCGGGTGCATACTCGCCCCGATTTGATTCTGGCAAACGGAAAAACCGGATGAAATAATTCGGTCAGCGTCCTACCAAAACGGCGTCTGTAGGGACGAAATATATTTCGTCCGACTTTCTACGACCACTTCAAACCTTTTTCAAACCCCTATTCCCCACGACAATGTCACATTAGAGATATGTAGTCAATTGTAGGAAGTCATCTCAGATCATTTTCAAGGTCAGAAGGGTTCAAATAAGACACTCTATATTCGAATAACTCCTGATGTCAGACTCCAATTGTGTAGAAAGTCATCTTACGACTCATGAAAATCACTTGGAACTATTTAATCAACCGATAGACGCATAAATCAGTTGGCAACCTCTATTTTCCAGTGACGAATTGTGGGAATCGATTACAGACATCTAATGTGACTTTGTCGTGTTCCCTCAGAATCGAAACAAATGTTCGAACAAATGTTTCACCTTTACGCTGCAATCGGTGGCATACTGATAGGGTCATAGTATTCCAGGGGAATGACATGCTGCCTAGCCACTTGACAGACAACCGGCTTGACCGCCGCTGCCGCCGCCGCTACAAAACAGGATTGAGAAAAATTCTCGATTCTTATTTTCAACTTTATCATCATTTTTATCATTCCGAGGGAAAATCTTTCACATAAAACAAATCCCAAATGCGAAAACGACGAATTGTTGCCATTTCGCTGTCGTCGTTTTCGTAGCCATTTCCCCTCGATCAACGGCGAAAAAAGCGAAAATTCGCCATCGAATCGCCATTTTCGCTTTTTATTTGACTAAAAGCTAACGACTCAGCCTGCCATAGGAGCGGCATGTCTTACCCCCCTTTCTCTACGAAGTGGGGAAAGGGGGCTGGGGGATAGGGGATGATGGTTGAAACTAGACACCGGGTTAGCTAAAGACTATCGACTGCTCCAACAAAAAAGGGCGACCCGTGTGGATCGCCCTATGTATGAAGAGTCAGGATTGTGGTTAGGGTAAGGCGCGGACTTTGGGCGAACGGAACATGACATAGAAGCTGAGAATGCCGCCGATAACCGCATAAATCAGCATTGCTGGCGGTGTGGTGATAGCCTGTGCCAGCAATCCCAAGCCTAAAGCGCCGAACGGTGCGACGCCGAAGAAAGTCAACGTGTACAGGCTCATCACGCGGCCACGAAATTCATCCGGCACTTCACTTTGAATCAGGGTGTTGACAGTCACAAATTCCAGGATAATGCCGAAGCCATATAATCCCATGAGGAAAACGGCGGCGTTGACATCAGTGGTTAAGGAAAAGAATATGGCGGCTATCGTCACGAAGATGACCATCGCGAACACTACACGACCACGACCAAATCTGCGTCCGAGTGTTGTCATGAAAATACCGGCTATTACCGCCCCGATACCCCAACTCATCATCATTGAAGAATAGGCGATTTTAGGTGAATGCAGCACCTCGTCCGCAAAAGCGGGCAGCATCGTGCTCAGGTTGATGGTGAGCAGGCTGGTGATACCTGCCAACAAGAGCAGGGGGGCAATGGTTGAATGACGGCGAGCATATTGCAGCCCTTCCTTCAGGCGTTCCAGCGGCGCGAAATCCCCGACGAAACGGACGCTGCCTTCGACCTTCATGATCCACAACATGAAGATCACTGCGATGAAACTGGCTCCATTAATGAAAAAGCACCAGGCGGGGCCGAACTGCACCAGCGCGATACCTGCGGCTACTGGGCCGAAAACACGCGCTGAATTGAACATAATCGAGTTCAGGGTGATGCCGCTGGTCAGGTCTTTTTTGCCGACCAAATCAACGATGATGGCCTGACGGGCAGGTGCATCGATGGCATTGGTGAGGCCCAGCACAAAGGCCAGTACAACGATGTGCCAGACCTGAACCGCGTTGGCGAAGGCCAGCCACGCCAGAATAAAAGCCAGGATCATCTGGACGGTCTGCGAGACCAGTAAAATTTTGCGGCGAGGGATACGGTCAACCATGACACCCGCGAACGGTGACAAAACGAGTGATGGCAATCCGGCGGCACAGGCCACCACACCCAGCCAGAGTTCGGATCGGGTCAGACTGAAGACCAGCCAGCCCTGAGCAACGTTTTGCATCCAGGTTCCAGAGAGCGAGATCAGTTGGCCGACAAAGTAAAGCCGGAAGTTCGGAAAGCGAAGCGCGGCAAGCGTTCCTTGTCTTGGTGCGGGCTGCGCCGGAGCTTCTGCGATAGAGGCCATAATGGATGAACAGCTTTCATTCGATATTACTACGATACGATCCCAGAGGATTGGGTGGGATGTATCAGGTTCAGTCAATACGAATATTGTATATGGGTTAGAAGGTGCTGAACAATAAGACCGTTATCAGACTTGGACTTATAACCAATGCGTCTCCAAGTGCAAGTCTGGCGAAAGCAGGGGGTTTCTGTTACCCTGAGGCGGGTGAAATGGGCAATTTTGTTGGTTTTTAGTTATTGGTATTTAGTCATGAAAAGCTCATTTTTCTTCAATGCTGTATCGAGGAATAAGGTGTCGAGTCAAGATCAGTCAAGCGGGCTAACCGGATTAGCAGAGCTAAAGGTCTGTTGGGTTGGTGGCACACGCTATAGCAATCCCCTCAATCCGACGCTGGATTCCAAATGGCGGGCGATCCATACGCTGGGCATTACGATTTTTATCGTCGGATTTGCCAACGGGCTGCGCCCACGCCGCTTCAGGCAGCAGGCGCGCTTTTATCTGCTGCCGGAACTGCCGACTTCGATCCTGCGTTATGTCGAGATGTTTTTGCTCGTCCCGCCGCTGCTGTTGTGGTTGATTTTCCGGCACGACGTGTCGGTGATGGTCGCGCAAAGTCCGTTTGAAGGAGTCGCCGGAGCACTTGCCAAGCAGATTGCCAGATTATTTGGAAAGCAAGTCTCGCTGGCTATCGAAAGTCACGGCGATTTTGAAGTCGCGGTTTTCGGTCAGCGTCAAATCGCCTTCGCCGGAGCGTACCGCTGGTTTATGAAGCGTGCCGCGCGCTACAGCCTGCGTCATGCGGATGCCCTGCGGGCGGTATCGGGCAGTTCACGCCAGCAGTTGGAACAGTGGATGCCGGGAACGCCTGTCATACAATTTATGACCTGGATCGACTTCGAGGCTTTTGGGACGGTCAACCGCGAGCAACCGTTATCCCAATCCTGGGATTTGGTGTGCGCGGCGGTGTTGGTTCCGCGCAAAGGCCAGCATATTTTGATTGAGGCTTTCGCCCAGGTCGCTGATGAATTCCCGGCGGCGAAAGTGTGGCTGCTGGGCAAGGCCGAAAACCTGGAATATGCGACACAGCTTAAAGCTCAGGTCGAACGATTGGGACTCGCGAATCGAGTCATATTCGTGGGCGCTGTGGCGCAGGCTGAACTGGCGGGTTACATGGGGCGGGCGCGGGCATTGGTTTTGGACTCAACTTCGGAAGGGCTGCCGCGCGTGGTGATGGAGGCCATGAACGGCGGATTAGTCCCCGTTGCCAGCGCGGTATCGGGTACACCGGAAGTCATTGAAGATGGTGTGACCGGGTATTTAATCTCGCCGGAGGATGTGCCTGCATTGGTGAAAGCATTGCAGACGATGTACCGCGACCCGGATATTGATGCGATGGGCGCGCGGGCGCAAGCCTTTGCACGGCAATTTTTCTCGCAGGCAGCCTATGTGGATGGCTATCGGCGGCTGTTGGAAACGGCGCTTGACCCCACCCCCAACCCCTCCCCGAATTCAGGGAGGGAAGTGAATGCGAGTCTGAAAGGATGAGCGATAATAAAATTCGGTTGTTGTTGTTCAACCTGAAGACCGATGCCGACGACAGCAACCTGGGATTCACCAGCGATTGGATCAATGCCCTCGCGCCATTTTGCGAAACCATCGACGTTATCACGATGCAGGCCGGACGGCTGAATGTGGCGGACAATGTGCGCGTGTATTCTGTCGGCAAGGAATGCGGATACAGTGATGTGCGGCGGACGCTGGAATTTTATCGAATTCTGTTTCGGCTGCTGCGAGAACGACCTTATGAGGTGTGTTTCGCCCACATGATGCCGTTGTTCGCGGTCATGGGCGCACCGCTGCTCAAGCTGTGGCGTGTGCCGATTGTGCTGTGGTATACGCACAAAGCGGTGTCGCTCAAACTCAGATTGGCGGAAAAAGTGTCGTGGCGGGTGGTCACGGCATCAGCAGAAAGTTTTCGGCTGCCGAGCCAGAAAGTGTGCATTATCGGGCATGGTGTGGATACCGAATTATTCATACCTTCGTTGATACAGCGACAATCTGAACAGCAATTTGTGGTTATCTCGGTGGGGCGGATCGCGCCGGTTAAGTGCCTGAATACGTTGATTGATGCGGCAAAGGCGTTATATGATGACCTCGAAGTTCAGCGTCTGCGCGTGCGCATCATCGGCGATGCCGCACCCGAATATGCGGATCATCTCGGCCATTTACGCGGATTGGTCGATATGCTCAAGCTGGAAAAGGTTGTCGAGTTCGCGGGCGGGGTGAGCCATGAGCGGGTTGTGTTGGAATATCAGGAAGCCGATGTGATGGTCAACAGCAGCAAGACGGGCAGTATCGACAAAGCCGTTTTGGAAGCGATGGCCTGCGGTCTGCCGGTGGTCACATCCAACGAAGCGTTTCGCGCTATGCTGGCGAGCTGGGATGGCCTGCTGTTCATTCCACCGGATTCGCCGGGAAAATTGGCGGCGAGTATCCTGCGGCTGAAGGATATGCCCGCAGCCGAGCGTATAACGCTGGGGAAAGACCTGCGCGAAATTGTCGTGTGCGACCACAGCATGGAACGGCTGACGCAAAAATTAATCAGCGTTTTTAAGACCGGCGAACCAGGCGATCATCAGGAAAAAGGCAATCTATGAGCAAAGGCTCTGCAAAAACATTGATTCAATCGGCGCTGGCGGCGGTCTGGCTGCGCGAAGGAACTGTTCGCCGCAGTTGGTTCGGGCCGTATCGCGGACTGAATTTTGCCTTGAATGGCCCCGGTTATACGCGCTTAGGCGTTTTCTATCACGCCTACGAACAATCGGTGACGGACTGGCTCAAATCCGCCGTCCAGCCGGGTATGACAGTTTACGTGGTCGGCGCGCATGTCGGCATTCACGTTTTGTATATCGGTGGATTGCTCAAAGGCCAGGGGAAAATAGTTGCTTTCGAGGGCTGGCCGGAAAATTTAGCCGTTTTGAAGCAGAATATCGGGCTGAATCCCCAACTTGGAGTCGAAATTGTCCCGGTTCAGGAATGTGTGGCGCGCGAAAGCGGTACTATCGTGATGGCGCGCGGCGGATCGGACGGCAAACATCACATCGCCGGGGAAGGCGAAAGCAACGCCGAAACATTAGAAGTTCCCGCAACCAGCCTGGATGATTTCTGGTCGAAGTCCGGCGCGCGTCCTGATCTGATTTTGATCGACATCGAAGGCTACGAACTGGATGCCCTGCAAGGCGCAGAAAAATTAATCCAGGCGTGCAAACCGCGTCTGGTATTGGAGCATCATAATCGTGCGGATGTCCTGCTGAAATGGTTGGCAGACCATGATTATACCGTTCAGCGCCAGGACAAACGCCACATTTTCACCGCCTAACCCGGACTCAATATGACTGCTAAACCAAAACTGCTGTATATCGCCAACATTCGGATGCCGACTGAAAAAGCACATGGCCTGCAAATTGCCCAGAACTGCGAGGCTTTCGCGGACGCGGGTGCAGAGGTTGAATTGTGGGTCGCGCGGCGGGTGAATACGCCGGAATTGGGTGAAATAACCGACATCTGGGCGCATTACGGCGTGAAGCGCAATTTTACGCTGCGCCGAATCCCGTGTATCGACCTGCTGCCGCTCGTCCCAGATCGCAATGATCTGTTGGCGCGGCTGATTTTTTACTTTCAGCAAGGTACATTCGTGCTGATGGCGCTGCTGCGGGCTTTGTTCACCAGGGCGGATATTTTTTACAGCCGCGACGCGATCAACATTCTGGCGTTGAGTTTCATCAAGCCGGGTCACAAATTGGCATACGAGGCGCATCGGCGGGCAAGTGGGCAGGGTGGTCGCTGGTTGCAAAGCCGAGTCATCAGCCGCGCCGGGACGGTCATCGCGGTGACAGCGCGGCTGAAAGCAGATTTGGAAGCATTATCCCCTTCCCAGAATATGGGGAGTCAAGAAAAATTCATGGTGGCGCATGACGGCATCCGTGCGGAACGGTTTGCGAATATGCCGTCGCAGGCTGAGGCGCGGGCAGCGGTGGGTTGGCCGTTGGATGCTTTCATCGTCGGTTATGTCGGGCGCTTGCAAACAATGGCGATGGACAAAGGTGTCGGTACGCTAGTCGAGGCGCTGCAAAATGTGAAGGGCGCGACATTGGCGCTGGTGGGCGGGCCAGAAAATAGTGCTGAGGAATTCCACCAATACTGGCTGAAACTCGGCATGGACGACACCCATTTTCTCAACGCGGGGCAGGTGTCGCCGGAGCATGTGCCGATTTATCTGAGCGCACTCGATGTATGTGCGATGCCGTTTCCCTGGACAGAACACTTCGCCTATTACGCCTCGCCGATGAAATTGTTTGAGTACATGGCTTCGGGGCGGGTCATCGTGGCGACGGATTTGCCCAGCACCGTCGAGGTCGTACACGATGGCGAGTCGGCGCTGCTGGTTCCGCCCAGCGACGCGACGGCATTGGGTGCGGCGATTGCCCGCCTGCGCGATGATCTGGCGCTGCGGGAACAACTTGCTACACGAGCATATGATGAAGTGCTAGGGCATTATACCTGGGCATCGCGAGCAGCGGCGATTCTTGAAAAAATACAAAATGCTCAGTTAAAAGTTAAAAGTTAAAAGAAAAGGCGTGAAATTTGTATGGTTACGATCTGGTTCGCAGGGGAAAACGGAGTGTTATGAACCAAGCCTCTAAAGCGCAAAACTCAGAGCTAAAAATCGGGATGCTGACCTCTGATCTGAGTCACAAGCATGGGTGGGCGCATTACAGTCTGAGTCTGATTCAGGCGCTGCGGCGCGCGGGGGTCAACCTGACCATCGTAACCCCGCATAACAGCCCGGATGTCGAAGGACTCACGATTCATAAGCTGCTGCCGTCCATTACACCGGCTGAATCCAATCTGTTGTTGCGGCAGTGGCGTCTCACTCCACAGATTCGTTCGCTTTTTCATGATTGCGATGTGATTCACGCAACCATTGAACCTTTCGCGCCGTTAGCATCCTGGATTGCGGGCAGTCGTCCGCTACTGATTACCGGACACGGCACCTATGTGCGGCGGTGGTCGAAGCAGATTTGGCCGGTGAACGCGATCTATCGACGGGCATTTTTGCGGGCGCAGTTGGTGTGTGTCAGCCGCTATACCGAGAAAATTGCCAAAGCAACTTTGCCACAGGTGCAAAGCGTGGTTGTGAACAATGGCGTGGATGTCGAGCGGTTTCAAAATCCCCTCCCCCACGCCTTCGGCAGCCCCTCTCTACGAAGTGGGGAGGGGGAACTAAGCACGATACCAGTTGATAAATGCGGGCCGACGGTACTGTCAGTAGGCGCGGTGAAGCCCCGTAAAGGCACACTCGAAATGGTGCGGGCAATGGCGGTGGTGCGGCGGGAAATGCCGGATGTACAGTGTGTGCTTATCGGCAGTCTGGATGCGAAACGCAATTATGTGGCAAGGGTGCGTGCCACTATAGACGAACTTGATTTGGGCGATTGTGTGCATTTGCTCGGTCATGTGCCAGAAGCCATGTTGATGGGTTGGTATCACGCGGCGGATGTGTTTGCTGTACCGTCCATGAATGACGGTTGGCGCTTTGAAGGTTATGGGCTGATTTATCTGGAAGCGGGGGCGGCGGGATTAGCCGTCATTGGGACAACTGACAACGGCGGCGAAGATGCGATTGACGACGGCGTAACCGGATTCCTGATTCCGCAAGTGCGTGTGGCAGAAGAACTGCCAGGAGCCATTTTGCGGCTGCTGCGCGATCCAGAATTGGCGGCAAAAATGGGCGCGGCAGGGCGCGAAAAAGCATCGCGGCAAACCTGGGATCACGTCGCAGAGGAGATGATTCGCGTTTATCAGGAAGCAGCTAGCAGGTGATTCGTATGCTGACATTTGAGCGGCGCACTGTTACAATCGCCGGATGAGCACCCACCCCTTTACGATTACGACCAGTTGGGATGACGGTCACCGCCTGGATCAGCGCGTGGCTGATTTATTAGACCGGCACGGTTTGCGCGGAACGTTTTATATCGCGCGGGATTTTTTGCCGGAGCGATTATCCGACGCAGAAATTCGTGATCTGGCAGGGCGTCATGAGATCGGCGCACATACGCTCACACATCCGGTGCTGACCGAAATCAGCCTCGATCAAGCCGAGCAGGAAATATCAGGTTCAAAAAACTGGTTGGAAGACCTGACGGGCGTGCCCAGCAATGCCTTTTGTTACCCTAAAGGGGCGAATAATCCGGCGCTGCAAACGATTGTCCAGCAGGCGGGATATAAGATGGCGCGCGGCGTTGAACAGTATCATCTGCAAGCCGATGGCATTCGCTTTGCTCGCTACAATTTGCCCACAACGATTCATATTTATCCATTCCCGCTGCGTCCGGTGTCGGGATTGAAGAAAATGAAACTGCGCCTGGAACCTTTGCAGCGGATACTGCCTCATATGCGTGAACTTGGTATTTCGCCGCTGGCACTGCGGAACTGGTCGAGTTTGGCAATCGCACTGCTGGGACGGGCGGCAGCCGTCGGCGGTGTATGGCATTTGTGGGGTCATAGCTGGGAGATCGAACGCTATCAGATGTGGGATGAACTCGAAGTTGTGTTGGCGGCAGCCGGACGTTATACCGATGCACGGCACGTCACTAACAACGAATTGGTGCTGGCATAGTGGCGCAAATCCAGGAATTTTTTAACACCCACAAGCCGAAAAGCACGGCAGGCATATTTAGTCTGGTGCTGCCACAAGTTCCTGAAACTAAACATGGTATTGCGCTCGATTTGTGCTGCGGTTCAGGTGAATTAACGGCGAAGTTGGCCGAGAAGGGTTATCGGGCGTATGGTGTGGATATTTCCAGCACATTTATCGGGCAGAGTGGTGCAGAAGCCGCCGGATATGTGCTGGGCGATGTGAACGCCGTGCCATTTGCCGATGGTGCTGCGGCGCTGGTGTGCAGCATTGATTCACTGCAATATTTCGCTGATCCGGGTGCGACACTGGCGGAGATGGCACGGCTGCTGGAACCGGGTGGTACGCTGATTATCTCTTGCCAGAATAATTACAATCCAGCGGGGATCAAAAAGTGGGTTATGGAACACCTGACCGGGAAAACCTGGTCGCCTTGGCTGGTGCATCCGATTGAGAACCATATTACCTATCCCTGGTTGGTCGCCACGCTGCGGGCGCAAGGTTTAGAGATCGAGTATGTGCGCGGACAGCAATTTCTGACCGCCTGGGTGAGTTTGCTGCCGGGATTTATCCGCAATTGGTCGCCCTGGAAAAATAAACTCTGGCGTTCTCCGGCAAGGGTGGCGGCGCGTGTGCGTTTCCCGCGTGCCATTGAAGAGTCGTTTCTGGCACGGTTTGCAATGATCGTTTTGATTCGCGCGCAAAAAGTGAACACCTAGATCGTGCGAATCCTGATTTTAGCTGACCGCATTCCGCCAGAAAATGTAGGCGGAGCGGAAAAAATTGCATGGTCGTTGGCCTGTGGCTTGCGCGACAATGGGCATGACGTGCATGTCATCGCGGCGACTTTTGAACCCTCTTTTGAAGAAGTGCGCGACGGCATCCCGACCTATCACCTGCACGCACAGTACCGGATGCGTTTTCAGCCGTATCGGATGATTTACAATCCGCAAACTGCGGGCGATTTGAAACGGTTATATGCGCAAATTCGCCCGGATGTCGTGAATGCGCATAATATCCACAACGGCCTCTCCTATTACAGTCTGACGCTGGCCCATGGTATGGGTATTCCGGCGGTGTTTAGTTCGCATGACGTAATGCCATTTGCCTATAACCGCCTGACCTATTTTGTTGATCCGGCGCAATGCGGTGTACAATCACCCGCGCAATATCGGCTTCCACCTTTTTTTAATTTGCGGCAGATGCGTTTTCGTTATAATCCTGCCCGCAATCTTGCGCTGCGTCACATTTTGACGCATCATGTGAAACGTCGAACCTGCGTGAGTGAAGCCCATCGAGAAGCATTGGAAGCGAATGATTTGCCGCCGTTCCAGGTAGTGCATAATGGGATTGAGGCAGCGCACTTTCAGTCTACATCTGATGCTGTTGAGCGGTTGCGGGCAAAATTGGGCGTACAGGGACGCAAAATTATCCTGTTCGGCGGGCGATTGACAGCGGATAAAGGCAGCTATCAGTTATTGGCGGCTTTTAAAACGTTGGTAGAGCATGTACCGGAAGCATTATTGCTGGTCTTGTCGCGGGCAGGGCTGGATGAACAAGGATTGAATACGCCGGAGTTTCGCCATTTGCGCGAAAATCATGTCCGTTCCGGCGGATGGTTGTCAGGGGATGAGTTGGCAGCGGCTTATGGGTTGGCAGATGTGGTGACAGTGCCGTCAATCTGTCTGGACTGCTTCCCGACTATCAATCTGGAAGCAATGGCGGCTGGGAAAGCGGTTGTAGCAACCTGTTATGGCGGCTCACCGGAATCAGTGGTCAATGGTGAGACCGGATATATCGTCAATCCATTTGACAGCGCGGCTTTGGCGGGGAGCCTGGAACGCTTGCTGCGCGATGACGAACTCCGTGCCACAATGGGAACCGCAGGACAACAGCGCATCGCGGAACACTTTACGCTGGCGCATCAGGTTAGCGCGATGGAACATATTTATCGCGATTCTATAGGGGAATGAGCTGGCTTTCTCTGGCGACGTTAATGTCTAAAGTATCGAATTCGCAGGTAATATAAATTCTGGACACAATTTGGGGAACTGTGATGAACATTCTGATTATCGGCGGAACGCGCAATCTGGGACTGTCTCTGGCGCAGCAGCTTTTGGAAGCTGGACATCGGGTCACGATATTTAACCGGGGCAAAACACCCGATACGCTGCCGGATGAGGTGGAGCGATTGCACGGAGATCGGGGTAATCCAGCTCAAATTCAGGGCGCGCTGGCAGGACGCAAGTTTGATGTGGTGGTCGATACGACGCTGTATAAAGAACCGGAAGCTGAGACAGTTGTCAAACTACTTTCCGGGAATGTCGGTCATTACATTTTTTTGAGCAGCGGGCAGGTTTATCTGGTACGCGAGGGGATTGAACGCCCGTTTTCGGAGGATGATTATCAAGGCCGCTTGATGCCACCGCCGAAGAGCGCCACCTATGGCTACGAAGAATGGCTGTATGGTATTGACAAGCGCAAAGCCGAGGATGTGTTCTTCAATGCCTGGGAGCGGTCTAAATTTCCTTTTACGACACTGCGACTGCCGATGGTCAACAGCACCCGCGACCACTTCAATCGACTGTATGGTTACATTTTGCGCCTGAAAGATGACGGCCCGATTCTTGTCCCGGAAACGCCGGATTTTGCGCTGCGGCATATTTATGCTGCCGATGTGGTGAAGGCGATGCTGCTGCTCATTAACAGCGGCAAAGGCAAAGGGCAAGCCTATAATATTTCGCAGGATGAGACTAACACGCTTGACGAATTCCTGAATGTGATGGGGGATTTGATGGGCGTGCAGCCAACGATTGTGCGCTTCAAACGCAGCCTGCTGGAGGCGAATGGTTTTCTGCCGGATTGCTCCCCGTTCAGTGACCGCTGGATGTCCGAGTTGACCAATGAGCGCAGCAAGACCGAGCTGAGTATGCAGTATACACCGCTGCGGGACTATTTATCTGAATTGGTCACACATTATGAGGAAAATCCGCCGCCAAAACCGGTTGGCTACCGGCGGCGACACGCAGAAATTGATTTCGCGCTCAACACTGAGCGGGAATAAGAAAAACAAGAGGGACACTTTACTCAGAGTGTCCCTCCTGTATATAGCTACTTTACTGTTGGCTGCGAACGAATTTAATCCGTAGAACCAGATGACCCAGGCGGACGTCATCACCGTCGCGCAGGATACGGGGTTGATGTGCGACAAGGCGCTGACCATTGAGGTAAGTCCCGTTATGGCTGCCTGCGTCGACGATGTTAAGTGAACCATCGCGCCGGATAATGGTAGCATGACGCCGCGAAACACCTTTTTCCGGGCCGCCCAGTTCTTGCAAATCCACATCAGGCGACTCGCCAGTATCCGGGTCGAAACGTCCCAGTACCAACTCGTCTACTGTTCCGGCATCAAATACAAAACGCTCGTTGGCATCGCGCACGAAGATGATGAGATCGGTGCGTGAACCAAAGCGCGCCGTCCCCCATTTGGGTTCTGCTTCCTCAAAGTCGGTGTCGCCCAAGCCACGAGTCGAAACTGCCCGCAGGCGCTCTTCATCTGACTCAGGATAATCGGGGAAGTCCTTCATAGATTTGGAATCCTGATAGCCCTTTAAACGGTGCTGCGTCTTATAAGAGGATTGTACCATCATTTAGGCAGTGAAGGATAAATAATATTCGAAAGTTAGTGTTTTTATACTTTTCATACATGAAATCAACGGAAAGGCGGTATGTTAACTGTTAGCTTGTGGTGAATTTTGAAACAATAATTATGTCAATATTCTCACCACCTGTTTACGAAGGGGATATTGACCGGAGGCACATTGGCTATTATGATCAATATCAGAACCATTTGACCAGCACTTGCTGTGCTGCTTCGGTATTGAATCGGTGTATAATAAGCGTATCGCCGTTCAAGATGATATGGCGAAATTGTCGTAAGTGATCCTCAGTAGGCGTTTTATAATTTGAATCCGAGTTTCCAGTCATTCAACGTATCTTAGGCGTAGAAAGGAGAGAGGCGCGACCTCCGCCGCTGATTTGGCGATACTTTTCGCGCCGCTTTTCGTGAATAATAGACCATCTGAACCACAAAATGAGAATAACAACTCCCCCTTTCCTAACCGGAATGCCCAGCGTTTTTGGTTGATTTTGGGGGCAGTGATCCTGCTGCTATTTTTGTTTGCCTTCGCGACCCCCAACAACTTGTCGAACAGCAATCGCATTTCGCTTGATCTTTTCGCCCAATATATCAAAAAGGGTGATGTCGAAAAGGTGAGTGTACGCGGCGGCCAGGATGTCGTCATCGACCTGAAAAGTGGGAGCCGTGTCTCGTATTATAAGGAGCGCGAAAGTAACTTGTTCGACGCTCTGAAGACTTACGGGGTCACCAGCGATCAATTCGCAGCACTCACATATGAAGAATTGCCTGGGGATAATACGTCGGGCATTCTGTTCCAACTGCTGATCGCCGTTGTGCCAACCCTGCTCATTATCTGGCTGTTGTGGCGGATGATGCGCTCGGTACGGACAGGGCAGGATCAGGCCATGAGCTTTGGCCGCAGCCGCGCCCGCGTAACCCGCGATATGGAACGCCCACAGGTGACGTTCGCGGATGTAGCAGGCGCAGAAGAAGCCAAAGAAGAACTCAAGGAAATTGTTGAATTCCTGAAGGAACCGGAGAAATTTATCCGCCTGGGGGCACGTATCCCCAAAGGCGTATTGATGGTCGGCCCTCCCGGAACCGGTAAAACCCTGATGGCGCGGGCTGTCGCGGGTGAAGCAGGCGTACCCTTCTTTAGCATTTCCGGTTCGGAATTCGTCGAAATGTTCGTCGGCGTCGGCGCAAGCCGCGTGCGCGATCTGTTTGACCGCGCGAAAGCCGAAGCCCCGGCCATCATATTCGTGGACGAAATCGACGCCGTAGGCCGCCATCGTGGCGCGGGTCTGGGCGGCGGTCATGACGAACGCGAACAAACACTCAACCAGATTCTGGTGGAGATGGATGGTTTTGAGACGGGCACGAACGTGATCGTGTGCGCGGCGACCAACCGTCCCGACATCCTCGATCCGGCGCTGCTGCGTCCAGGCCGTTTTGACCGCAAGGTTGTGATGGATAACCCGGACATCAAAGGCCGCATGGAAATCCTGAAAGTCCACAGCAAGGGCAAGCCGCTGGCTGCTGATGCCGACCTGGATAATCTGGCGAAGATGACAGTGGGTTTCTCCGGCGCTGACCTGGAAAACCTGGTTAACGAAGCGGCCATTTTGACCGCGCGCCGCAACAAAAAAGCCATCGGTATGAGCGAACTAAGCGAAAGCATGGATCGCGTGACGATGGGGCCAGAACGCAAATCGCGCGTGCTTTCGGATAAAGAAAAACTCCAGATTGCCTATCATGAAGGCGGTCATGCGGTTCTGTATCACCTGCTGCCGAACAGTAACCCGGTGACGAAAATCACGATTGTGCCACGTGGACGTGCGGGGGGGTATGTGATGGCACGCCCAGATGAGGACGAATTTCTGTACTCGAAAGAGTATTTTGAAGATACGATTACTGCCGCCCTCGGTGGACGCGCAGCAGAAGAAATCATCTTCAACCAACTCACAACCGGCGCGAGCAGTGATCTTGAAACCGTTACCCATTTTGCCCGGTCAATGGTTACGCGCTACGGTATGAGTGAAACGTTGGGGCCGCGTACCTTTGGGTCGAACAACAGCGCGGTTTTCCTGGGACGCGAGATTGGCGAAACCCGTGATTACAGCGAACAGGCTGCTGAAGAAATTGACAATGAAGTCCGTCGCATTCTGACCAACGGTTACAACCGTGCCAAACAGCTTTTGACCGATAACAAAGACAAGCTGGATTTGTTGGTCAAGGTGCTGTTGGAGCAGGAAACACTGGATCGCACGGCTTTTGAAGAATTGATGGGTGGCAAGCTCCCATTGGGCAGCGCGACGGCGACCACCACAGTCGAACCGCCAACTGAGCCAATCATCTAGCTGACGGCAAGCAAACGAACACAATATTCAGACAAGGGGCATTACGTCCCTTGTTTGTTTTCCCGCAGGAATGCGCGCACAACCATCAAAATCTGGCCGAGCTTATTCTGCCCCGTGCCAGTTTTGCCAATGCCCCAGTAATAATCTCCCGGCGCGTTTTCCACAAGGTAACTATTGCCTGTATGGAGCAAAATTTCGCGGATGTCGGCATGGGTTTCAAATTTGCGTAATACAGCGCGCTGCATAACAGCATCTTTGACCTGTTCCCAATCGGCACGCAGGGGGAAATCACGGCGGCGTCCGAGGTCTGCCGCTTGTTTGGCGCTTGACGCGATCCGAACCTGTTCCTCGAATTTCGTCCCGGCGAATTTTTGCGCCTGGAAATAATGCTCCGACGTTTTCCAGTATTTTCCATCGAGTTCAAAGCCATGCTGGGAGAAGTTGGAAAAGCAGCCGTATTCTTCTTTTGTCGAATAAAAGTAGATGGTATCCAAAATTTTTGCCTCCGTTTTTATTATATCACATGTGACCTTTCGTGACCTTTAAAGAACTTATCATGAGGCCTGTATTAGTGGACGAGACAAGTCTCGGCTCTTTAAAAATATGAAGGCTTATTGGCTTGCTTGATTTGGGGACGGAATTTTGAAGGGCCAGAGAGAAATATTATTCGTTTCTCTCTGGCAAATGGCGTGAACGAAAATTAGCTACCGCGCAGACCGGCGAGCTGCCGAGAAGCGAGATCGAAGGCTTGTTTGGCGGCGTTCATGCGCGCGAGGCCATCCACTGTATATTGTGGCAGGGTATTGGCGGAGCAGGCCGCTTTAAAGGTGTCCCAGCCATTACGCAATGCGCCAAGACCCGTGTTCACCAGATCGGTGCTGCCTTTAAGCGTGGGGGCGGCTGGAGCGATTTCGGGCGGCAGTACATAATCCACCGGGATTTTGGTCGTATCAAATGGATAGCTGCATCCTTGTGTTCCGTTAGGTGATGCAGCTTCTGTCCAATATTGATTCAATAACGTATATGCGCCTGATGGTGCGGTCACATCGTCGATGATATTTTGCAGCGCAGTCAAGTGCGGATGCAGGTCAATCCCACCACCGACGGCTGTTGGGGCAGGCGTTGGTACGATTGTAGCTGGGGCGATGGTTGCATTTCTGGTGCTGTTGGCCTCAGCAGTTTTCAGCGCGGTATCGATGGTTGCCAGATGTTGAATGACGGCAACCGTCCCGCCCATCGGCGCGCCAAAATCCCCGGCAGATAAGGTAGTGCCACTGCAAACCGTATCATAGGTGCTTTTAGCATTCATATAATCGGTTTCAACCTGATTAATGTCCGATGCAATCGCCGCCAGATCAGTAAATTCCTGGGCATTGGCGGGCGATAAAGCATAAGGTGTCAGGCTGTCGAAAAATTCATTGCAGGGGATTTTTCCGCCGCCAAGTACCAATTGATACTGTGCCTGAAGTTTGGCGGCATTGTTGCCCAACATAGTGATGGCCGAGCGCAAATCATGGACAATGGTCGTGCGATCTTTATCGGCTGCGGCGGCGACCTGAGTCGGCTCTGAATTGTTGTTGATGACGGTTTCGGAACCGCCACCGCCGCCTTTGATAATCCCTGGCAGGACAAAAGCCAGCACCGCCACCAAAATGGCCGAAATCAGCAGCCCTAATTCCAGTTTAACGACGGAGCGTGTAGAAACTGCCTGACGCCCGCCCATCTTGCCTTCCAGCGCAACTTTTTGCAGGAGTGCGACTACTGCTTCCGAGTCGTCACCATCTAATTCCTGTTCCAGTTTTCGGAACATCCCCAGCGAATAGGCTGCCGCATCTTTAACACGCGGATCAGCATCATTTTTATATACCTGGGCTAAAGCGGTGATGGCAGTGGGGTCGCCAGCCTCGCCCAACCAGACAGCAGCTTTACGGCGTGCAGCCGGGTCTTTGGCCGAAAGCTGCTTAATCTTTGCTTTTACTTCAGCTTCAAAGGCATCAAGATCGGGCATGGTGAGGATGACTCCACTTGCACAAGACGAACACATTATTATCCATTAACTATACGGCAAGAAGGGCACAGGCGAAAGTGAAAAAACGTAAAATAAAGATTTATTTTCGGATGTAGACCATATTGGCCTTAAATGGTAATATGGACTTAAGCCGCACATGCTACAGTCACAGAAGGTGAAAGCCAGCCCCTGACATATAAGAATGGAAACTTGGTATGTTAAACCCCTCTAAACTTGCCATATCGCTTGACCGCGACGGTGAAGAACCAATCTACAGGCAGCTTATCCGCCACATCCGCGCCCAAATTGAAAGCGGGACATTGAGCGCGGGAACCCGCCTGCCCGCCAGCCGTGACCTCGCCCACCAGTTGAATATCAGCCGGATTAGCGTCGTTAACGCCTATGCTGAACTGCGTGCCGAGGGATTCTTGAGCGCTCATGCCGGACGTGGCACATTTATCGCCGGGGATAACAACGGAAATGGGTCTGCTCCCGCACCTGTTCCCAGCCCAGCCAATGCCACTGAAGCACCGACGACACCGGATCGCTCGATCCGCGAAATGATGCGAATGGCACGCAAACCGGGCATTATCAGTTTTGCTCAGGGATCGCCACCGATAGATTTTTTTCCGGTACAGCATTTACGCGATGCGCTGAATACAGTGCTGGATCGTGATGGCGCACGGGCGCTAGGCTATGAAATCGCTGAGGGTTATGGGCCGCTGCGTTCCGCTGTGCGGGATTATGTCAGCGCATTGGGCATTCGCTGTAATGCCGATCAGGTACTCATTACGGGTGGTGCGCAGCAGGGGCTTGATCTGGTCGTACAGGCGTTACTTTCCGAAGGCGATACGATTGTCACCGAAAACCCGACTTATGTGGGTATGATAGACATTGTGCGGACGCGCCGTGTGCAAATTCATGGGATCAGCATGGATGAAGACGGTATCCGCCTAGATATGCTGGAGAACTTCATTCTCGACAACCACCCTAAGCTCATTTATGTGATGCCGACCTTCCATAATCCTACCGGAATTGTTATGCCGCTGCACCGCCGCCGCCAATTGATTAATCTGGCGACAGATTATCACATACCGGTGCTGGAAGACGGCGTTTACCATGAACTGCGATTTGAAGGCGAGAGCGTGCCTCCACTGAAAGCCCTGGATGACAGCGGGATCGTGCTGCATGTGAGCGCATTTACTAAAATGCTGCTGCCTGGAGTCCGCATTGGCTATATTATCAGCGACAATACCCATTATGAGCGCTTGGTGCGCGTCAAACAAGCGGCAGATACCTCAACGCCGGGTCTGAATCAGCGTGCTATCCATCTCATGTTGGAACGTGGAGTCATGGCCCAACAGCTTGAACGGAACAACCGAGAACTGCGCCGCCGCCGTGACGTGGCGCTGGCGGCTGCCGCGAAATATTTGCCCCCTGGCTCATACTGGAATGCGCCCTCAGGTGGGTTGTACCTATGGGTACAGTTGCCCAAAAGTGGCCCCACCGCCGCCGAATTGTACATCACGGCCATTCATATGGGCGCGGCCTATGCTATTGGCAACGTCTTTTATACCAACGGCTGTGGCAGTCACCGGATGCGCATCAATTTTGGATCGCAAAAACCCACCGACATCGAAGAAGGTTTCAAGCGGTTGGGGCGGGCGTGGCGCGAAGTCGCCTCGGATTACGCCGATATGGAAAAGTCACCGCTGCTATAAACATATTTCAAAAAGGGCGAACCAGCGGTTCGCCCCTACAGTGAATTTTTAAGGCGAATCAAAACGATTCGCCTTTTTGTTATACACCGTTCACGCATTGGCCTTAATGCAGGCTTCAATGTCGGCGATGGTCTGGGCATTGTCTTTGAAGACGATCCCATGAATGCCAAGCGCATTGGCGGGGTCAATGGCTGCGTCGCGGTCATCGAGGAAGATCATTTCGTGGGGCTGGATATCCAACTTTTCCCAGGTGAGTTTATAAATTTCCGGGTTGGGTTTTTGCATCCCAACTTCGTGTGAATAGACGATTACGTCGGTCATTTCGTCAAAGTGGTACAGCGCTTGTTCGCGTTCCCGTGCGCCGACGAAACTGTTGCTGAGGATTCCGGTCTTGAAACGCCCATGTAAACTGCGAAAATAATCGAGCAGTTCCACATTCAGTGTGCCCAGATATTCGCGCCAAGTATCATCCATGAAGGCGTTAACTTCGGCTTCATCAAGCCCCATGATCTCACCAATTTTTTTATAGACCTCGGCTTCGGTGATCGTTCCGATGCTGCCACCTTTCCAGACGTCGTAAAGTTTTTTGTTCAATTCACCCGGTTGTAAGTGCCAAATCGCTTCCCATTTTTCATCAATGCCCAGTCTGGGTGTAATTTCCAACACGCCGCCAATATCAAAGACAATCGCCCGAATAGCCATGCTTTAACCCTCTTTTAAGAACTCCCCATCAATTCGTAGACTTGTGTAACTTAAGTGGATTACCTTTCAGACGCTTAAAAAGACCCACGAATCTCAATTTTGTTCTCGATTAATAGCTGCGCAAAGCCGATATAAAAAATTTCCTAAGAATCACAATCTTCACGAATGGCGCAGGCATTCTCGGTGATAATCAAGAAAGAACCCTCAATATAATTCTTGAAGGATATGGGCGATGGCAGTCGATGCAAAACTGCTGAAACAACTGAAGAACAAGGACGCTAAAGAACGGCGTAAGGCGATTGTCGCCCTGGCGGACTGCCGCGATTCGGCGGCTATTAAAGCGCTGGAAGACGCGGCGCAAAACGATTCTGAACCGAAGCTGCGGGAGCTGGCATCCCGTGCCGCGCAGCACCTTCAAGAGCAGGTTTCAAAGGCAGCATCACGCGCTGCCAGTCCGGAACCGGTTTATGGAGGCGAGAAGGAAATCCACGTATCTGAAAAGCAGATGAGACGCGGACGGGAATATGTTGACGAAGCCATGAGCATGGTTGTGGCACAGGACAGCGCGAAGGCCGTAAAGGCATTGGCAAAAGCCCTCCAGATTGACCCCAGCTTGAAGAATGACCAGTATTTCCTGAGTTTGGCGAGCGGCCAGTTTAATACGAGCAACGAAGAAGCCGTCCGGCGACTCATGAGCGGGGAAGAGCGCGGGAATTTTATCAAATCTCAGGAACAGGGTAAGGTTCTCAAGCGCAAGACCGATCATAAGTCCAAAGCCCAGGAAATTGGTTGGGCGTCGGCAGCCTTCGACCTGACCATTTACGCGGTGGTTGTGGCGATTATCACATTCCTCGCGCCGATTGTGTTCTCGCAGTTGATGAGCAAGGCGATTGATTATCAAAAAGCGCTCACGCCGGAGAAATATCAGGCTGAGACGGTTAAAGTTTCTTCACGTCAGATTGAAAAAGCGCTCAAAGACTTTCAAACGCAAAGCCCAGCTCCGTTGGTCATCGGTGCGGTGGTCAATGGAGTCGCCAGCGCGCTGTCGATGGTGATACTGTGCCTCTTGATCCATGTGGTCGCGTCCAAGCTCCTGGGTGGAAACGGAACGATGCCGTTTATGATGAGCCAGCTTGTGCCGTTTTATTCCCTGATGACGCCGGTCTTTTTCATATGGTTATGTTTGCTGGTAGGCACGATTTCGATTGGCGCGGGTATGTTTGGCGTTTTGTGCGCGCCGATTATGGCGCTGGCAGCTTTGGTCGTGGTGTTTAAATCGGCAGGGCGCATCGGCACATCTTATGATTTTGGTTCGGCGAAAGGCTGTATGTCGCTGGTCGCCGGGATTATCGTGCTAGGAATAATCAGTAGTGTGATTTCATCGCTGATTTTTGGCACGGCATTGGGTAACGCGATGCAGAGTTTCGGGCTGGTATAAGCTGATTGACCGTCTGTGTTAGAATGAATTTGTGGGGCGGATCATGCATATGTGATCCGCCCTTGTATTTGAATAGTGTGGAGATTTGAAAGGGCTTATGACCATATCACGGCGAAAATTTCTGAAAATCAGTCTGGCATCAGCGGTTGGTACGGCGGTGGCGGGGATCAGTGGTTTCGGCTATGCCCATGATGTTGAACCGGATATGTTTGAAGTCGTGTCATTGGAATTGACTCTGCCGCGCCTGCATCCGGCGTTCGATGGTTACAAGCTGGTACAGTTCAGCGATATTCACCTGGGGACGGGCATGACGCCAGAACGTTTGGTGCGGGTCGTGGCGCTGGTCAATGCCCAGGAACCGGACTCGATTGCGATCACTGGCGATTTTGTCACGCACGGGCCGATGGAAATACTCGAATCGCCCTTGATCGAAACCCTGAAAAATCTAACCGCGAAAGATGCGCGGGTTGCGATTCTGGGTAATCATGACCACTGGACAGACCCTGACGCGGTGCGGCGGGTGATTGTGCAAAGCGGCCTGACCGATTTAAGCAACAGCGTTTACACCCTGCAACGCGGTGATGCCGTTTTGCATCTGGCGGGTGTTGATGATTATTGGGAGCGTAAAGACCGCATGGATGATGTGCTGGCGCTGCTGCCGGAAAATGGCGCGGCGATTTTATTGGCGCATGAGCCAGATTATGCCGATATCAGCGTGGCAACTGGACGTTTTGACCTACAAATTTCCGGACATTCGCATGGTGGTCAGGTCATCCTTCCCTTTATCGGGCCATTAGTTGTTCCACAATATTCAAAAAAATATCCGCTGGGACGTTACCAGGTCGGAAATATGATTCAATACACGAATCGCGGGGTGGGGACGATTAATCCCGCTGTGCGTTTCAATTGCCGCCCGGAAATCACGGTGTTCACACTGCGCGCTGCACAGGCCTAACCCCACAGGCGCGTAATCACCACCACGCTCACCAGCAGGCCAATGAATCCGCCAACCGCCAGCGCCATCAAAACGCTGACAGTGGACGTAAATCCTCGAAAAACCCTGCTTTTCATCCTGTAGGATTCTCCCCGGAATCGCGCTATCCTAACTTATAGACGATTGATGTCTGTGGTTGTAAAAACCCCATATCTATACATTATATATTTAAATGTTGGCATTTTGACTCTACGCTGCCATAAAATATGCCTTGTTTCCAATGTGCTTTGTGAACTTAAACGGCTCAATTCTGACCCAGAAAAGGAAACGGCATGGCAGAACAACCAACCCAGAAACCGCCCCTGGAGCGCGAGGCGCTGCGCGATGTGATTGATTTATCCCTGTGGGCAGGGCAGCTTTTACTCCAGCACGGCGCAGAATCGGCACGCATTGAAGAAACCGTTCACCGTCTGGGGACGGGATTGGGCGCAGACTGGATGGACATCCTGGTATCGCCCAACGCGATTGTGGCGACGACCATCAGCGGCCAGGAATTCCGCACTAAAATTCGCCGCATCGTCGCTATTGGCGTCAACATGCAGATTATCGCTGAAGTCAATGAACTCAGCCGTAAAGTAACTGAAGGGAAACTGGATCGGTTTCAAGTGCGGGAAGAAATCGAGCGTATCGACCACCTGCCTAAACAGTATAATCGCTGGGTTGTGGTAGCGATGGTCGGCTTGGCCTGCGCTGCCTTCAGCCGCATGTTAGGCGGTGATTGGCCGGTCTTTTTTGTCACGCTGGTTGCGGCATCAGTTGCTATGTGGGTACGGCAGGAACTTAACCGGCTCTATTTTAATTCGCTGCTGGTGGTCGTGGGGACAGCTTTTGTCGCCGGGGTTATCGCCAGCACCGCCATCATCATGAAATGGGGCGCACAGTCGCAAACTGCTCTGGCAGCATCGGTGCTGCTGCTGGTTCCAGGCGTACCCTTGATTAACTGTGCTGACGACTTTATCAAAGGCCATCTGGTTGTTGGAACCGTGCGTGGAATCACTGGCGGACTGGTCTCGTTGGGTATTGCGTTGGGATTGCTGCTGGCGATCCGGCTGATGGGGGTCAGCGGCTTATGAGTACCATTGATTTGATCGGCTTTTTAATTCAGGATGCCTTCTGGTCGGCATTAGCAGCGACGGGATTCGCAATTCTGTTCAACGTGCCCACGCGAACTCTGATAGGCTGCGCACTCGGCGGTGCTATAGGGCACGCGACACGAACGCTGCTGATGCAGGCAGGACTAGATATTGAACTGGCGACTTTATTCGGTGCGGTAGTAATCGGCGTGGTGGGCGTCGTTTTTGCCCGACACTGGCGTGTGCCGATGACGATTTTTACCATCAGTGCGGCGGTGACGCTGGTTCCCGGCGGATTTGCATACCGAGCGATGATGGGGATTATCGAGTTATCGACTGCTGACCCGGCGTCCAGTAGCACCATCCTGGTCACGGCAGTGGTCAATGGAATCAAAACCGCCTTGATTTTAGGCGCAATCGCTGCGGGCATTGCCGCGCCGCGTTTGCTCTTTTTCCACGAGCGCCCGGTTGTATAACTGAAAATTGTACGTCACGATCTGACATTGACACTTTTCACGTCTACAACATCCAGCACGCCCTGTAAAATCAACCGCTGAGTCATGTGCGCCATCTCCTCGGCTGGATAGGGTTGGCCGCTGTTGAGCCACCATGCAATGAGGCTAAGTTCTGCCCCGGCGAGATAATTGGCTATTACGTCGATGGGTAGGGCCAATGACGCAGGGGATGCACTGCGCAGCGCGTGGGTCACTAATGCCGCTAAATAGGCTTGAATACGTTGGGCAATTGCCGCGCCGCCCTGACCACCCAGAATAATGCGATACAAATCGGCGTTGTCTGCAACATGCTGGAAGGTGATGCGAAATGGTTCAATCTGCGTTTTACCAGCCAGTATATCGCCATGCATTGCTGGCCCGATTTCTACCACCAGCGCGTCAAAGGTTTCCTGCAAGACAGTCAGCAGCAGTTCATCTTTGTCTTTGTAATGCAGGTAAAATGTCGCGCGGCGCAGGTCGGCGCGTTCGGTGATGTCCTGGACGGTGACGGCATCGTAACCTTGTTCCAGAATTTCGCTGATAAGTGCCTCTCGCAGCATCCGCCGTGTCCGCTGCTTGCGGCGATCCAATTTAACTTCCATAGATCCCTGTTTCTTTCCCGGTAGGTCGTTCTGTACATTTGTTTACTACCGTACAGGCTGCCAACATTGCTTGTTGACAGCCTAATGATTTACATTATCCTTAAAAGCGTACACGGTGTCAATTAAAGTACGCAATGTCAAAATAGGGGCAGTCATGAAGAGCGAACTTACAAACGGCAAGCAGACAGTGTTAGTCACGGGTGCATCCAGCGGAATCGGACTGGAATTAGCGAAAGTGTTTGCCCGCGAAGGTTACAACCTGATCGTGGTGGCGCGCAGCAGCGATAAACTGATCGCACTAGCCGCGCAATTAGCGACGCAATACGGTACACAAACCAAAGTGATTGTCAAAGACCTGAGCGCAACGTCCGCACCAGATGAGTTGTTCAATGAAATTCAAGCCTCTGGCATTCAGGTGGATGTGCTGGTGAATAATGCTGGTTTCGCCACTTATGGCCGCTTTTCAGAAGTTGATTTGCAGCAGCAACTTCAAATGATGCAGTTGAATATGGTCACACTGACCCATCTGACACGGCTCTTCCTAGCGTTGATGATTGAGCGTCACAGCGGGAAAATTCTTAACGTTGCATCCACCGCAGGCTTTCAACCGGGGCCTTTGATGGCGGTGTACTGCGCAACCAAAGCTTATGTCCTGTCGTTCTCGGAATCCATCGCTGAAGAAGTGCGTGGAACCGGGGTTACGGTTTCGGCATTATGCCCCGGCGGTACGGCGTCGGGTTTTCAGGAACGGGCGGCGATGCAGGACTCGAAATTCATACAGAGCGGGCTGATGAAACCCAATCAGGTAGCGGAAGCAGGGTATCAAGGCTTGATGGCGGCCATGACGATTAACATCCCCGGTTTTACCAATAAAGTGCTTGCCAGTATGCACCGTTTTCTGCCGCGACGGCTGGTGGCACGTCTAGCGATGAGTGCTTTAGAATCGGTCAAACATTAACTTTTGCGCGCGATTTCCCAGGCGAGATGATTAATTTCCGGGATAATCAATCTTTCCAGCGCAACCTGTACCGCATTGGGGCTTCCCGGCATCGAAAAAATGATAGTGTTGTGATAGACCCCGGCTGTCGCGCGGCTGAACATGGCTGCCGCACCAACTTCCTGGAAGCTCAACATGCGGAATAATTCGCCGAAGCCGGGAAGTGTTTTTTCCAGATAACGGCTGATTACATCGTAGGTAGTATCGCGCGGGCTGATGCCTGTGCCGCCGTTGAACAGGACAAGCTGTACTTCGGGCATCGCAGTCAGTTCATCCATGACCGCCGAGACCTGATCGGGTTCATCCTTAATCAAGCGATATTCAGCGACAAAATGGCCGAGTTCAGCCATGCGTTCCTCGATATACTGGCGATTCTGATCCGTTTCAGGTGTGCGTGTATCACTCACGGTCACAATAGCAAGTGTGACTGCGCCCTTCCCAGCTTTCTGGCGGTGTTCATTTGCACCAATCATGAGTGTCCTTTTTTTTACTCAAAATTCATCTGAATGCCGAAACTTGTTGAATTGTACCAACTATAGTCTGAATGTGGATATTAAATAACAAAACTGACCGCCTATCTCCAAAATTCAGGTCAAACTGCTCGTTAAATCTAACCGATAGTTGATAGAAATTCGTTTGACAAATGCTTAAACTTGCCTTAAACTCATAATAAGTTGGCACATGAGGAGTGTGTTCTCTTATGAAGATTTTAGAGCCAACAATTCACACATTTGCCTTTCCAGCACGCGGTTTGGGTTCTCTCCAAGCCGCGTGTTTTATTTTCGGTCACTTAGCATAAGGAGTATGCTTGCTATGGACTACGGTATGATCGGGAAAATCGAAAAAGCCAAACGCTACGCACAAGAACCCCAACGCATAACCCTCCGTTCGCTTGAAGTCGAATTCAAGGGGGATAACAATACCTACGCGCTTACCCTTAACGACCACGGTTGGCATTGCAGTTGCCCCGGTTACGGGCAGCACAAGATTTGCCCACACATCATGACTATTGAGCGGTTGCTGCGCCCTATGCTCAAGCGTGAACCTGTCCCGTATGCATCTGGTCAGAATGTCGTCAGCGATGTTGAAAAAGTCAAGCGCTACTCCGAAGAAACGGATCGTATTCGTTTTCTCGCCCTGGATGCTTCGTTTGAAGGCAGCAACAGCACCCATGAGTTCACCTATCAGAACAATGCCTGGAATTGTAACTGCGACTTTTTTAAGAGTCGCGGTGTATGCTGTCACACGATGGCAATGGGGCGTATGCTCACTGGAATGCTTCCGGCAGTTGTCACATCAACATCGGTTGTGTCCGTCACCTAAAGCCTTGTCCGCAGAGCAGTAACCAATTTCACTTCTGAAAAATTCTGGCTTCCTTTCGATCACCGAGAGGAGGCTGGTTTGTTAAAAACCCTCGATCTGCAATTGAATCAACAAAATGTCTGTAACTGCCATTCATTTCGCGGCACATTATGTTATTCACAGGAAAAGTCATAAAAACGATTCTTCGTGATATAATGCCAAACCAAGTTTATGAATGTGAGACTCTAATCAATGAACAAGACATTCGACTGGAACAATCAGAAAATCATCGTGACAGGTGGCGGGGGATTTTTAGGTTCGCATCTGGTAGAGCATTTGCGTACACTCGGCATAGGTGCGATTGTGATTCCGCGCAGCCACGATTATGACTTGCGCAATGAAGCCAATGTTATCCGTTTGTATGAAGATAACCCCAACACCACGATGGTGATTCATCTGGCAGCGATGGTTGGGGGTATCGGCGCAAATCGCAAACATCCGGGCAGCTATTTTTATGACAGCCTGATGATGGGAACGATGGTTCAGGAATATGCACGGCAGGCCGGTATTCCAAAGTTTGTAGGCGTAGGTACGATTTGCAGCTATCCCAAATTTACGCCCGTGCCGTTCAAAGAAGAAGATCTGTGGAATGGTTACCCCGAAGAAACCAATGCATCTTATGGACTGGCGAAGAAAATGTTGATGGTGCAGAGCCAGGCTTACCGCGCCGAATATGGTTTTAACGCCATTCATTTAATGCCGACCAATTTGTACGGAACCGGTGACCATTTCCATAATGAAAATGCGCATGTCATCCCTGATCTAATCCGTAAGATGCTTGAGGCCCAGAATGCTGGGCAAAACGAGATTGTTTTGTGGGGGGATGGCTCACCCACACGCGAATTTTTGTATGTCAAAGATGCCGCCGAGGGGATTGCTCTGGCAGCCGCCTATTATGACGGTGCGGAACCGGTGAATATTGGCAGCGGCACGGAAATCAGTATCAAAGAGCTTGCGGAAACGATTGCCGAAGAAGTTGGGTATAGCGGCAGCATTCGCTGGGATTCCAGCAAGCCGAATGGACAACCACGCCGCCAGCTTGACGTGAGCCGCGCAGAAAACGAATTTGGCTTCCGGGCGCATACGCCTTTCCGCGAAGGGCTGCGTGCCACAATTGCATGGTATAAAGCGCGGATTGCGAATACGCTCACTCCCGTCTGAAGCAAAAGAAAAGACATCTGACAAGGGTGCTATAGCAGCGCCCTTGTCTATATGGAGTTGATGCATGGTCACCTGGGGCACGGGCAACTTTGACAGCGACGGAGCCGGTGATTATCTCGACAGCCTGATGAAGCAATTGATTAAAACCATTGAAGCCTGCTTAGGTGGTAAGTATGTGATGTATCCGAGTGATGATGATGATGACATCCTCGGTGCGTGCGGCGAAGATATGTTAATGCCCAGCGTGGATATACTGGCGCTGCTGTGTGAACATTTTGCCATGCCACTGCCGGTTACCGAGTTAATCATCCGACAATGGAAAGAACAATATCTACGCAGTTATGACCGGCATATTGACCATTATGTGACCAAGCCGGATTTTAAAATTCGCCGCCGCCGCGTCATCGAAGCCACCTTTGACCGTTTGCTCGGTTTGGCACACGATTGGGATCTCGTGCGTTCCGTTGATTAGCCACTCTGCCTATTCAGATTTTGAACCTGGGAGCTTTGTACAGGTATTACAAAGAAATCGAATCATTGTTTGGTTATGAGAGTTTTTGCATTTTAGGAGGAATGGGGCAAAATTAGCCAACAATTTTTTAAATTACCTTTTACGAGGTCTTTAGCTTACTGAGGAGGAATTTTACTTTGACGCAGCCTGTAATGATGGAGGTCAAAGACCTGGTAACCCGCTTTTATACACAAGAGGGTACGGTCTACGCCGTTAACGGCGTCTCCTATAAACTTCACGAAGGGGAAACCCTCGGTGTAGTGGGCGAGAGCGGCAGTGGTAAGAGTGTGCATGTACTCTCAATCATGGGCCTTATCCCCAGCCCGCCTGGAAAAATTGAAAACGGCGAGGTGTTGTTCCGAGGGCGCGATTTATTGAAATTGACCCAGGAAGAGATGCGGGCTGTGCGCGGCGCGGAAATTGCGATGGTCTTTCAAGACCCGATGACCTCGCTGAATCCTGTGTTGACCATCGGCACACAGATTACCGAAGCCCTCAAACTACACCTGGGCATGAGCGAAAAAGAATCGCGTGACCGCGCTACTGATCTGTTAGAATTGGTCGGTGTGGCGGATGCCCGCAAACGGCTGGACAGCTACCCGCACCAATTTTCGGGCGGTATGCGCCAGCGTGCAATGATCGCAATGGCGCTTTCTTGCAACCCCAAACTGCTGATTGCCGACGAACCGACTACCGCGCTTGATGTGACCATCCAGGCTCAGATTCTCGAACTGGTGCGGCGGCTGCGGGACGAAATCGGCATGGCGATGATCTGGATTACGCATGACCTGGGTATTGTGGCCGGGTTGGCGGATACGATCCAGGTTATGTATGCAGGACGTATCGTGGAGCGCGGGCCGGTCAAAGAAGTTTTTAAAGATACCCGGATGCCTTATACCCTCGGTTTGTTGAAATCCCTCCCCCGACTTGACCGCCAGAGTCACGAAAAATTGATCCAGATTGAAGGTTCGCCCCCGGACATGCGTATAGAGCCAAAAGGCTGCCCGTTTGCGCCGCGCTGCCCGCATAAGAAGGAATTTTGTGCGGAGGCGATTCCACCGCTGCTCACTGTCCCGGAGGCGAAGACCCCAGACCACATGATGGCCTGCTGGGTCGATGTTCGGACGGAAGAATACACCCCAGAAGCAAAAGCGTCCCAGGCAGCGCTGGTACAGCAACAAGGAGTGGCATAATCATGGTATCCCCTGTAACAGCGACCCAATCCCACGCAAGTGCGGCGAACAAAGACAAAGAAGTGCTGCTCAGTGTGCGTGGTTTGAAAAAGCATTTCCCGATTACCTCAGGCATCATTTTGCAGCGGCAGGTTGGCGCGGTCAAAGCCGTTGATGATGTTAGTTTCGACGTATATAAAGGCGAAACCCTCGGCCTCGTGGGCGAATCAGGCTGTGGTAAAAGCACGACAGGCCGTACTATCCTTCAACTTTACAAGCCGACTTCAGGGTCAGTGGTGTTTGAAGGCAAAGAACTCACCACCCTGCCCGCTGAAGAACTGCGAAAAATGCGCAAGCGGATGCAAATGATTTTCCAGGATCCGTTTGCATCGCTCAACCCCCGCATGTCGGTGGGCCGGATTGTGGCCGAACCGCTGCGTATTCACAAAATCATCGACAACAAAAAAGAAGAACAAGAATATGTCGAGGCTCTACTGGAGCGCGTGGGTTTGAATCCCTATTATGTCAACCGCTACCCACACGAATTTTCTGGCGGTCAGCGGCAGCGTATCGGCGTGGCGCGTGCGCTGGCGCTCAAGCCCAGCTTCATCGTGGCGGACGAACCGATTTCGGCGCTGGACGTGTCGATTCAGGCGCAGGTTGTGAATTTGCTCGAAGATTTGCAGGATGAACTCAACCTGACGTATTTGTTCATCGCCCATGATTTGAGCATGGTACGCCATATTTGTGACCGCGTGGCCGTGATGTATCTGGGCAAAATCGTCGAATTGGCGGCGGCGGACGAACTCTACGATAATCCGCTCCATCCCTACACGCAGGCGCTTCTGTCTGCCGTGCCGGTTCCTGATCCGTTTGTGGAAGAACGCCGCCAGCGGATTATCATCGCAGGTGACGTACCCAGCCCAGCGAACCCGCCCACCGGTTGCAATTTCAATACGCGCTGCCCGGTTTCATTCGACCTGTGCTATCAAGACCCCGACCCGGAATTGCTGGAAATGGCTCCCGGACATTGGGTGGCCTGCCACCGCGTCTAACGAAACATTTTTGATCCAAATAAAAAAGGGCGTGTCACATATCGACACACCCTTTTTTGTTAGAGTTCAGCGCACTATACGGTAGCCGCTGCGCTGTTGGCGCATCCGGTGGATATTTTGGACGAGGACGCCTTGCTGGGGTTCGTTCATATTCATCGGCGGCGGTTGCAACACGGTCTGGTTGTCGAAGGCTGCCGGTGCATGATTATCAAACGGCAGTGGTGTATTTCCGTTCCAACCCTGATAATTTACCGGTTCAAACGGCTGCGATTGAGAAGACACCTGAGCACTTGATTGTGGCTGACGGACATATTGGCGGCTATGAGTCTCGGTCTGCTGCGCCAGTTTGACGAACAGGCGGATGCCGACGAAGCCAATCACTAAGACGGCTCCCACATCGACCAGGAATTGAAAAATCCCAGCGATGGGGGCAATCGCGCTGGTTTCAATATGGTTAGATGACGATGCGAAGCCTGCGGCCAGGTTAACAAAGACCAAAAAGGTTAGGAATAAAGTTCCGGCGACAAGTTTAGTCCACATCACATACACTCCGTTTACGTTTCAATAACGTTTGCTTATTTATACTTTAACCGGATTATGCTCGTCGCCAGCCCCTAAAAATTAGGGTATGTTGGTGATTTAAGGTAAGGTAAGGGTTTCAATCAGCCTCATGCCCCGCGTTCGCCCCACGATTGTTGTGCGTACCTTTTGCAAAGTGGGGCATCAAGTTACAATGGGGATGGGTCAGGTCTTAGCGGGGAGTATGTGTGCGTTATGGCTTATGGTCGGCTCGATGTCTTCTGGCCGGATGGTCTCTTCAAGACTTTCGCGCTGGTGGATAACACAATATCGGTAGGGCGCTCGACAGGCAATACAATTGCGCTGGAGACGACCACCATTTCCCGCTACCATTTCAGCATCGCTCATAATGGCGAACAGGTGCTGCTCACTGATCTTGAATCGGTCAACGGAACCTTCGTGGACGGCGAAAAACTGAAGGCCAACGAACCCCGCCCGCTTTACGGTGGCGAGGAAATCCAGGTCGGCCACCTGCGCATGATTTATCACCACATCGACGAACTACCCACTCAACCGATGGCGGCTGTGGACGATACCACGCAGCGCATTGAGTTACAGTTACCCGCTTTCCGCCTGGATGTGATTGGCCCCGACCAGCCGTTTTCGCCGGGAGCGCATATGTCGGCGGAACTGTCGATCACCAACACCAGCGAACAGGCGCAGCGTTATCGGGTTGAAGTGACTGGCCTCCCACCGGATTGGATTCGTATTGACCGCCCCGAAATCAGCATTGAACCAACCGATATGGCGCAAGTGCTGGTGAATTTCAAACCGCTGCGCCGTCCCGACAGCAAACCGGGCGATTATCGTGTCACCGTCAAAGTCTCGACGAAAGACAATCCGGATTCAAAATTGGAAGCCGTGCTGCTGGTGCGGATACTGCCCTATGCCGGTTTTGGCATGGCCTTAGATGCGCCGCGCCTTGCCAGCGGGGATCGTTTCAAGCTGCATATTCATAATCAGGGCAGTGCGCCTTTGCCCTTAAATATCAGCGGGCGCGACAAAGCTGATAAGCTGCGCTACACCATCATCACACCGCAAGTCTCGCTTGCCCCCGGTCAGCGCATGACCGTGACGGGCGAAGTGAAACCCAAAAGTCCCGCTTTGTGGGGCAAACCGCGCCAGCATCCATTTGATTTGCTGGTGCGCTCCAATGATGCCGCGCATTATGTCGCCTCGGCACGCGGCTACTTCACCGAGAAACCGATGCTGCCATCCTGGACGCCGTTGGCGCTGGCTGGCGGCGCAGTCGTCATTCTGGCGCTGCTGGCCCTAGCGGCGTTGGTGTTGTTCCAACCCGCGAAGACGCCGGTCATCGCCGTCTTCCAGGTCAACAGCACCCAGGTGGCGCAGGGACAGCCCATCGTCTTGAATTGGGCGGCCACTGATGTGAGTGAATATCGCCTCGAACTGAATGGCACACCTGTTTTGAGCCAGATGAACAAAGACACCCCCGGTGTGAACCTGGATACCAAAGACCTTTCCGGTAATGTTGTTTTGTCACTGTTGGCGGTGAACGGCGGGCAGCAGGCCAACGCTGACCAGAGTGTTTTTGTTTATCGTCCGCTCGGCGAGATTGTTTTTACATCGGAACCGGCACAGTTGGTGCGTTATGTCGTACAAAATCTGACCGTGACGTGGAGCGTCCCCGGCGCGGTGAGCAGCCATCTCAGCGGTTTGGAAAGCTTCAGCAATACGCCTACGGATGCATCCTATGGCGCTGATGGGACGATTTCGGGTATTGTCGGCATTCCATCGGAGCCGGTGAAGTTGGTTCTTTCGGCACAGGATGAGGTGGGCAATACCCAGGAAAAAAGCCTGGAAATTCCGGTCATTAATCCTGAGTGTATGCCCGCCTCCAAGATTGTTACCCTGTACGCTGGGCCAGACCCGCGCCATCAGGTCGTCAGCACGGTACAGCCAGGGGCGATTGTCGTGGTTGATGCCCAGGACAGCACCGGTGGCTGGCTGCGCGTGCAGCTTCCCGGCGGGTTGTTCGGCTGGGGCGCTGTCGCCGAATTTACCTGCGCCCAAAATTTCAAGGTGAGCGACCTGTATAAAGAACTGGCAGTTCCTACGGTTCCGCCGCCCACGCTGCCGCCAACTCTGACCCCAACCCCCACCGCGACGGCGACACGGCCTTTAGCGCCAACCGTGACGCCGCGCGCGACTGCATCCGGCTAAACTGATTCCGCCGCCGGAATCCCTGGCAGCGATTCGACGACATGATCGTGGTCAGGGAGTTCTTTTTCGACATTGCGGACGGCGGCGAATAGATACCCGCCGAAGCAAATCGTCGAACCCATGATGAACGTCCCGATAAACATCAAACCCATGCCCGCTCCTGGCCCGGTTCCAACCAATCCGCCGAAAGTGGTTGCAAGCGCACCACCCGGCATCATAGCTGGCCCCAGGACGCGATCTGCCAGCGGCCCAGCCAATAAATAACCCAACGGCATGGTGAACTGCTGCAACAACGTTTGCACGGAGAACACCCGTCCTTGCACTTCTGGCGGGACTTTGGCCTGCCAGATTGCCAGATCACAGCCGACGATGAACGGGATATAGACGCTTCCAGCAAACGCGGCAAAAGCCCAGACCGCCGTAACATGCCCGACGCCTAGCAAAAAATCGCTGGATAAAAATGAGATTCCGCCCAGAAGCAGCACGCCATGAATCCGGCGTTTTGGCCCGCCCCAGATGCTCATGGCGATGCCGCCGATCACACCGCCAATGCCCATCGCTGACTGCACCGTCGCCAGCGCCAGCGAATCGCCGCCAGTACGCCCTAGAATCATCGGTGGCAGGATGGCATACCATGTCAGCGCCGCCGATAAATTAATGCCGCAAAAAATGAGCATCAAGCCTAATAATCCGGGACGCTGGGCGATGTAATGAAAGCCGAACAGCATATCGCGCCAGCCTTTGGAAGGTACAGCTTTTTCACCTTCCTTCGCCTGCGGACGCGGAATCATGATGAAAATCAGCGGGGTCACGCCCACGAGGAAAGTTGCTACGTCGATCAACATCACGCCACTGATGCCAACAATATGCAAAATGATCCCGGCGAAGGCGGGCGCGAATACCTGCGAAACCGCGTAAGCCAACGAGCGCATCCCGCTGACACGCCCATACTGTTCTTTAGGGATGAGCATAGTGGTCGCTGCGGAATAAGCTGGAAGTTGAAAGGCTTCGAACGCGCCCGTGAGCGCCTCGGCGACATACAGATGCCAGATTTGCAGGTTGCCGTTGGAATACAACAGGAACAGGCTGAGGGTCATCAAACCTGCGCCCATATCCGCCAGAATCATCACCACACGCCGATCCAGGCGGTCAATAATCACGCCCGCGAATGGGCTGACCAGAACATACAGAATGTACGAGAAAAAGCCGAGCAGGGCTGTAGTGGTCGCCTGACCGGTTTTTTCGTAAGCCCAGACCAGCAGGGCGAAGCGCGTCGTAGCAGTGCCTACCAGCGAAATGAGTTGGCCGAACCAGATCAGCGAGAATTTTTGCATTCCTGAAAGCCGGGAATGATTGTGCGTCATTGAATATCTCCTATGGGTCAGACGTGAAAACAAAAAACGGCTGTGAACCTTTGCGCATCCACAGCCGTTTTCATAATATCTTGATTGTTATGAGTTCATACTAAGCAGCAGGCGCATCTCTCCTATGTGCCGCCGCAACCGCCATATCAATTACAATGCCATATATGTTGAACACTACCATCATCGGTCTCTAATCTCGCTAACTCCTGATTAGATTACTGGAAATTGTATAGGGAGTCAATCAGATTTTGGGCTGATTGACGCGAATGGTCAGCGGACAGCATTTACACCCAATACGCCCAGAGTGACGGCAGCGGTAAGGGCAATGCTCCAGACGAGGCCGCCCAACGCCAGTGCGATAAACAGCCTGCGCGGTTTGCCGTTTAGCGCCAGCCCAATCGCCGCGCCGATTTGTGCGCCAACCGTCATCGGAGCGAGCAGTCCAAGTCCAACCATGCCATATTTTTCCCAAATCCGACGGAGAAAACTGTCCGATTTGACTTCAGCCTTATTGCCTAAACGGCGCATAATCCAGGCGCGCATACGCTCGCCCAACAGTGTCACGACGGCAGCGCCACAGGCATAACTCAAGCTGGTTGTCAAAATGACCAGCAACGGCGACAATCCCAGCGCCAATCCCGCTGGAATCGCCGGCCAGAAATAGAAAAAGGCCAGTGCGAAAATACTCGCAACTTTGGGGATCAATACCAGAATATCCTGCACGTTTACCTCATTGGGGGATTGGCATGGGCAATTGGCTGCCCATGCTGGATGGTCTCAGAATTTTCATTATAACGGGTTAGCTGGTGTTTGCGCAGGAACATCACCAACCCATGAACAACTTGTAACCAGTGGTGCGAGTTGAAATGGTCATGAAAAAGGCTCACACTATGAGTGTC
>JBDTNB010000006.1:0-114329 GCA_039933955.1 Chloroflexota bacterium
AAGCTATTACCACATCGGCGGACATGGGCGCACGGGCAGGTGCGTCTTTGTTTTTGTTAGCAAGGGGTGCATATTTAACGGAAATAAAAAAGGACACAGCATAACTATGTCCTTTAAAATCTGAGTTTTGCTTCTATACAGGTAACGCGATTTCCTCGCCCTGATATTCCTTCGCCGCTTTTTGATCGGCAAGCAGCATTTGAATTTTTTCTTTCAACACGCGCTTGAGGATTTTGCCCACCGGATTGCGCGGCATAGATTCGACAATCACCAACTTTTTCGGCAGTTTGTAAGCGGCGATGTCTTTTGTTTTCAGAAAATCGTGAATTTCGGACAGCGAAGTCTTTTGATCGGGTTTGAAAACCACGACTGCGAATACCTGCTCCTCACCCACACGGCGATCTTCGACGCCTAGCACCGCCACTTCCGCCACCGCTGGATGTTCCTGAATCAGTGACTCAATTTCTTCCGGCGAAATTTTCATCCCGGCGCGAATGATAATGTCTTTGAGCCGCCCGACGAAACGATAGCGGTTCAGGTCGCCGCTTTCACCTGCGATGGCGAACAAATCACCCGTATAGAAATAACCATCGGCATCGAAAGCCTGCTCGGTCAAATCAGGGCGCTCATAGTAGCCAGAAAATATTGCAGGACTCTTGATCGCCATTTCTCCAGAAATGTCCGGCTCGGTTATGACTGCTTTGGTCAGCGGATCGACTAACTTGGTCGAGATAGCATCGGCAAAACGCAGTGTCCATTTGTATCCGGGGACGCCGTAGCGCGGGAAAAAGCGGGCACGTTCCGCCGCATCAGGGATGTCTACGGGCGCGCTGACGAAACTCGTACCCTCGTTTGAGCCGAAGAAATTAAGCACATTAATGCCGTAGCGCTCTTTCCATTGGGTGGTCATCCAGGGCGACAGCGGTGACGATCCTGAACCCAGATTCTTGATGGAACTTAGATTGGTGTTTTCCAGGAGGGCGGGTTTCATCAGCAGTAGGTTCATCAATACAGGCGGAGCAACCGTGTAATTGATTTGCTCTTCCTCAATTTGCTTGAGAAATATCGCCAGATTCAGGGGTTGATGCATCACGAGCTTGCCACCGGTCAGCAACCAGGGAACCAGCATCCCGCCAATCGCCGACATATTGACCATCGGAAACGGATTCAAGACGGTACAGCCGGGGTCAAGTTCTGCGGCGTCAACAGTTGCATAAGCAATCGTGATCCAGTGATTATAGCTGCGCGGCACACCTTTGGGTTCAGCCTCCGTGCCAGATGTCCAGCAGATGGTAAAACACTCATTGGCATTCACAGGATTGGCCCCAACATAAGCTTCTAATGCCGCCGCATCATACGGCTCATCCAGCAAGTTGTTGAGCGAAATCACACCTGTGGGCAAATGATCGCCCAGGCCGATGATATTTGTCAGGCTGGGGAATTCTGCCTGGATGCTCTGCACCATCTCGACATAATTGTGCCCCATGAAATTCTCGGTGGTGATGAACAATTTGGGTCTGGTAATCCCGATCACCTGGCGCAGTTCATGGGTGCGATATTGAACCGGAACCGGGCTGATAATCGCGCCAATCCTGGCAACAGCGAGGTAGGCGATAATCAACTCAGCCACGTTGGGGAGCTGCACCATCACAATATCGTCTTTGTTGACACCGCATCGCAGCAAGCCTGCCGCCAAACAATTCACTTTCTCCGCAAGTTGGGAGTAGGTCAACCGCTTGAAATTACCCCCAGTAAATTCAGTACGATTAGCGGGATCAACTAGCGCAACAGCATCTGGTGTGGTGTGAACAATATTCTGAAATAAATCAAAAATTGTGCGTCTTCCCCACCATCCTTGACGTTCATATTCTTCGATTTGTATGGCTGAAGCCACAATCATTGTATATACTCCTTGTCCACATAATGACCAGCAATTGTACTGTCAATCTTGTGAATCGCCAATAAGCCACTCATGGGTATACGATGAGAAATCTGGCTTTGGATTGAATAAAATCCCGCATTCTTATTAGCTGAATTCTATCAACAGGATTACAATGAGACTCATCTTTAAAATATGATTTTAGAGGCATTCCAGATTGATTCGCCGTTTGCTCCTCGGCCTACTATTCATCCTGTTCGCGGCGGCGTGCAGCCCTGCCTCGGAAGAATCGTTAGCTCCGCTGCCCACATTGGCATCGCTTGATACCCCGGTGCAATTCGATTCGGAAGCCGCGGGACGAGCGGCATTGGGTTTCCTGGATGCGTGGCAGCGCGGCGATTTCGATACCATGTACAGCCTGATTGCGTTCTCCAGCCAGGAAGCCAATCCTAAAGATACTTTTGTCACCCTCTACCAATCATCACAGAGTCAGATGACTTTGCAAAGTTTGCATTATTCCCCAGTGACCTTGTATCCCCAGCGTAGCGACGTTGCAGTCCTTAATTACAATATCACATTTACGACCAATCTACTTGGTGAATTTTCGGATGATGACCGCGATTTGCAACTCATATTTGATCCGCGTGCTGCCGATTGGCGGGTCGCATGGACACCAGGCGATATTTTCGCAGAAATGGCTGATGGCGGACGGTTACGCCTGGAAATCAGCCCGCCCAGCCGAGCCAACATTTATGACCATGCGGATAATATCCTGGCGGATCAGAATGGGCGTGTGGTGGTGGTCAAAGCGATCAAACAGGCTATCACGGATTGGCCGACCTGTTTAAGCCTTTTGGCTCCGGCGATGGTCAAAGACCCGGCTGATGTGCAAAAAATTTACGACGAGTCCTCACCCGATTGGTTGATGGAACTCGGCACGATGGAACCAGCAGCTTACGACCAGAATCACACCCAACTTGAGCAAGTCTGCGCGGCACAATTCAGCAGCCGCCCCACACGACGTTATATCAACGGCACGATTGCCCCAAATATCGTTGGTTCGGTGGGGTATCCGGATGAAGCCGATTTGCCAGCTATCGAAGCCGCTGGCTTTGACCGCGACTCAATTTTGGGTAAAAGCGGCATTGAAAAAAGTTGGGATGAAAAACTGCGTGGGCATCCAGGCGGACGACTGCTCATCGTCACACCCAGCGGCACGGTTGCGCGCGAAATCGCTCGTACCGCATCCAACCCGGCTGAAAGCGTGTGGCTGACCATCGACTCCGACATGCAAGCGGGGGTCATGAAAATTCTAAGCGACGCATATGCTGCAAACAAGGATGGTTGGGGCAGCACATCAAAAGGTGCAGCAGCAGTAGTCATCGACGTAAACACGGGTAATATTTTGGCGATGGTGAGCTATCCCACCTATGATGACAACGCCTTCGCCCCCTTCCCCAGCATGAGCAAAACGGCAGCCGATCAAATCGTGGCACAGCTTCAATCAGACCCACGCCGTCCGCTGCTGAATCGACCCACACAGGGCGCGTACCCCCTCGGCTCGGTAATGAAAGCCGTCTCGGCAGCCGCCGTCGCGGACAGCGGAGTCTACGCGCTAGATCAACGTTACACCTGCACGGGAATCTGGACGCGCGATATTCCACGAACTGACTGGTTGGCTGGTGGTCATGGCACGCTGACTTTACCGCAAGCACTAACTCAAAGCTGTGACCCTTATTTTTATGAAGTGGGCTACCAGCTTGACCAATTCGACCACTATGCCCTACCCAGCTATGCACGGCGGATGGGGTTGGGTGGGCCAACCGGCTTGAAAGACATCGCTGAGGCCACCGGACTCATAATTGATCCGGATTGGAAGAAAACGAATCTGGGCATTGACTGGACTTTTTCCGACGCAGTAAATATGTCTATCGGCCAGGGTGAAGTGCTGGTTACGCCGCTGCAAGTTGCGCGCTTGTTCGCAGCAATCGCCAACGGCGGCACGCTGTATCGCCCTCAACTGGTTGAGAAAACGGGCATTCTCGGCGAAGCGCCGAGTTTCGTCAGCGCCCCCGACCCGATGACTAATTTCAATATCAAGCCGGAAGTGCTGGATGTTGTACGCGAGGGGCTTTGCAATGTCACCGTCAGCCACGCAGGTACAGCGGAATATCAGTTCCGTGCATATCCTGATTTACAGCGTTTGGGTGTTTGCGGCAAAACAGGCACGGCACAGGATGGCCCCGCTGACGCGGCATCCCATGCATGGTTTGCCGCCTATGCGCCAAAGGATAACCCCCAAATTGCCGTCGCCGTGATAGTGGAAAATTCAGGTGAAGGGTCAGGCGTGGCAGCGCCCATCGTCCGCGACATCATGCGGTACTATTTCTTTGAACGTCCCTAACATCGGCCTCTATATCAAAATTCATACAATTTTTGTAACACATCCCAACAAAACTGCTGTACGATAATAAGAAGAAACAATCTAGCTAATGGATTGGTATCAAAATGGGTATTCACATCGAATGGGATAACCAGACTCAAACCACCATCCGCCAGGTATTCGACCCACATTGGACGTGGGACGATTTCTATGGTGCGAAGCAAAAAGTAGACGCGATGATTGACGCTGTCCAGCAGCCTGTTGGCCTCATTCTGGATATGCCCGCCAACGTTGTTATACCCGCCAACGCCCTCTCGCATGGCAAACAATATATTGATACCGAGCATCCAAATCTCTTTCTCATTGTGATCGTTTCAACCAATCAACTTCTTCAAATGCTTTACAGTGTGTTCGGTAAGGTCTACCCGATTGCAACTCATCATGTGCGAATGGCTGCAACTATGGACGCTGCCAGGGAAATCCTGTCGCACACGCGGCATTCGGTCACAATGTTGTGAGACGCTCAATAATTTTCTGAGACGTGCCTGTCCGACAATCCGAAGGCGCGGTCATGTGCCCCTTGCTGGATTGACTTACTCCCTACACTCTGTTATCCTGACATCGTGAAATCCACTCTAAAAACCTGATTTCCACCCATCTGACTTACAATCGGGAATATCCGTCGAATGCGATTTGAAGATTTGAAATTGATTGATCCTTTGCTGCGCGCCGTCCGCGCCGAAGGATATACTGAGCCAACGCCTATTCAGGCGCAGGCAATCCCCCATGTTCTGGAAGGTAAAGATTTACTGGGTTGTGCGCAAACTGGAACCGGCAAAACCGCCGCTTTCGCCCTGCCCATTTTGCAGCGTTTGAGCGCCGCACCTAAGGAGCGCCATATTCGTGTCCTGGTGCTGGCTCCAACCCGTGAACTGGCGACCCAAATAGGCGAAAGTTTCCAGGTCTACGGGCGCAACACAGGTCTCAAACAGACTGTTATTTTCGGCGGTGTCGGCCAGAATCCCCAGGTTGACGCCGTAAGACGGGGTGTTGATATACTGGTTGCCACGCCGGGACGCCTGCTCGATTTGATGGGACAAGGCTTTATCAAGCTCGACAGAATTGAAGTCCTCGTCCTCGATGAAGCAGATCGAATGCTCGACATGGGCTTCATCCACGATGTACGCCGTATCATCAATGCCGTCCCACGCAAGCGGCAAACCTTGTTGTTCTCCGCCACAATGCCACACGAAATCCAGGATTTGGCGAATAATATTCTCATCAACCCGGTACGTGTTGAAGTGACTCCGGTAGCTTCTACCGTTGAACTGATTCAACAATCGGTGTTCTTTACCGAAAAGCAAGACAAGCCTGCCCTCCTGGAAGCACTGCTGCGCGACAAAACAGTCAAGCGAGTGCTGGTGTTCACACGTACCAAGCACGGCGCGAATAAAGTGGTCAAGCAGCTTGGGCACGTTTCAGTCATGGCGGAAGCGATTCACGGCAATAAATCGCAGACTGCCCGTGAACGCGCATTAGCGAATTTCAAATCGGGTTCGACCCGTGTATTAGTTGCCACGGACATTGCTGCACGCGGGATTGACGTGGAAAATATCACCCACGTCATCAACTACGACCTCCCGAATGAGCCGGAAACCTATGTACACCGTATTGGACGCACGGCACGGGCGGGTGCATCTGGTCACGCATGGTCGTTTTGCGATACGGAAGAACGCGAATATCTGCGCGACATCGAACGCTTGATTCAACTGCATGTGCCCGTTGCAACCAGTAATCCCTATGCTTCGCCACTTGCACCGCCACCGCCAACGAGCCTGTCATCGGGCAACCGGAGCACAAGGCCGCAATCACGCCCTGCCGCTCAGTCGAACAACGGCGGACAAAACAGGCCGCAATCGCGTCCGCAGCAAAGTCAGGCCGCGCCGTCAAATGCAAATGGAAACGGTCAACCGGCTGCAAAACGCCGTCGTCCACGCCGCCGCAAACCGGCTCAGAGAGAAATATTGACCTAAAATAGTGGGCATGTGCCGACGGGCATATCGGCGATATGCCCCTACTGAAATTGTCGATTTATGCGAATCCTGTTTGTCGCCTCGCTGCATCATCCCGAAGCCCTGAAAGCTGCTATCGCTGCTACGCCGCCCGGTGCAGAACCCCCTCTATTCCCGCCCAGCATGGGGCAGCATCTCTGGAACAAGTCCCTGCGCAAACGGGGACATATCACCGATGTGTTCTACCGCAATTTCCCGGCAATCGGCGAGTTGAAATCCGAACGCCATGCGCAAGGTTTGACTCCCCAAAAAGTTATTTCCGCCCTTGCCCAACGCATTCCGCCAGAGATGAATCCCGATTATCGTCTGCGAAACCGACACTTGCTTGAAAAAGCGCAGGCATTCAAACCAGATGTGCTGTGGATGGTTGGCGATAACAAAGTGATCTACGCCGATACACTGGCCGCGATTAAACGTGAAACCAGTTGTAAAATCCTGTATTCCACCGGCATTTCGCCGATTGTGTTTTCGCGGCCTATCGAGCGACGTGCTGCCCGGTTATATGATCTGGTGATTACCAACGATTATTATCACGGCATACAATGGTTGGAACTCGGCGCAAAACGTATGGAATGTTTACCCGGATCAGCCTGCGACCCTGATTTTCACCATCCATATAACCTGACCGATGCAGAACGCAAGGCCTACGCCTGCGATATTGCCTTTGTCGGGACACTCCTGCCTGATAATCTCTACAGCCGTCGTGTACAAGCCCTCGAAGCCTTACGAGAATTTGACCTGGGTATCTGGAGCGTGCATGATGTCCCATCCAGCCTGAAGCAAAATTTTCGCGGGTATGCGCTCGGCGAAGATATGCTAGAAGTATTTTCAGCAGCCAAGATGACCGTCAACATACACGGTGATTTCATGCGCTATGGTGGCAATATGCGTTTGTTCGAAGCGGCAGGCGTCGGTATATTCCAAATTGCAGATGATTTGCCCGGCGTCCATGCATGGTTTAATGAAGGTGAGACTATTGTTACTTTTCACGATTTAGACGATTTGAAGCAAAAAGTAGCATACTATTTATCACATGATGATGAGCGTGAAGTGATTGCCAAACGTGCGCAGGCACACGTTTATCAGCATCACAACTATGACCAACGGGTTACTCAGTTGGAAGCGCTGCTCGCATCGATTTGAATGACCATCCTCAGAAACTGCGTTATGGGATCAAAACCGCAAAACACAAATTATCGGCACAGGCGATTTTGCAGTTTTAAGCGCTCGATCTGATTATGCATTTGGCAACGGGTTCGCGAAATTGTCGCCGGGATTGCGCTAAAACGTCGGCGGCAAGCACGGGAAGCGCTGCCGAGTGGCGAATTTTACAGGCGGAAAAACGGCGGCAAGCACGAGGAGCGCCGCCGAGTTAGCGCAACGATGGCGAGCCTGAGGGAGCAATCCGCCGCTGCGGCGAGACTCGCAAATTGCGCAACTATAGGGCGGGAACGGGCGTGGTTGTCGCCGATTTTGGCATCAGACGCTGCTGCCGCTTTATTCGCTGCATAGCGTATTCCCCTTCATTATTTTGAAGTATAATTATAGCACAAAAGTTCTAAAAATCAACCCCCAATAATATCTGGATGCGGGATAATGAGTCAATCTTAGAATTTTGCATTTTGATGCAAGGGTCTTATCGTTAGAGAAGTGACAATAGCCAAAATCACATCCCCAATGGTATGCTTGTGCCTTGATTAGACCTTTTGAAGCAGGGAATCCGATTGTGACCATTGGAAAATCCAGCATCAAGATCATCGATGTGGTTCGCAGTTATCATGCCTGATTTGTCCATCGTCATCGTCAATTACAATACGCGAGAACCACTGCGGCGCTGCCTGAAATCGATTCAACAAGAGCATGATAGATTAGATATCCAGGTGATTGTCGTTGATAATGGATCGCGAGATGGCAGCGCAGATATGATCCGTCAGGAAATGCCAGAAGCTGTCGTAATTGAACCGGGGCGCAACACATGGTTCTCTGGCGGCAATAATCTGGGAGTCCAATACGCGACGGCTGATTATATCCTGGTGCTCAACCCTGATACCCTGATTCAACCGGGCATGTTGCAGACGATGCTGACCTATATGCAATCTCATCCGGGTGTTGGCGCACTCACCTGCCAGATGCGCTTCCCTGATGGCAAATTGCAATCGACCTGTTCGCGCATCCCACGTTATCTTGATTTGCTGCTGGGCTACACTTTTCTGGGCGTGATCCTCGCGCCCTGGCGTGACCGCCGCCGTGCGGAGATGTGGTATACGGGTTGGAATCGCGATTCTGACCGCTCTGTCGAGGTCATCCCGGATTCGTGTATGCTGCTGCCGACCAAGCTAGGCACACAAATCGGCATGTATGATGAACAGTTGAAGTTGTACTTTACCGAAGATGATATTTGCAAACGGATTATCGCGGCGGGCTACGAAGTACATTTTGTGGCAAATGCGCTGGTACTGCATGAAGAACATGCCAGCGTGAGCCAGGTGCAGCGATTGGCTTCGCAAGTGTATTTTGAAGATTTAATCACTTTCTCGCGCACGTATTATGGCGGTCTGGCGACTCTTTTTTTGCAAACTTTAATGTGGCCGACCCGTCGGGCGATGGATGCTGCTCAACGCCTGCGCGGTGAACGCAAGGCAATAGCGTAGGAGGGTTGGGGAAGTTGTTGGAAAATCTGGTAAAGGCAGAGGATGAGGAAACCCGACGGTCTATACAGCGGCGAGGTCGCCTGGGACATTATGCAGCCGGGGCATATCGTACCCTTGCCCGACCTGTCGCCACCCAACAATTGATTATGCGCGCCAAGCTGCTCAATTTTCTGTGGGGGATGGAAGAAGTTTCGCTGTTAGTTCAGCGTCAACCAGAGCGCTATCTCAAACCGCTTTTGAAAGCTTTTGGGGCAATAATTGCCGATGATGCACACGTTGGAGAAGGATTATTACTCGTTGGTGTCAATCGAGCGGGTTATACACCTCTCAAAATTGGGCGCAAAGCTTATTTTGGACGCCGGATTATGGTCGATTTTGCTGATGAAGTTGTTTTTGGCGACTACAGCGCAATTGGCAACGATACTCGCTTTTTCTGCCATACTGACCTGGCGCACAGCCCGTTGGTAGCGGAGCTGTACCCCGTCACTATTGGGCCAATTCATATTGGACGCGGCGTATTTGTGGGGCCAAATTCGACTGTAGCTAATGGTGTTCGCATTGGAGAATGTTCTGTTATTGGTGCGAATTCTGTAGTCCTACGTGATATCCCCCCCTACTCTTTAGCAACCGGTGCGCCGGCAAAGGTAGTCCGGGAACTCGATCGCACCAAGATTCCAGCTTTTGATCGCGAAGAATCGTTCATCATCCCGGAAGGGACAACATAGTGAGTCAAACATCGGAACGGGGTGAACGTTACGAGAGTACCCGTAAGTCCTGGGAAAACATCTGGGATAATGCTTCGATTGAGCGCGAACTGGATACGATGCAGTATGCCCGTGCACAGGAGCCGATAGCGGTCTACACAGCTTATCTGCGCAAAGATGATGTTATTTTGGAAGCAGGCAGCGGCTTAAGCGCAGCGGTCATTACCTTACGCAAAATGGGTTACAACGTGGTTGGCCTGGATTACGCCGAAAACGCGCTGCATATCTCGCATCATTATGATCCTTCGCTGCCATTGCTAGCAGGCGATGTTCATGCCCTGCCACACGCTGATAATTCGCTGGGGGCGTATTTATCGTTCGGCGTGTTGGAGCACTTTGAACATGGGATGAGTCCGGCACTGGCCGAAGCTTACCGAGTATTAAAACCGAGCGGCATCCTGGTGCTGACAATCCCGTATCCAAACATTGTTCACCAACTGGTTGAATGGCGGCGCAAGCAGCAAAATGTCAGCGTATTGAACGATGATTCATTTTATGAGAGCACCTATACACGAGCGGCATTGTGCGGCAATGTCGAAAAAGCAGGATTCACAATCGTGGAGGCTGTACCAACCAGTCACGCTTTCACGTTGTGGGGATTAGGCGGGATTTTCCGCGAGTCTGGATATTATCGCACCAGCAAATTTGCAGACGGTTTGGGCAAGGTTTTAGGTAAAGTTTTGCCCTGGCCGTTCAACTTCATGACGCTGGTGATCGCCCGCAAATAATCAGGTTTCTCCTGTATCATCGGGTGTGCGCCAATACTGCGATCCATCATTTTTGCGGTCAAAGTAGCGCTTGTCGTACAATTCACGCCGCAGTAGAGCATGATCGCCAAAGGTATGCCATTCCTTGAGGATCATGTTGACTTCTTTTTCGGTGTAGGTAACGCCGACCTCAAATTTGGATGCCAGATAATCCAACACGATTTTTTGCAGACCCTTTTTACTGCGCGGTGACGGCCATTCGATCAACCGTCCCTGGTCGTCCATATGGTTTTTGAGTGGACTCCAGTCCATTTACTTATCCTCCGCTATAATTCAGGCACGATGTTATCCATTATGGACTGAAATAAAAAAGGAATCATCATGACGCAAATTGGCATAATGATCGAAGGTCAGGATGGGCTGAACTGGGAGCGCTGGGGACGCATTCTCCAGGCGGCAGAAGATTTCGGCTACCAATGTGTATTTCGTTCCGACCATTTCACCAACACTGAACCGCCGGATAAAGATTCGCTTGAACTATGGGTATCGCTGACCTACGCGGCTATCAGCACGCGCCGTATCGAATTCGGGCCATGTGTTTCACCGGTCACCTTCCGCCATCCGGCAATCACGGTACGTATGGCAGCAGCGGTTGATGATCTGAGCAGTGGGCGACTTGTGCTGGGTTTGGGCGCAGGCTGGCAAGACCGCGAACATCACAACTTTGGAGTGCCGTTTTATGACCGCCCAACACGCTTCGATATATTCACCGAGGCATTAGAAGTTACGACTCGTTTGCTGCACAGTGATGCAGCCGTTAGCTACGAGGGCAAACATTTTTCGCTGGATGATGCAATCCTGCTCCCCCGACCTAAGCGCCCAAATGGCCCGCCCATTTTGATCGGCGGCAAGGGGCCGAACCGTACTATGCCGCTGGTCGCCCAATATGCTGACGAATGGAACGGCGTATTCATCCCGATGGATGAATACAAAGAACGGGCGGCGCTACTGGATAATTTGCTGCCAAAATACGGGCGTAAACCATCAGATGTGAAACGATCATTGATGACTCAGGTTATTTTGGGCAAAGATGACGCCGAACTTCAAAATAAGGTGGCGAAGCGCGGCCAAACGGCTGACGAATTGATTACGAGTGGCCTCATTGTCGGAACGACTTCAGCCATCATTGACCAGATTGGCAAATGGGTCGAAGCGGGTGTAGAACGCTTTATGCTGCAATGGATTGATCAGGATGATATTGACGGCCTGGAACATATTGCGAAAGATGTGCTGCCACATTTTCACAAAAACTGATCGGCATTTTATAAACGAAAGTTCAAGTCATGCCCGGACATCCGAATCCCATACTGCTGAATTTGCCCGATCAGATCGAAACTGAACGGCTGGTCATGCGCGCCCCCAGACCGGGCGATGCACCGCCCATCCACGCGGCTATCCAGGAGTCGCTGGCAAATCTCCAGCCCTGGATGCCCTGGGCAAGCGCGGATGAAACGGTTGATGATTTAGAAGCACATTTGAGGATGATGACAGCACGGTTTCTAAAGCGGGAAGATTTGCCGCTGATGTTGTGGCGCAAACAGGATGGATTGTATGTGGGCGGCAGCGGCTTACACCGGATGGATTGGAGCGTCCCGGGCTTCGAGATTGGTTATTGGGTGCGCGCAAGTCTCGAAGGCCAGGGTTATGTCACCGAAGCGGTAAACGGCATCGCAAAATTTGCTTTTAATGTGCTGGCGGCAGAACGGCTCGAAATCCGCTGTGACGCGCGCAATGTCCGCAGTGCAGCGGTAGCCCGACGGGCGGGCTACACGCTGGAAGGTACATTGCGGCACGATTCACGCGGAACAAATGGCGAACTACGCGATACCTTTGTGTTCTCGAAAATTCGCGGCGAATAATTCACGTCAGGGCGTCATCGGAATTTCAGCGTAAAAATCGGGAGCAGAGGACGGGTTCGGGCCAGCAAAATCGGGTGCGACAAAGGGCTGTCCAGCCTGATATAACTGAAGCATGGTTGGCAAAAAGGTGGTGTCCACATAGGTAGCATCCTCCAATTGGCCGGACTCTTTGGCCTGCGAGACCAGTGTTTGTACTAAGGTCAATCCAGCATCGGGCTTGCCCAATGTTTGATAAATCATCAAGAGTTCGAGCAGCCGTGCTGAATAATCGGCAGGGTCAGTGATTGGGGCGGTGGTGAGTTGATAAATCGCCCCGCCTAGCGATGATAAATACTTTTCGGGATGGCTGCTGGAAGCGTCCTGAATCTGATCACCGCGCCATTCAAAATAACGGACAGCCTGCGGGCCACAGCAGTTGGGCAACCCCATCGCCATCTCGCCGCGTACATCAGAAGCCGCGAGGAGCAAACTGCCATCAGGCTGCGCTTCAATGGCGGAGACAATATGCCCCGCTGGAATTATCCCCTTGAAGGCGGATGTGACGGTGTTATCCGGCTGGATTTGATAGATGTAATAAAAGGTTGAGAACCAGGCTGTACCCGAAAATGACCCCAGAACAGCGAAATCGGTCTTGCCTGTCCCTGTCCAGTCACCAGGAGGGGGCGCATTGAAAAAGTCCATATGCTGGTTGGTAATATAGGGAGCCTGCCCCAGCAGCTTGAGATAATCCTGACTCCACAGCAGTACAGGCTGTCCAGCGTCGGTCTGATACAGGAGCGCACTGCCGCCGGTCACGGATGCAGGGTCATCGGGATAACCGGGAAGCGCAGTCCATACCGTGAGCAGACGATAGTTATGATTATTAGCCTGGAATTCCAGACTTTCGCCCAGAATATTTTGACCCGCCGCTTGCAGTTCATCCAATTTAGGGTCGGAAAAACCCACTTGCTCGGACAGCGGACGGATGGTTTCCTGCGCGAATACGGGTACGTTATTCAGGACGGCAACCAGCAGCACACACAGCGCCACAATCCATTTTGATTTCATCAGACTCACTCCTTCGCTAACAGATTAGCCAAAGCCGATGTGATAACCGGCTCATACTGCTCCCAGCTTACCGCATCTCCTGGCTCGCCACCGCCGCGATTGACCACTGCTAAGACAGCGACTTTCATCTCAAGTTCGCGCGAGAGAGTCAAGCAGGGACTCAAAAAGCGCCCAACCACATGACCACCCGCGCGCGCCCAGAAAGCTGCCTCGGCGGGGGTTTCCAGGCGCGTATTGCTGACACACACGTAGACTCCGCGCCGGAAAGGTCGAGGATGAATTTCGGCGAGCGCGTTGAGCAGCGCTGCACGGCTGTCAGGATCAAAGGGCGGGGCTTGCTGGACATATCCGCCCGCTTTTTCGCTGAAGTAAGTGTAATGCTGACCGCGTGTGCCGTCGATATAGTCATCTGGTATAAGCCAATCGCCGGATTCAAGCAGCGGCGACAACGTGCCAACCGATTCGCACAGCCACAAATGGGTCGCACCTTGATCCTTGAGCGCGCGGACAGTCGCGCGCGGATCAGAGGAGGCTTGGGCGCAAATCAACACCGATTGATCGGCTAACTTCAACTCCTGGATCGGCGCAGAATCGCCATAAGGTGTGGAATAGGTTGTCCCAGTGACGATTGTGTCGGTAAGGATAGCAATCATCAACCCCTCCCCCCAGCCCCCTCCCCGCATACGGGGAGTAAGACAAGGCAGCAAGACCAGTTGAACGGAATAAAATTTCTCATGGTTGATTGGAACGCAGCACGCGCGCAGTGCCAGACAAGGTGTAAACGCCCAGATTGGCTGGGATCAAGGCGGTTTGACCCGTGCCGAGTTCAACTGAAATCTCTCCTGCCGTAACGATGGCATCACCTTCGATACAGGTCAGAATATGGAAGCGCCGCCCGCCGGTATCGAGGCTGATGCGCGTTCCGTTACGGGCGTTGAGTTGGTGCAGCAAGGTCACAAAATAGGGGCAGTTGACCACATCAATCACCGGCATGTGATTATCACCGGTGTGCTTGATTTCCGGTAGGGTTTCGAGGTTGGAAACTTTTACGCCTTTTTCGATGTGCAGGGTGCGCGGCTTGCCATCCAAATCCATGCGTCCCCAATCATAAAGACGGTAGGTGACATCCGACGACTGCTGGATTTCGTAAATGAAGATGCCGGGGCCGAGGGCGTGGACGCCGCCAGCGTTATTCAGCAGCACATCGCCAGCGGCAACTTCGGCATACACCAGAATATCTTGCAGGGTGTTATCGCGGATGGCCTGTGCCATTGATTCGCGCGAGGTTCCGGGTTTGACAGCCATGACCAACCTCGCGCCCGGTTCAGCGAAGAGCACATACCACGCTTCGGTTTTGCCGCGCGGATCGCCTTCGAGTTCACGGGCTTGCTCGTCGTTGGGGTGTACCTGCACCGACAACCAATCTTCGGGATCGAGAAATTTCGCCAGCAGCGGAAAGCCTTCGGAGGGGTCATTATCCGCGCCGACGAGATCGTGCCCATAAATCCTGAGCAAGTCGCCGAGCGTGCGCCCAGCTAGTCCGCCGTTGGCAACGGTGGCGGTATCGTGCATCTCCCAGGATTCGCCGTAGGGTTCGGCGGTGGGAAGTGCTTTGTGTAATAAGGTTTCCAGCCGCCGTCCGCCCCACACTTTGACATGCAGCGCCGGATTGAGGAGGAGTGGATAGAGTGTCATGAAGAACTCCTTCGTGGAAATTGCAAATCATGTTAGGCTTATTAGTAGAACATGAAACTCATTTACTTACTGACTGCACGGAGCATTCAAATTGACCGTTCCAGATTATCAAACCCTGATGCTGCCAGTTCTACAAGTTGCTGGTGATGGACAGGAACATACTATAGGTGAGACCATCGAAATTATAGCAGTAAATTTCAGTCTTACTGATGAAGACAGAAAAGAACTTTTGCCAAGCGGAACACAATTTCGCTTCGACAACCGTGTCCATTGGGCGCGTTCCTATTTGAAACAAGCAGCTTTGCTCGAAAGCACGGGTCGTGGAAAATTTAGGATCACGCCGCGAGGCTTAGAGGTATTGGAAAATAACCTCGTTTATATAAACGTAAAATTCTTGAACCAGTTCCCAGAATTTCAAGAATTTAAATCTCGCACTTCTCGATCTGAAGTACCTGAGGTAACCGAAGAAGAGTCGGTACACACTCCTGAAGAAATATTAGAAGAGAGCTATCAGAGTCTAAGAGATGAACTTGCCCAGGAACTCATCAACCGAGTTATGCTGTGTTCTCCTCGATTTTTTGAGCGATTGGTAGTTGATTTGCTGGTTGCGATGGGATATGGTGGGTCGCGCAAAGACGCGGGCGAACGAATCGGCCAAAGTGGAGACGGTGGTGTGGATGGAATTATCAAAGAAGATCGGCTCGGCTTAGATGTCGTTTATATTCAGGCGAAACGCTGGGAAGGCACAGTTGGACGCCCTGTTGTCCAGGGATTTGCGGGCAGTTTGGAAGGGTTTCGGGCCAGAAAAGGTGTACTTATAACTACCTCATTATTTTCCAAAGATGCAAAAGACTATGTTGAACGAATTGAAAAGAAAATTGTGTTGATTGATGGCGAACAACTTGCCCAATATATGATTGACTATGGCATTGGCGTGGCAGAAGTAGCAACCTATATTGTGAAAAAGGCCGATCTAGACTATTTCGGTGAGGATCAATGAAAGTTCGAAAGGACACGGCGATGAACCGTGTCCCTATGCTTCTGCTCAGGATTGATACACATATACCGCAGGCCAGATGTCAGCCGGGTTGGTCAAATCAATTTCTTCGGAGAGAAAACTATAGACCCAATAGGCGTCGGTCAGCGACAGGTTGACGCAGCCGTGACTGCGCACATAGCCGAATTCATCATGCCAGTATGCGCCGTGCAGCGCCATGTGGTCATTGAAATACAATGTGTAGGGTACATCTTCCATATAGTAAAACCAGGGATCGGTGCGGACGCCCCGGCTCATGACCGTCGTGTTATAACGCGCGTATACATGATACAAGCCGGTGGTTGTCGGCGAGGTTTCCACACCGGTTGAGGTCAGAGCGGCGAAAACTGGCGTTGATCCCTGATAAATATAGACAATCTCCGCGCCGACATCGACAGCCGCCCAGCGCTCAGTATCAACTTCTGCCGGGCGTTCGGGCGGATTAATCACGGCGACCAGATCAGATGTGACCCAGCGATTGAGGCCGATTTGATACCAGAGTGTGCCATCAATCGTCGCTGAAGTAAAAACATTCACCAGCATATAATGCGGCAGTACATCCCCCTCCGGCGCAGTTCCAGGTTGGGCGCTGGCCTGTATATTAGAACGCAGCCAGCCGAACGGATACAAGGTTGGGCCGTTCAGGAAAACGCCACCCAGATGCGAAATCGGCGCGGGCGAAAGCTGCCCTAACCGCATCCATCGGCCATCGTCAATTTGCGCCCAACCATTTGCGACCTGTTGAACACTGACGAAATACGTGCCTGCCGGATAATCTGCGCTGAGGTTGCCGTCCGGCGCGTCGAATAACTGTACTTCACCGTTGATCTGACGATAATCACGGCGGCTCAAGAGGGTGTCATTGGGCAGTAGTCGATTCACTTCCGGCACGGGATACGCCAGAATATCGGCATTGGACAGGCCAAAAAGCTGGGGCTGATCGGCAGCAAAAACAGTCGAACTCAGCAATCCGATGACTATGATGAAGAATACACTTCGGGCTTTCATGGCGTTATAACCTTGTGTGTGATCAGAAAGTTCGTTTTACAGTGTATAGAAAAAATGCCCCCAAATGATTGAGAGTAGAGCAATCGCAGTGGAGCAGGCTATAATGCGTCAGGTTGTGAACAAACGTAAATCCGCTTGGAAAGGCATGGTCATGCGCGCCCGATTTTTGTCCCTCTTTGCTGCATTATTGATTACTGCGATGCTTCTTTTCCTATCGGCCTGCACCTTTGGGTTTGACCCGAATGGAAGCTCGCTGCCGATAGGGGGATCAAACGGGAGCACGAGTGGCAATGTCCCGGCGGGCGAGGACGCGACAGTCAATTATGTGGTTGACGGCGACACGATTGATGTAAGCATGAACGGACAATCCTATCGTGTGCGTTATGTGGGCATGAATACACCGGAGCGCGACGAACCCTGCTACGATGCAGCCAAGCAAGCCAATGTGCTACTGGTAGATGGCAAAACGATACGGATGGTGACGGACACGAGCGAAGCCGACATCTACGGACGGCTGCTGCGCTATATCTACGCCGACGGGGTTTTCGTCAATGCGGCGCTGGTACAGCAAGGCTATGCTGAAGTGGTTTCGTATCCGCCGGATGATGCTGAGTTCGATTATTTTAAGGGTCTGGAAATCGAAGCGACCAACGCCAATCGCGGCTGCCATCCGACGGGAATTTTCAAAGACGGCAGCTATACACGGTAAAAGCGAGAAAAAGCATATCCCAGTCCCTACGGGAGGCTTCGCACAGAAACAGAGGTACGGAGATTCAGAGCCAGAATCAAAGTTCAGGATAAGCCGAGTAATAAGGCAAAGGTGAGCAGTTCAAGAATCGCAGTGCCAATGAGTAAAAACAGGTTAATAAAACTCAGGCTGTTCCAGGCGGACGGACATGCCCATGCGCCGCGAGACATCCGCCACATCTGCCAACCCGCGAATGGCATAGTGAATAAAGCAGCTAGCGCGACCTGAATGGGCAGCCCTGCCAGGACAAGAATCGGTAAGCTGGCGTAAGCGATCAGAAGCACTATGTTGTGCAAAAGCGCGGCACGCTGCCCACCTAAGCGGACGACCAGTGTATTTTTGCCAACGAAGCGATCTCCATCAGCATCGGGGAATTCGATCATCATCAACATGGTAAATTGCAGGCACGCCAGCGGAAACGCTGCCAGGAATGGAAGCAGTTCGAAATGGTGACTCTGAAGATAAAAACCGACAAGGGTTGTGATTCCGGGAACCAAGATCGCAGTGGTGAATTCGCCAAGCCCGCGTGAGTGCAGGCGAAATGGTGGCACACTATATGCCCAGGACAATCCCAATGCCAGCAAAATCAGCGGCAGCACCAGTGGAGAGTCAGGCAGATTGATTGCTAGAACTATTCCCATAATCAGAGGGAGTGCAGATAGCCCGATTGCGGCGAATAAAGCCGTTCGTGCGGGCAGCAGATTTTCAGGCAAGACACGACTGCCGCCCGACCAGCGAGTCGGCGTGCGGTTGGCGCGGTCAGCCGCCAGATCGAAATAATCGTTGCTGTAGTGGGTAGCCAACTGGGTGGCGGTGATGGCGGCCTGTCCCCATAAAAAAATGCGCGGGTCAAATGATGCGCCGCGATAAAGCGCCATCACTGTCCCCAACGCATTGAAAACAAAGCCGCCGATTAAAAAATACAAACGTCCCAGGCGAAGAAACGCCAGGAGCCGCTGCATCAATTCAAAGTGCCGATTAATCGCGACGCAAGCGGCGTACCCGCTGGAATTCTGGCGTACCTTCGACTTCACGCCAGCGTTCCTGACTGCCGTTAACGTACCACTCGACCACCGACATCCCTTCGCCGTCCACATACATGAACGACGGACGAATCATCAACACCTGACGCATCACGCCAATGAGTTCTTTGACTTCGCGTCCGGCGCGCAGCTTGAAATATTTTCCCGGCTGCCACTCGAACTGCACCGGCATTTCATTCCAGACGCCTTCCATTTTGATCGGCACGGTGGGCTGGGTGCAGGTCATGGATAAGCCTTGCAGGCGATTTTTCCACAGGGTGTGATTCACCCGTTCTTCAATGAAATAAGGACGCGGTTCAGGAGTGGTGTAAAACCATGTCCGCGAATCGGTTGACATGAAGCGAATTCCTCCGACTTGTACCAAACATCACAGATGTAGTGTACAACAATTCGCCAGAAGTTTCGAGAGGATGCAGAGAATCAAAAGGGCGTTCACATGAACGCCCTAGAAATTACTATTTGTAGCTGAGTTTAGTCACCCGCTGCTACGACGACTTCATCCAACGGTTGCAGTTGATCTTCGCGTTCTTCGAGCCACTTGATGGCGGTGAGTGCCGCCGCGCAGCCATCGCCCGCCGCCGTGATCGCCTGACGGAAAATGCTGTCGTGGATTTCGCCCGCCGCGAATACCCCTTCGACGTTGGTACGGTACAAATCATCAACGATCACATAACCCAGGCCGTCCATCGCGAGTTGATCGCCGAAGATCGGGCTGTTGGGATCGTAACCAACGAAGATGAACACGCCATCGGTGGGTTTATCGTAGACCTTATTGGCTTTCAGATCGTGCAGCGCGACGGATTGGACGACGCCAAACTCATTCGCTTTGACTTCGTTGACAACCGTGCTGTAGGTGAAGTTGATTTTCGGGTTGGCAAGGGCGCGCACTTGCAAGGCGGTGCTAGCACGGAGATCATCGCGGCGGTGGATGACATTCACGGTCTTGCCAAATTTCGTCAGGAACAACGCTTCTTGCAGCGCGGAGTCGCCGCCACCCACAACAGTGATGTCTTTGTTGCGGAAGAAGAAGCCGTCGCAAGTGGCGCAATAGCTGACACCGCGCCCAACATATTCACGTTCGCCAGGGACACCCAATTCACGCGGATTCGCGCCGATGGTCACAATCACCGAGTCGGCGAGAAATTCTTCGGTATCGGTTTTGACGCGGAAGGGTGTGCCTTTGGTGAAATCGACTTCGGTCACGCTCTCGAACAGGAACTTCGCGCCGAATTTTTCAGCCTGCTGCTTCATACGCTCGACCAATTCCGGCCCCGTTGTCCCTTCGGGGAAGCCAGGGAAATTCTCGACTTCGTGAGTGGTCGAAATTTGACCGCCCAACAATTTACCCACGATCACTGTCGTGCTGAGTTGGGCGCGTGCCGTATACAGGGCGGCAGTCAAGCCTGCTGGGCCAGAGCCGATGATGACAACACGTTCACGTTTCATATTAATTGGCCTCCGAGTGGCGCTACGGACACGGAATTTGCTGCGTTCACAATGCTCATGTCCGAATATTGGTTTGTCATTTAATGCATAGTGTTGAGTGGGTGGTATTAGTCGCCGGAAAGTTGAATCTTCCCGTCGAGTTCAGCACGTAAGATGCAGACCAGGGCTTGAAATTCCTCGGCACAATCCTGGCAGCAAGCGAGATGACATTCCATCGCTGGCAGCAGATCATGCAAATTCGAACCCATCGCGACCTGCTCTGCAAGGCAGTCGAGATTCATACTACATGCTTCACAGTCCATTTGCTCATCGCGATGTGCCAAAATCATCGATTCGATGAGTTTTCGTAATTGGAGTTCTTGCGCTGGCATATTGTCGCCCTGTTACCCACCCGTCTAATGACTCTGACAATGCATTATACAACAATCTTACGCGGGATTAGCCGGTATTAGATTTAAGATTTCTTGACGATACTGTTTGCGCCGCTATTCCTGGAACAGGTCGAGCATGTAATCTGTCGATAAACCCTGAGTCTCTAAATAAGCGCGCAGTTTGCGGCGGGCATCATGCAGCAGCTTGTAGAGCGCGTTGCGATTCGTGCCCATACGCTCGGCTACAATGTCCAGCGGCACACCTTGCAGTGCTACGGCTGACAAAGCCTGATACTGGCGCTCGGTCAACACTTCTTCCAGCGCTTTGCTGATTTTGACCATCACATCGGCACGTTCAGTCGCGTCTTCCGGGTTGGGGATGGGTGTGCTGTTGACGCCGGTTGCGGACGCAGGCAGCAAATCACCGTCAGCAGTCAGGTCGTCCAGGCTGAAATCTTTATAGCGCGCGCGGCGCAAATCGCTGATGGCGACCCGTACAGCAATTTTAGTCGCCCAGGTAGTAAAGCGGCTGTCACCGCGAAAGCTATCCATATTTTCCATCACGCGCAGGGTTGCATCCTGGGCGAGGTCTTCGGCCATTTGCGTAATTTCCTGATTCGAGAGATGCGATAGGTCGCTGCGTTCGCGGCTGAGGTAATAAAAAATGCCGCGTTGAAGCCTTTGGCGCAGGTCTTCAATCGCAGATGCTTGTATATCGGGTGGGCCGGTGAGTTCGGCGAGCCACTGCTCATTGGTGCGATCAATCATTATCCGTCACATTTTGGGAACGAGTTTCCGAAAGGATACGCTATCTGCGGGGTAATTTCAAGCAAACCGGAATGGATGTACAATACCCATTGAAGGAGGATTACGCGATGACGATTGACCCGAAAACATTGGCTGAAGTGCTGCAACTGGGCGGGCAATACCTGCTGCCGATTGCGGCACTCCTGCGGGCGCTTTACGCTGGCGTGCGCGGAAAACTTCCAGAAGGCTTCATGCAAATTGCGGCTGCGGCGGTCTTCGCAGGGATCACAGCATCGGTAGGCAACGGACAAGTTGACCTGAAAACGATTGTGACTGATCTGTTGGGGAACGCCATTTTCACTGCCGGACTTCTGAGTTTTATCGTGGTGTATTTACTGAGAATGGCGAATCGTGGTTTGTGGTTGGACGGCATTGTTGGCGGCGTCATCGGCCTGATTATCTGGCTGTTCACCGTCTACATTTTGGGCGAACCCTGGCCCTGGTGGTTGATTCCGCTGCTGATTGCGGCCTGCGCGGGTGGATTCATTGCCCTGCGTTTTGCACTGCGGCAGATCATGCGGGTGGTGCGCGTCGCGACCTGGCTACTGGTCATTGGACTAGTGCTGGCAGTTGGCGCAGGTGGATTCCTGATCTTCCAAACTCTCACACAACACGCAGCGGGAACCTAAATTTAACGGGGCTTATCAACAATAAGCCCCTACCCTACTGTATGGATGCCAGCGAAAATAATGCCAAAATACACTACAAGAGCAATGGTTTGCGGGATTATTTGCGCAAGCGCCGCCCGATTCTCCAGCAAACTTCGACCCACATAGTTCAAGAAAAAGCCAAAACTCACCGCCATAATGAACAGTGCCAGCGGATTCATCAGCGCTTGCTGCGTTGATAGTGAAGCCATGATTAGAGCGACAGCCGACAAGAAGTGAAAGACTGTGGGTTGATCCCAAATCACCAACAGCATATGTTTGGTGAACAGTGGTATTTCGGAGGAACGTACTTCGCGCAGCACGGAGCGACGCCCCCACAGCGCATGACCGACTGAGAAAAACAGCGCCATCATGCCAGCTAGCAGAAAAAAATAATTTTCGATTATCATCAGTGTTCCTTATTATGTTCGCTATTATTGATGAATGCGGGGTTTGAATAACTTATCCCCCTCCCGCAGATCAGAAGGGGGAAGTAAGCTTGTTGCTAGCGCATTCGGCGCAGACCGACATACTGCCAGATGCCCAGCCCAACAACCACGTCAGCCAGGATGAGAGTCACCCATTTTCCGGCAATCGTGAAGCCGAATGGGTTGGTAATAAGTAAACCGAGGCATACAACGGCAGATACTGCATTAATCGCGATGATCGTAATCGGCAAGCGCGAGTCGAGCGGTTTGCGGCCAGCCAACCCATATAACGCCAAGCCATATATGAAGAGGAACAGTCCGAAGAACAATACGATTTCCGTCGGTTTCACACCAACCCACTCGCTGATTGCGCCGGCATCCAGCGTGAAGATCGCGCCGCTGACGATGCAGAATATGCCATCGCCTTGCAGTGCGCGCTGGGCGAGACTGGTGCTCCCGTTCATAGAAACTTGTGCTTGTGCAGCCATTGTTGAAAACCTTTCTTCATCAATACTTTGACAAAACGGAACACGGTTTGTCCGCGTCCTACGGTTCTCAATCTACGGCATAAGCGACTGCCACCGCGACGAAAAACACTGCCATCTACTGCCAATTTATGACAGTTGTTCGCGCAAATCCTGGGCGATCAGGCGGGCGGCGGCATTCTGCCAGTTATGGAGGGTGCGTTCGGGGACAAACAATTGAAACCAATCCAGAGTAGTTTTGGCAGCAGAATCCAATGTTTCCTGTTGGCCGTTCAGCGTGTAGATTTTCAGGCCGAGAACATAGGGATAATACAACGCATTGTAGTAGCGCCATTCGTCGGATGTGCCTGATTGACCTTTATCGCGGGGCTTGAGGCGGGCGATACCTTCGGTCAGCAGTAGTTTGAGTTCGGCGGCGCGTTCCAGGGTATTATCGGGCGCGCCTCTTGCCGCCAATCGGTGGTTGATTATCGGCAGACGGGTGAGCGGGCTGGACGACAAACGGCTTAAATCGCCAAAATGACTGAGCGCGCGGCGCGTGAGTCGAGCAAATTCTGCCGCGTCCATGTCGGCAAAATCGAGCGACTCGTTCAGACGAGGCAAGCTGCTGGCAGCAGCACGCAAATCCGCCCGCGCCAGACGGATGCGGGTCAGACGGGCAAAAACCAGCCGGTCAATCAGGCTCTGAATGCCACTGTAAAAAATCTGCGTCGCGATGGCTGCCGTCACCAATCCGTACAGCAAAATTAAGAGTGGAGGCGTTACACCTCCGGCAAAAACCATCGCCAGGGCAACTTGTCCGCCGAACAACACCGCCATGACAGCGGAAATGGTGAACGAATAGAGCATATCGGGCAGCAGGGTTTCGCCTTCGTCAAAGGCATCCAGCACGGCGATGAGTAAACCGAGGAGCACTAAATCAATTTCGATAGCCAGCAGAATCCAACCTTGAAGGATCAGATTCGCAGGAAAAATCAGCAGACTATTGCTCAGACCAAAAAAGATGGTGACAACCATCAGCGCGCCTAGAGTACGTTTGGATCGGGCAGCGCGATACGCCTGCCATACAAACCAGAGAGGGAAAACAGTCATCACAACAATCAGATAAGCTGGCCCGTCTATAAACCGGGCGACAAGACCTACGCTCACGACTAGTATCACAACCAATATCCCCAGACGAGGACGCAAAGGGTGATTGTCCGGGAGAAAATCAGCCGAGGCACTAAACCACAACACAGCAGGGATTAGATGGGAAATCCCTGGCAAAAATATTAGTTTAATGAAGTCAGCGACGAAAAATTCTGAGTTAAACACCACACTAAATCCAGCGATTTCAAGTCCATATGCAATCAGTCCCAGGCCGGTATAGCGCAGACGCGGCTTGCGTGGGTCACGGGAGAGGAGATAAAAGCCTAGCCAGAGAGAAAAACTAAATATCGAGATATTTAGTAGTAATGAACCCATATGGATCATGCCCAATCACTTCCAGAAGTCGCTATACTATACCGATCTGTTACCAGCTTTTCACCTGAAAGGGTCTAAAAGATCATGCTCCAACGTTTTCATTTATCACATACCGACGCCATGAAAATTATTAACACACTACAGGCACAGCTTGATAAAGATGGCAAAGGTGCGGCGGTTGCTGTCGTAGATGAACACGGCGAACTCATCGCCTTCCTGCGTACCGACGGCTGCCGTTACTCGTCGATCAATATCGCCATCAGCAAAGCCTATACCGCTGCCCGCGAACACAAACCGTCCAAAGAGGTTGGCAATTCCTCACGGGAAAATCAATGGGCGTTCACCAACTTCGGCGAATTGGGCTATACCGGATGGGGTGGTGGCGTTCCGCTGTTCCATGACGGGGAAGTTATCGGTGCAATCGGGGTAAGCGGTTTGCCTGAAGCAGAAGATATGGTTTTGGCTCAATCAGGCGCAAATTTGTTCTAAATCAGGTATAATTAAAGGGTTATTTTCACCACAAGCAGACATCTTTTTCTATGCTCGTTGAACATCTGTCGCTGACCAATTTCCGCAATTATGCACGGCTGGAAATCAGCCTGCCTACCAACCGTCCGGTTGTGCTGCATGGTGATAATGCCCAGGGTAAAACCAGCCTATTGGAGTCGATTTATTATCTAGCAGCATCCCGTTCGCCGTATACTGCCAGTGACCGGCAGTTGATCCATTGGCGGGCGGAAGACGAGCCGATTCCGTTTGCACGGCTGGCGGCGGATGTGCAATCGCGCACGCACGGCTTCAACCGCATCGAGATGGCGCTGGTGTTAGAACGCACACCGGATGGTGGGCAGCGTTTCAAAAAGACCATCCGCGTCAATGGTGCGGATCGGCGAGTGATGGATATTGTCGGGATGGTGGCGGTGGTGCTGTTTTTGCCGCAAGATTTGACGCTCATCGAAGGGCCGCCGACAGACCGGCGGCGCTTCATGGATACCACGCTGTCGCAGGTCGATAAAGACTATCTGAATGCGCTCAACACCTACGATAAAGTTTTGCCCCAACGCAATGCCCTGCTGCGGCGCATCGCTGAAAAACAATCGAGCGTAGGCGAACTCCCTTATTGGGATGAGCAGTTGGTCGAGTCGGGCAGCATCCTCATCTCCGGACGTCAAAAATTTTTGCGCGAACTCGAAGTGGATGCCCAGCAAGCGCACCTGGATTTGACGGGCAAAAATGAACTGCTCACCCTGAGCTATCAGCCAAGTTTTCCACCCTCGGCGCAGGGTAACGGTCAACTATCTTTCAATACGCTCGGCCTGGATTTGCATCGCCAACTTGAACCCGATGATATTGCGCCGCAGTTTGCTGAACAACTGGAAGCGGGATTAGCCGAATCCATCAGTCGGGGCGTCACATTGTTTGGCCCGCACCGCGATGAGCTGCGGCTGAATATCAATGACCATGATGCGGGTTTATATGGAAGTCGAGGGCAAGCACGCACGGCAGTCATGGCGCTGAAATTGGCTGAACTTTCGTGGATGAAAACCCGCATCGGCGAATGGCCGATCCTGCTGCTGGATGAGGTAGTCGCGGAACTGGACAGCAAACGCCGCGCCTATCTGCTGGATCGTATTGATGGGGCGACACAAACCCTGCTGACAACCACCGAACTCGATATTTTTCCAGCGCCCTTTCTGGAACGCGCCGCTATCTGGGAGGTCAATGGCGGGCAAATTGACACAAACCACACTTAACGGGTGGATCACCCATTTGATGATGCGGATTGGAAGCGCCAGCCTGACATTAGTCATCGCCGCGCTGATATTGGGTGCGCTGCTGCCCCCTGCTGGACAAATCGCGTATGCTGCCGGACAACCCCGTGCTGATTTGTATCTGGTGGATGTTGGACGCAGTTTATCGGCGCGGATGTCCCCGTTTCCTGAGGCTGACAATATCGAACCGGCATGGTCGCCCGATGGCAAGCGTCTCGCGTTTATATCGAGATCGGATGCCGATGCTCTTTTTCACTTGTTTGTGATGGATGTAGGTGAGCGGCGTGTGCAAGCACTCGCGCCGGATTTACGCGCAAATGGCCTGCCTGCATGGTCGCCCGATGGGCGCAAAATTGCATTTCCAGTCGTCGTGAACGGCAGCCCACAAACTGCTATCGCCATTCCAGAAACAGGCGAAACCTATATCCTCAATCTCACGGGCGGATCGGACAGCCCACCGATGTGGTCGCCGGCCGGCAAATGGGTGATGTATTTGTCTTACCGCGATGGCAATCCACGATTGTACGCAGCCGATGTGGATTGCAACCAACTCGCGCGCGGATGCCGTTTCAACGATATGCGGATCATGCGTTCGGTAGGTGTTGGCGCATGGCCGCCATCCTGGTCGCCGGATGGGAGAACACTGGTGTTTACAGCGGCATTGCGGGGTGACACGGAGTTGTATTTGGCAGTGTCAAACTGCCCCATAGTTTCAACCGACTGCATGGAAAATGTCCGCCGGATTACCGACAATAGCGACGCTGATTATGCGCCGTCCTGGTCGCCGCATGGCAAGCAAATCGCCTTCATCTCCAATCCGGGTGGGATGAATAATTTATATCTCATGGATGTCCAAACGGGTGAGACGCGCCGCCTGACCGCCAATGGAGTCATGGGCGAAATATCGTGGTCGCCGGACGGCAAGCAAATCGCGCTGGTCACTTTGAGCGGTGGTCGCTCTGGTATCGACATTGTGGATATTACCAGCGGAAGTTCGTGCCGCCTAACGAACTTGCCCATCATGAACAGCACGTTGAGCTGGCGTCCAGCGGGAAATTAACCATGTGGCGACGCGGAATGGTTTTATTCCCTGTCAGCGCCATGTTGGTTATGCTGGCGCTGACACTTGGACGACTGCTGCCCGATCCGGGCCGTTTAGCCTATGCGTCGGAATACCTGGGCAGCACCGAAATTCATCTATTAGACATCAGCCGGGGATTCCGGTTCAATTTATCGTGGGGCGGCGTCCCGGTCTGGTCGCCAGATGGTCGCTATATGGCGTATGTGACGGGCAGCCGCGCCAACCAGGACATTTTTGTGATGGACGCCAACGGCAGCCATACTCAAAATGTAACGCCAGACAGTCCGCATGATATGAGTCCAGCCTGGTCGCCAGACAGCCAGCATATCGCCTTCCAATCACTGCGCGATGGCAATTGGGAAATTTATGCAGCAGATATTTGCGACGGTTGCAAAACAAATCCGCGCAATCTGTCGCGCGACTCGGCTATAGATTCCAGCCCTTCATGGTCGCCGGACGGAACCCAGATCGCATTTCTATCGACACGGGGCGGCGAGTCTGAAATTTATGTGATGAACACCGATGGCAGCAATATCCACCAACTGACACGCAACAGCATGACCGATTTACAAGCGCCAGTATGGTCGCCAGACGGGAAACAGATCGCGTTTTCCTCGTTGCGTTGGGGTAATTGGGATATTTATGTGATGGACGCGGGCTGTGGAGAACTGCCCGAATGCGTGGATAAACCGGTACGCAATTTGTCACAGCACCCGGCGCAGGATACGAGTCCAGCGTGGTCGCCGGATGGGCATTGGATGGCATTCACCTCGCGGCGAGACAACAATGCTGAAATTTATCTGGTGGACGCAAAAGGCGGTACACCTGTTAATTTGACGCAGAATCCTGGCGACGACTCGTCACCGGCGTGGTCGCCGGACAGCCAGCAAATCGCCTTCCAATCCAATCGTGATGGACTCTACAGCGATGAAATATATGTCATTGATCTAGTGAGTGAGAAGACACAACGTGTCACCTATTCCTACGGCTCACATCAATATCCAGCATGGTGGCCTTCAAATTAATTCAGCCCAATTTCGATAAATAATCTTCGCTCTCGAAAATAGCGCGAGTCGTGCGGGCTTCTGCTAATTCCTCCGGCGATAGCAAACCATAAAATTCGCGGGCTGCGGCAGCCATCCGCAGCGATCCGGCAATCACAAATCGGCTCTCTGGCGCGGCGTAGATTTGCGCGAGCGCGTCCTTCAAGTCGGGGACGATTTCGACTGCTGCCGATTGCAGATTAGCCTGCACTGCCAATATATCAGGAGCAAGCGCGCGATGACCGGGAGCTGTCGTCAGGGTGATATGAAAACGGGGTGAGTCGAATACGGCCAGAAAATCGTGAGCCGATTTGTCTTTGAGCATTCCGACAATCAAGTGTATGGGCGAATCAGAAACATGATATTGATCGTCCAGAAAATCGCGCAAATATTGAGCACTGCTAGGCGTATGCCCACCATCAATCACTAATTTTCGACCATTAATCTGATGTGCTTCCAATCGTCCTGGCAGATGCTCTGGGCGATGGACAATCCCCGTTAAATCGGGTAGCGGTGGAATAAATCGATGTTCAGCCAACAGATAGCAAGCCTTCCCTACAAAACTTGCATCACGCGACAAAATCAATTTGGCAGATTTTTGCTCTGCCTCCAACTTCAAAATATCTTCTACGATTGGCGATTGATGAGGCGAAACTGCCCAGCCTCCCGGTTGGATAATGCCGGCTTTATTCCAGGCGATAGTTTGCAGGGAACCGCCCAACATAGTGACATGTTCAGGTTCAATCGGCGTAAAAACTGCCAGCACATTTTCGACGGTGTTCACCGCGTCCCAGCGCCCGCCAATGCCCACTTCCAGGATCGCAATATCAACTTTTTGCTGGGCAAACCACCACAAAATCAAGGCCGTCGCCATCTCAAAGGTGCTGTAGGAGAATTCCAAGTGAGAGGCGGCCTGTTGGACAGCGTTCATCGGTTCGACAAAGGCTTCCTGCGAAATCATTTCATTATTGATACGGAACCGTTCGCGAAAGCTGTGCAAGTGGGGGCCAGTGAATAATCCAATTTTTTGTAGGGATGAAGCTGTTTGAATAACGCGGGCGATTTTATGGCTGGTCGTGCCCTTGCCCACCGAACCCGTCACTACAACAGACGGAAAGTTTTTCTGTGGGCTGCCTAATTCATCGAGCAAGCGGCGCATCGGGGCGAGTGAGCGGGGCATTTCCGCAGCGCGTATCGGTTGGGCGATAGCACGCAGGGCATTTTCATAAGCTGGATGAACCAATCGCTAAAACCTTAGTCCGAGAATCCCAATACGGCCTGTTCCAAACGCCGGACAAGTGCGGGCAATTCGGCCAGTGAGTAAATGATCGCATCCGCTGGCGTGGCTTGTTCGGGTGTGTAATCGACCATGAGCGCACGGGCGAACGGGTCTTTTTTCCGGAATACAGGCGATAAATCGACGCGCTTCCAGACAGTTTTGAAGCCGTGCGCCGCTGGCCCCTGCACATCATCGTCATACCGATCCCCAACCATGATTTGGAGGCGCGTTTCCGACGGCCATGTCCCGAAAAAAGCCGCATCTTTTTTCAGCGCGTGATGGTTATCAGGCGTTAAAATCGCAGTGAACAAAGGTGTCAGACCGAGTGCGTCCAACACAGGCTGCTGATATTTCGCCAATCCTTTGGTCGCGACCACCAGCGCCCGATGCGAGGCATTCAATTCCTGCAACACTTCCTGAGCGTTATCCAGCACCGAGGAATGCGTAGCTGCATATTCGCGGACAAGCACCTCGCAGCTTGATTCCAGTCGCACGCCAAGCCGCCCGGCAACCGTTTGGGCAATATCGTCCCAATCCATCGAGAGCACTGCCGGAACCGCCGGATCGTTTTGGCGGGCGTCATTTTCGGCAATAATCAGATTCAGCACTGCGTCAAATGACTCTCCGGATTTTTCCGCAATCTCACCGGTAACTACCGGCCACACAGCGGACTCAAACGGATTCACCATCAGCGTACCGTCCAGGTCTAAAAAGACTACGCTTTGATATGCGGGCATTTTGTTAGACCTTCACTCCATGTACCAGAGCCGCCAAATGAGGCACATCCAGGGCAATCACATCTGACTTGCTGCGCCATTCGAAAGCGGGGCCAATGCCACCATATTCCAGGGACACTACCCAGGGCTGCGGCCAACGCCCGGTTTGAATTTGATCCATCGCCCATTCCGCCAATACCCAATCGGGTTCGGTCATGGGGAAATGATCGTTCCAACGCTGCTTTTCGATTTCGTAGCGCGTGCCGGTGATATGCAGTTCACGCAGATAATCCAGCGGCAGACGGGTCACATAATCGCGCACATCCAAACCCAATTGCAAGGAGGTCACGCGGGCATGAGCCAGATCAAGCAGGAAGCCAACCCCGGTATCGCGGACAACCTGCGAAATAATTTCCGGTTCTAAAACGGGACGCGGAATCTCCCAGGTGGTGTCCCACATGGCATTTTCGGCGATGACCTTTTCGGTTCCGAAATGTTCTATGAGCGGTTGAATGTCGCGTTTCATGGCAGCAATTAAGATGTCAGCTTTGGCAGGGTCGGTAGTATCCAGCGGCATATCGGCAAAGTCGGATGCGCGGGGCGCGAGGTGTGTATTTACATAAGGGGTGTCAGTTGTTTTGAGGAGCGCTGCAATTTTATCCCAGCCCGTTTTTTCAATGTCGTCACGGCCAGCCAGCATGGGAAAATGCACATAAGCGAGGCGCTGTCCCTGTGCGGTGGCGATTAAATCCGGCCAATCCGGACATTTATACAGGTCAATTTCAATCTGATGATCGTCCAGAAGCTGTGCGGCCTCCGGCGAATAATTCACGGCAAGTTTCATCAAGGGTTGTCCTTTAATGCTGTTCACCAAAGCCAGTGTATCATGCTTTCTGGCAGGCAAAATGGGTAGTTTTTCGGTGGAAAACCTTGCATCACCTCCTCTAATTATGGTAAACTGTCATATCGTAAGTTACAAACGCTGTGAAGCAAACCGTAACGTGTTAGAAGTGTCAGACAAACCTCCCAGTCCTTATACACACAACCTTAACCAATTTGCGTACCGCGATTTAGGCGTTTTAAAACTGTCTTAACTGCGGTGTTTTATATTTCGGGGTTAGTCTGATTAGAAAAAGGAATCTCCGTTGGACGAAGGTGGCTTAGTTAGCCTGGTTGTATTGATTTTGCTCATTGTGCTGCACGCGCTGATCGTATTGGCCTATGCAGCTTTAACGAACAGCCGCCATTCGCGGCTCCGCGATGATGTTTCTCCACGTATGCATATTACCTACCAATTCAGTTTACTGCTGGTGCGCTTTGCTATAGCGGCGGTAACGGTAGTGGGTTTGGGGGACAGCCTAATCGATGGGTTACACACGCAGTCTCTGCCAACCTATACGCTTATTTTGCTGGCTGTGGCACTGGTGACGCTCATTCTGGGTGATCTCGTGCCGGAAGCAGTGGGCAGCGCTAATGCGGAGACGATAGCGCGCTGGGTATTCTATCCCATGCGCGTTTTAATCGCCGCCTTTGCCCCTGTAGTCACGGTTAGCCTCACCCTCAGCAAAGGGATCGCCAGCGTCTTTGGCGGCAGCAGCATGGTAAACATCGTCACCGAAGAAGAGATCATGACGATGCTCGACGCCAGCGAAAAAGAAGGTGGGATCGAGAACGAAGAAAAAGAAATGATTGTCTCGGTGCTGGAATTCGGAGATCGTCTCGTCCGTGAAGTTATGGTTCCGCGCATTGACATCGCGGCAGCCGACATCGAGACCACTGTTGCCGATGCTCTAAAACTTTTTATGGAAAGAGGACATTCACGCATCCCGGTATATGAGGAAACTATCGACAATGTCAAAGGTTTACTCTACGCCAAAGATTTATTGAGCCTGTGGGGGAAAGAACCAACCAAGCCTATCCGCGATTTCCTGCGCAAAGCGACCTTCGTGCCAGAAAGCAAACAGGCCGATGAACTGCTCAAAGAACTGCGCGCAAGCAAGGTTCACATGGCGATTGTCGTCGATGAATATGGTGGTACGGCGGGGCTGGTCACGTTTGAAGACCTGATCGAAGAAATTATCGGCGACATCCAGGATGAATACGATATTCATGAGGAAGCAGAGTATGTGCAGCACGGGCCAGATAACTACACTGTGGACGCCAGCATCAGCGTGAATGATTTCAATGATTTGCTAGATGTTGAAATTTCCACCGACGACAGCGACACACTGGGTGGATTCCTATTCACGCAGTTGGGGCGTGTGCCAGAGGCGGGTGATCGCGTTGAGCACGAAAATCTGATGATGCGCATTGAAACGGTTGAAGGGCGACGCATCCGAAAGGTACGAGTAATCCGAAAACAACCGGCGACAGAGGCAAGCGAATCAGCACCCAATAACAATGTTGCGACACAACCGCAGCCATTAACGGATTAACACCTAACCAATGACTTCAACAACGCAAGATCGTGTCGTCCAAGCTTTAGTCCAACAAGCTATCGATGCCAGCCAGAATGCCTATATACCCTATTCACATTATCCGGTGGGCGCAGCGCTGAAAGCGACTGACGGCACGGTCTATAAAGGCTGCAACGTTGAAAATGCAGCCTATCCTGCGACCATTTGCGCCGAGCGCACAGCGTTGGTCAAGGCAGTCAGCGAAGGCCAGCGCCAGTTTGAGATGATTGCCGTTGTAACGCGCAATGGTGGATCACCCTGTGGCACATGCCGCCAAATGCTCTACGAATTCGCGCCCGATTTACGGGTCATCATCGCCGATCTTGACGGGCAAATCCACGTGGACTGCCGCCTTTCAGAACTCCTTCCTCATGGGTTTGGGCCATCCAAACTAGAGTGAATCATGCCACGCACTGAACGCGCATTCCGCACGCAGGCGATTATCCTTAAGCGCCGCGATTTTGGCGAAGCTGACCGGCTGTTGACGATTCTAACGCCCGATCATGGCAAGATTGATGTTGTAGCGAAGGGCGCACGCAAACCCACTAGCCACAAAACCGGCCATGTCGAATTATTCACCCGCGCCGATATGTTGATTCACACAGGACGTGAATTAGGAATTGTCGGCCAGGTCGAAATGGTCGCACCTTACATGGGAATCCGCGAAGATTTGGGACGCGGCGCATACGCCAGCTATTGTGCCGAGCTTTTGGATCGCTTTACGGCGCAAGGCGACGAAGATTATCACAACTTGTTTGAGCTTTTTGATGATACGCTAGAACGATTATGTACAGACAATGATCCACGCCTCGCAGTTCGTTATTATGAAATCCGTTTGCTGGATGCGGTAGGCTTCCGCCCAGAACTCAGCGAATGTGTTGTCAGCCGCGAGGCAGTCAAACCGGAAGACCAATTTTTCAGTTACGCGCTGGGCGGCGTCGTGATTCCGGGCTATGCTCACGAAGGATCGGCTGCTGTTCCGATCAGCGTGACTACACTTAAACTGCTGCGACATATGCAGCGCAGCCCCTACAGCCATGTCAAAACGCTCAATATTACGATAGCCCTCCACAATGATGTAGAAAGAATTCTGCTGGGCTACATCACCTTTATTTTAGAGCGCAAACTCCAAAGCGTAGATTTTATTAAACGTATACGTGGTTAAAATTTACACTAATACCTACTGATTTTTTGTGGGGATGTGCTATTATTCTTTGCCGAGATAGTCGCCAGAATGGGGTAAGCTGTGGAAAATGAGCGTGATGCGCTCGACAAACGAATATTGGCGGGGGAAAAGGTGGCCGTCGAGGAACTTAAGGCTGCGCTGTCCGGTGATTCAAATGCAACAGACGAGCAGCATCTTGCCTATGCATATCGTCTCCTCGAAGAAGCGCTGGCGACCCGTGATCCAGAAATCGGGGCATTCGTCGCCGAATTAATGGATTCGGATACGAAAATTGACCAGGCGCTTGGCGCTGCACTCAACGAAAATCTGGCAGACCAGCCTGATGCGGTTTATGCTTTCATCCGCGCCCACCTGAATGAAAAAGTTGAAAAACGCTGGACATCGCGGCTTAAAATGGCCGCGTTATTTTCGCTGCGGGTTGCCATCAATGACGCCGGATCAGATACGATCATTAGCTGGCTGACGCTCATCGCACGCGAACCAGCAAATTATGATCTGAATGATGTGCTGCATTACGGCATTCTCGCCGCACAGGAACGTGCCTACACTGATCCTGAACTGGCGCGACAATTAGTTGTCCTTTCTGCCAAACGCGATCCCGCTAATCTGGATGTGTTCCTGAACGATCCGGTTTTTATGGCCGCCCTGCCCAATAACATTGGTCGTACCCTGCGGGATATGGACGGAGACCCGCTGGCAACATTGCAAAATCGTGGGCCGGAGGTCTTTCTGGTGGCGATGGCAAGAGCCGCCCGTGCGCGAGCCGGGATTATGTTCACGCCTGCCAGCATCACCAAAATATGGGAGTTGTTTATCAGCGACCAGCCCGTAAGTTTGCTACCGCCTCAGTATCAGGCACAAAGTATCATCCAGGAATGGATACATGCAGGCCACGAATTTTTGACCCCTGAGAGCCTGGAAACTATCCTTGCGTTGATACTCACCAGCCGTCGCGATGATTTACTCCAGACCATGTTCGGCCAGCCTGAGATGGCGCAAACGCTGCTTCCTACATTGGTTCCGGCCTTAGAACGTGCGCAATGGACAATCAACGAAGCCCTTGATCTGATCGGACGACTGCTTGTCGGAAACTTAATTACCTCCGATCAAGCCGCAGAAATGTACGTCGGTATGCTGACAGGGTTGGAATGGAGTAAAGAAAGCCTGCCATTGATGCAGCAGTTGGCGCGCCTGATGCAGCAATTTCCAGGATTGGCGCTCACTTCAACCGTTTTGTGGAGTTTGCTTGGTGCGGCAAGTGAAGCCAAAGATGAATTTATTTCGCGCGTTGCGATCAAACGATTGGTGACCAGTCTGGAATCCACCAGCGATGATACTGAACTGCTCGAAATGCTCAAGCGTATGGCAAGCCAAACCCAATGGAGCGAAGGCGTCCGCCAATATATCACAGCCTGGTGGCGCAGTTATGCCCGCAACCAACCCCTTAATCACCTCAACAAGCTGGACAAAGCTTTAGACGGCAAGCGCGCATTGGAACACGAACGGGACATCGTACAGACTTTGATCGCGCTGCGGAAAATGTTAGGACAGCGCAGCATCCAAGCGTTTGCAGCAGAAGTTCATGCTGCTTTTTCGGTGCTTGAGGCGCTGTCGGAATCATTTGATCCGAATACTAAGCGTCAGGTCAATTTCGATCCCCTGACTGTCCGCGATGAATTGGACGCACGCGGGGATCAGATACCGCCTGAAGAACGACAGGTACTATCCAACAACCTGAAAGAACTGGCGCAGCTCATCGCCGAGATGGCGGATAATCGAACCAAATCAAATCTCATTCGTCGCGGAGATGACCTGGATCGTGATTTGATGTCCGGCGAACAAACGCCCCACAGCGCGGTAGACGCTATGAAATGGTTGGCCGGATATTGGGGGACATCCACTGAAAAACCGGAATAAATTAAAGCTGAAGCCCCTTCACGAAATAATGTGGTAAACGATTGAGGCGGGACGACATGGCCAAACAACGGTCAAGGTTGTTGCCTACACAAATCCCTAATCAGCAGGGACGACACATGAGCGTGTCTAAAAAGGTCAATCGTGTCGCTTTCACCCCACCCCACGCCTTCGGCAGCCCTCCCTGAATTCAGGGAGGGGCTTAAAAACAGCCTATCTTGATCTTCTTTGGGCACGACTGAGATGTCGTAAAGAGAGTTTTTAAACACCCTCATAGGTCGTCCCCTACGAAAATCATTCGTTTTGAATATGAACCTAAAACAAAGTGCATAAGCCTCCATCAAATTTTGAGGGTCTCAAAGGCAGCGCGTAGGGTAGCGGCGTCTATGTTGAAGTGGGATGCCAGAGCTTCTGCCGGATCACTGTTAATCGGGTGATCGACACGCTCGTGATTCTCAAATACCTGCAAACAAAAAGGACGTTCGGCGCTGGTAAAACGGCAGAGGTGTTCGTCCACAATTTTGTTGATAATCACATCCTCTAAAAACTGGGCATTTTCGCCATAATCGGCAGTTGTGGCGGCACGATAATCGGCGTCGGGAACAGGCAGGTTAATGAGCGTATAGCAGCTTGGCCGAGGATGGGGGTCACGATCAATCTGATAACGATTTGGCCCATCGGGACGGACGGTGTAATGGAGAAAGGGACTCTGCACTTGTGCCGTGCCGGTTGGATCAAGTGGCAGTACGGCAAAAAGCGGCATACCGGCATCGACCAGCCAGGATTTTCCATCAATATTCAGCACAACTGCTGTGTGGACAGCAATATGATCGCCCCGATTGTTGATGGTGAGATAACCTTCATAACCCAACGCCCGCAGCAGGCTGAAAAAAGCATAATTGGTTTCAAAACAGGTTCCACCCACGCCAAGCTGAACCGCATCGCGCCAAAATTCATCCGGCCAGCGCGTGCAGTCGGCAGTGTTTACGGTGCGGGCGCGTTTGACGATGCGAGACGCAGTCTCCCAGGGCACAATACGGATATAAGCAGCCAATAATTCATCGACCAATGCCAGAGTCGGTGGGGCAATCTGAATACCGAGATGATCCATTACGGCGCGGGTCAACTCTGGTGAAAGGGGCAGTGTGGCTGTCATCATTAAGCTATGGAAACCCTATAATAGATCGTGATTGCTAGTTGTTGATTCTTCGCTCATATCCCCGCCCCCTAACGCCCCTTACAAGGGCGGGTTTTTCAGAAATGGGTTGGTGCGGTTGTTACGCCGGGGGCTGAAGCACCCCGGCTAGACTGTCAGACAAGCCCACTGAAGGGGCTAAAAAGGCCAGAGCAGGCCATTTTAGAACGTTTTGTTGGTCGATTTTGTGAGAAATTAAAAACCTACCCTTGTAAGCCCTAACCTCCTCCCCACTTCGTAGAGAGGGGGATTATAGAGAAGCGTTCGCCATTTTATTGATGTACTAGCAATCAAGGTTATATATGAGTGAGTATTCCTATCCTTATTCACTTTGGCAATTCTTCGACTGGAATATCGCGCAGGAAACGATTTTGCTGGTCGCGCGGGGAAAGAACCGGTGTGGTGACACCCCAATCCAGTTTGAGAGCCGGGTCATTCCAGGCGACGCCGTTTTCGTCCTTGCCACCGTTGTAGTAATTGTTGACCATATACATCAGGGTTGCATCGGTGAGAGCGACGAAGCCATGTGCCACACCAATGGGGACGAAGACACCTGTATTGTTTCCATCACCAATTTCCAGGATTTGCGTCGCCATATAAGTCAATGATGATGGACGCAGGTCAACCATGCCAACGCGAATACGGCCATGGGGGACGTACCAATAATCAATCTGGTGATGGTGATAATGCAAGCCGCGCAGCACTCCGGCTTTGCTATCGGAGCGGTTGCCCTGGATGCGATCCCACTCAATCCAGGGGAACCATTCGCGGCGAAAAGTTTCCATGAAGCGTCCACGTTCGTCCTCGAAGGCGCGGATCGCTACGGTGAAAACGCCGTCAATTTGGGCTGAACGCTGGACAGGATGCATCGACTGGATGGGATTATCATTCATAACCATGCAAAAAAATTTCCTTCTTGGATGTTACCTGTGATTGTATACCCCGATTCAAGCGAGTTTCCCTTGCCCGTACCTAAATCTAGTCATTAGCTGTTAGCTTTTAGCGATTAGCCAAAAACAAAGACGAATACTTTAAGGGAAAGTTCGCCCTGAGCTAAGTGAATCCAGGGCTAGCTATTGCTAAAACTTTTCGATAGATTATTCAGTGTTCCATTTTTATCGTTTTAACGGTAAAAGTGCAATACATATCAACGGATTCGCGAAATTGCCGCCGTCTTTGCGGGCGGCAAGCACGGGAAGCGCCGCCGAGTGGAGAATTTCGTGTGCGAAAAAACGGCGGGAAGCACAGGGAGCGCCGCCGTGCGCTAAAGCGCAGGCACAAACGAGGCGACAATGAGGGAGCTATCTGCCGCTGCGGCGCGACTCGCATATTTCGCAGTTGTAGGGCGAGAATGGGCGAAGTTATCGCCGTTTTGCATGTGGCTGTGCTGCCGCTTTACTCGCTGAATAGTGTGTTTCCTTTGACTTTTTTGGAGTTTAATTATAGCACACAAGTTCTAAAAAGTCAACCCTCGCGAATACGGGTAGCACCACCTTAAGTGGTGGGTGAGTGATTGCAGGCTATCCCCTCACCCCAACCCCCTCTCCCACAAGTGGATAGGGGGCTTTAATGACCTTCTGTGAACCATTATAGTCACATTTATGACAGCTAAATGTGTAAATTTTTACCGCCCACCGTTTAATGTGGTGCTACCCGACTACGGCACTAGAAATTTGGTCTGTCTGTGTAGGCGGTATGGTCATTTTTCAGGCGGACAGGGCACGACCTGTCTCTACGAAAATTTTGCGTGATAAAGTAAAGCGTTGTGTCATGGGATATTGTCGTGAATCCCCAACAGGATGGGTCGGAATTTGGGATTATCAATAGGAGTGGGCATGAGTTTGATAGACGATAAGCAAGCAATATACGACGAGCAAACCTTCAAAAATGGCGAGTATGCGAAAGCGGAACTGCGATCTAAAGAATTCAACGGTTGCAGCTTCGTGCGCTGTTCCTTCAATGAGGCGGTATTGCAGGCGTGTATATTCCGGCACTGCCAATTTAAGGACTGCGACATGAGCTTAATCCGCGTGAAAGACAGCCTGTTTGTGGGCACGAAATTTGAAGATTGCAAAATGGCGGGTGTGAATTGGGCGGAGGCACGCTGGACACAAGCAGGATTGCTCGATCCATCGGTGCATTTTACGGGCTGCTCGATCAATTATTCGACCTTTATCGGCGTGAGTTTGAAAAAAGCGACTTTGACAAAATGCGTCGCGCACGATGTCGATTTCAGCGAAGCCAATTTAACGGGCGCGAATTGCACTTATACCGATTTCAGCGAGAGTCGATTTTCGCAAACTAACCTGACGGGCGCGGACTTCACCCGTGCGAGCAACTACGCCATCAACGTCCACCAGAATAAAATCAAAGGCGCAAAATTTTCTCTGCCGGAAGCGATGGCGCTGCTCTACGGCCTGGATATTATTCTGGTGGAGAAATAACCGCTGTCGGATCAAATTGTCCGATAGGGATATTTAGGTGGGGAGGACTACGTATTCCGACTGCTTTTCAACATCCCAAATACGCACTTCACCATCTGACAATATTGCTAAGAAACGGTCATTTGGACTCAAAGCAATTTGGTCTACTTCATGCTGCCCAATCTCAAATTTATCAATTTCACTACCGTCAGTCATCTTCCAAAATTGGACTATTCCATTGGAGCTGCTCGAAACCAATACTGAACCATCTGAGTTAAAAGTGAGATTGGAAACCCCGACTTCTGGCTCCCCAGAACCACGCCTACTCAGAATTATTTCAAATTTAGGTTCACGAAGCTCGGCATCCCAACTTTGAATAGCGTGACCATAATACTCATCGTAATCCATATAACCATACAAGCCACCAAATGCGATATTATGCCCTTTCATCGCTATTTTCAAAACTAACAAAGGAAAAGGATCGTCGGCTGATTTATGCCCAAAACTTGTCCACAACTCGTTGTAATCCCAAACACGCGATGCAGTCGCAGTATCCCAATATTCAATATGGTCTCCAATATAGCCTGATAAAACCCCATCCGTTAACAAATAGTGATTGTCTGGGGTAAAAAACATCTCTCTGATCGCGCCTGTATCGCTTTTCATAAAAGCTATTTGCTTCTTATCGCTTAAGTCCCATATTTGGACACGCGCATCAAACTTCGAGCCGATGTCCCCAATATCGGAACTGGCAATCGCTATCCAGTTGCCATCATTCGAGAATGAAATCCCTGTTATGGCTTGTCCATTTGCTTGTAATATCGATTTTGTCCCGTCTGTGTTCAAAAGGTATACTATCGGTTGTTCGTTGACGCTAAAAGCAATCATCGAGTCGATGGGATTTACGGCAATATCATTGATCGCGCCTCCAGAAAGGCGAGCTAATGGCAAGGGTTTGTCAGGCTGGTCAACATCATATAGCCATAAGCCGTCGCTCGAACCCAACAAAATACAGCGACTATCCGTATACCATTCCATAACCGACCCATAGGTCAAAATATAACCTTGACTCATTGGTGTAGGTTGAACTTCTGGTTTGATTTCCGAAAATGAGCGATATATGTCAAGACAAGAGACAGCCTGGGTGAAGGCAACACCTGGGAGAAATAGTATCAGAAGTAGACACGGTATAGCGTATCGCACAATTCAACCTCATTTCACGCTCTATTATTCGATACTAGGATCGAATTGTCCGGCAGCATTATGGGCGGCGCGGATGGGTTCTGGCAAGCGATATTTGGGCGTACAGGCCATGACGAGTTCAATCGACGTGGGCAAATCGGCCAGATGACCGGGCGAAATAAAAACGGGTTTCGTCCCGGCACGGGTACGCAGCGCGACGCCGATAATTTCCCCTTTATAAACCAAATTGCTATATGCGCCCTTCTCATCTGCTAGCTCACCAAAGCGCCCCACAAAGAGCGTCTTGCCACAGCCGATGGTCGGTTTTTGCAGCCACAATCCCATATGGCTGGCGATGCCGATATGGCGCGGATGGGCGATGCCCATGCCATCGAAAATAAATACGTCCGGCTCTAATTTCAGGTTTTCAAAAGCCTCTTCTAAAACTGGGCCTTCGCGAAAACTCAATAATCCAGGGATATAAGGAAAGGGCGTCGGGCGCTGCGACAGTTGGGTTTCGACTACTTGCAGATCAGGAAACGAGAGCACTACCACTGCTGCTTGCGACACATTTTCCTTAACGCTCACGTCCACACCCGCTACAAGGCGCACATTGGCTAAGTCAATCGGCTGCGTCGAGATCACTTCGGCAGCCATTTGTTTTTGCAGGGCGATGGCGTCTGCGGGGGAAATATTCCAAGCATGGCGATGGTCGATTTTCATGGACTAAGCCCTTACGAGTAATCTATTTTGATAGATTTGAATCGTACCTCAGGTTTGTATATTGAGCATCAGCAGATGGGTCACGAAATAAAAACGCCGCGTCATTTCTGACGCGGCGTTCTCAGTGGGCAATGTTGGCGACATGCCGCTTCTGCTCAGAATTATTCCATTACATCGCCAGCGAGGCTGAGGAGTCCAGTGCTCAGTTTGGGCATCCGGGCTTTTTCCTCGTCCTTGCCGAACTTGATGACATCACCATTTTCGGCGATGGCTTCGACAGCCAAACCGAGGCTTTGCAGTTCCTTCACCAATACGCGGAAGCTGGTGGGGATACCGGGTTCTTCAATCGGTTCGCCCTTGACGATGGCTTCGTAGGTCTTGACGCGCCCCTGCACATCGTCGGACTTGACGGTGAGCATTTCCTGGAGGGTGTAGGCTGCGCCGTAAGCTTCCAGCGCCCACACTTCCATTTCACCGAAGCGCTGACCACCGAACTGCGCCTTACCACCCAACGGCTGCTGGGTAACGAGGCTGTACGGGCCAGTCGAGCGGGCATGTACTTTGTCTTCGACCAGATGCGCCAGCTTGAGCATATGGATCAAGCCAACCGTCACGCTGCGGTCAAAGGGTTCACCGGTACGCCCATCATAGAGCGTGTGCTTGCCGTAAATCGGCAGCGGTTCGTTGGTCTCAAACATGACCTGATCGGCGAGCTGCTGCAATTCCTTGCCTACTACGCCTTCGGGGATCACGAATTCCGGGTTCGCCCATTCAATCCACAGTTTGAGGAAAGTATCCATCAACTGTTCGTCACGGATACGGCGCTCTTCCAGTTTTAACCCCGTCGTATCGAACAGCAAGTTCTGATCGGGATCATAGCCCTTTTCACGCAGCCATTCGGCCAATACCGCGCGGCGGGCATACACTTCGTCCGCGCCGAGGCGGTCACGATCATAAATCGTGTTTTCGGCCAACCACTGCTGGATATACAGACGGCGAACTTCGTTGTCGTCTTCGAGTTCTTCAGGGTCATAATCGTACTGTTTGACCCATTCCCAGGCTCGATTGCTGATGTCTTTCCAGGCTTTGTCGATCATCCAGGCGCGACCTAATTCAGCGCGGATTTCACTTTCCTTCGCACCGTCGAACACGGGGGTGATGGCGCGGAAGCCGAGGCGATCCGCCGCCCAGCCCAGGTGAATTTCCAACACCTGACCGATGTTCATACGACCTGGCACTCCGAGTGGATTCAGAATGATTTCCACCGGGCGACCATCGCTGAGGTAGGGCATATCCTCAATCGGGACGATCTTGGAGATAACACCTTTGTTCCCGTGACGACCTGCCATTTTATCGCCGACAGTGAGCTTACGCTTTTGGGCAACGCTGACACGTACCATCTTCTCGACGCCAGCGGGAAGGTCAGGATGTTCTTCACGGGTGAAGGTCTTCACATCGACGACCTTGCCCTTTTCACCGTGCGGCAAGCGCAGCGATGAGTCTTTCACTTCACGCGCTTGTTCACCGAAGATCGCACGCAGCAATTTTTCTTCTGGGCTGAGTTCTTTTTCGCCCTTTGGCGTGATTTTACCGACCAGAATATCATTCGGGCCAACTTCCGCACCGATGCGGACGATACCGAATTCGTCCAGGTCTTTCAGCGCATCTTCGCCGACATTGGGGATATCATAGGTGATTTCTTCCGGCCCCAGTTTGGTATCACGGGCTTCGATTTCGTGCTTCTCAATGTGGATGCTGGTGAACTTATCATTCCGCAGCATGTCTTCACTGATGAGGAGCGCGTCTTCGTAGTTACCGCCGTCCCAGGACAGGAATGCACCGAGCACATCGTGACCCAGCGCCAGATGACCATGAAAGGTCGAAGAACTGTCGGCGATGACATCGCCCTTCTTCACAAATTGACCTTTGACCACGATGGGGCGCTGGTCAATACAGGTCGATTGATTCGAGCGGTTGTATTTACGGAGACGATAAATATGTTCATCGCCGGATTCGGAACGCAGGATAATGCGATCACCCTGGACGCTGATGACTTCGCCGCTCTTGTCGGAGACTAGTACCTGACCACTGTCGTAAGCGGCTTGGCTTTCCATGCCCGTGCTGACAATCGGCACATCCGGGCGCAGCAGCGGCACTGCCTGACGCTGCATGTTCGAACCCATGAGGGCGCGGTTGGCATCGTCATGTTCCAGGAAGGGGATCAACGCGGCGCTGATACCAACAATCTGCCGAGGCGCAACATCCATGTAGTCGATGCGGCGAGCCGACATGACTTTGAATTCCTGGTTATAACGCACGGAGACACGATCATTCGCGAATTGACGAAAATCATCGAGCGGTGCGTTAGCCTGAGCGATAATGTAATGGTCTTCCTCATCGGCAGAGAGATAGGTCGTTTTCGTGCCAACATAGGGCATGACCGGGACTTTTTCGATACCGGCTTTGACCAGCTTTTTGGCGAGCGCGGCATCAACGATTGCACCGTCCTGGGCAATCGTGCTGCCCTTGCCGTCTTCAATGTCTTCACGGAGAGTACGGCCCAGCAGGTTTTCGTCGTCCGGCGCGAGGAATTTGATCACTTCGCGGTAAGGAGTCTCGACAAAGCCATATTCGTTCACACGCCCATAGCTGGCGAGACGGCCAATCAAACCGATGTTCGGGCCTTCCGGCGTTTCAATCGGGCAAATACGACCATAATGGCTGTGATGCACGTCACGCACATCGAAGCCTGCACGTTCACGGCGCAGACCACCAGGGCCGAGCGCGGAAAGTGTGCGTTTGTGTGTCAGTTCTGCCAACGGGTTGGTCTGTTCCATGAACTGCGAAAGCTGCGACGAGCCAAAGAATTCGCGGATCGCGGCGACTACCGGACGGATGTTGATGAGCGTCACTGGAGTCAGATTATCGGACTCGCGGATGGACATACGTTCTTTGACGACACGTTCGGTACGGCGCAGACCGATACGCAGCTTGTTCTGGATCAATTCGCCGACGGTTTTGACGCGGCGGTTGCCCAAATGGTCGATGTCGTCTTTGCCGACCTGACCATTGTTAATCAGGATCATGCGCTCGACCAACTTCACGATGTCGGCTTTCGTCACCGTGCGGACGCGGCGCGGGATCAGGACATCCAGGCCGAGACGTTGATTGAGTTTATAACGTCCCACCCGCTCCAGGTCGTAACGGCGCTGGTCGAATAACTGGCTATACAGATATTCGCGCGCATTATCCAGCGTAGGCGGATCACCAGGGCGCATACGGCGATAGAATTCCAGCAGCGCGGCCTCGGCGACGGTTTGCTCTTTCTTGAGTTCCCAAGCCGGTTCCATCTTGAGCGTGCTGGGCAGATATTGATGGTCAGGGTTGTTATCCACGCCAGCAAACAGTGCCAACAATTCTTCGTCGCTGCCGGTCTGGATGGGCGACCATTCATTCGGCATCCCGTCATCCACCGCCGCCAAAGCGCGCAGCAGGATCGTCACCGGGATGGTGCGTTTGCGGTTGAACTTGATCGTCAGATAATCGGTTTTGCGGGTTTCAAATTCCATCCACGCGCCGCGATCCGGGATCAACTTGGAGTTGGACAGCAAGCGCCCTGTGGTACGATCTTCGTCGGCATCAAAATAGACACCGGGCGAACGGATCAACTGGCTGACGACCACGCGCTCCGTACCATTAATGATGAATGTGCCCTTCGCGGTCATGAGCGGGAAATCGCCCATGAAAATATCCGAGATCAGCACTTCGTCCCCGGCCTCGCGGTTGACCAACCCCACGCGCAAATACAAGGGCGCGGAGAAGGACATGTCGCGTTCCAGGCAGACTTCTTCGCTGTACTTCGGTTCTTCGAACCAATAGCGCAAGCCGAGTTCTTCGGACTCTTTGCTCGTGCCGGGTAAATACAGCTTGAGATTCCCGTTGAAACTTTCAATTGGGCTTATTTCATCGAACAATTCGGCAAGGCCGTGTTCCTGAAACCATTTAAAGGATGTTAGCTGCACCTCAATGAGCGAGGGCAACTCCTGCACGTCGGGCGTGCGGGCATAATTCTTGACACTCTGTAACCGTTGCAATGCACCACTCCTCATTCCAACTTGTTTAGACGTGTTATATCAAAATCACTTAAGATTGCATACGATGCTGCGCCGTCACAGGCTATTTGGGGACAGATAAACAATCAAACAAGTCCTATGACGAACCGATGATAGATAGAGGATCAAAATCCAGAGATAACGTGATTGACGAGTATACAGAAAAGTAAAAAATTTGTCAACAGTTTCATAGGACTATTTTAGGAGACAGTGGATTCTTGTATTGCGCCGCCAGACGCTAAAAGGGTTTGTCCGCAAATTGTTTTTCGCCATGAGGGTCGCCAGAGGCTAAAGCCATCCGGCTGCCAGTAAGGACAAGCGCACTAAACGAGGCAAGTTTCTCAGTTACAAATCGGCTATTCGCCTCCTTAGGCAGTCGCTTGCATCTCTGAAATGAACTCTATTGTTCCTTTTTTTGGCTCAGGGCGTTACGCTGTAATGTCCCCACCCTATATTGAGCATAAAGCGAAAACCGTATATAACACCTGACCCAACACGAAGCCGAACATCGAGGGGAAATTTCAGATTTTACGGGATGGGCGGCGACAGCAGGATTAAATTGTCGGAAAGAGTCTTAACTGCCTTTGATCTCCCACAGAACAATTTCCGGGGTACACAAGAAGCGTGCGCGGGGTGCGCCCAATCCTTCCAAGCCGACGCCGCGTGCTGTATAAAGCGTGGTTGCGCCGAGTTCGTAGCGCCCCATAATGAACTGGTTGCCCAATTGACTGCTGGAAAACAACGCGCCAAAAATTGGCAGTCGAATCTGCCCGCCATGTGTATGCCCACACAAATACAAATCAATTCCAGCGGCATTGGCTTCTGGGGCAACATCCGGCGGATGCATCAGCAGCAAATGTAGGCCGTCTTTGGGGGTCGTAAGCATCATCTTTTTCAGCAGCGCCCGATCACGCTCCATATCATGGGTCACGACCAACCCCAGGATGTTCAGCGGCCCTCCCGGCGTGGTGATAGTGATCCACTGATTCGGCAGCAGCTTGAGATTATCGAGACCATTGGTGAAGGCTTTGACCCGCTCCAATGGCTCAACCAATGGTGTGCCGGAGATACAATATACCCCAAGCGGCGCACGCCACTGTCCGATGATTTCGCGGATAGCTTTTTCTGATTCGGGATCGTCGGTGTTGGAAAGATTTACATAATCGCCCGTAAAAACAATAATATCCGGTTTGATCTCTTCAATGAGACGATTCAAATGGCGTTCACGCGGTGTCACACGCTCGACATGAATGTCGCCAATTTGCAGCAACCGCAGTGGTGGCGCATCGGCACGCCATTTTTTAGTGACATAAGTTTCCTGAGTCACACTCAAGCGAAATGGCTCTACCCAGGTCGAGTAATAAACGACGGCTGTGATCGCAACAAGCAGCGCAATCGGAAGCCATATTGGAACGCCAAGTAATCCTAAAATAGCCACCAATGCCATACACACGATGGTCATTGCCAGGGTAGATGGTCGATCCGGGCCGAAACTGCGTCCAGTATAGCGAAGTCCCCACAAAAGCGCCCAATTCCCCCAAATCGCTAGCACATACCCGATAATGACCACGAGTCCAGCAGGCCGCGACAACCATATAACGGCAACCAGTAGCGTATTCATCGCGATCACCAACAATACTGCCGAAATGGGCAAGCGTTGCAAGCGATTACTCATGACTAACAACGTGTGCAGCGGCGTATGCTCTAAAGGATCCACATACGGTTTTTCGGGCGTGGTTCCGGTCATTTTCCCTGCTTGCCTGGTATGGATTGCGACAAATCATTAATCAAAGCGCGCAGTTCACCGCGAATGGTATGCAGCCCATCGGGGTCATCCAGGTGGTCGAGCAAGCCTTCTACAATCACAGCCAAGCGGTAAACATGCTCCGGGGTGGCGGCGTTGCGATCCACAATTTTGCTTAAGGCGCTGGCTATCGGGTTTACAATTTCAGTGCGTTCTGGCTGATCGTTATCGGCTTTAGGCATAATCATCCTCCCTTGATTGTCGAATGAACCATCAACAAAAAACCATAATTTCCTAACACTTACATAAATGCATTCTATAGCAACAAAACTTACTATTTTATCCTAGAGTGACGGCTTAATCATCTTCAAGCGCACGGTGAATTGGCTTCCCTGTCCAAACTGGCTTGCTACCGTAATGGTTCCACCATGCATTTCGACAATTTCTTTAGCGATGCTCAAGCCCAGACCCGTCCCTTTGGTTTGTTCACTGCCTCGGTAAAATGGGCGAAAAATATTGGGCAGGAGTTCAGGCGGAATGCCAATCCCGCTATCCTGCACATGGATGACCGCAAATGACTCCGATGAGATTTCATCGTGTTCAATAAAGCACTCAAGCTGCACCTGCCCGCCATCTGGTGTGTAATTGATGGCATTGGTAATCAAATTTGTGAACACCTGGGTTATACGTCCGGGATCGGCCAGCAGACGAATCGGGGTTTCGGGTATTTGGTTGCTAATACGGATCTGTTTGAGATCTGCTTCTGACTGCTGGACACGAATCACGTCGATGATAATGGCCGCTAAATCGTTATCCTGTAGACGTAACGGAATCACACCCCGCTCAAAACGGGAAAACTCTAACAAATCTTCGACTAAATCACGCATACGCCCAGCAACATTTTCCAGTATTTCAAGGTGATTACCCATCCGTTCCGGTTGTCGCCGCAGCAAATACAGGCGTGTCAATATATTGGTGATTGGCGTGCGGAGTTCATGGGATGCGTTGGCAACAAACCGTGACTGCTGCTCTTGCAGCATTTTTTCCTGGCTAATATCGCGTGTCACAATCACGATACCGATCATGTTGCCTTCCAGGTCGTTTACCCGCGTCACGGTCAGGTTTCCGTCAAACTCCGTGCCATCTTTGCGGCGGATTTTCACCTGCTTTTGCCACAATCCAACTGTCTCAATAGCCTGCTGGTAATCATCGATGGTTCGCTGAGCTTGCGCTTCGCTCGTGTCGCTGCTGCGGAGCAAATTAAAATTCCACTCTTCTGTCGTATAACCAGTCAAAGAAACCATTGCTCGGTTAATCAGCCGTGTCTGAGGTTTCATGTTTGGCCCATACATAATACCGACGACGCCTTCATGCATGGCATCCAGGACGGTCTGCAATTGGGCGCGTTGACGTTCCAGTTGTGCAGTACGTTCCGCAACCCGCACTTCCAGGCCCATCGCATAATCTTTCACTGCATCATACAGGCGTGCATTCTGGATGGCGACAGCGGCCTGATTCGCGAAGGTCTGTAACGCTTCGGCGTGAAGCTGCGTAAAAACTCCCTGGCGAGCATTGTCCAGACTTATGAAACCAATGACATCCGCTTCAATGCGGATGGGCGCACCAATGTAAGATTTAATCCAGTCCGTCTGCTCAAGATGTCGCCAATGCGGATATGTATGGGTATCCGCCACCACATAAGGTTCCGCCGTCTCATACATTAGCAGCAAATTCTCAGTCTCGTACAGTGGAAAGCGTACTGCTAGAACATCCTCAAGATCGAATCCGCGTTCTGCATAGCCTCTGCTGTGAACTACACGTACTGAGCTGCCCTCAATGAGCATGATATTGGCCGAATCGTATGGGACAACCCGCTCCACCTGGATCAAAATTCGATCCAACACTTCCCGAAAATCGAGGGTGCTGTTAATCGCCGCGGCAGTATCCCGGAGCGCCTCCGCGAGAAGGCGTTGTTCACGCTCGGCAATTTCGGACAACTTATGTTCCGTAATGTCGCGGTTCACACCGACCACCCCAATTACGGTTCCTGAAACATCGCGAACCAACGTAACTGACGAGAGGATATGAACTGTGCTGCTATCCTTGCGTTTGTGCATCACTTCGCCATGCCAGAAACCATTCCTGGCGAACATTTCATTCACTTCTTGCGGCGAATGGTTTGGGAAAGCTGCCTCAAGCAGTTGATCCACATGCTGACCGATTGCTTCTTCTGCACTCCAACCATAGATTTTTTCAGCGGCCTGATTCCAGGTTTGGATGATGAATGTGGGCGAAGTGGAAACGATTGCATCGTTGATATTCTGGAGTAAATTCGCCTGATACCGAAGTTGGTCTTCGGCTTGCAAGCGTTCAGTCACCTGCCGCTGCAATTCTGTATTTGCGCGCGAGAGTTCTTCCGTCCGCTCGACGACACGGTGTTCTAATTCTTCACGCGCTTTGTATAGGGATGCTTCGATTTGTTTGCGCTGGGTAATATTGCGGCTGATGCCCACAAGCCCAATGATTTGTCCCGTTGGATTTCGCAAGGGCACTTTGGTCGTTTGCATCCAACGCTGATCTTCCGCCTGACGCTGGTTGATTTCTTCTTTGTTCAATAAGGGTTCACCCGATTCCATCAACCGGTGCTCATCGGCAAAAAATTCGTCCGCCAGATCCCGCGCAAAAAAATCATAATCGTTTTTACCGATTACCACGCTCAGGTCGTCGGAATCGGCATTATTTTTTGCCCAGGTATTATTGACCAGAACAAATCGACTTTTGGCGTCTTTAACGTAAATCTCGTCAGGTAAAATGTCAATCAGTGTCCGCAGCAAATTGCGTTCGTCGGCCAAGGAGCTTTCGGCCTGCTGACGTTCGGCAATTTGCTCTTTCAAACTCTGATTAAGGCGTGTGAGTTCTTCGGTACGTTCGGCAATACGGGCTTCCAGTCCTCCCTGGCGGTCTTTTTCACCCAGGGCGCGGTGACGTGCGACCAACAAAATCACTAGTGCCGCAATCAGGTTAAAGCATAAGGGATAGGCGATATTATCTTGCCAGGTCATGCTAGGAATAAATAACGGCAGGGTCAAGATTGCCGCAAGTTGTATCACAGCAAATAATGATGCTTCCCGCAATGTTAGTAAAATACTACTCAACAATATCGGAATCATGAGATAAAAGAGAGAAGGACAATCCTGTGGCGTTGGATCGACCAAAATCGCCAGGAAAATTGCCAACGATGATCCAACTACTGCCCCCCATGAAGCTACTTTGAACCATTTCGTCCGGCTTACAAAATAAGCGATAGCGGCGACCAACGCGCCGAGACAATAGACATATAAACTCTGCTGCTCAAAAAAATCTCTTTTTTGACCAATTGCTGGCAAAAGTACACATAAAATACCGACAGGGCTTAGAATCAAAAATAAACTGGCTAAAAATTGCGCTTGCCGCCGCTGCTGCGGGTCTTGAATTGAAGAGTCAGGTTCCGTCAGGCGATCCCAGAACTTCACACTTCGGGTTTGATGATGGAAATCAGCCATAACGGTGTAAAAAGGGCTTTCGTGAATAATTTCAGATTATATTTAGATTATCATGCGGCAGCAATTTTGCGTGAAATAAACCGTACAATTCGAGTATAATTCACAGAAAATTCCGTTTCGAAGTATCGAATTGCTCAAAATCGTCGTTCTAACGATAAAATGTCTCTCGTGACTATTCTCCAACACACATCTTATCCTATTTAACTATATGATAATACAATTCAAAATGATTGAGATCATTGGTTTTCGCCGGAACGAGGTTTATTCATGCGTAAAATAGTTGGGCGTGTCCTGAGCGCGATCAATCCAATCCGGCTTATACGCCGTGGGATATTCGCTTTGACAAATTGGCGGCGCAGTTTCCAGAAAATTGATTACGTGTTATTCACCCTGCCACAAGAAATGCCGCCTTTGACTGAAAGCCGAGGGTTCTTTCGTGAGCGTGTGCTGGGCAAATCCCCAATGAGCCTGACCGAACTGAATCGCATTTTTGAGCGCATCGGCGATGACCCCCGTCCCAAAGGCGTGATTTTAAACCTGCGCGGCTTGCATCTCTCGCTAGCAAATTTACAGACCTTGCGCGGCATTATTTTGCGACTGCGCGCCAAAGGCAAACGTGTGATTTGCTTCGCCCAGAATTACGACAATGCTACGTACTTCATCGCCAGCGCAGCCGACGAAATTGTGCTGCAACCGGGTGGTGAAGTGGCGGCTTTGGGTCTACGCGCCCAGGCTGTATTTCTGAAAGATGCGCTGGATACGTTGGGGGTGCAGATGGATGCAGTTGCCATTTCGCCCTTCAAAAATGCCCTAGATATGTTCACACGGCGTGATATGTCACAAGAGGGCGCGGCACAGCTCAATTGGCTGCTCGACTCGCAGTATGAAATTTTAGTTGGCGGGATTGCTGAGGGACGCAAATGGTCAATTGATGAGGCACGCGGCATGATCGACAGCGGGCCACATCTGGACGATCACGCTGTGGCTGCCGGTTATGTGGACGCCGTGGAAACCGAAGAAAATTTGCAGCGCCGCCTCAAGAGCGAACATATTATCCCCTGGGCAGAAGCCGACAAAAAATTGTTCAAAAAGTGGCACAAATCCAGCGACAAATATGTAGCACTGCTGCGGGTTGGCGGCACGATGATGCAAGGCGAAAGTGGCAAACCGCCTGTCGATATTCCCCTGCCCTTCGTGGGCGATGAGCGCGCCGGGGACATCACGATTGTCCAGCAAGTACGCGGCCTGATGAAAAACAAGAGCGCCGCGGCGGTGATTTTGTACGTGGACAGCCCTGGCGGCGATGCTAATGCTGCCGAAGCCATGACCTCGGCGCTCAGCGAACTGGCAAAAGATCGTCCATTAATCGTCTACATGAACAGCGTGGCAGCTTCTGGCGGTTATTATGTGGCAACGCCCGCCAAATGGATTGTGGCGCAGCCGGGAACGGTCACTGGCTCAATCGGCGTGTTCAGCGCCAAACCGGTGACGAATGGCTTGTTTGAACGCCTGCGAGTGCATCGTACCGAACTCGCGCGCGGAACCAACGCGGGCTACCTGAGCGACAGTGCGCCTTTCACCGACGCCCAACGCGAACGGATGCGCCAGACCATCACGCACATTTATGACCAGTTCGTTGGGCGTGTCGCGCAAGGGCGCAACATGAGTGCCGAAGCCGTTGATGCGATTGGTGGCGGGCGAGTCTGGACAGGCGCACAAGCCAAAGAAAATGGCCTCGTTGATGAATTAGGCGATTTGTATACAGCCCTGGCGAAGGCTCGTTCGCTGGCAAACTTGTCGGAAGATGCGCCGCTGGTGATAGTACCTGGGAAACATAAAAATTTACCCGCGCAGTTGGCTGAGCAAGCCAACCCGGCAGCGATGCTACCCTATCTTCAATCGGGGGTTGTCGGGTTGTGCAGCGGCCAACCGCTGGCGCTCATGCCTTTCGAGTGGAAGTAAATCATAAAAACCAATCACTAACCATAAAAGTCAAAGGATTGCTCGTTGAAAGCATTGGTGACAGGCGGGACAGGCTTCGTTGGATCGCACATCGTGCAGGTGCTGAACGAGGCCGGACACAGCGCGCGCGTATTACACCGCAAAAGTTCTAAACTGGATGCGCTGGAAGGACTGACTTACGAATCTGCATTAGGCGACATTTTGGACGAAGCTGCCCTACGCGACGCCTGCGAAGGTTGTGATTGGGTGTTCCATGTCGCGGCGGTGGCGGATTATTGGCGGGTAGATAAAGCGCATATGTATGAGGCCAACGTCGAAGGGACACGGCGGGTTTTGGCAGCGGCGCGGGCAGCGGGCGTCAAGCGGGTGGTATTCACCAGCAGCGCGGCAGCCGTTGGCAAACGCGACGATGATCAACCGGCGGGCGAAGATGTGCCCTTTAATCTGCCGCCAGAAAGTTGGCCGTATGGACACAGCAAAATGCTGGCAGAAAATGTGGTGCAGGAAGCGGTACGCGGCGGGCAGGATGTAGTGATTACCAACCCGGTAATTATTATCGGGCCGGGTGATTTGAACATGATTTCCGGCTCGTATATCACCCAGGTCAAACGCTTTGGATGGCTTGTGCCGGTTACATCAGGAAGCTGCGCCGTGATTGACGTGCGCGACGTAGCGAGAATGCATCTGGCCGCTGCTGAACGCGGACGAACTGGCGAACGCTATATTCTGGGCAGCGTTAATTATCGCTACCGCGAATGGTTCGGCCTGATCGCGGATGTCGTGGGTACACGCCGCCCATTCATCGTGATTCCCAACTTTCTGCTGCCTATCGGTGCGATGCTCATTAGTTTGGTGCGGCGATTGGGCGTTAACACCCCTATCGACAGCAACCAGATACGTTTAGGCGCGTATCACATGAACTACGACCCACACAAAGCCTGGGCAGCATTGGGTAAACCCCAAATTGATATGCGCCAAAGTGTCCGGGATACCTATGAGTGGTATCAGGTGCACGGCTACATCCCGTAAACGTCGATTTTATTCACAACCACAGCGTAGGACGATCCAGGTGCTGCCAATCGTAACGACCTGCCCAATACCCCATTGGGCCGGTTGGTTAGGTGGCAACCGTTTGCCATTCAAGACGGTTCCATTGGCGCTGCGCAAATCCGTCAGCTCCAAACCCGGTCTGGTGTTTTGTGCCAGCATCAGGTGTACGCGCGAAACTTTGGAATCATTGACTGAAACATGCGCCGTACCACCGCGTCCGACGATTACCCGCCCTATAGGAGCAGGCATTTTCAGATTGCGCAATGCGCCACCTTGCTCGATAACTTCCAAATGAAGTTCATCGGTCTCGCGAATAGGTTCGTATAACTCGGTGTCACCGTCCAGGATTTTCGCGGTGCCATCTTCGTCACCGAAGAGGGTCATGCCTGTCTGGATTGGGAGATTCGGTTGAGGAATGACTGGTGTTTCCAATTTCGCTAGTTCAGCGCGTATGTTTTGCAAATCACGTGAATATTTCTCACATTGGAAATCACTGAGCAAGACATTTGCGGCTTCTACCCCTAAAATTGCTTCCTGAAGTGAAATTGGTCTGTTGTGCGCCCACTTATCCCGCAGTTCGCGCAACGTCGCAACCTGTGTCTTTCCGCTCGTCCCAGATTTTTTCTGAAAGAGGTTGCTCCAGCGTTTTGACATCAGGTCAAACCAGATTTTGGGATCGTCCAGTTTTTTCAGCAGTAAATCGTCGCTGGTAAAAATGTCTGTCGGATAATAGTCAGCGTCTTTTTTCAGCTTTTCCTGAATCTCATCCATATAGCTACTTGGATATTTTGTTTTATAGGCATTTAAAACACTCTTTTTTAAACCGTCTTTCGTGAGCTGAAGCGCTGCATCTACCCAATTGCGGATTTGTTGATCGTTTTGATTCAGCATCATACGCGCCTTCCGTACTAAAAAAGAAAGGTTTAGGATGCTTTCATCATTACCTAGTGACCTTACAAAAGCCTGTCAGACTTAACGAATTTATCATGAATGCTATTACATAAATCAAACTATATCTCAAAGAGATTGCCAGATAAGTTGAGATTCTCAAATTTAATTATGCATTATGGGAGTAGGGTAAATGGGCGATGGCAAAATTCCATCACCCATTCAATCAGCGGTGAGTTCTATTTGAATTGTAATCTGGCTGAGATAAACGGCGAGAAATTTAGCCTTCGCCTTCACCTACGGGTTCTTTACCGGTTGTGACACTCATCCATTCCGGGCGATCCCCACGCAGGTGACCGTAGACCGGCTTTTCGTTGCGCAGCATATCGACAAACGGCCCAATGTCGCTGATATTCAGGAACATATAGCCCTTTTTGTTGGCAGCATCATACAACGGGTCAGGAAATGGACTGTCCGCCGCGAGAAAGTTCACATCCAAGGTGTATTCGCCGCCTGTGCAGCGTACCAATGCCCGCACCCGTACTGTCACCCCATTGAAATTTTGCAACTCTAATTGACGCCAAACCACCATATATTCTTTAATTTCATAAACTTTCGCTTCCATGCGTCGTATCTCCTTGAAAGTCATGCATTTTATGATTGGACACGGCGAGGGTGTCCTGAATGAGGCCAAAGCAAATTTTATTGAATGTGGAGCCATTCAAATCTGCGAATATTGTAACAGAAGATGAGGATTAGAGAGACATAGGGGCGAAACAACAATTCGTCCCATCTGATGAGCTTTATTTTTTGTTCGAGCCTGCCAACGCCGTAACGACGCCCAGGCCGATATAGACCGTCCCGGTGACATAACGCTGTACCTTTAAGAAATGTGTGCTGCTTTTCAGCCATCCGCCGAATGTGCCTGCCAGAAGCGCATACATACCATCAGTTGTTGAAGCCAAGAGCACAAATATCAGCCCCAGCATCAGCATTTGCACCGGGACTGATCCGCGCGCAGGATCAACAAACTGGGGCAAGAAGGCGAGGAAAAACAGTGCCGTTTTGGGATTCAACACATTGACAATTACGCCCTGTCGGAAAATCTGGGGTAAGTTTTGCTGTTTGTTGATTTCAACTTCCGCTAACCCATCTTTGGAAAGCAGTTTGCGTATGCCCATATAAATCAAATAGGCCGCGCCGAGGTACTTCACCGTATCGAACAGCAGCGCCGATGAAGCCAACAATGCCGATAAGCCTAAGGCAGCGGCGGCGATATGAAACAGTGTTCCGACTTCAATGCCTAGAACCGAAACAAACCCGGCTTTGCGTCCCTGATCAACGCTGCGGGTGACAATATACATCACGGCTGGCCCCGGCGTGAGCAGCAGTGCCAGCGAGGCGGTCACAAACAACGATAAATTGACGAGCTGTGGCATGATTCCCCCTTCATACGGGACGACACATAGGTCGTCCCCTACACAAATCATTCATTTTGAACATGAGCCGAGATTTAATGGACACAACATTCGCTGCGCTCGTGTCCCTACTTGGTGGCGTTGTCCATTTCGTTGCGGACGGTCTGGTATAGGATGTCAGCGCGCAATTGACTCAAGCTGTAGCACGCGCCGCCCATACGCTCGGCTAATTTGGTCGCCAAGCCTTGATCGAAGGCGACATGTTCCATGTTGATGGTCACAGTCTTGACCTGGTCGGCCTTGAGCATATCGGCGATACGATGGGCTTCGTCCTGCGGCGAGGCATTGGATAATGACACATTGCCCGCGCCGTCAGTCAGCAAAATCATCAGCGGCACAATATCCGGGTGGAGGGTCTTTTCGCGCTTGATGGTCTCGTAGGCCATCATCAATCCGGCAGACAGCGGTGTTTTACCGCCGACGGGGATATTCGCCAGCGCCTTTTTCGCCAATGTGACCGAATTGGTGGGCGACAAAATCATGGTGGCGCGATCTTTCTGGAATACGATCAAGCCGACGCGATCCCGGCGTTGGTAGGCATCGGTCAGCAGCGACATAATCGCGCCTTTGGTGGCCTGCATACGTTCGGAAACGGCCATGCTCCACGAGGCATCGACCACGAACAGAATCAGGTTGGCGGTACGGCGCACACGGATTTTGCGCTGCAAATCGCTCTTGCGGAGGGCGTAGGCCATACCGGTAATGGCAAGCTGATCGCCACGCTGCTTCTGGAAGGGAGCCGCCGCGCGGAGTGTGGCGTCGAAAGCGATGTCGTCAGTTTTATCGCCCGCAGGACGCGCCTGGATGTAATGACCGCGTTTGCGATCCGTCTGGGTGCGGGAACGGCGTCCAGCGTGCTTGCGAGTTAATTTATCAAGTGAGGTTTGGAGTTTGCGCGGATTAAATTCAGCGCCAGACTCGACCTTTTTACCGCCGTCCCACCAGTATGCATCGCGATTATCGAACACATTCTGGGGGGTCGGGTCGGTTTGGCCGTAGTCTGGCAGTTCCTGATCGTTATTCGTGGCTACTGATTGACTTTTTTTTTGACCGCGTTTTGTTCGTCACCTTCACTGGGTTCGGTCATCTCGTCGCCCTCGCCCCATTCAGAGGCGACCTGCTCCATTTGCTCTTGCATGGCAGACATGCTCATCTGAGCGTCGGAGAATGGCCCGCGTTTCAAGCGGTGCGGGATGGCGAGTTCAGCCGCCAGCAAAATATCGCTCTGCTCGATGTAGGTGCGGCCCCCAAAGGCGGCATGAGCGCGGGCAGCTTTCAAAATCACCAGATCGGCACGGTGGCCGTCGATGTGTAAGCCGCTGGTTAGCGCGGCGATGGTGTATAAGTCGCGACGGGTGTACTGCACCTGATCGACAATCTGACGGGCGGCGGCGATTTGCTGCGAGAGTTTTTCTTCTTCGCCAGCCCAATCGGTGCGGAATTTCTCCGGGTCAGATTCATAGGCAATATGGCGTTCAAGGATGTCCATGCGTTCAGCAGCTTCGGCAATACCACGTACTTCCACCGACAGCGCGAAACGATCCAACAACTGCGGGCGCAGATCGCCTTCTTCGGGGTTCATGGTTCCAATCAGGATGAAACGTGCCGGATGTGCGAAGCTGATGCCTTCGCGTTCGACCACGTTCACGCCCATCGCAGCCGAGTCCAGCAGCAGGTCAACCACATGGTCGTCGAGGAGGTTTACTTCATCGACATACAGGATGCCGCGATTGGCATTCGCCAGCACGCCGGGATCAAAATGGCGTTCGCCCTTCTGGATGGCTTTTTCGATGTCGAGCGTACCGACCACGCGATCTTCTGTCGCGCTGACGGGAAGGTCAACAAAGCGAATTTTGCGGAGTTCGACTTTGAGTTCTTCGCCTTTTTCCTGGCGCTCGCGGGTGTCGTCCGACCAGGTTTCGGGATGGGCGGGATCGTCACCAAAGGGCGAACCCGCTACAACTTCAATTTCCGGCAGCAAAACGGCCAACGCGCGGGCGGCTGTGGATTTGCCTGTACCGCGTTCGCCGCGAATCAATACGCCGCCGATGCGGGTGTCAATCGCGTTCAACACCAGGGCACGTTTCATGCGTTCCTGGCCGACAATTGCCGTGAATGGGTATACCGGGGGTCGTCTGCTCATATGGGTTTCCGTATCCTCGTTGTAGCTCCAACTTCCGCATTATACTCTAGCGGGAAAAGAGGTCAATTGCCAGACTGAACCATCTCAAAGAAAGTTCAGAGTACAGAGTGCAAAGTACAGAGTAAAACAATTAAGAGAAAATTACCTGTCAACAGTAAAAAAAGTGATTCACAAAAAAGGGACAAAAGTGCCAATTTTTGGCGGAAGTTTCGGCTGTTTTCCACAACGCAGAGGGTTGTGGTGGTGGATGAGGGAAACATCCGCGACGGGAAAAAGAAAAGCGTATCCCAGAGGAGCAGAGAGACAGAGAAAGTGCAATAACGACGACTGTTTGCTGCGATAAATTGAAGCCCTGGAAGGTTGTGCTGCATAGATACCGAGATAGTGCATTCGTCTCTTACCTGCGGCGCTCGTCCGACACCCCGGCGTGATTACCGGACATACGCTGAAGCGCAGGGTTGTTTCCTAGAAGGCCACGTGGATGTCGGACGCTGGCATAAGAGATGAGAGAAGCGGTAGCTGTAAAAGACAAAGATGGTTCGATAACTCCGCGTGGATGCTGTACAAGTGATTCCAGCAAAGTAGTGTTATTTTTGCTGTATTTTCGAAACTTCTGTGCTGCTGCTTTAGTTGCTGCATAATCCCATTCTCGCGTGTCGATTTTGGGAGTACAATTTTAGCACAAAAGTTCTGAAAAGTCAATCCTGAAGTTGCAGCGCTATTGCAATCGCGTCACCATATTTGCCCCCAGGGGTTCAAACCCTTGCTAACTGTTCCGGCAGGAAGTCGGCTAAAGCCGACTCAAACCTGCCGGGGAGCGTTTTCCCAATGCTCCCTCAGCACCAAAATAGTGATTTGCGGATTATTAAATACAGAAAATGATAGCCTGGATAGAGACATGCTTATTGGATACCGCCTAACGCATCGAGTAAATTTGCGCCGGATAGATTTTTGTCTAATGTGGCCTTGATGGTATCAAACATGGCGCGGAAATGTTTGGTGTCAGCGCCGGAGGTAAAGGTTATATCGAGGTAGCCGGGATGGGCGGGCAAGCTGTCTGCGGGAAGGGTGAGTAAGGCGATGTAGGCAACTTTCACATAATCGGCTAATGCGGTTTGATCGCTCAGGTTGGGGCGTTCGACGGTCAGGTAAAAATCGGTGGTCATCGCGCCGAAGCCGCGCACGGTATTGGTGTTGGGGTCGATGCAATCCTCGCCATAAGCATCAGCGCGAATTGTGGTGTCAGCAATTTTGGCATTTGCTAAGGCGGCTTGCGCCAATGTGGTTACATTAGGCAAATCGCGGTGTGCCCAGCTATAGGCACATTGGGTGAAGCTCGCCGCCTCGGATGTCCCTATGGGTGTGGTCAAAATTTCTTGCAACACAGCCGTCGGCGACAGATCGGCAGTATAGAGAATGGGAGTCAATACGGCTTTGGCGGTCTCGGTTTGTATTGCGTGAAAAGCTGTTGTTGAGTTTATAGCGATAATAATCGTGCTTGTCATGTTATCGCCGCCAGAAGCATTATTTGAGTTTACTAATGTCCCCACCACAATTAATCCGAACATCAGCAGAAACACCATTATCAGGGCGAGGTAGACAAACGGGCGGCTCGGTTTGGTTTTCATGCGCGTCAAATCCTCCGGTTCACAGCGGGCTTAGGATAAGACGTGGGGCGGGAGAAAAATGTTCCCTGTCAGGGTGTAAGCGTTGGACTAGGAGTTATAGATAGACTCATTTGTGTGAGGGTTTCAGCTAATCTTGTTAAGACGGCGGTCTCAGTAGCCCAATAAAATGCAGCATTTGTTGGCCCCAAAGTAGTGTTTATACTGAAGACTTCAGTTTGGCGTTCCGCATCACGAGTTTGTAAATAAGCAGTTGATATTTCAAAATCACGCAGACTGGTTGCAATATCACGAACAAATATCCAGGTTTGGGTGGCTGCTGCCCCGGTTGCTATGGCAGAATTCGTCCCTGAAACCGCAGTGCCTGTAAAATAATCACCCGCAGAATAGTTATTTTGATTCGAAATCAGAACGCCCACCATAATTAAACCAACGACGAATAAAAACACCATTACGAACGCGAGATAGAGGAATGTGCGGCTTGGTTTGCGATTCATAAATATCCCAATAACACTATTATTTTGTATCAAATATAGCATAGCCAGGGCAAGACGGACGAGGCAGTGCCTCGTCCCTACAGGTTGTTGTAGCTAATATTAACTGCTGGCGGTTTTGGTTGCCTGCTCAGTTATGAGCGTTGAGGTTTGGGGGATGGCAGCGCGGGTTTGTGTGAGGGGCAATCCAGTCGCAATTGCCTGCGCGCTGGCGGTCAGGCCGGGAGCGACTAAGGCGCGATTGGTGCTCATAATCGACTGGACAGTTGCATCAAAAGTGCTGGGGAATTTCTGACTATTCTGGTTAAAAGCCCACCACACTGCCAGCAGCAGAATAATGGTTGCGATGAGCATATAGCGCTGCCGCCGTTTCTCCCGTTCAGGATTTATCATCGCCAAACGCCTCCCCTATTGTGTCTCTTCGCACAGGCTTGTCACCGACAAGCCCCTACAAAATATCACGTTATTTGAATATACGCGCGCTTTTTATGCGGAGTCTTTCTATCCACTAGCTTCGTAGATGTTGATCTGGTTGATGATTTCGGCGAGCACTGAGAGCGAGACCGATTCGCTTTCCCCGGCGGACATGAAGGAAATCAGATAGTAATTGCCATTCACGGTAATCACGCCCGCGTCGTCCAGCACCCGTCCAGCCTCAACATCGCCAGCGGGGAGCACACCATCTTTGCCCATGTAGCCTGCCGGGAAAACGCGCTCAATTGGCGATTGGTAATCCGGCGCGGAAATCGACAGGATTGCGCGGGTCGCCTGGATGGCATCGCGCATGGTTGGCGACACGGTGAAGACATCGCCGCGCGTCAATACATCATAGCCGCGTCCCAGATCAGCGGCGGTGAAGGCATTGATGACCGGAGATGACTGCCCATGCACGGTCATCGACTGGCCGCCATAGCGCGTGTCATATAAACCAGTGGTGGGTGTTCCCGGCCAATCCCAGGTATACAAACCGCCCTTGATGCCGAGCGTGAAGCGCAAAAAATTATTGAACTTTTGCAGGGCATTGGCCGCGCCGAATACGCGACTCGCCACATCCATCAAGACGGTTCCGGTCTGGACATTGTTGCTGAAGACGGCCATGCTGTAAAGCGCGGTTCCTTCGAAATCCTGCCAAGCCGCTTTGGGCGTGTTCAGATAGTAATACAGCACCGCGAAGGCTTTAAAACAGCTTGCCACCGGGTAAATATCAAAGGCGTTGATCTGGATGCGGAATTCTTCGTCGAGTTGGGCGTTAATGCGGCGGAAATCCAGCGCCATGACTTTCCCGGCGAACAGCGATTCCAAATATTCGCGCACCTGTTTCGCCAGCGGATTTTCGGCATCCCAATCGCTGCCGAGCGCCACGAGCGGACGCGCCAAGGCCGCCGCGCCCAGCATTCCAAGAAATTGTCTGCGGCTGAGAGAGAATCGGTTTTGTCGAGTTGATGAGGGCATAAAAGTAAGGATAGGTTTTCCCTATCCCCTTTAGATAGCTATACGAGGTAGACGGGCGTTACCCGTTGATAATTTAATTCGATAACAGAATCACGGACGAGATATATCTCGTCCCTACAAATCCATCGTGTCTGTTTAAAAATTTACCGGATTATTTGGTCAACCATCCGTAACGTTTTCCTATAAATGGTCATTCTACCCCACGCCGCCCGGAATCAGAAGATCAGTTGCGGGCGTGGGGGTTGCAGTGATTTGGGGCAGCTTACAGTTCGGACGCTTGCTCACGGGTTTTGATGAATCGGGTTTTACGAGAGTCGGCTGGGCGGGCTGCCCTGATAAATGGCTGACTACGATGATGGGTTTGCCACCAATGGCGGTGATTTCACCGGGTTGCAAAAAGGGGTAGTAATCACAGGTTGCGGCGGGCAAAGCCAGCGCAAAATTGCCGTCAGCATCGGGTGTCAGCCATTTTTGCTCATCAAGCGAGTAGGATACGGCGATCTTTTCCGCCAGCGGCAGATTAAGGGTGATGGTGTCGAGGGTCATATTCCAGATGACAAACAAGCGCTGCTGGGTATCAGGCCGGTCAAAAGAGATGACCGTCGCTTTATTATTCAAAACCTGAATCGACGGATTTTCCAGCTCACCCTTGCCGAAAATATCAGCCATGAGTTGATAAGCTGCCGCCGCCGGACGTGCCGTACCGGGATCGGGGTGCTGGCTGAAGCAGACCGATCCGCGCTCATTGCGATATAACCCGAAAGCATCGCCGGAGCAGAGTTCACCACTTTTGCAGGACGCGCCATCATCAGGCGGGAAATCCGTTCCAGCGGGTTGGTTGCCACAGTCGTCGAATAATTGATGGAAAAAAACCACGTCCGCGCCCTGCGCCCAGGCATAGGCGGTACTCTGGATGAAAAAATAGGCCTGCTGTTCTTCGGTCACACGGAGCAGCCGATGCGCCGGGTTGGTCTCCCAAGTGGGGCCAGGATAATCATCCCACACGTCCGCACCGGATTCGGTCATCCACACCGGACGTTTGAGTTCGTAGGCTTTGAGGGTTTGCTCGATGTTGAGCACCAGCCAGCCGCTGCGCCAGGGATAACCGTAGCTGTGGATGGCGACACTATCCATATACCAGTTATATTGTTCGTGAAATGGGTCATCCTGGTAAATCGCCAGGACACGCGCCAGCCAGTTGTCACCTCCACTAAATAACAAGCCACCAAACATGACTTGCGCTTCAGGGTCAACCATTTTGATGACCAGATAAGCAGTCTTGAGCAAGCGGGCATAATCCAAAATGCTGGCGCTCCAGAAAGGCGTATAATCCGGCTCATTCCAGATTTCCCAGACGCGGACACCTTCGCCGCCCGTCGAAGCGGATTCGCCAGCCAGCGTCCCACCTGGTTTGTAGCGCGTGACGGCCTGATAGACAAAATTCGCCCAGGGATTTTTGGGATTGATGGTTTTGTCGGCGCGGGGGGTATCGGTGCGGTCACTGAAAATGGGTTCCTGCAAGCCGGAAATACGCGCGCCATCGCGGAAAAAAGCAGGGCTGCCCAGCAAAATCGCATTGATGTTCAGGCCATGGGCTTCATCATCGCCCACCAGACGATCATACTGGCTCCAGTCGAATTGTCCCGGCGAGGTTTCCACACGATCCCAGTACAACGGCCAGCGATTCCAGCCCGCCCCTAATGACAACGCTTTGTCGTAGCGATCATCACTAGACGGCGTTTCTGGATAACTGATGTTGGTGATGCCCAGGCGCGGCGAACGGATATATCCAGCGAGGCTGGTGCTCGATGTCGATTGTGTATCCTGCGCCCACCCCGGCAGGCTGTTGAGGGCAATAAATAAGCAAGCGAGCAGCAGCAAAACTGCGCGTTTCATCCCGAAAGTGCTCCATGATAGTCGAGGTTACAAACTGAGATTGAACAGACGGCACAACAGGTACAGGTTTTCATTGTACATGAAAAGTGTCGCGCGGAACGTGGACGATTGTTCACCGGTTAACCTGCGGGTAGCCACCCTCAAGCGTATCATTTTCAGTCTAAAGCTATTTTGAGCGGCTGTTCATAAAGGCGCAGCCGAAAATAAAAACGCCCTGCTGAACGAGGGCGTTTATTTGCATCAATTTGCGACAGAGCAAGCCCTGCCCCGCTGCCTTCCGGATTAGGTCAGGCGTGTATAAAACTCGATGACCAGTTGTTCGTCAATCGGAATTTGGATTTCGCCACGTTCCGGGATACGCCCCATCGTGGCAGAAGCGCTGTTGACATCGACGGTCAAGAACTGCGGCGCATAGGCGGTGGATTCCATTGATTCCACGACATGCGGGTTCTTGCGCATCTTTTCGGTCAGCGAAATGACCTCGCCGGGATTCACCGAGTACGAGGGGATATTCAGGCGGCGTCCATTGACCAGGACATGCCCGTGACTGACGAGCTGGCGGGCAGCCCAGATGGTCGCGGCGAAACCGGCACGATACACGAGATTATCCAGGCGACGTTCCAGGAGCGCCAGCAAGTTGCCACCGGTATTACCGGGCATCTGGCGTGCCTTCATGAAATAACGGCGAAGTTGTTTTTCGCGGATGTTATAAATAAAAGACAGCTTTTGCTTTTCATTCAACTGCAAGCCGTAGTCGCTGCGGCGACCTGAGCGGAATTGTTTTTCTTTACCGTGATCGCCAGGGGGATACGCGCGCTTGTCCAGAATGCGGGCGTATTTCGGGCGGGGGACGAGTACCTCACCGAAGCGACGTTGGACTCGTGCTTTTGGGCCATGATAAGATGCCATTACAAAACCTCATGCTATCGGGTATACCCGTCAACGATTCAAATTTAACTTATAGTGAAGGTTTATTCTACTGATTTCGTCGCATATTGCCAGGGTCATTTTTGCCGATCTATACCCAGCGCATAAACCGTGCGTTTGTCCCAGCCGGATTCGGCGGCTACGGCCTTCGCTGAATCCTTTAGGGATAAGCCTTGTTCGAGCCGTTCATGCAAGGCGGCCCGCACCTGCTCCTCGTCCCACTCGACCTGTTCGACGGGTAACGCTCCCCCAATCACCAGGGTGATTTCACCGCGCGGCGGGTTGGCCCGGTAATGGGCGAGCAGTTCACTGATTGCCCCACGTCTGAACTCTTCAAATTTTTTAGAGAGTTCACGCGCCACACAGGCAGAACGATCTCCGAGGACATTCAATGCAATTTCCAGGGTAGCATCCAGCCGATTTGGGCTTTCGTAAAAGACTAATGTATGCGATTCGTCCGCGACGGACTCCAAAAATTGGCGCAGCGCATTAGTTTTGCGCGGCAAAAAGCCCAAATATAGAAAACTGTCGGTAGGCAAGCCAGAGCCGACCAAACCAGTAATAATCGCGCTTGCGCCCGGTAAGGGTTCAACTTTGAAACCGCGCTCGATGGCCGCGCCGATCAATTCGTAACCGGGATCGGAAATTCCCGGTGTCCCCGCGTCAGAAATCAGCGCTACATCCCCCTGCGCCAGCGCGTCAAAGATGGCTTCCAATTTGGCGAGCTTGTTATGTTCGTGGTAGCTGGTGAGCGGTGTAGTGATTTGATAATGCTGGAGCAAAATGCGACTGGTGCGGGTATCTTCCGCCGCGATCAACGTGACTTCGCGCAAAATCCGGAGCGCGCGGAGGGTTATGTCTTCCAGATTGCCAATGGGTGTGGGGACGATATACAGGGTGTTCATAGAGAAGTGTAGGGACACACCAAGATTGATGTGTCCCCAATGCGGTAACTAGCCAACTGTAAGCGTGATTTTCTTCTCACTGTCGTCATAGACTGTTGATGAGAATGAGTCTTTTACGGTGAGGATATACAGCGTCCCCTCTTCCAATTCCACGCTAACGACAGCGCTGGTCGTTTTTGAAGTTTCCGCCAGAGTGAACAACGCAGTCGGATAAGAATTGACATCTTCCCAGGGATACAACTTCAGATCAGGGAACAAATCAGTAATTTCCTGGCTGAAGCTGATTTTGGTTGCGCCGCTACCTTCGACCACGAACTGTTCGGGTGTATTGCGGGCATCATTATCATAACCATAAATGGCAGCATCAATCTTGGAACCCGACTTCAACGGTTCAACGATATTAGCCTGGATGACGTATGGCCCAACCGAGTCGCCGGTGCGCCCACCGTCACGGGTGGCAATGACGGTGTAGGTTCCATCAGTGGGCAGTGTCGCGGCAATGACCGAATTCGAGTACAAGGCTGGGTCGTTTGAGTTTTCGGCGAATACTTTACCGTCCGGCCCTTGCAAAATCAAATAGGTATCCACGTAGTCGCTGGCATTGGGCGCTTCCCACATCTGAATCAGGGCAACTTCACCCTTCTTGCCATCAAATGTATAGGGGATTTCGTAGGTGTCTGCGGTGATTTCACCGTCAACACTTTCACCCAATTTAAGGGCTGTTGCATCAGCGGCAACCGTGACCCCGGCTACAGAAACGGCAATAATCAGAACCAACATTAACCAAAGTGCTTTGCGCATATATATCTCTCCTTCTAGGGTTTCCGATAGGGTAGTGCGTAAAATTACTTTATGTGTGAATGAAAAATCGCGCAAGTTAAGGTATCTGCGACAAAATATAATTTCCCGCTCAATAATGGGAACTCAACCATTATGATAAACTGTACCTGTTTACAAATATGCACAGTTTTGATCAGTTTTTTATAGCTTTTATGAGACCTAAGATGGCTCAATATCAACGAATTGTTGTGCTTGGCGTGACCGGATCGGGCAAAACGACTTTCGCGCAAATGCTGGCGGCGAGGGTTGGTTATCGACATATCGAGATGGACGCGCTGCACTGGCTGCCCCACTGGACAGAAAAACCCATTGAGGCGTTTCAGGCGGATATTGCTGAGGCAGTATCATCCGAGTCCTGGGTAATGGATGGCAATTACAGCAAAGTGCGCGATATTGTGTGGAGCCGCGCCGAGGCGATTATCTGGTTGGATTACCCGCTGCCCTTGATTTTGTGGCGTTTAACCCGCCGCACGATCAACCGCATCCTGTCCAAAGAAGTGTTATGGAACGACAACCGCGAATCATTTCGGAATCAATTCCGGCGTGATTCGTTGTTCGTGTGGGCTTTTCAAAGTTATCACAAGCAGCAGCAGACATATCCCGCATTGTTTCAGCAGCCGGAATACGCGCACATTTCGATTATACGGCTGACATCGCCGCAAGCAGCCGAGGATTGGTTGAAAAGCATTCAGAAAAATTAGCGGCGCTGCTGGCGGGCTTGTTCGTCGCCGTCTTCATAGCCCAATAATTCGTCGAGACTCAATTTTTGCAGACGATTTTCGGCCAATGCGGTGCGGAGTTCGTTGCTGATTTCGCCATCCTCGGTGATTTGGCGGCGCACACGCTTCACGTCCGATTCCTGCCACTCAAAGGTATGGGTCGCCAGCGGCATCCCATCGGCGCTGATACGCAATGTCCATTTCTGGTGCATGGCCTGGGCATCATGGATGGGCAAACGTGCAGAGGGAGTCAGCAAATTGCGCCCGCGATCAAGCTGGCGGTTTTCCTCGCGGATGAACAACGCCTGTCCATCGCTGTCGAGAATTTCAAATTTGATCCGGCCAACCGCTTTGGTGGGCAGACGCAACTGCACAAAGGGCTGAATATAATCAACGTCATCATCTACAGGCTGAGTACGGTAGACAACCGGGGGTTGATTGCCTGTGAAAGCCATCACGCCGATGTCCACCGGCAGTACACGCACATCGTCGGGATTCAGACCGGCGCGTTCGACAGCTTTCAGGGCATGGGCATATACTTTTTCCGCCCCGGTTTGACGGATTTCCGACGGCTGCTCAGCAAAGTCAAAATCGTCTTCCTCGGATTCCGATGAGAAAGATGGCATCCGCCAATTATTTTTCTCGAACTGCCGCCACAATAAATATCCGCCTAAAGCCAGGATGACCAACGCTGGAAAGGCTTCGTTGGCAACCGCAGCCAACCCCAGCACCAGCAAGAACACCCCGGCGATGATTTCCCATATGCGGCGGTTGGGCGCATCTCGCATGATTAATCTCCTAGCGCTGGCTGCCCTGGCTCTTGCTGCGGAGCAAGTCTTCCAGGCTCACAGGCGCGTCGTCGTGATCCGAGTCTTCCAAGCGAATCGCGGCGTTGTCAGCCTCGCGAATGAACTGCCGCCGTGCATTCAGGGATGGCGTGACATTGAAAGCCAACAATCCCAGCAATGTGCCATCAATTGAGACGCGCAAATCCCAATCACCAGCGCCGCTCAAGCGATCATTCCCGGTCAGCGGCAGATGATGGTCGGCCAGGATGTTCATTTCGCCGTCGCGCAAATAGGTTTTCATCTCATGGACGTACTGCGTCTGCCCATTCTGGTCAATGATTTCATAGCGAATGACTGCGTTGCGATCCGCCGAATCGGGCTGGACATGCAGCGTGATATAGGGGCGCACACCGTCATCATCCAGCGATATGCTGCGACTGCGGCGCATCACCATGCCTTCGCTGCTGGACTGCATACTGATGAGTCCGACATCTAAAAGCGTCAATCCGGCGGGGCTGTAATTGGTACGCCGCCGTGCGCGTTCAACTGCTTCGCGGGCTGTCGCGCTCATCCGCATCAGGGTTAAGGGCGACTGCGGAACATTGCTCAACAAGCGCTGGGTGCGGATTTCGACCATCGAGGCGGCAGCAGCCAGGGCAAATAAGCCAAGCAGCGCCACCGAAACCGAAGCCGGAGCCGTCCCAGAAACGACGACAACGCCAATCAGCACGGCGAGAACCGCCAACCACGCAGTATTACGTCTTCGAATGCGCATAAGAATTTCCTGTACAGAAGTAGACGGTTCCCAACCCTCAGTTTTCAATATGAAATGAGGATTGATGACTACCCACTAGTATACGACAAAAGAGGGGCAGATGTTGCACGGCTCATAGGAATGGGGCGACAGCACGGGTCAACGCGCCCCATTCTTCGAGTGTCAAGGTTTCGGCACGGCGGCGCGAATCGACCCCGGCGGCATCGAAAATAGCGGTGGTTTGCTCACCGGTCAGCCCTAAGCCACTAGCCAGCGAATTTTTCAACTGCTTCCGTTTTTGCCCGAATCCAGCGCGGACAACCCGAAAAAAGCGTTTGATGTCGGGCACTTCAACGGGGGGGATTTCATAGGTTTCGATGCTGACCACTGCCGAGTCCACATCCGGCCTGGGCCAGAATACGCTGGAATTGATGCGGGCGGCGATTTTGGGCTGACCAAAAAATTGGACGCTAACCGATAAAATACTCATGTCGTTGGGCTTGGCAATCAAGCGTTCGGCGACTTCCTGCTGCATGGTGAGCACCAAGCGGCGCGGACGGTGTTCGTTTTCCAACAAATATTTCAAAATCGCGCTCGAAATATAATATGGGATGTTCGCGACTACTACATAGGGTTCGGGCTTCAACAGCTTAGGAATATCAACCGTCAAAATATCCTGGTAAATCACCCAGACATTGGTATAGGGCTTGAGCACCTCGTCCAACACAGGTTTGAGACGGTCATCCAATTCAACGGCGATCACTTTACGGGCAGCCTCAGCCAAACGGGTGGTCATCGCCCCGGTTCCCGGCCCAATTTCCATCACCGAATCCTCAAGACCGAGTTCAGCAATCGAAACTATTTTATCGAGTGTATTGGGGTCATGGATGAAATTCTGCCCCAGGCTTTTCTTCGGCAGTATGTCGTGTTCGTCCAATAAAGCTTTGGGGTTCATGTGGACTCCTTGTCAGGGGTCATGGGTGCGGAGACGTGCATCCAAATAAAAAGGCGCTGTAGGTGGACTACAGCGCCTCAATTGTATCATATTAAGCGCGATAATCAGCCTTTTTCAAATTCCTGTTTGATACCAGGGTCGGTGTAGAAAAAGTAGGCCAAAAATCCGCTGACAATTACCCAGATAATTTGCCCGATGCCGTTGCCTGCCACGATTCCGATCAGTGAGCTGACGACATTAAAGGCACAGGCAATCACCACGCCCATCCGTGCCCAACTCATGCGCCGGAATAAACCCAACGCTACAATAATCAGGATTGGGCCGGAAATAATACTCAGGATGCCATACACAATCGCCAGACCGCTGGCCGCTGCCAGAGCAGTACCGGCCTGTGCCGCTTCAGTCGTCCCGCTTGTCGATACTACTGCACCACTCACACCGCCTAAAACCCCTACACTGGCCAGGGCGATACCGCCGCAAATACCGATGATTCCAGCGACGAGCATGTAAATGGCGACGTAACGAATGAGTTGAGCACGATTAACATTATTTAAAAAATCCATCATTGATCCTTTTGGCAGCGCACCCAGATAGAACGATAAATTCAGTCTAGCATCGCACTGTGAAAGAGGCAAACTAAGAAGGATGAAACGCTAATCTGGGAGGATATAGTCAATTTGCGCGGGTACGGGCGTCAGCAAATATACATCTACCGGTTTCGACCAGGATACCCAGTTCGAGTCGTCGTAGCCCAAATCAATCCATAAACGTGTTCGGCGCGGCCCGCCGGTATCGGCTGCAATCCCCACGCCATATCCGGGCACAAATAATTCTGTACCATAGGGGATCACGGTTGGATCAATGCCGACAACGCCTTTGGTTAACACACGCCCAGTAGCGGTGATATTGTCACCACCCAAAGTGGATGGGTGGTAACTGGTGGCGTATAAGCGGATGCGCCGCCAGTATTCACGCGGGCCATCCGGGGTGTCAATGCTACGGATGACGACATTCGTGCCATAGGAAACGATCCGATTGAGCGGATCGACGGCAACAACACTGCCTTCGGCCTGACGGCTGATTTCAATGCCGTTTTCGTAATGGACACGTATATCGGTCTTCTGGATACCGTTCTGCCCTTCCTGGGCAACGGCGAGTTGGTCAATTTCGAGCGCGGGATCACCCTGATAAAGAGTCTCAAAGGGGATGGTTTCCTGATCCTGGATAACTGATTCAGTTACGCGGATGACCCGAATCAGCATTCCCGGTTGCAATACGCTGGTTTCGTCTGGTATGGAATAATCCATACCCATTAAATTGACTCCCGCCGCCGACAAGCCATCGCCCACGGTTGTGCCCTGCGCGCGAGTTTCCAGGGTGACACCATCGGCCACAATCGAAATCGGGCTGGAACGCTGAATCGTAATCTGCTGACGAGCAGTGATGGGCGCATTAATACCGGGTGTAACCGTATCGGCGAGATATAGTGTGATCCCGGCCTCAAATAAGGCTTCGCCGACGGTAGCGCTGGCTGTCTGGATGTTTGATTCATGCCCATCATCATTCAACTGTACGGTGATCGCGTGGCGAATTGTGATTTGAGTTGCAGGTACGGGCCATACCAGCATATCGACCACTTTGGTTTGCGTACCATCCACCCAGATCCGATCCTTTTCGCCTACGGTCAAACCCGCTTCATTGAGGATGTCAAGGGGGTTGGTGAACAGGGTTCGAACGGCGTTGGATTGGTCGTCAACGACAAGAGTGACATCGCGCGCGCGGGCAATCCGAATAACCAGCCCCGCCGTAACAGGCGTTTCCGGTATTGGGGATACAGTATCACCATCGTTGATGGTCAACGATAATTCTTGCAGCACATCCTCCACCGTCGCGGCGCGGGTTTCGGTCTGCGAGGCTTCATCGCCAATCATGATGGTCACTGAAACCGGCGGCGCAGATGGAATCAAGGACACGATGAGGACGGCTGCGCAGATCACAGCACAAAGGAGTGTTAACGCAAGCCCAGCCAACATGAGTATGCCTAAGCGCTTGCGCCGTTTTTCTAAAACAGGAAAATTCTGGATGCTGCCATCCCAATCGCTAGCAGTCGGAAAATGGGTTTGCAAAGGCGGGAGATCGGCTTCGGGGGGCATATAGAGTCTCAGGAATCCGAGGGGCGGTGGAAAATGAAAGGAGTTGTTGTCAGTTCGGCCAGGCCGGATTACCTACAACACCCAGGAGTGACACCTTAGTGCTGCTACCTTCCGGTCCTGACACGGTTCGGAGGTCCTGCCGTGCAGGACCCAGTCTGACCGAACCAACAACAACTCCCGGCAAAAAATGTTTTCTGAATAATCGTGATTTATTTAAATAAATTTAACTTGAGGTCATTCTAACGAGTTCTATTCGCTTTGTCAACAAAGTCGTTTTCAGAAAGTCTTTGGCTACACTGACCAAAGAAATCTCTGTCTCGTTTATCACTTTATTTGTTGAGGGTGATAAGACTCATTTCTCACCAATTCAGCTTTACATCACGCCGCCAGTATTTCAAAATGCGCGCGCTCCCTGGCATGGCAGCGAGCAACCGATAGAGCAAATCCCAATCCTCTGCGCCCAATACGCCGCCAACATAGGCTCCGGCAGTATAGAGCGCGAGTCCAGCGACCATACCCAGGACGGGGTGAATTGTTTTGAGGAGCTGCATCGCCAGGGCCACGATGATACCCAAAACCACTAATCGCAGTAAACGGGGCACTATCCGGCGCAAGTCCCAACCGGACGCGCGGAAAACCAGGAATAAAATAAGCAGCACCACTGCTTCGGAAATTGTCGAGGCAATTGCCGCGCCTTTGACACCCACCCTGGGCAAAAAGATGAACAGTAGAAAGATATTGAGCGCCAGACCGCCCGCGCGGACGAACAACGTAATCCGCTGCCGGTTTTGCACCGTTAACCCACGCGCGATCACTGCCGATGACATCATCAACAGCGTATACCACATCAGAATCCGTAATACGTCGGCGGTTGGCAAGAACTTTGTGCCAAACAGCGGCACGGTAATCTCGGCTGCAAAAATCGAGATGGTAAGGGTGATAGGCAGGCTGATGAGCACATTAAAAAAGCCCAGTTTATCAACCATGAATCCGAAAAGGGGATTCTTGCCATCCTCATAGGAGCGCGACAGCATGGGATACACGGCTGTCAACACCGTGGTATTGAGCAATTCGGAAACACCAAAAATGATGACAAAAGCCGCTGTCAAATATGCGGTATCAACATCCCCAATCAGGCGATTCGTGACCAGTTTGTCTACCTGCTGGTAAGCCAGACCCATGAAGGCATACAGCGCCAATGGTGCGCCATTCAGCAGCAGCGGAAACGCGACTGAACGGTCAAACGGCCATACGGGGCGCGTGCCATTGCGCAGCACGAGAATCCATAAGACGGTTGAACGCCCCACCCCGGCGAGGATCGTCCCGATGTAAACACCAAACAAACCGTATCCGCTTTTCAATCCGATTCCAGCAAAGGTGATGAGCAAGATTACATGGCAAATCGTCACAATCGAGGTTGAGACCATGCGTTCCTGCGCCAGCAGCAGGTCATTACACATATTGCCAATGATGTCCACGATCAGGCTGATACCCGCCAACGCCAAGTAGCCGCGCACGGCTTCACTGTAACCGCCCGCGCCCGCTGCGGCGTTGACACCCACATAGGCCAGCAGACCCAGAATGGTCTGCATGAACAAGGTCGCAGTGAGATATTTCCCGGCTCGTTCGGGGAAACGCGCAATATCGCGGATAAAAATAGCGCCCATACCAAAGGCAGGAATCGACGCGCCGACCATGATAAAAGCCGCCACCGCCCCATAAATGCCGTAGGCCTCCGGGCCAAGCCCCGGAACCAGAATCAACTGCCAACCAAATTGCAGTCCTCGGCTGAGGATACTGGCGGCGGCAATCGCCCCGGCGTTACGGGCGGCACGGCGTGCTTCTGCGCCACCAATACTGGGTGAAACGGTGTCTACAGAACTCATTTGAAAATTTAATGCTCAAGTAGGTTATAGGCGAATCGAAAATTCATCTTACCATTGGCAGGGTGGCAATTCTATCCTGCGTGTTAAACTCTAGAAATTACAAATTGGATGAAGCAGGCAACCCATTGACGCGCTTATTCACCTCAGCCGCCTTTATCGTTACGCTGATTTTTACCGCAGCAATTGTCTTGATGCGCTTTGCGCCCTATCAAGACGGCGGTCTGCTCTCCCCGCCAGTGGATTGTGCCGCCCCCTGCTGGTGATGGTATTAACCAGAAGTGAGATAAAAATTTCGTGACATCTTTTCTGCTGAAATTATCTCTACCCTGTCTTGCATTATTTACGGGTGTACTTCTGCTCATCCACGCCCAACCGTATGATGATTCCGAACTGCGCGCCTTCTTTGCACCTTCAGATAACTGCGCCATGCCGTGCTTCATGGGCATCCACCCTGGCATGACACCCGTAACGGACGCCATCTATATCTTACAAAATCATCACTGGGTGGAAAAAATAATTATTCAAACGCCTGACCCATCGGCATCGCAGCAAATCAATTGGCATTGGCGCGATGATGCACCACCGTTCGTTCGATCAGATAAGCTGCGTAACTGGGGGACGTTATACGTTCAGACGGGCATTGTCCAGAATATCGACGTGATGACCGGGATTCCGTTCGGATCGGCGTGGCTGCGCTGGGGTATGCCTGAAAATTATACCCTCCTCACCCAGACGGGTGGGCCAATAGGCGGCCCAATCCCGCCCCGCCCGTTGACCTACATCTATCACGACATGATCGTTATCGGTTGGACGGAATGTGCTGATTTTGGACGCTTTTGGGAGGCAAAAACGGAAATGATTTTGGGCGATCCGGACATCTGGCTGAAAAGTGTGCTTCCCTATCCACCACTGCCGAATACCACACCTGTCACGCGCTTCGTCCATGATGTGAGAACGAATTTTTGTCCCGCTTAATGATGCCCCGTTTATGGCTGTGGCTCTCCTTGCTAATTACCGTGTTCTTCGCGATTGTAGCGCTGCTCATCCGCGCTCAACCCTATGATGATGTCGCCTTGCGCACGTTTTTGACTCCACCCCAAAATTGTGCCGCACCCTGTTTTATGGGTATCCAGGCGGGTATCATACGGGTGAGCGCAGGGGAATCTTATCTGCGCGCCAGCCCACAAATCCAATCTGTCAAGCTGATCTCATTTCAACTCTACGAAGTGCAGTTTAGTGAGAGCGCTCCAACCCAATGGGCGCGTGTGTATTTTATGGCTTTGCCGGATGTTACCATTGAGCGAGTCAACCTGTTCGACAACGGCATAGCCTTCAATCGCTTTTTTCTGACCTTCGGAACCCCGGAACGTCTAATGGTTTACGATACCATCAGTCATAATGTCGTTTCGTTAGTAGCGTTTTATCCCCACTATGGGCTGTCCATCGTGACCAATTTGTCGTTGTGTGCCCTGCGGCAGTCCAATTTATGGGACAACAAACGTGATGTAGCAATTGATGTTGGATCGTGGCGCGCAGACGCAAAAAAATCCGATTATTATCTGTCGCCGATTGAGTTGAATGTTGGATACTGGGCGAAACAACTGCGCGATATTCGTCGAGAACACTGCTCATGAGTCGGTTCTGGCTGCGGTTGGCACTACCGCTAATGATCGGCTTCACCGTCTATATTTTCCTCATTCACACCCAACTGAATAATGATTCTGATTTGCAGGCCTTTTTTATGCCGTCGGATAGCTGTCCCGCACCCTGTTTCATGGGAGTGCAGCCGGGAGTCACCCCCGCTGCGGACGCAATCGCAATGCTTCAGTCTGATCCCTGGATAAAAAGTGTCGCTTCGCGATATAACCCGTCGGTCAAGGAAGGCCGGTTAGTCCTGACATGGAGCGGCACACAACCTACAATCATTAATACCGAGGCCGAAAGTGCGTTTCATATCTGTGGTAATCTGGTTTGCAGCATCACTATCGCGACGAACATTGAATTAGGGGCTGTCTTGCTGGCATTTGGTCAGCCGGATTCAGCGACACTCCGTTCTTTTCCAGATAATGGACACACGTTGGTGTTGCAAACATCCACCTATGATTTGCTCAAATTTAATATCCGTGCAACTGCTTATTGTCCACCAGTTCTCACGGCGATGGCACTCCAACACAGCCTGACCAACCTACAAATCGGAACCGCCCGCGATCAAATTTTGCCGTCTGCGCGGGTGAGCAGGGCACGCTACCAAATTGTCACCTTCCAGAAACGCACCTATCCCTGGCTGCTGCGCCGTGCATTCGTGTGTACACCCTGAATGGCTATGATTGTCTGCTCACAGACCTGTTTATCGTCTATAATTCAGCAGCACTTTATTGGAATGAGAGTAAATAATGACCGGCATCGCTGGCATGATCGACTTAACAAGGCAGAATCGCGCTGATGGAGAACTCGTCCGGCGCATGGTTGGGGCACTACGGCATCGCGGCCCTGACAGTGATGGTTTTTACGACTCCCCCGATTTAGCTTTCGGCGCGTCCCGATTGGGGATCATTGACCTTCAGCGCAGCATCCAGCCGCTCTACAATGAAGACCGCACCATTGCACTAATCTTCGACGGCGAAATTTACAATTATCGCGAACTACGCGAACAGCTTAAACGCCGCAACCATATCCTGAACACGGATGGTGATGGTGAGACGATTGTCCATCTGTATGAGGAATATGGTCTGACGCTATTTTCACATTTGCGGGGGATGTTCGCCTTTGCCCTATGGGATAATGCGAATCGCCGTCTGCTGCTGGCTGTCGATCATGTGGGCATGAAGCCGCTGTATTTGTACGAACGCGACGATACATTATTTTTTGCCAGCGAAATTAAAGCATTTTTCAGGCTGCCGGATATGCCCCGGCGCGTGAATGTAGATGCTCTGGACACGTATCTCAGTTTCGGCTACATGATGGACGATCAAACCCTATTTGAAGGCGTGCGCCGGCTGCCGCCCGGACATGCCATTACCATCGAATCGAATAAACCGCCCACGTTACAGGCATTCTGGGAACTGCCCAAACCCGCCCACGATAACCGCGCACAGCCGGAAGGCATCCTCATCAATGAAACGCGCGAACTCCTGGCCGATGTGATTCGCATCCATCTGCGAAGTGATGCGCCGCTTGGCATTTTCGTGGATGATGGACTTGAATCCGCCGCACTGCTGGCATTTGCATCGCGTGAATTAGGTGCAAACATCAAGACTTTCAGTGTCGGCGGCAATCCCGAAAACGACAGTCATATTCAGCGTCTCAGCGACCATTTCCAGGCCGATCATCATCCGCAAAACATGACCGCCGATCATTGGTGGCGTGCCCTGGAAAAATTTATTGAATATGCGGACGAGCCGGTAGCCAATGCCGAAGCGATTCCTTTTTATTTGCTGGCCGAATCAACCCGTCCATACGTCAAAACCGTTTTGAGCGGATGGGCAGCACCCGCCGTTTTTGGCGGCTATCCGGCGCATTATGCCATTCCGCAGTTCTTGACTCAGCGCCGCGCAACCAACCTCAACAGCGCACCGATGCAAACGATCCTGGGCACAGATGAGTCCGCCCAAAATCCCACCCGCGTTCATGCCAATACGGTCACACTCCAGGGATCATCGGCACGCCTAAAACCGGTTTACGATGCCGTATTTGATGATGACTTGCGCGCCAAACTCTATAATCCGAATTTACTGGGCCGCGCGAAAAACACGTTGCAAACTTTTGAAACCATCATTGCCCGCAGTTGGCGCGATGATCCTTATGACACCGCTCAGGCACTCGTCATGAATATGTGGTTGGCAGGAAACACTTTACTATCTCTCGATAGAGTGACAATGGCGGCTTCGCTGGAAGCGCGATTACCATTCTTCGATCCTATACTGCTGAAATTCACAGCCAATATCCCGCCCGCGCTACGCCTGCGTGACCATCAATATCTGCTGCGGGAAGCCGCCCGCCCTTATCTGCCCAATTTCGCGCTGGAACGGCCTCCGCAAACCCGCACCGCGTCAACTTTAAGCTGGCTCGATGAAGATCTGAGCGGACGAATTCGCGAATTATTATTGAATCCTAATGCCTTCGTCACGGAATTTTTCAATCGTGCAGCGCTGGAAACCCTGCTGAAAGATCATTTCTGGGGGCGGGCAAAACATCCCGAAATCATCTTTCGTCTGTTGATATTGGAATTATGGGGTCAGCGCTATATCAAAGCACCCATTTTTAACGGCTAACATTTCGCAGCGATAGGATGTTCATGGAATCGAAACCCAAGCGTTTCAAATTCAGCTCACGACGGATTGCTGTCGGCTTAATCCTTTTCGTGCTGGCAGTGGTCGTCGTAATCGGTGTACTGTGGGCGACCAATAGCTTTGGTTGGCGCAAATGGCGCAGCAATGAGGTGCAGCAATTTATCGGCGCTGATATTCCCGCTGACGCCCGCGATATTCAATTTGCGACAGATAATCAGAAAACGCGCATCATCTGGCTGCGTTTTTCGCTTCCGGCTGAAACCGATGTGTCCGCTTTTGTTGAAAAATTAGGTTTAAGCGCCGAATTGCGCGCGAATTTCACGCCGTTCCCGGCAGCCAATCCCAGCGAGGCGGCGTTCAGTTGGTGGATGCCCTTCAGCGCACAAACATTCAGCGGCCTGGACGCAGTACATGATGGCAAAATGGTCGAACTTTTGGAGGATTGGACTGATCCCGCCAACGTGGTTATTTATTTGCGTGCCTATATGTTGGGGATGAACTGAGCTAGGTTTTTGGCCCCACATGCTGATCCAAAAATGCCACGTCCGCGCGTTTGGAGATAAAAATGTCGGTACATTTTCCGTAGAGTGCTTTTGATGTCCAGTGCAAATTGAGTAGATCACAGGCTGCACAAAACATCTGCCGAATATCATCAGAAATATTGGTGAATTGATAACGGGGATAGTCTTTCCCATTAACTCTATTGCTAAAACGCGAACCATCTGATCTGAATGATACAAGCCTCGGAAAAATTCAAGCGGGTAATGATCGACAATGTTTTGCTGCCAGTGCTCAAGTTTGATTTTTCGAGTGTGTTTCGAGCCTGCACCGTGCTGCGGGAAAATGTCCGGCCAAAATTTGTGAAAGCAACTTACGTCCACACAACTTAAACGATCCCGATAAAATCGCTCGACAATGCCAACTTGATTATCGGGTAACAGTGTTTGAATCGCTTGAGAACAGGTTTTAATGATGCCGGGATAACGGGCATCCAGCGTAATCCGTATTCGATAGACATTGCGAACTTTGGTGATATTGCCATCGCCCAGATACATTCCGAGCAAATAGGCATAAGCGTGTTGAATCAATATGTTTTCGGGTTTAATTATGGCGCTGAGGATTTCATCGGGTGTACTTCTGGAAGCTCATTCGCGATTTTCTTGCAGACCTTTAACGCTGCGATAGCGTTCAATACAATCCCTTACGGTTGCGCGCGGAATATTTAACGTGATAGCGATGCGTTTTTTCGCGATGCCCAATTCCCACAAAGCAAGGATTTGGTGATATTCCTCGTATTCGCGCATAATTCACCTACGATAGGCCTGTATTTAATGAGTATACCGTTGATTTTCCGGGACGGGGACGATAACATGCACACTTACGAGAGATGAAAACAAAAAGTCAGGCTGTTTACCTGACTTTTCTGTGCCGATGGTGGGAGTCGAACCCACACGGGCGTTAACCCAAACGTGTTTGAGACGTTCTTGTATACCAATTCCAACACATCGGCGTAAGTGTTTTAATAACACCATGTTTATTTGCAGCTAAGAAGCTGTTGTGATGAGTATGATAAAATTTTTCGACGGGGTTGTCAATGGCGAGCAATCTCGAAAATGAAGTAGCGCTGATCCAGTCTGCACGGCACGGCAGTCTGGATGCCTTCAATCACCTCGTACTGCATTATCAGGATGGGGTTTATTCGCTTGCCTATCGTATCATGGGCGATTCGGCTGCCGCTGCGGATGCTGCCCAGGAAGCCTTCATCGCCGCCTTCCGCCGTCTGGACACCTATCGCGGCGGGAATTTCAAATCCTGGCTCCTACGGATCGCCACCAACGCCTGTTATGACGAACTGCGCCGCCGCAAACGCCGCCCCGCGTCAGCCTTTGACGACCTTCCCGGCGGCGATTCAGATGACGGCCCTTCGCTGGTGGCGGATATGCCGACCCCGGAACAAGCTGTCCAGCAAAATGAACTCAACCGCGCGATTGAAAGCTGTATCAGCGCCCTCCAGCAAGAGCAGCGCTCCGTGCTGATCCTGAGTGATATTGAAGGTCTCAGCTATCAGGAAATCGCCACCGCCGAAGGAATCAACCTGGGGACAGTGAAATCGCGTCTCAGCCGCGCGCGCGCAGGTATTCGCCAATGTTTGCAGGCCGTTCAGGAACTTTTACCATCTGAATATCGTCTTAAGAGTAATGATGAAGCCATTTGATGTAATGTTGGGGCAAGATGTCCGCCGAACGTAATTTCACCGATCAGGATTATGAACTCCTGTCTGCTTATCTGGATGGTGCGCTAACCGAGACCGAACGCGCCGCTCTGGAAACACGCCTGCAAAACGACGTTGGATTGCGCCAGGAATTGGAAGCCCTCCGCCAGACGGTAAATCTTGTGCAGACGCTGCCACCGCTCAAAGCGCCGCGCAATTTTACTTTAACATCTAGCATGGTACGTCCACGCGCGACACGCTGGTTAATTTTCCCGACATCAACTGCTTTCAGCGCAATCTCGGCAGCAGCAGCGACGGTGCTCATTTTGTTGGGCATGGGAATACTCTTGTTACAGAATAATGCTGCCGGAACGCCGAATTTTGGGGCAATTCCAGCCGCGGTGGAGCAGCAGTCCAATTCACAAATCGCAGCCGCACTTACCGAAATCCCAGTCACCAGCGAAAAAACTGCCCAGCGAGAAAGCGACGAAACTGCTGCGGCAGCCAACACTGTATCTATCCCGCCATCGACGGCAAATGGTGCTGGTGGGGCAGCACAACCTGCAAACAGCCCTACTAGCCCGCTGCAACCACCGCAAGTCACCAATGCACAGGAGCCTTCTCAGATTACCACCGATGGACTGGGTTACACGACAGACTCAGGAACTTCAGGGGGCGAAGAAACCGGTCAGGCTGCACAACCTCCCGCACCTGCTGATTCAACTCTGCATTTCGCCGCAACGATGGCTCCCCCATCCGAAGCGCCCGTCGCGCCGGGAGCCGCCAATATTGCCGCCCAAACTGGAGGCAGTGTCCAGCAAGAAGCGCCGCAGTCGAGTGCAGCAGCCGAAATCATGTCGGATCAGGCAGCCCTGGCGGTCACTGAGGCACAAACAGCGACGGATGACCTGGATGTATTTGATTTATTCACCGCCACTGTGCCAGCAGTGGAAGCTTATGCTGCTGTGCCAACGGACACGCCATCGCCTAGTCCGACACTCACGCCAACGCTAACGGAGACAACCAGCCCGACTGTTTCCCCCACGCCAACTGCGCTACCCACGCTGATACCCTCGGCGAAATCAGTTCAGGCTGCGCCGACAGATGTGCTGATCTGGGGGGGGCTGATTATCGGGGTGCTGTTGTTGATCGTCGCGATCATCACAACCCTCATCCGGCGGCGGGGCTAATATGGCAGAACGAATTGCCAATTTTTGTCCGGTGTGTGGGACAAAGCTGGAACTGCGGCAGCGGACGAGCGCGATTCGACCTGTTTGTCCCAACTGCGACCATACCGTCTATTTTGATCCTAAAGTGGCGGTGGTGGTTTTCATTCGCCAGGATGATCGGGTTTTACTGGTCAAACGCGCGCTTGATCCCATGAAAGGTAAATGGGCAATGCCTGCCGGATTTATCGAAGCGGGGGAAGACCCACAGGCCGCCGCGCAGCGCGAAAGTTTGGAAGAAACCTCGCTCCTTGTCCAGATTGACCGCTTGTTAGATGTGTTTTACACAGCAGGTGATGGTGGGGCTGCTGATTTCGTAATTGCTTATTTGGCGAGCGTCACCGGGGGTGAACTCAAAGCGGACGATGACGCTGAAGAAGCTGCGTGGTTTGGCAGGGACAATTTGCCCGAAGTTGTATTTCTGCCTTCGCAGGAATTAGCCGCCCGCTGGCTGGCTGGCGAAATCTGATCTGACAATTGTTATCTACTGCTGTTCATCGGAATCGGGATTGCCGGTGACGGCGTAAATGAGCACGCCGATGGACGCAAGCAAGAAGCTGGCAATGATGCCAAAGGCTTGCAATGTACCGAACAACGTGCCTGAGTCCGACCCCAGCGTATGCGAACCGAAGCCCAACACATCGGACAACCCCGCCATCGCCGCGAACAAAAGCCCGGTCAGTGCTAAACGGACACCGATTTGCTGGGCCAGATTAGCCGGCTTAAAAGCATAGAACGTGAATTTGACGTAAATCAAAGCACCCAGAATCAACAGCATGAAACCGGTCAGAATGCTGAAGATTTGCATAATCCCGATTCCGGCAGCAGGTTTCAGGCCGGTTACACCGGGGAATAATCCCATAAACGTAAGTACCGCGCCCAGTGCACCGAGCGCGATACCAAATTGCGCGATACGCGGCATGATCGTAATCCTATGGCAGCGCCTGGCGCAGTTTGCGGAGCATGTTGCCGCTCAAAATTGCTTCTATATCGGATTCGCGGTAACCGCGTTCACGGAGAGCAGTGCCAATAGAATAAATATCGGCAATGGTATCCAACCCCTCCGGGATGCTTTCGAGTCCGAAACCACCATCGAAATCGGTACCGATCCCGACGTGGGCAGCGCTACCGGTAAGCTGGCACACATAATCAATTGCGTCTGTCACCACCGAAAGCGGAACATCTTTTTTGGGATCACCGCTTTTCCAGGTGTTGGTCAAAAAATTGTTGTAGGGAACAATGCCCATCACACCATCGCGCTCAGCCAGCAGGCGGATGGTATCATCGGGGAGATGGCGGTCTGTGGCACGGAAACGGCGCGGGTTGCTATGGCTGGCGATAATAATGCCTTCATAACGGTCAATTGCTTGCAGACAGGCTTCTTCCGCCAGATGCGATAAATCCAGAATGGCGTTAAAACTCGCCATAATATCCAGCAGTTCGTAACCTAACTTGGTCAGCGGGCCAGGACTGCCAGTTCCGCCAGCATAGCGTGTGCCCTGCCATGCAGGCCCGACAATGCGTACCCCGCGCCCATACCATTCCTCAAACTGCTGAGGTTCAATGATGGGGTCGGCATTTTCCATCAGCATAACCAATCCCTGGCGATGATCCTGCATTTCTTTGCCATCCGCCCAGGTTGCCAGCACGGTGTCGAGGTCAGCCGCCGTCTGGATTAGCATCACTTTGTCGGTTTCATCAGCCAACCTGTGATAATAATCGGCCTGCTGAGAAGCGAGGGTATAAGCTTCTTTGGGCGTCTGATAGGTGAATTTCGCCCAGGGAGAATTATCGTCAGCCTTAAATGGCGCGACAAACAGGGTCGAAAACACGACAGCAACCCGCCCTAAAATTGCATCGGGTAAACCGAGCGTGGCACTGCCCCGACGTCTAATCAGGTTGGGGTCTTGGCTTTGTTCCTGACGGCGTGTTTCGCGCGCATTACGGCGGTAATCACGTCCATTGCAGAGCACGTTGTAGGCTATATCCTGGTGGGCATCGACGACAATCATGACAGCAAACCATCCTGCGGGAAATTGAATATCTCATTACAGCATCCCGTATTGTAGCGTAAGTGTAGGACGGTCACGAATCAATTGTCGTGGGCGGGAAATAAAATCAGGGCAGCTTATCTGGCATACCCTGATTGAAATACATCTGTCGGATTTTTTCAGAGGGCTTGTCGCCGACAAGCCCCTACAGCCACACTTTCGAAGCTTTAGACGTGGCGGATGATCGAGAGCACTTTGCCTTCGATGCGGCAGTGCTGGGGATCAACGTAGATCGGCTGCATGGTCGCATTGGCGGGTTGCAGACGAATCTTGCCGTCTTTTTCCTTATGGAAATATTTCAGCGTGGTTTCATTGCGATCATCCAGCCAGACAGCTACCATGTCGCCGTTATTGGCAGTTTCCTGCTTGCGGAAAATCACCAAATCACCTTCACGGATCATGGCGTCAATCATCGAGTCGCCCTTGACTTCCAGAGCATAGACATTAGCTGGATCGCTGCCGCCGAGCATGTCGGTGGTGACTTCGACCAGATCGTCTTCGTCATAGTAGTAGTCTTCCGGCACGGGCATCGGCTGGCTGGCATAGATATAGCCAATCTTATAGATGCTGGCGCGGTTCTTGGGCACTTGTACCGCTTTGGCTTTCTTGGTCTCGCCACCGGGAATGGAAGTCGTGAGACGCAGACCACGCGAAACGTGGGATGAGCGCGACAGATAACCGGCCTGCACCAACTTATTCAGGTTGTAGTTCACAACCGAGGTTGAGTTGATGGCGGTGGCCTCGCCAATCTGGCGGATGGTGGGGGGGAAGCCGTGGTCGGCAACATATTTTTCGATATAGAGCAGCATATTGCGCTGCCGTTCGGAAAGTTTATTAAAGTCCTTCATGGTTCAGTCCACTTCTTAATTCTAACGCGAATGATTGTTCTACAGTATAACCGAACATGAGTTCGATTGTCAAATACAAATTAATTTCGACAGTAAGAGAACAGAAAATCGCTATTGGGAAAAGCCTCGTCTGGCACTTACAAACACCATTTTTAGCCGCTCACTGCTGGACTTCATCTACGAATTATGGTATATTGATACTTGTACCCATACAAAAAGCGCTAGCTGCGCTAAGAGTACACAAGTTTAAGGTGTTTTATGTCTATCCTCATCATCGGCGCTGGAATGGCCGGGTTAACGGCTGCGCGTGATCTTCACGATGCAGGAGAAACCGTGACCGTGCTGGAAGCGCGCGAACGTACCGGCGGGCGGGTCTATACAGACCACGCATTTGCGGGTATCCCCGTTGAATTCGGTGCTGAATTTATTCACGGCGATCTGGCTCCGACCTGACTGCTAGTACGGAAATTAGCGCTCCGTACCCTCCCCTGGAGGAAAACTGACGACACTCTTATACGCATGGCGGATGGTTCGCTGTGCCTGATGCAAGACGCAATGCTTGATCCGTCGTTCGCGGTTACGCGCACCTGGGACATCCCCAATGTTGCGGCGCTGCCGAATGAAGATTGGGGCAGTTATTTACGGCGCATCGGTTTCACAGACGAGCAGTTGGATTATGTGCGCTGCGGATTTTCTAATGCGGCGGGCGACTCGATGCGATTCACCAGCGCAGAAGAAATTCTGGAAGAACTGGCCGACACATCCGATGGCAAAGGCGATTTTCGTATTCTGGATGGCTACAGCCACCTGATTGAACATCAAGCCCAGGGATTAGACATCCACCTGAACACCATCGTAAAGCGCATTGATTGGTCGGGCGAAGGTGTGCGCGTCGAAACCGACAACGGTAAGTTCGAGGCGGACAACATCGTCATTACACTGCCCGTAGGCGTGCTGCAATCCGGCAACATCGAATTTACGCCACCACTTCCTGCTGAGAAACAATCGGCAGTCACGAATATCTGTATGGGGCCGGTGATTAAGCTCATCTACAGATTTGAGCAGCCCATCGTCGATAGCGGCGTGATGATTGTGTTTACCAAAGGCAACCCACCTGTGTGGTGGTCGCCTTCGTTTGGGCTGGAGACTGACCAGCATATCTGGACGGCATTTGTCTCCGGCGATGGCGCACGCGACCTGCTGGCACTGGGCGAAACTGGTGCGCTGGAAAAAGCACTCGACAGCCTGCGGCAGGAGCTTAACTGCCCTGATCTGAAAGCGCTGGACATGAAGCTCATTAACTGGCCTGCCGACCCGTTTGCCCTGGGCGGCTACAGCGTGGCGACGCCGGGACACGCCAACACCCGAAAAATCCTCGCCCTGCCAATTGACAATAAAGTGTTTTGGGCGGGCGAAGGCACAACATCCGGCACGAGTGTCGGAACGGTTCACGGCGCATATCGCAGTGGGAAACGCGCCGCAGCCGAAATCTTAGCGAACAATCATCAGCAATGATGTTATTGTGAGAGTATGGCAATACGCCATGCCAGTAGTGCAGAAAAATTCCCACGCCTAACACCCTCCCCACTTCGTAGAGAGGGGGAACTAAGTGGCGTTTATCTGGTCGCTACCCTACTTGTATAGCATAGTGAAAGGACACTATTATGGACGTTTACTTGAATGAATACCTCCCCAGTCAGAGCGGGGATACGACGATTGTCGTTATCCCAAGTACGCTTGAGTATGTGGAGCAGATGGTGAAATGCCATCAAATCGCCTACAATTATACGCCGGAGGAAATCGGCAACGAAGACCTGTCGGTAGAGAAATTCGCAAGTCACCTCAAAATTTTCCCCGAAGGACAGTTCATCGCGCTGGAAGTTGAAACCAACACTGTGATTGGTTTGACGAGCAGTATGCGCATGAACCTCGACCCGCACAAGCCGTCCCTGCGTTCGTGGGCGGAAATCACCAACGATGGCTGACTGACTACGCATGACCCGAACGGCCAATGGCTGTACGGGGTAGATTCCGTCGTAATTCCGGCGTATCGCAGCCGGGGTGTGGGCGGCAAACTCATCGAAGCCCGTTACGACATTGTGCGTGCGCTCAATTTACGCGGCATGGCTGCTGGCAGCTTGATTATCGACTACCACAAGGTCGCCGATCATCTTCCCGTCGAACAATATGTTCAGGACGTGGTGGCTGGCAAGCGGTTTGATACCAACCTGAGCAAACAAATCCGCAAAGGGTTTAAGGTTCACGGTTTAATCCCCAACTACTCGATTGACGATTTGTCATGCGGGTGGGGTGTGGAAATTGTGTGGGAAAACCCGGACTATACGGCGCAACGCCGTCCCGAACCCCGCATTGTGCCGCGCCAATATGCGGTACAGTCGAGACCCAAGCGTTCCGCATTTAACTATGAACCGGCAAGCGCATAATCGCAGCGGCCTGCAAAGGAAAGCCCATCGTTGGGGCGTTTGTTACGCTCCAACACCTTTTTAGAAAATCTTTTTAATGAGGCAAGGAAAAGCGAGAGAACCTCATGCAAAGTGATAAAGAACCCGCGAGTCAGAACGGGATCACCATCATCCCCAGTTCGGCACAGTATGCAGAGCAGATGGAAATTATGACCGGCATTGTGTACGATCTTGACCCTCGTCAGGATGATAGTTGTTTTTATGCGGATCATTTCCGCGAACATTTGAATGTCTTCCCCGAAGGCCAATTTATCGCTATTGACACCCAGACGGACACCGTAATCGGCCTGACTGTCAGTATGCGCTATAATTTCAACTCGGATCGTCCAACACTCGAACCCTGGTGGCATGTCATCGGCTACGGCTGACTGACAACCCATGTCTCCGACGGTGAGTGGATGTACGGCGTAGAATCGTGTGTACACCCGGCTCATCAGGGACGTGGCGTGGGCAGCAAGCTCATGGATGCGCGTTTTAACGTGCTGCGAAAACTGAATTTACGCGGAATGGTCGCGGGCAGCGCCATCATCGACTACCCCAAAGTAGCCGACAGCATGAGCGTGGAGCACTACGTCCAGGACGTGATTGACGGCAAACGCTTCGATACCAACCTGACCAAACAATTGCATAAGGGTTTCAAGGTCGCCCATTTGCTACCCGGTTATCTCTCAGTCGAGGAAACGGGCGGATGGGGTGTCGAAATCGTGTGGGAAAACCCAGATTACCAGCCGCAACAACCTGTCACGAATAAAACGGGCGATCATGCTTTTGTGCCGGAAATTTAGCCAACTTCCATGTTGACCAGTGTTTTCGTGTGCGGCGCATAGTAAGCGCGATAGGGTACGTTTTCAATGAAGGCGTCATAAGCCGCCTGGGAAACACTAAAAGACAGGTTGTCGATGCGGTAGTGATAGTTGATATGGCGTTGGCGTCTGCCCTGCGTGGTGTATTTCGAGCCGGTTCCGCTGACGACTTCAACCCGTCCGCTCAGGGTATCGCCTATATTGGCAATCAAGTCCGAAAAGATAAAGTAGCCGATGACGATGAAAACACCCACGACGGCAAGCAGGCCGAGAATGTCATCGGGTTTATCGCGGAGACCTACAACGACAATGAACACGGCGAATACAATAACAATTACGGCTAAAATCAGGCTGCTGGCACTATTACGCAGCAAGGACATGCGCTGCCGGGGCGAAAGGCGACCTTCCTTATTGATGGACAGATCGGCGACGCGGAAACCATTGGTGCTGTTGAGGGCGGATTGCAATTCATGGATGGCAAAATCGTCCCTGGTTGGCGCGGGATTGTTGACCACAGCCGACGCATTAGGGTCAAGATGCTGGGCAGAGAGCAGCCAGTCGGAATGTTGCAGGCGAAAAAAAGTGTATTTGCCGGGAACCAAGTTCACACCATCGTTATAGATGCTGCGTAAGGGTCGACCATCAACCAGAGCGACATAGGCTGATCCATGCCAGACGACTTCACCGCTGACCTGTTGGATTTGAGCGTTGGATAAACGGCGGCGCATGGGAATCGAAACGATTCGGCCAGCGATCAAAAATGAGACAATGAGGATGCCGATAATCACGGCGAAACCAATGATTTCGTGCTGTTCCAGCCATTTTCCGGCGATGAGCACTACTGGAACGATTAAAATAGCCGCCAAACCGCAGCCGAGCCATCCCGAATTGCTGGACTGATTGAGCAGGCTGTCACGCTGGCGGGCTGTGAGTTCATTGCGGCGATTGGCGCTCACGGCGTCGGCGGCGAGCAGGTTTGAGGTACTTGAGGACATAAATACACCCGGTTTCGTCTCGTAAATTTCAAGGCCAGTGCTATTTTTAGGATACCATTTCATGGGTTTTTTCGCGGAATCATGTCAAACTAGTTCCATCTCTCAGAATAAATTCATCTGATTGGACGTAACAAATGTCAACCATTAATCTTGTAACCGAACTCCCTGGCCCTAAAAGTAAAGCGATTGTAGCACGGCGGGAAGCAGCCAGCCCACGCGGCGCAGCTAAACTCACCCCAGTAGCGATCACCAGCGCGACGGGCGCGGCGATCACTGATGCGGACGGGAATACCTTCCTGGATTTCGCGGGCGGCATCGGTGTGCTGGCTGTCGGGCATTGTCCACCGAACGTGGTGAACGCGATCAAGAATCAAGCCGAGCAATTGATTCATCTGTGCGCGATTGTGGGCACGTATGAGCCGTATGTTGAAGTCGCAGAACTCATGAACGAGGTCACACCGGGTGATTTCGCCAAGAAAACGATTTTGCTCAACAGCGGCGCGGAAGGCAACGAAACAGCGGTCAAAATCTGCCGTGCCTATACCGGACGCCAAGCGATCATCGTGTTCGAGGGTGCGTATCATGGACGGACAAATCTGACGCTAGCGATGACCAGCAAGTATGGCCTGTTCAAGAAAAATTTTGGGCCGTTCGCGCCGGAGATTTATCGCCTGCCCTTCCCGAATGTGTACCGGCGTCCAGTGGGTATGAGCGAAGAAGCCTTCATCGACGATGCGATTGAACGGCTTGATCTGGCGTTTACGGCACAGGTTGACCCCGGCGCAGTGGCGGCGATTGTGATCGAGCCGGTGCTGGGCGAAGGCGGTTTCATCGCGACACCGCCACGCTTTTTGCAGCGCATCCGTGAAATCTGCACACAACATGGCATCGTGATGGTGGCGGACGAAGTGCAGTGCGGATTCGGGCGGACGGGCAAATTGTTCGCGGTGGAACATTACGGCATTGTGCCGGATTTGATCGTGACCGCGAAATCACTGGCTGCCGGGATGCCATTGGCAGCAGTGACAGGCAAGGCCGAAATCATGGACGGGCCGCATCCCGGCGGTTTAGGCGGAACCTACAGCGGGAATCCACTAGCGTGCGTGGCGGCGGTGGAAGCCATCAAGATGATCCGCGAACCGGCGTTCCTGGAACGGGCGACGCAGGTCGGGGTGCGTATCCGCGAGCATTTGATGGATTATCAGGCGGAAATCCCCCTAATCGGCGATGTGCGCGGGTTGGGCGCGATGATGCTAATGGAACTGGTCAAAGACCGCGACCTGAAAAACCCGGCCTCGGACGAGACGCTGCAAGTGACCAACGAGTGCTTCAAGCGCGGGTTGGTGGCGATCCGGGCGGGACTGTTCAGCAACTGCATCCGCTTTTTGCCTCCGTTGAACATCAGCGATGAGCAGATTGACGAGGGCATGGCGGTGATCGGCGAGGCACTGCGGGTGGTTGAGGGTGCGCGGCGGGCTGTGAGTGCGTAAAAAAGTACAGAGTACAAAGTGCAGAGTACAGAGTAAAAACAAAGACGGAGTGTCGGCAGATGCTCCGTTTTTGATTCCAGGTATGAGTAAAGGCAAAGGAAAGCACAGAGTAAATATTACAATAATTATTAAGATTAGCGGCGGCGGCGGCCATCCGATTGAAGATGGGTGTGTCAAGTTTCAGGTTGTCGGCGGCGGCGGAAGAGCGTTATAAGAAATTTGATGATAAAAACAATCATGAGAATTGAGAATCAGTTCTCAAGTTTCTCATTTGCGGAAAATGCGGCAGAGTCTGCAAATGCAGCGATTTCAGTTATGCAAGTTGTGCAGATTCCACATTACGTAGCAGCAGAAGTGTTGACCACATTAGACTTTCATTATAGAACATTTATTCTGTTCAAGTCAAGCAAAGTTGGGAAAGTCTAACGGAAAAGGTGGACAGGGCAAGCCCTGTCCCTACGAAGTTGAGGTGGGTGTGGCGGCGAACTGCGGGCAGGTGGGCGAGTCGGCGAGGCCGTATTGGGCGCGTTCATCGTCGGTGAGATCACGGACAGCGCGAGTACAGGCAAAGATGATGAAGTTCTGATAGTCTCTATCCCGTAGTGCGGAGTCCTACCGTCCAACGTTCACCGCCGCAACACCTCGATCCACGCAGCTTTCTTTCGAGCTTATTAATGTCTATTCATTGCTTCTAAAAACTGCTCCATCCACCATCAAAAATGCAGTAATTTTTTCAGAAATCGCATTCGCCCGGTCTGGAAATTTTCCCCGAATCCATTCCACAGCATCTCTATTTCCCTTGCTCGAATTGCAAAACGGACACGCTGGCACGATGTTGCCACAAACCGTACCGGGGCAGTCGGGATGCGTCAGCGGTACATAATGATCCATATACAACTTTTTACACTCACTGACTTGAACACTACAGTACGCGCAAGATTCGCCAAAATATTTTATCGCCTGGAAAAAATCTTCTGCTGTGTATTCGTTCGGTAAACTCAGCTTCCGCGTCCTCCTCCGCTGATTCTTTATCAGAATCTTTTCCGGATTCCGCATCCTGTAGTCCAGGCTTTTTTGCCTTACTTTCTCTGGATTCTGTGCAGCCCATTCCGCACTACCCTGCCTCCTTTTTTCTGGATTCCGTACCCGATAGTCCGCGCCATACTGCCTCAATTTTTCTGAATTCCGTGTCCGGTAGTCCGCATCGCTCTGCTTCTTTTTCTCTGCATTCCGTACCCGGTAGTCCGCATCGTGCTGCTTCTTTTTTTCTGGATTCTGCTTTCTCCAGTCCAGGACGTACTGACTCGCTCTTTCTGGATTTCGCGCTCTCCAGTCTGTGTTCGCTTCCCTTTCACAATCTCGGCAGATCGACCTGAAGCCGTCCCGTGCATCCTCTCTCGGCCTAAAATACTCCGCCGTCGCCGGGTATGTCTCACCGCACTTCGTACACCGCTTTTCGCTCAAAGTCGCACCTCTATAGCCGTTTAATAGGAACTTATCTACATGCTCATCATCATAGCTAGTTTTTTTGAAAGCACTAATAGGAAAATTATTTCAAAACAGTGTAAAATAGCCCATCATTAGCACATTTGGGCGAACCGCTGAACATGAGAAACCTACAACAATCCTTAAAAGAAGATGCCGACGCCGGTCTGTTACCCACTCTCGCTAAAGTCTGGCGCGTCTCTATCACCGGCCTGGATGTACCTGCATCCATCCCCGTCATCAGCGCCGCCATGCTCGACGCCGCCAAAGCAGAGGCTGTCTGGGACGCATTATCCGATGAACAGCACGGAGCCATGCAGATGCTCGCTGGATCGGGGAATAAAATGGCGAAGGCCATGTTTACCCGCGTTTTTGGCGACATCCGCAAACTCGGTGCGGCACAAATCGAGCGCGAAAATCCGCTGGCAAACCCGACGAGCATCGCGGAAGGCTTGTACTATCGCGGGTTGATCGCGGAGGCGTTCGAACAGGCCGACACCGGGCCGCGCGTGGTGGTATACGTGCCAGATGACCTGGCGCAGATTTTGCCGATGCGCAAAACCTCATATTCCAATTTAAAAGATGCAGCTCCAGCGCAAACTGTCGGGGAAATACCCACCGTCGAGGCGCTGGAAGATGTCCAGGACATCCAACAAGCCGATACATCGGTGGTGGATGATATGACGACGCTGCTGGCGTATCTGCAATTGAACGGCCCGCTGCTGGATGGCGACAATTTGGCGGTGGGTGATCGGACGGCGATTCAAGGTTTTCTGCTCAAGCCAAGTGACGAACGGGTCATGTTTCTGTTCAGCGTAGGAGTCAGCGCAGACTTAATCGATGTTCAGGCGGGCAAAGCATCGCCTAAACGGGCGGAAGCGCGGCGCTGGCTGTCGGCATCGCGGGCGACACAGGTACAAAATCTGGCGGAAGGCTGGCGCGGCAGCATCTTATACCGCGATTTGTGGCATGTTATCGGGCTGCATCCTGACCCCGGCGGCGAACTGGACGAATATGACGCGGCTGTTGCGCGCGGCAATGTGCTGGAATTGATGGGCAACCTCGTGCCGAAGCAAGAATGGTGGTCGTTGGACTCGTTCATCTGGGCGGTGAAAGAATCTGACCCGGATTTCCAACGTCCCGGCGGCGATTATGATAGCTGGTATATCCGCAACGACGAGGATGAATACCTGAAGGGTTTCGAAAGCTGGGATGCTGTCGAAGGGGCACTGCTGGAATTTTATGCTACAGGGCCAATGCACTGGCTGGGTTTGGCTGACCTGGGCGAAGATGCGGCACGGTTGACGGCTTATGGACGGGCATTCCTGGGGCAAGTGCCCTGGCCGACCCCGGCTGATCCCGAAGACAAAATCACGGTCAAAGATGACGGTACGCTGATGATTTCGCGCAAAATGGCGCGGGTGGATCGTTTCCAGGCAGCCCGATTCACAACCTGGGTTTCAGCAGGTGATCCCTACGTGTATAAATTGGATGCAGCGGGCATCCAGCGGGCAGCAGAGCAAGGCATCAACACCGGGCATATCGCCAGTTTCATCAGCCGCGCGTTGGGCGATGCGCCGGTTCCACCGCTGATTACCCAATTACTCGAAAATTGGCGTTCCGGGCCAGCGGCTTCGGTATCAATGGAAAAATTGATGGTGCTGCGGACTACTGCGCCGGAAACGTTGGATCAGATTTTAGATGCGCCCGCGCTGCGACGGTATCTGGGGGCACGGTTGGGGCCGATGGCGGTCATCGTGCGCGGCGGACAGTGGGATGCGCTGCGGGGGGCGTTGGGTGAACAGGGTATTCAGGTTGAGGTGATGGAGTAGCTCTTAGCGATTAGCAATTGGCTATGCTGTTACAAGGTTTATGATCCCCTCCCTATTCAAGGGCACGACCTGTCGTGCCCCTACGATTACGGGACTGATTTCAAAACAGGTTCGTACCAGGTATGTATCAAAACAAATCTTTCCCAAGTCTATTTCAATCCCATGATTCTGATTTGGGCGTAATATAAGGGGAGGTTGAAATAGACATCGGATAGTGAAATGTCTGAAAAGAAATCTTTACGACTCGACGGGACTGAAACCCTCACTGACGACGAGAAATCCGCCCTACAGCTCCTGCTGGATACTAATACCATCACAGATGAACTGGCTGAAAAGGCGTTAGCCATCCATCGTAAAAATCAAACACCCCTGCGCGACATCCTGGGAGCGATGGGTTACATCAGCCAGAAGGATTACGCCGCCAACCTGGCTGAAGTCGATCAAACGGCCTACATCAGCGACCTGATTGGCTCTGAACATTTCGACTACAACCCGGATTTCGTGCGCAAGTTTGATCCAGCGGTACTGGTGCGCTATTTGTTTTGCCCAATGCGGAACCTGGATGGAACCGTCGTGATCCTGGCGGTTGATCCGAACGAGGAAGAATTGACGCGGTTGGTGCAAGAGGTCGTCCCGAATGCAGAGCTGGTGACGATGGTGGGAACCGAAATCAATGTGACGCGATTGGTCAATGAGGTTTTCGCTGAACCGCTGCTCGATAAAGCCGTCAATTTATTGCGTAAAGAACATGGCGAACAATCCGCCTCCACCGTTTTTACCCGTCCGCAGTTGGTCTCGATAGGCGTCCTGGTCGTGGTGTTGATTTTGGGACTCCTCTGGAATTTCTGGGGAGTGCTGTCGGCGTTTGTAGTCGCCATCAGCGTCATTTATGTTACGTCCATTTTTTATAAGCTGATTCTCAGCCTCGCCAGTTATGGCAACCGCAAACAGCAGGCCATATCCCAAAAAATCGAGGCCCTAACCGACGCCGAATTACCAATATACAGCATCCTTGTTCCAGTTTACAAAGAGCCGGAAGTTGTACCGCGCCTGTTGAAGGCCTTGTCGCGCATCGACTATCCCAGAGAAAAGCTGGATGTGCTGCTGCTAATGGAAGCCGACGACCTGGAAACTATCGCCAAAGCCAAAGAAGCCGAACCGCCGAGCTTCTTTCGCTTCATCCTCGTGCCCGAAAGTTTGCCGCGCACGAAGCCAAAAGCCTGCAATTACGGCCTGAATTTCTGCCGGGGCAAGTACGTCACAATTTTTGATGCCGAAGACATCCCGGAACCAGATCAACTTAAAAAAGCGGTGGCAGCTTTTGAGGCGGGCGGCGACAAATTGATGTGTGTGCAGGCAGCGTTGAATTACTTCAACCGCGATGAAAATTATCTGACACGGATGTTCACGCTGGAATATACCTACTGGTTTGACTGCCTGCTGCCGGGATTAGACCGGTTGAATTTACCAATTCCGCTGGGGGGAACCAGCAACCATTTCCGCCTGGATAAATTATGGGAATTGGGTGCGTGGGATCCGTTCAATGTGACCGAGGACGCCGACCTGGGAATCCGCGCATCGGCGAACGGTTTTACGGTGGGCGTGATCCGATCCACAACCTATGAAGAAGCCAATAAAGCCTTCAAAAATTGGATACGGCAGCGGAGCCGCTGGATCAAAGGTTATATGCAAACGTGGCTGGTGCATAACCGCAACCCGCTGCGACTGCTCCGCAAAATCGGCCTGAAAAACTGGTTGAGCTATAATTTTTTTATTGGTGGAACCGTTGCTATCTTCCTGATTAACCCGCTGATGTGGTTGTTCTTCGCCGTCTGGATCATTTTTCAACCCGCGTGGATGAGCCAGATATTTTCCGGTTGGGTGTGGGGCATCGCGATGTTCAGCCTGATCGTAGGGAATGTTCTGGCAGTGGTGCTGAATATGCTGGCGATCTTCGCACGGCGGAATTATGAGTTGATTCCCTATGCACTGACCAATCCGTTATACTGGTCGATGCACTCGATTGCGTCGTATATGGCGCTGTGGCAGTTGATTACCAAGCCATTTTATTGGGAAAAGACCGAGCATGGATTGACCAACGTGGAAACCGAGCACTTGTTTGGGATGGATGCAGAGACAACGACAAATATGCAACCGACGTAACGCCACCAGGGGTTGAAGCACAGCCAGAGGCTAAAGCGATCTGGCTGCCAAAAAGCCAAGCGCACTAAAGGCGGCTTTATCCAATTACATTTTCGTAAGGTCAGCAAGGGTTAAAAGGATTCGTAGTTATGCCGCCGGGGGGCTGAAACGCCCCGGCTAGAGCGCCAGACAAGCCCACTGAAGGGGCTAAAGAGATCTTTGTGGGTCACACACTACGTTTGTTATAACCGGAATTTGCAATATTCCGTAATTGGATAAAGTCGAGCTAAGGGCGCTACAAGGCGAGTTTCCCGGTTCCGAATAGTTCTGCAAAAAACTACCTAGAGATGTTCAATTGAAGACCTCTACATTCTGTGATTGGTTTTAATTTTAGACAGGTTATCAGGAATATTGATGTCGGCTATTTTGAAAAACTCCTTTCGTGCAGCCATTTTGTTGTTTTGTTCGCTGTCATTTACGGCGGTCAATGTCCAGGCACAGGACAGCAATCCATCCGCAAGCTATCCAACGCTGACCGCTCTGGAGCAAGCGCATATCCCCCTGGTTGACCCAGTAGATTTAGCCAAGCGACTGCGGCATGTCAAGAACATTCCCACGCCGCCGGAGTCCGTACCGGTTCGACATGTGGGCGAGCAGCAAAAATTCTGGGTATCTAATGATGTCGAGAACAGCGAATTCCAGGTGACAGCGACGCTGCGGGTGGTGGGCAAACACATTTATATGTGGCTGGAAAATGAGACCGGCGTGAGCGACAGCGATTTGCAGAACCTGGCGGATGCTTTCGACAATTCGATATATGACGATGTGCGCAATTTATGGGGCGGCGAAAGCAGCCCAGGCGTGGACGGCGACCCACGCTTATATGGATTGTTCGCGCACGGGTTGGGATCAGATGTGGCGGCCTATTTTGTCAGCCGCCATATTTATCCAACGCAGGTGTACCCGACCAGCAATCAACATGAAATGTTTTTCTTCAACCTGGATTCAATCGGCGAGGTGAACATCGCCAGCCCGCGCGTTGAAAGTGTCCTGGCACACGAATTTCAACACATGATTCGAGCGCATATCCAGGATAACGATGATCTCTGGTTGAACGAGGGCTTCTCGACCTTTACCCAACTGCTGTTGTTCAATGATCCGGGCGCGGCCTACGCTTTCATGTATACGCCGCAAACCCAGTTGAATACCTGGGCCGAAGAACCGCCGCGTGATGCCCATTATGGGGCAGCGGTTATGTTCGTGGATTATTTTTATGAGCGCTTTGGATTGGACGCGCTGCGCAAATTGAGCGCCGATCCGGGGACGGGCTTAGACGCCTTCGACCATGTTTTGAAAGGGATGGGCGAACCGGGCGTGGACAGCCTGTTCGCTGATTGGTCGGCGGCAAATTATGTGTTTGACCCCAACCTTGATAAAGGGCAATATGGCTACCAAAATTTCCCTGCTGATTTACCGCGAATCCCGCCGATTGCAACCGCCAGCAGCTACCCTTTTTCCTACAACGGGCAGTCGAACCAGTACGCCAACGATTATTATGCGCTGACAAATTTAAAAGGAAAACATTCCCTAAATGTAAGCCTAGAAGCGCCGGACAGTGTGCCGTTATTCCCCGCCGATGCAGCCAGTGGAAAATGGATGTGGTACAGCAATCGCGGCGATATGAGCGATACCAGGCTGACACAAAAGTTTGATTTGTCGGGGGTAAATCACGCCACATTAAATTACAAAACGTGGTATGACATCGAGGATGGCTGGGATTATGGTTATGTGATGGTCAGCACGGACGACGGTGCAAATTGGGATATCCTCAAGACGCCGCATTCCAGCGATTCGAATCCACACGGTAACGCCTACGGAGCCGCATACACGGGCGAAAGCCGAAACTGGATTGACGAATCCGTTTCACTGGATGCCTACGCTGGGAAAAAGATACAGGTGCGGTTTGAGATGATTACTGACGACGGCATCGACCAACCGGGGATGGCAATCGACGATGTGGCGATTCCCGAATTGGGTTACCGCAGCGATTTTGAAAATGATGATGGCGGATGGGACGCGGCGGGGTGGATCAGGATGGATAACCGGCTGCCGCAGCAAACCTGGGTGCAAGCCATCGAATACAGCGGCGGGCATGTCCAGGTTACACGCTGGCGGGCAAATGGCAGCGATCACTGGAACCTACCCTTAAGTGACAATGTGGATCAGGTTGTCCTGGCGCTATCACCGTTCGCCCCCACCACCACAATTCCGATGGCCTATAAACTTCGGGTTGAGGCTTCGTAAACATTCATTTTATTTAGGCAGGCGGGGTGCATTTTGGGCGCGCATCTGGGCGAGCTGCGCTTCCAGTTCGGCACGGCGGACGGCGCTGGCTTTACGCGCCTCGGCCATTGTCTCAGCATAACCTCGCTTGATATTGTCTACCAATTGTTCGCCGGATGTGGGTGAAAATAACATCACCATCGCCGCGCCAATCGTTGCCCCCAGGCCAAAACCCATCACCAGACTTATCAGTTTGCGCATGGCTCATCCTTCATTATTTCAATCCTCAAACGCAGATTATAGCGCGCATGTGCATAAATTTCACAAGAATTGAGCGAGAAAGTAGGGTGAGTGTTCCAATCAACTGATATAAATAATCCGTTTATCTCCGGCTCATGTCGTTTCGAATGGCATTGTGTTATGCTCTCTCGATATGGGTTGGCAGAAGGATGAAAGTATCAGAATGCATAAGCAACTAGGGAGCTTTAAACAATGAAAAAAGTATCAATAAAGAGTGAAAATGCGCCTGCCGCCGTCGGGCCATATTCCCAGGCAATTATCGCGAATGGGATGGTGTTCACGGCGGGGCAGACGGGAACTGATCCGACGACCAAGCAATTGGTGGATGGCGGAATCCAGGGGCAGACGCGGCAGGTACTCCAAAATGTCAAAGCGGTGCTGGAAGCTGCCGGAACCAATTTGGAAAATGTGGTGAAAACGACGGTGTTCCTGGCGGATATGAATGATTTCGCGGCGATGAACGCGATTTACGGCGAGTTTTTCCCGCAGCCCTACCCGGCGCGTTCGACGGTGCAGGTGGCGCGTTTGCCGGGGGATGCACTGGTCGAGATCGAAACGATTGCGCTGGCATAACCCCCTCCCCGTGTACAGAGAGGGGGAATTATCTACCATCTTTTCGCCCAGGCGGGCGATTCGATGGTTTCGTATTCGTTAGTGTTGAAACAAGATACTAGCTGTTCGTCTTTAGTCGATAGCTAAACAAAAAATGCTTCAGACTTCTAAACTGGCCGAATCACTGTTGCCATAATGGTGGCACAGGCTGCCAGTATGCTGAAATCATCGACACATTTTCAGCAACAGGAGCCAAGATTATGAAAACAGTGATTGACTGGTTTGAAATTCCGGCAAGTGATTTTGACCGGGCGGTGAAGTTTTATGAAACGGTGTTGGGCGTGAAGCTTCAACACGAAGATTCCGACGGTATCCTGAACGGCGTTTTCCCCTACGACGAAGGGACGACCAGCGGTGCGGTGGTTTTTAATCCGCAACTTCAACCGGGTACTCAGGGTGCAGTGGTGTATCTGGGCACAAACGGGGATCTGGATGGCGCACTCAGCCGCGTTCCGGGGGCGGGTGGGCAGGTGATTATGCCGAGAACTCCCGTTGGCGATCCGGGTTACATCGCGCTCATCATCGACACCGAGGGCAATAAAATTGGTCTACATCAGGAGAAATAGAAAGTCGCTAGCCAAAAGATTAAAAGCCCTACCATCTTTTCGCCCAGGCGGGTGATTCGATGGCTTCCGGTTGGTTGGCGTTGAAGTCGGCAAGTTCGGTGAGGGGGAGTTCGCCGTCTATGACCGCTGCCGAAAAGAGTTTGCCCGCTTTGGCAAGAACAAGGCGACGCTGTTGGTCGAAATCTGCCCATTGAGCAGCATCCAGTTGAAATTCGCGATGGGCTTTGTTATCGGTCAGGGTGTAAATCTCGACGAATCCCTGCCCCATCCGATAGCCTAAGCGCTGCATGGTCAATGTGTAGAAGCCAACTTGCTTTTGCCACGTATAAGGCGGCTGGAATTTTGATAACCATCTCTCCTGTCGAAGCGATTTTGCATCTTCAAAGAAGGTTGCATTAAATTTTTGTTTCAGGATGTTCTGGCCTGCCTGGGTTTGAATCCAGCCCACGCGATTGTATTGAGAGTGGCTCAAACCTGACGCACCATCCCCACGATCAAATGCGTCTTGAAGCACTCGAATCCCAGCAGGTGGATGGTCAGGATGGGCTTTGCTGCCTGGGCTAATACTGAGCCAGACGGATTTGTTGTCCTTAAATCGACCACCGCCGCCATAGGTGCTGCCGATGGGCCATAATGCGAGCGCCGTAAAATAGGGTGGTTTGCTGATGGCTGTCCAGGAGTCGGTATAAGAGGGATTGCTGCGCCCATGCCCGCCTTTGAGCACAAAATAAAGGAACAGTTTGCCATCTGGCGACAAATCGCAGCGGGTCTCATAGAGGCGACCTTTGAACCACTGCCCCGGTTCAAACGTGTCGCTATCGGTGTGCCACTTCATGAGCTGCACCCATTTGGATGGCCCGCGACGGAGAATTACGCCGACGGGTGCGGTACGGGCGAGTAGGACGAATAGACGGGCGGGGATGGGTGTCGTAGCAGTCATGGCATCACCACTTTTTTGCCCAGGCGGGCGATTCGATAGCTTCTGGTTGGTTGGCGTTGAAGTCGGCGAGTTCGGTGAAAATCAATTCATCTGCCTCGTTCAGGTTCACCGTGAAAATTTTCCCGTCTTTAGCCATTACAGGGCGCCTTTTATAGTCAAAATCAGCCCAAGTCACACCGGATAAATAATAATCTGTCCGTGGCGATTCCTTTGGACTATACCATTTCGCTGAGTATCGATACTGAGGCACTATTTCATACAGTGCTTTGTGCCTCGAACCACGAGGCGACACGGTGCGGTAACTATAGGTTATCTCGCACATTAAATTGATTGGCGCCGCAGAGTGCCGAACCCACTTTTGCAAGATAATTTTTGTATCATTTTCAGGTAAAAACTTGCCTTTAAACCAAAAGGGTAAACGAGTGATTTTCTTAAATCCTAACTGTTTCCAACCATCCCTAAGCATCCTATGATAACGAATCGAGTTTTTCATGTAATTTTCGCTCTCTGTCCGCGTAACTTCGATCTCTTTAGGACGATGATCGGGGTGAGGCGTCAATTCATCATGCAAAAAATTAACCAGCAATTGCTCATCATCGTTAAAATGACCACCGCCACCTTGAAAACTCTTGTGCGTCCATAATCCTAATGCGGTGAAATATGGCGGCTTACTAACAGCCGTCCACCGATTGCCGTATTCGCTGTCTGTAGGATTAATCCAGGGTTTGTATGCGTCATAGACAAATAGCTTGCCATTTGGAGAAAGATCAGATTTGTGTTCATAAATACGACCATGAAACCACTGTCCCGGTGTAAAGACATCACTTCTGGTATTCCAATGAATCATTTGCACCCAATCGCTGGGGCCGCGACGGAGAATCACGCCGACGGGTGCGGTACGGGCTAGTAGGACGAATAGACGGGCGGGAGCAGGATTTGATGTGGTCATGGGAAATGTCCTGGACGATAAAATTGAAAGCCCTTAACGGTTCAGGGCGGGTCAATATTTTCATTTTAGCATAGATTTGCGATTAGAAGTGTAAAAAAGGATGCAGCGGACAGGGCAAGCCCTTTCCCTACGAAGGCGGGTTAGGTGCGGGGGCCTTTGGTCATGTCGAGGATGCAGAGGGTTGTGCCAAAGGGGTCTTGGATGACAGCGCATTTGCCAATGGCGATGTCGAAGGGCGGCGCGACTATCGTGCAGCCCTTCGTTGAAAGTTCGGCTATGGCGGCAACCACATCGTCCACGAGGTAATGGACGCCGATGTCCTTGGGGACATTCGGGTCGTTGTGCAGGACGATTTCGGCATCCGTTTCGGGCATCCCCATGCCAACGGAAAAACCGTCCGCCCACAAGCGTTCGAGGCCAAACACGTCGGCATAATAGCGGGCGGCGGATTCCAGATCATCGACTTTGACCATTACGCAGTCAATTTTGCGGAGCATGAGTCAGCCTCCCGTTGTGGTCAGATTTCTTTTGCCAGAAAACTGCGCGCCATGTAGAGCGCGGCGATGACATTCGAATCCTGCAACTCGCCGTTCCCAATCAAGGACTCGAACTCCTTGAAAGCTACCCGATAGATACTTAATTCCCAGCTTTCGTCACCCTGTAATTTGCCGGGCGTTAAGTCACGCGCGAGATAAACATTAATCTTTCCGCGTACATATTTCATAAGGGGGTAAATTGTGCTCAGATAATCCAATCTTCCAGCTTTGTAACCGACTTCCTCCTGGAGTTCACGATTAGCCGATTCATCTGGGTTTTCGCCAGTATCAATTGCGCCTGCCGGTAAAAACAAGATTTGCCGATCATAAGCTACTGAAAATTCGGACAGCAGCAACACATCGCCATTGTCCATGATTGGGACTGCCATCACACCATCACTCTGCAAATCAACGAAAGGTGTTTCATACTGGCCTTCGCACAGCGACATCCATTTATGTCGATAGACGATTTTGCTCATTTGCCTATCGCCGCCCGCAGCGCGTCCTCAAATACAGTCAGACCCTCGTCAATCTGGCTCTCGTTGACGACCAGCGCCGGAATCCAGCGGATGACATTTTCGTAGCTGCCACAGGTGAGGAGCAGCAATTTGCGGTCAATACAGGCTTTTTGAATCGCTTTAGTGATGTCCTTGTCGGGGTGTTTGTTACTCGTAAATTCTGTGCCGACCATGAGGCCGCGCCCGCGCACATCGCCAATGATGGAATAGCGACCTTGTAACTCCGCCAGACCATCCATGAGGCGTTCACCCATCGCGGCGGCATTTTCCGGCAGATGTTCATCGCGGATGGTTTGCACGGTTGCTACTGCTGTCGCCGTCGGCAGCGCGCCACCGCCATAGGTGCCACCATGCGAACCGACAGGCCATTTGCCCATGAGTTCGCGCGAGGCAGCAACACCAGAAATGGGCATCCCACTGCCCAGGCCTTTCGCCATGACAATGATGTCCGGCACGATGTCGGCGTGCTCAAAACCCCAGAATTTACCAGTCCGACCAAAGCCGGTTTGGACTTCATCAGCGATGAGCATAATGCCATATTTGCTGCACAGTTCGCGCAAGGCTTGCAGGAAACGAATCGGCGCGGGGATGTAACCGCCCTCACCCAGCACAGGTTCGAGAATAATCGCGGCAGTTTCTTCGGGCGCGGATTGAGTTTTGAGGATCAGTTCGAGTTCGCGAAGGCAGAAATCAATGGCGGTATCTTCATCCCAGCCATAGTGATAAGCATAGGGGAAGGGTGCGACAAACACGCCTGCGGGAAGCGGTTGATAGCTGGAACGATAGACCGATTTGGAGTTGGTCATCGCCATTGTCTGGGCGGTGCGACCATGAAAACTGCCCTGGAAAGTGATGATGTTGGTGCGTTTGGTCGCCATACGCGCCAGCTTGACCGCGCCTTCAGTGGCTTCCGCACCGCTGTTGGAGAAGAAAAAGCAGTCAATCGAGTCGGGCGTGACAGCGTTCAAAGTCTCGGCCAGTTTGATGGTCGAGGGCGGGATCACGATATTGATCTGCCCATGAATCATTTTGGCGGCCTGTTCCTGGATGGCAGCGACGACACGCGGGTGACAATGACCGGTGTTGGTCACGCCAATGCCGCTGGTGAAATCGGTATAGCGCGTGCCATCGGCTTCATATAAGTAGATGCCTTCAGCACGTTCAGGCTGGATGGTGGTCATATGCGACCAGGCGGGCGACAGCAAGTCTAGGGAATCGGCACTCATATGGTTGTCCTCTCAAATCATTTTTAAGTCGTTAGCTGTTAGTCATTAGCTTTTAGCTAAAAGACAAAATAGTCTCTTAAGCGAAAGTAAGTGACTTATTGGGTCAGTTTATTGCTGGAAATTTTCGATAAAACACTTAGCTGGTAGCTATAGTCAAAAGAATGCCGCTATTGTAACAAAGCGGGCGCGGCAATGCAGCAAGGTTGTAGCACCACCATTGGCATCTATCCGGTGGGGAGCGGCGGACCAGGCGTGCCTCGTCCCTACAGGGTGTCTGTATTACTTCATATAGTAAGCTATTTGGAAGCCAATATGCGGGCAAGCTGACGGGTTAAATAAGGTCAGGCTAAAAATTTTCCACACCTGTGGTTAGGGTTATTTAGTTAGCGATGCAAAACATATTCTCCGACATTGTAGACAGCATGTTTATCAACAGCATCGTGCGAAGTCCGGTTCGTGAAATTTTTTACTTGATGTGCCTTGTAGAAATCCCCGCTGCGAACATTTATCATGGCGACAGTCGACTTTCCTTTTTACATTCACTGAACCCATGAGAGTAACTTCACGCATGAACCGAAAGATTATCGTTTATCTCCTCTTACTGATGCTGGTCATTCCGCTGCATCAGATTGCCGCACAAGACGCCACCGCAGAGGCAACCGATGCCACTGGTGTGGACGCGACCAAATCATATCTGGTCGAACACGGCGCGGATATGCTGACACACGTCACGACCATTCAGTCGGATGCACAAGCCTATTTCGACATTTTGAAAGCCGCCGATTTCGATTACGCAAAAGCGTGGGCGGACAGCGCGGCAGACATCACCCCATTGGTGACCGAATCACGCGACGAATTTATCCTGGCGCACAACAATTATGAGCGCATCGAAGGCATCGTCGCGGGTGTTCCTACATTGTCGCACTTCGACGTTTGGATCGACGCTGGCCCAACGGGCGCTGACGATGCCGAAAATGCCTATGACTGGACGCTGACACTGGATGATGGACGCACGTTCGAAAAGCCCGGTAATATTTTCCACTGGCTTTTGGAAACTACCCTGTGGGGAACCCAGGAAGAACATACCGGGGCGCGCGTCGATTTCGATGGCAACGGCGTTGATGAGCGCGGCGACGCCCTGCCGGAAGCCCATTTCTGGCTGGCTATTGCCAACAGCTTCGTGGATGCTACAACCCAGTTGAATGCGGCTATCGCCGACTGGACACCAACTCTCGAAGATAGCTTTACCGCGCTGGCGACGATGATCCCGACAATGGGCGATTACTTCCAGGAATGGAAGGGATCAGCTTATATCACCGATGAAAATGCTGACCCGCGCTTCGTTGCCCAATCCCGTCTGGTGGATGTGAAGGGAATCGCAACCAGCCTGAGCGTGATTTATGCCAATGTTGGGGCGGATGTCGCGGGCAAAGACGCGGCGCTCGACGAACAAATCAAAGCGGGCTTCGATGATTTGCTGACCTTCCTGGATGACACTTACGCGGAAGAAACTGGCGGCAAGAAGTTCTCCGGCGAGCAAGCCGATGCCTTAGGCGAACAGGCACAGAATAAAGCCGACAGCCTTGCTGCACTAGCGGGCGAAGGCGCGAGTGTCCTGGGGCTGGTACTGCCGACTGAGTAAGAACAATGTTGTGTGGGCCGGATTAGATCGTAACGGGCACGGGGTAAATTCCGTGCCTAAAACCGTTTCACCGTAAAATCGTTATCGCTGGAGTTTGGTTATGTGTTATCGTTTTCATGGACGCACTTTTTTCCTGGTATTGATCGCTGCCAGTATGCTCTTCGTGTTAGGTATCGGTTCAAGCCTGGCACAAGACGCGGCGAACAGCGCAACCCCAATCTGGCAAGCAGGCAGCAATATCCACGATGCTTTCTTCGCAGCACAGCAATCGTTATTGGATGCAACCGATGGCAACGATACAACATCCTTGCGTGAAGCGGCAGCTACCCAAATCCAGCAGGCACTCGATTTATATACACAGGTCATCCAACCTGATCTGCACAGCAGCGTCCCGCAAACTGACACCATCATCACCCAGGCATTGACTGATGCAAAACAAGCCGCACTGGACGGAAACGCGCCCGCGCTGGTTTATGCTACGGGATCGGCCTGGACAAATTTACTGCGCGGCAGTTATCTGGCGAGTTTAGACGCGCTGCAAAAAGGCGATAACGAGGCCGCTTCAGACTGGCTGCGGCTGCGCGAATTCCGGCAGGCGACCAAATTCAGCGTGGTCGATAACCCAGCGGCACAAGCGGTTGCCCGTCTGCAAAGCGGCGGCGGTAATCTGGACGAAGTGAGCGTCAGCGTTTCTAACGATTTGCGCGACGCCTATACCTTCCGCCTGCGCGACGCCCTGGTCAAACTGAAAGATACCGTCGGTCAAAATTTTGCGACCCGCACGGCGAATTGGGCCGGATTGGTCAGCGGTTATTTCGGCATTCTGGAAGATGATTTCGCGGCCAAACGCGGCGCGGATGACACAAAAGCGCTGCAACAACAACTCGTCGATTTGAAGCAGGCCGCCCTATCCGGCGATTTACAAGCGGCGGGCGCGGCGGGCGATCAAATCAGCACCCTGCTCGCCAATTATCAACCGGTGGCGCTGACGCAGGACGAAATCAGCAAACGCGCCCAACTGCTGTACCTGTTCATTGATCTGGCACAGGTGGAATACCGGCGCGGTGTGCAGGACGGCAAAATCACCATCGCGATTGAATATCAGGAAGCGACCACCTTCCGCAATCAATCAGTAGCCTTGTTTGAAGAACTGCGCCCGATTATGAGCACGACGGACAGCGCGGCAACCGAAAAATTGGCGACGCAGCTTAACCAGATGAAAGCGGTGATGACCGCCATCGGCACGCCAGATGATGTGCAAGCCCTGAGCGCCGATGCGTTAGTGCTGGCGAAACAAGCCTTGAAAATCGACGCTAATTTGAATGATGTTTCGGCGTCGTTCACGATCATCGACAGCATGTTGAAAGACCTGAAAAAAGCGGTGCTGGCCGGGAATTATGAGACGGCAGAGCGCAAACGCCTGGAAACCTATGCGATCCTCGACGCGGGCATCGAACAGCGTTTACGGGGTTTCGCGCCGGATGTCGCCGCCGAAGTGGAAAGCCTTTTCTGGCAAGGAACCAGCGACCAAGCCGGGTTATTGGTGCTGCTGGCGAACCGCGCGTCGGTCATCGATGTCAACGCCGGACTGACGCGGCTAAACAGCGCACTTTCGGACGGACAAGCGGTGCTCAACGTCGCCAAAAGCGCCCCGGAAGCGGTGATTGGTAACGCGGCGATTATCGTCTTCCGCGAGGGTTTGGAAGGCGTACTCATTTTCGCATCACTGCTGGCGGGTATGCGCGCCGCTGACAGCCGCAAATATCGCCGTTCGTTGAGCCTGGGCGCGGGTTTAGCCATGATCGCGGCGGTCATTGTGTGGTTTATCGCCAACAGCCTGCTCGCATTGCTCATCAGCCTGGGCGAACGGTTAGAAGCGGTAGTTTCGCTGATTGCGATTGCGGTGCTGCTGCTGATTACCAACTGGTTTTTCCACAAAACTTATTGGACAGGCTGGATGGCAAATTTTCACAGCCAAAAAGGTAAAATTCTGGGCGGTGCTGCCCTGGTCGGCCCGACATTGGGATTGATTATCCTGGGCTTCACCAGCGTTTTCCGTGAGGTTGTGGAGACGATTCTGTTCCTGCAATCGCTGGTGCTGGACGCTGGTTCGAGCGTGGTTTTAGAAGGTGTGTTCATCGGCTTGCTGGGGACGGCGGTTGTGGGTTTTATCACCTTCAAACTTCAGGTGCGGCTGCCGTATAAAAAGATGCTGATATTTACGGGTATTCTGATCGGCGCAGTGCTATTGACGATGGTCGGCAACACGGTGCATGTGTTCCAGGTGGTTGGTTGGATGCCGATTACGCCGATTAATGGTGTCTATCTGCCCTACTGGATAGGGCGCTGGTTCGGCGTGTTCGCGACCTGGCAGGGAATTATCCTGCAATTCGCGGCGGCAGTATTTGTGATCGGCAGCTACTTCTGGGCGGAGCGCATCAACCTTCAGAAGCGCACGGCTCCGCACGCACGCAAAGAGATATCCCCGGAAACGGCTTTGAAAATGCATGGTGGGGATTAAACAATTTCGCAGCCTCTCCCCCTAGCCCCCCTTACAAGGGTAGGTTTTTCAGAAATGGGTTTGTGCGGTTGCGTCACCGGGGGCTGAAGCACCCCGGCTAGATTGCCAGACAAGCCCACTGAAGGGGCTAGAAAGGCCAGAGCAGACCATTTCGTACATCTTGTGGATTTTGGAATGTCGCATTTTGTCGAAAATTAAAAACCTGCCCTTGTAAGCCCTAGCCCCGTCCCCGCTTCGCAGAGAGGGGGAATCAAAGGGAGCGTTCGCGCAAAACTCTCGGCACAATATTTCACCCCAGGGCATGTCGGCGACATGCCCCTACATTTTCACCCCGATTTCCCAACTCTCAAACGAAAAATTCGTAAAACTTTAACGCACATAGCTGGGATGCAGTGTCATGATAGGAATTGATCTGTATAATTGTTTGGGTATATTCCATGATACTCATGACCACGAGACAACCGATGGCAGCGACGCGCGTTCTCCGACAGCGACAATGGACGGAAGCACAACTCAAGGCGGGCGGCTTTCGCTATTTTGAGCCGCGCAAACGGCTCGTCATGGCGCGGGTTATCAGCCAGGTCACAAATGTTGAACTGACCCTGGAAACCCTGATGGCCGACGCGGGCGACATCATTTGTTATTACCCTGGCGATAAAAAGCTGAGCGACGTTTCCGACTATGAACAATGGCCGGTGGCGAAAGAGTTGTTCAAGAAGACGTATACAGCCTGGGATGATGGATCGTGGCGTCCGAACCCGGCTGAAGCCGATCTGATGGAACACGGTTGTCTCCCCTATTTCAAATCAACCGGTGTATGGGCGCTGCGCCTACCCATCAGCATCTATGTGCAGTCACTCGAAAGCCCGGAACCCGCCGTTGTCCCACGAGGCCGTTGGTTATGCATCGGCTCACAGGGCGAACCGTACAACATGAACGACGAGCAAATCCATGCGCGCTACGTGATTCCGGCAAACGTTTCGTTCTGACATGCTCGATTCGCAGTCAATCAAAAAAATCATCTCTGAAATTAGAGATGATTTTTTATTTTCAGATCGGTTTCAAAACACCGCTCATTTCGCGGGTGACAGGCGCACAGCGACATCGGGCGGAGGACGGAGCGAATGAGTCGCGTTTGGAGAGGGCGGATAGGCGCTCGCCCATTCGTATTGATAAGCCTGGATGAGCATGGCGAGTGTCAGCTTAAGCTGCATCACGGCCAGCGCTGCCCCGATACACTGACGCGGCCCGCCGCCAAATGGCAGATAGGCATAGCGCGGGCGTCCGGCACTGTTTTCCGGCAAAAAGCGATCTGGGTTAAACGCATCCGGTTCATCCCAGAATTCAGGCAGGCGATGGGTCAAATATAGGTTGACGAGGACGCTGCTGCCGGATTGGATGGCATAATCGCCGACCACATCATCGCCAACGGTATCGCGCAAAATGCTCCAGGTGGGCGGATACAGACGCAAGGTTTCGTCGATTACTGCCCCGGTATAGACCAGCGCCGATAAATCTTCGTAGGTGGGCGGACGACCATTCAATACAGTTTGAATTTCGGCCCGCAAACGCTCTTCAACTTCGCGGTGATGGGTCAGCAGGGAGAGCGCCCAGCACAGCGCATTGGCTGGGTCTTCATAAGCGGCAAAAAACAGGGTCATGAGTTCGTCGTGAAGTTCTTCGTCGCTGAGTCCCTCGTCCGTTTTTTCGTCGCGAATGTTGAGCAGCATCGAGAGCATATCGTCTGATGTGCGATTGCCTGCGCGGGCATCGCGAATCAGACCGTAGGCAAAATCATCCAGCAGTGTGACAGCCTCGCGGAAACGCAGGTTGCGGGTGGTCGGCCAATCCGACGGCACGGTGACAAGGGCATTGATGCGTTCGTTGGTATACGCCCGGACGAAACTCAAAGCGCTGAGGACACGCCGATCCGCGCCGGTCACATCAATATTGAAAAGCATTTTACCGAGAATGTAATGATTCAGTGCGAGGAGTTCAGGATAAATGGATAAATGGCGGCCTGTCCCGACAGATGTGCGCCAACGTTCGAGCATGGCAGCGGTGGCTTCGACAATCATCGGTGCAAAAACGGCGACCTGCCCGCGCCCGAACAAGGGCTGCATCATGCGGCGATGCAGCAACCAGGACTCGCCCTCGTTGGTTGAGAGGCCGCGCCCGACGACGGGACGAGTCTGGTCAAACGCGCCAGACATATGATAATTGCGGTTGTTGTCCTGCAAAACGTGCTTGATGTGATCCGGCTGGACAATCTGATAAACCGTGTAGGAACTCACCTTGAATAAGACAACTTCGCCGTATTTTTGGGTGACATTCGCCAGCGTATCGAGTGGATGGCGGTAATAGCCAACCAGCAGTTTGAGCAAATTGAGGCCGCGCGGGCCAACGGGCGTTTTGGAGTGGGATGGGTCAATCATGGGTAGGGTTCCTTGTGCTGCGCCTCCTCCTATTTTACGCAGGTCTGCCGGTTTGCGACATAAAGAGATAGCTAAATTGAACCACCGAGTCACCGAGAACACCGAGAGCATTCAAAAAGAATCAAACCAGACATCAATAAACATTTTTCAGCTCTCATTGACATTGTGATGTTCCAGCGCACAATTGATCGTTTATCTCTGTCCCATTTGTTGAAAGAGGAAAATTATGGTGCCCCAATACCCAGAAATTGAACCTTTTGAGCAAGGGATGTTGGATGTGGGCGATGGGAATCGCATTTATTGGGAAGTGAGTGGCAAGCCGGATGGAAAACCCGTCGTGGTCATTCATGGTGGCCCAGGGTCGGGCTGTACGGCGGGGATGCGGCGCTTTTTTGATCCGGCTATGTATAAAATTGTGTTGTTCGACCAGCGCAATTGTGGACGGAGTACGCCGCACGCCAGCGATCCGCAGGTTGATCTGGCGGCGAATACGACTGAGCACCTCATCGCGGATATGGAAAAAATTCGGCAGCATTTGGGTATTGAGCGCTGGATGTTGTACGGCGGTTCATGGGGATCGACGCTGGGGCTGGCGTATGCCGAGCAATTTCCAGAACGGGTGACGGAAATGGTCATCGCGGGGGTGACAACCACGCGCCAATCGGAGATTGAGTGGTTGTATAGCGGAATCGCGCCGTTGTTCCCGGAGCAGTGGGAGCATTTTCGGGCGGGTGTTCCAGAAAGTGAACGGGATGGTGATTTAGTTGCGGCCTATTATCGGCTGCTGCATGATGTCGATGCTGAGGTGCGTGCAAAAGCCGCGCTGAATTTTCACGACTGGGAAATTGGTTTGATGTCACTCGATCCCGATGCAAAACCGAGCGGGCGCTGGTTAGTCGCGGATTGGAGGATGGCACGGGCGCGGATTTGCACCCATTATTTTCATCATCGGGCGTGGCTTGAGGACGGCATTTTGCTGCGCGAGGCCGGGAAATTGGCTGGCATACCGGGCGTGCTGATTCATGGGCGGCTCGACCTGGGCAGCCCGCTGGTCACGGCCTGGGAATTGGCGCGGGTGTGGCCGAGCAGTGAACTGGTAGTGGTGAAAAATGCCAGCCACAGCACCAGCGATCCGGGTATGGGCGAGGCGATCATCACGGCGACGGATCGATTTGCGAGGAATGGTTCGTAAATCAATATTTTGATGATAGGGGTTTTCAAGACGGACGAGGCAGTACCTCGTCCCTTGTATCTACAATGTGTTTAGCAATTAGCCGCGTGCAGAGGCATAGAGCATGTCGATGGCGCGCATATTATCGACGGCATCCTGCGGCGCAAAACGCGGCGGGCGATGGTTGAGAAAAGCGTCTGAAAAATCTTCAGCCATAATCGTGTACTGGTTTGCCGTAGGCGCGCTGATGGTTTCGTACTGATCGCCATGCCAATAACGGATAACAGGCTGCTCATTCGGTTCGATGACAAAACCACCTTCAACCAGGATACGGCCTTCCGAGCCGCGAATTTCGTAGGTGTGGGTGCGTTGGGCGCGGACACCGCAGTCAAAATGTCCAAGCACGCCTGACGGAAATGCCAGGATGCCAGACAGCCATTCATCGACACCGGATTTGATCCCCACGCGGGCGATAGCACGAGCGCGTTCCGGTTCCTGCCCGGTCATGAGGCGCATCGCACTGACACAGTAGCAGCCGACATCCATCAAGCCGCCGCCCGCCAACGATTTGCTCAGGCGAATATTATCTTCGTCGCGAATCGGGAAGGTAAATGTAGCTTGCATGGAAGAAATCTCGCCCACCGCGCCATAATCAACCATCTCTTTGACCTTCACCGTCTGGGGATGGAAACGATACATAAAGCCCTCGGCGAAAAGCAGATTGCGGCGGGCAAATGCATCGACAATTGTCTGTGCTTCGGCAGCATCTTTGGCAAGCGGTTTTTCGCAGAGGACAGGCTTCCCGGCCTCGGCGCAGCGGATACTCCAGGCAGCATGTTCGCTGTTAGGGAGTGGATTGTAAATCACATCAATGTTCGGATCAGCAATCAACTCTTCATAGCTGCCATAGGCTTTGGGCAGATTCAATTCTTTCGCAAATTCCTGAGCTTTACTGAGCGTCCGACTGGCGACGGCGACCACTTCGCCATTGCTCGACTGCTGCACCGCCGGAACCACGCGCCGCCGCGCGATACTGGCCGCACCCAAGACACCCCAACGTACTTTTCCCACCATGATTTACCTCCGATATTCCGCGCAAAACCGCCGCACTGGCGGATCTTCACCGTCCATATAATCGTCAAAATGAATCTGGCGCAAGCTGGATCGGGCGAATCCGTCCAATTCGGTGCGGGTCATCGGCCAGGGCATCCGCACACGTTCGTCCAGATCACCGACCAGACGGCCAATCGCTAGCAAAGTTCCGCCGCGCGCAACCAGATGGGCCACTCCCCGAATCGCACGTTCACGAAATTCCAGCGGAAGGGCTTGAATGGTAAAGATTTCCAGCACAAAATCGAACTTCCAGGTTTCTGGCAGGTCGAACAGATCCGCTGTGATATATTTGACGGGCGACTCCGGGAAACGCTTTTTGCACCAGGCAACAGCGGACTCGGAAATATCAAATGCAGTCACATCAAAACCGCGCGCGGCAAGCACTTCGGCATCATCGCCCAGACCGCATCCGACCACCACTGCTGTCTTACCTTTGCCGTCCAATTTTTGGGACTCTGCCCAACTCACCCATTTATCGTTGGCCGTCATCTCCGCCCAGGGAATCGCGTTGATGTCGCCATCGGCAGCGGCATATAAACTCTCGAACCAACTCATAAAATCGCCGTGATCCCGGTGCTCCTGTGCGAGGAGTCGCGCACGGCGGCGACCTTCGTTTTTATCCATATTCATGCTCACGACCATTTCGTTACTGAAAGGATTATACTCCGCTGCCTGCCAACGCGAAATTCAATTCAGCCTCGGTATTCATTTGCTGCGCCAACTGCCGCCACAACAGCAGGTTTACGGCCTCACGCAGTAGAAAGAAAAATAGCAGCCGCAGCAGGGGTTCGCATAAATCCGCCAGCCAACCCTGAGCATGAAAAACCTGATAGCCAGCAGGCAAAATGAATAAGCTGAAAATCCAGGCCAGCAAAAAGGTGAAGACCTGTAGCAGCAAAAACAATCCGGTAGCGACGATCCGGGCTGACGAATCGCGAACAGAAACCGAGGTGAGCATCCCCAGCAAAATGCTGAGAATCACGGATTGGACAGTGCTGGTGTAAAACGCGACCACCAATGTCAGGGCATAGGTTAAATCGAGCAGCATCCGAAAATAGGACTGGATCACAGCGGGGGGCATCGTACTGCGACCCAAAAGCAGCCCGCCAAAAGCTGTCAGCGGGAAAATGAAATGGACGAGCACTGCGATGGCTGGAATAGAAGACACAGCCAAAACAGCGAGGCGAAACCAGATGAAACCGGGTCGGCGATAGAGCACGCCGGTACACATCGCCCAATTGATCCCTGGCGCACCGGACGGCGTGAGGCATAAGGCATCGTACAAACCCTGCACGCGGGCACGGGCGATGGTGAGGCTGACACCGGCTGTCAGGATGCAGCCGTAAACCAGATTAAAGCTAACAAAAATCACCAGCACATCTTGCAGAGTCAGCGAAAACAAAACGAGGCGTACCGGCGGTTGTAAAATGAGAGTTGATAGCAACTATAGCCTAACCCCAGAGCGAGCACGGCCAAGACCGATTTACGCCAGCGCCCACCGCGACTGCGCGCCGCCAGAATATATTGAAATACGGGATGACGAAGGGGTGGATGCTGTAAAGCTGACCAGAGTTTCCAGGTAATCATGATTGTGCTCCTGGCGAAACATATTCGGGCGTCAGTTCGTTTTACACGGCATCGAAAATGCTTCCTCACTGAGTGCTTTATCCGATAATGATTCAAATTGGGCGAACCGGCGGGTCGCTCCTACGGAGACATATATTTAACCAGTGGTGCGAGTTGAAATGGTCATGAAAAAGGCTCACACTATGAGTGTC
>JBDTNB010000007.1:0-111246 GCA_039933955.1 Chloroflexota bacterium
ACGCGCATATCAGGATACTCATGCCTCTATTCATCATCTTCGTATTCGGCTCCGTCGTTTTCGGGGCCGGCGCTATGCTCGCACCCGCCTGGAATACTACCCAACCTCGTATCGGATTATCCGCCGCTCTGTCACTCGGTTTGGTCATGGGCGGGGCGGTTTTCTGGGCCATGTTGTTCGGCTGGAACACGCTTGTCATTGATTATCTGCTGTTCGCGCTGGTCACAATAATTTTCCTGGGCGGTACACTCTCCTATGGACAAAAACGGGCGGAGTCGCGCGGCGAAGTGCTGCTTGATGCCGATCAGGGTTGGCCGGGGGCGCGTGATTTGCTGTTTTTTGTCTTCGTGGCGCTGTTATTCCTTATCCCGGTTCTGATTTTACCCGTGCCTCTGGATACCGATGCACAGGGATTCGGTTATCTTGGCTTGATGGCGAAGTTAGGCGGCGGTTTCAAAACCCTTGCGCCCTGGCATCCCGAAGTTACCTACTTGTATTCGCCCGGTTTTACGATACTAACAGCTTATCTCAGCCAGCAGCTTAACCAGGGTATGCACACTGTCCAGATGAGCGTAGGCGCAATACTGGGCGTTTTGATAGTCTGGCTGGCCTATGATTTGGGGGCGGAAATACAGGACAAGCGCCTGGGACGCATGATGGCGGTTGCGGCATTAATTGGGATCGGGCTGTACACGGCTTTCATGGATTCACATTACACGACCTTGCTAGGCTTGGTATTCGCGCTGGCATTTTTGACCTATATCATCCGCTATATGCGCGAAAAAGCCATTCCTGACGCGATAGCCGCCGGACTCATGCTGGGTGCGGTTGTCCTGGCACATCCCGACACGACCATTATCCTGGCATTGGGTTATGTCCCCTGGTTGCTAACCATGTGGCTGGGCAAGCCCCGTCCAACACTGCGAACGTGGCTGGTGCTGGCTGTCGGCATTCCCGTCATTGCCCTTCTAGCAATTTCGCCCTGGTTGGCGAATATTCGCGATTTACTCGGCGCAGACATCACCTCACCATTCGCACGCGACCCCAATTATTGGCGCGTGATGGTGCTGTATCACGGTGTATTGATTGTGCCTATTGCTTTAGTCGGCGCGTTCGTCGGCCTCCGCCAGCGCAGTCAGACAGTGATTCTGGCAGTGGGCTGGCTGGTCATGATCCTGGAATTTTCCAGTCTGGGATTGCTCGAAAAAATCTTCCCCTGGCTTTCGAGCCTGGTACTGCGTTATGACTATCCCTTCAGTATCGCATGGCACGGGCCAATTATCCCCTACATCATCCTAGGTGGCCTGGGATTATCATGGCTGTGGGAGCGCTGGCTGGAAAAGCGCGTTGGTCAATTGATTCGACAGCGAGCAATACCCATTCTCGCTGTGTTGATTGTCCTGGCACTGCTCGTTTTAGGCTTCAACCAACAACTTCTGGCTTTCACTAAAGGACGAGTCGGTTTTTTTGGTGCATTTGCTTCAACAGCCGACGTGCAAGCCATGGAATGGCTGCGTCAGAACACGCCCAAAGACGCCCGTGTGCTCAATTATCCGGGCACACTCAAAGATAACTCCAACGAGAGTGATTGGGTTCCCGTTATCGCCGAACGTGACAGTGTGTATTATCGTTGGCAGCCTTTTTTCCACAATAATGAGGCCAGCTTGGAAGAACAAGATCGTCTACGGGTATTTTGGGAAGATCCAGCGAATCCGCAAAATGCCGACTTACTGCGCACCGCAGGAATTGATTATGTGATTATCCCGCAGGTTATCACCAATCCAACCAGCATAGAAAGTATGTTTCGCTGGCACGCTCCGACCAGCCAGGTCGAAATGAAATCCGCTTTGGACGATGTCCCATTTTTGAAACTCGTATTTGATGATAATGGCGCACAAGTCTACTCTGTTGCGGAACAATAAGCTGTCTGGAAACGTCTTTCGGCTATATAATCGTGACATGAACCTTTCTAAAAGGAACTGTTTTAGTTAACGTATGATGGGTGGGTAACGCAGATTTGGTTTATCGCGCCAGGTGGGGCTTAAAGTAACGACGAATATGCCTAACGATCCACATTTTGATGATGAACAACGCCCCGACAATTGGGAGCAGAATCCGGATGGGGCTGATATTCCAGCGTCGGTGACGTTCATGGAAATGATGCGGCACGCGGCTGCAAAAGCAGCGCCACCTGAACCACCGACTCCGGCAGAACAACTTTTCTCCAGGTCGGTTGATGTCACGCAGTCGCCAAAATCCGCGATACAAGCCGACGACGTTGCAACCCGCAGCGCACCAACCGCTAATCAGGGGATTGAACAGCAGCGAGAAGCCGCTATTGAAGAGCAGCGAATCCGCCGAGTGAAAAAACGCCGCGCCCGCCGCCGCCAACGGACTGTAGGCGTGGTCGGGGGCATCATTCGCTCTTTTATCGTGGTGATTATCGCCGCTGGATTAATGGCGACGATTTTTACCTGGTGGACACCGTCGCAGTTTTTGGCCGACGATGTAAAACAGGAATTAAGTATCGCGCAGGCAACTGGTCAGGTCACGTCCGTACCAACTATCGTACCTACACCGAACTGGTTGAAACGTGTCGGCATTGTGTCGGGGCATCGTGGCCCGCAAGTTCCGCCCGATCCCGGTGCGGTCTGCCCCGACGGTCTGACAGAAGCATCTATCACCTTTGCTGTTTCACAACTTGTGGTGCGCAATTTGCGATCACGCGGTTACTCTGTAGACTTGCTTGACGAATTCGACCCACGCCTGGACAATTATCAGGCAGCCGCTTTGATATCCATACACGCCAATACTTGTCAGGTGTGGCCGGGGGAAGTGGTATCGGGTTATTTGATTGCCCGCGCCGCCGCCCGCAATTCAGTACAGGGTGACGATGACCTGCTCGTCAATTGCATCGCACAGTATTATGCCCAGATGACCGGTCTACAGCGCCGGGACGGTGTCACGGTGGATATGTCGGATTATCATACCTTTCGTGAAATCCATCCTTTGACGCCCGCAGCAATTATTGAACTTGGATTTCTGTTAGCAGATCGCCCGGTTTTGACCGGCAAGCAAGAAGAAATGGCACAGGGAATCACCGACGGAATTTTGTGTTTCCTCGAACCCAGCAAACCGCCTGCGACCCCTACCGTTTTGCCAGGAACGACGCAACCATGAGCAAAAAACTCATAATGTATTCACGCCGTATGGGATGTCCTTATATCAGTCTGGCGAAACGAGTGCTGGATGATTATGCGCTGGCCTACGAAGAAATTTTTATCGACCAGGACGAAGAAGCCCGCGCACGTGTGCTGCAATGGACAGGCTTCCTTTCTGTGCCGACAATGGTCGTCTCGCAGAATGGCGATAACCTGCCCTACGAAGAACCTTCGCCGCTGATAAGTGGCAGCAGTCCGCGCGGAATTAACCGGGGGACGATGATTACAGAACCCAGCATCGATCAATTGACCAGTTGGCTCGAACAACACGGGTTTATCGAAGAGCGTGTGTAATTTCGAAATTTCTAGACATATATTCATCAAAATAAAACCGTAGTAAAAACTTGTTTCTGGGGATAATTATCATGGGAATCAGCGAAAAATCTACTCAGCTCAGCGGTCTGAATATCCATTTTTGGGAAGCAGGCGAAGGTCATCCGCGTAGTCTGCTGCTCGTTCATGGCGGCATCGGCGACGCATACTTGCATTGGGAACCTTCTATTGAAGCTCTGGCTGAAGATTACCATGTTCTCGCCCCCGATTTACCGGGATTTGGGAAAAGTGATGTACTGCCCAAAATGCAAACCGAGGCCATGCTCCAATGGATTAAAGACTTTTTGGAAAACCAGGGAATAGGTCAGGCGGTGGTCATCGGTAACTCAATGGGTGCGCTGCTTGTACGGTTATTCGCGGCGGGGAACCCACAGCTCGTCCCAGCCGTCATTTTGATGAACGGTGGTGGCGTGCCGGACTTACCGCCCGTTTTTCGCATACTTGAACGCATACCGGGGGTTTCGCAAGGTGTTTTTTACCTCTTCGGTAAAACTGCAACCTCACCAGCCACACTCAAAGATATGTTTTATGGCAAAGAATTGCTGACCGAAGCATTCGTCGAACAGGCCAAAAACGCTGCTCCTGGCTATGCTCGACTAATGCGTATGTTTGTCGGCAGCCCCATGCCCAAAGCCCAGTCCCCGTTGGTTCCCACATTGATTTTGTGGGGCGCAAACGACCACTTAGCAACCTTGAAAGATGGAGAAGCCATCAAAGCCAGTATCCCCGGTGCGACATTGACCGAAATCACTGAATGCGGACATATGCCCCAGTTGGAAACGATGGACGTTTTTGTGTGGCAGGTCAATACGTTCCTGGAAAAATTAAGCCGCCCCACGCAGCCGAATCGCCCCAGCGCTGGAATGCTGTCAAACCTACCTGGATAATTCACTTTTCAACTGTTACAATATGTGCCGCTGTCGGGCTGAGGAAGACATTGCCCGATAAACATAAGGAGGGGTAGCGTAGTGGCCTAACGCGCTCGCCTGGAACGCGAGTAGGGGTAACACCCTCGTGGGTTCGAATCCCACCCTCTCCGCTTTGAAACGCTAGCCGGATTGTTCCCGCTGGCGTTTTTTTTCGAGGATGATTTGAATAGCTTCATCGACGGTCCCGGCCATGAGGATACGTTCGCTAAATCGCTTGTAGACGGCGGCGATGGTCGTCGCGATCCCCCGGATGAGACCGCTGCCCCCAGCGACAACGGTCACGCCGAAATTGGTCGGTGCAACCACAAACCAGCGCTTACCTTCCATCAGTGCATTGGGAGGTAAAGAACGGTTACGCCGTAAATCCATAATCGAATCCACCACATGGTTGACGCTTTTAATCATGACGACAGCCGTGTTGATGGCAGCATGATAATCCTGCCATTCCCAAACACCATCGAATTCCCAGACAATGATTGTTTTTTCGGCATCATACCAGACCACATGAATGCCCATTTCACCGCTCCATTTTAAAACCTTGCACAATGTAATTCAGCAATTTTTGTGTCACATCTTCCAGGTTCAAAAACCATATATGAAACCACTATAAAAGATGAGCAACCGCTTTCTTCACTTCTTCATTCCCTATTATAATCCATGGCTGAAACTTGTATACTCAACGTATTCGTTAAGCTTCGATTCGGAACTCAATCGTGTTATGCAAAAATTATCTAGTCTTACCCTCCCCTGGCCGACATATTGGGGTACAGAGTTTGGTGCAGAACGCCCGATTATATTGGAAATCGGTTTTGGCTACGGCGCATTTTTAGTCTATCTCGCCCAGCAAAATCCCGACGCAAACGTGATCGGTGTCGAAGTTGCCAGCAAGTGTCTGACCGCAGCAGAAGGCGCGGTCAAGCGGCAAAGATTGACCAACGTGCGCATTATCCATTCAACAGCCGAGACGGCGCTGCACCATCTTTTCCAGCCATCGACCATCAGTCAGGTACATATCAATTTTCCTGATCCCTGGTTCAAAAAAAAGCACGGCCATCGCCGGTTAATGCAGCGCGACACCCTGGATGCAATTGTGAATCGACTGCAACCGGGCGGCCTGCTTTATCTGGCGACGGACATCATCGAATATGCCGAGATGAGCGCGGAGCTGCTGGCGGAAACGCCCGGATTGGATAACTTGCTGGACACGCCCTGGGCGCTCACCATGCCGGGACGAGTCGTAACCAAGTACGAAGGCCGCGCCAAGCGCGAAAGCCGCGACTGCTACTATTTCGCCTATCACCGCAACACAACATCTGTTCTCACAATCCCTGTCATAGAGGAATTGGATATGCCCCATATAGTCTTCAAAAGTCCGTTGACGCTCGATGATATGCTCGAAAAATTCGACAGCAGCGAGCACAATATTGGCGACACACATATCAGCATTCTATACGGTTATCGCGGGAAAAGCGTGCTATTGTTTGAAGTGTACGTAAAAGAGCCGACGATTGACCAACGGGTAGCCTTGATTCTCGCAGAACGCCCGGATGAGCACGAATATACGCTTAAATTGGGCGTCATTGGTCATCCGCGCCCCACTGATGGACTGCATAAAGCAACGGGTATCCTGGGTGATTGGTTGGCGAGCTTACATCCGGATACCGAAATTCTGAAGCGCAAAATCAGAGAATAACCCCGGATGTGTTGTGTCGCATCCGAAATTGAACTATTAGATTGAGATGTAATGGAAGCGACCAGCAAAACCAGAGCCGTAACGCAAAACACTTTCAAAAGTGCCTGGAAATATCTCACCAGCAAACGGATGCAGCCGATTTTGTTTGTCGAGGTTGCGGCGCTGATTTTGCTGGGATTATCCATAATGCCCGGTGGCTTTGATTACAAAGGCTATTTTCATCCCTTGGCGCAAGGGTGTTTTAGCTGCACCTATAACCCTTACTTCACCGAATGGTTTATGCGCCCCTTTGGATTTTTTTCCTGGCACACCAGCTATCTCATTTTTTCGGCAGTCAGCATTGTTATCGCATGGTGGTCAGCGCGACGTTTAGGGGGTAGCCCGTTCGTCGTCCTGACATCGGCAACTTTTTTGTGGGTATTATGGTTAGGCCAGATTGATGTGCTGCCCGCGCTCGGCTTAGGGTTGGCGTGGTGGGCACTGCAAAAAGAACGCAGTGTCTTAGCAGGGCTTGGATTACTACTGTTGGCGACCAAACCGCAGTTGGGCGGTTTCATCATTGTGATGCTAGTCCTATGGGGCGGCTGGCGAACGCTGATTATCCCGGCGCTGGGCGCTGGCCTGAGTTTCGCTATTTATGGTCTGGATTGGCCGCTGCGCTGGATGAGCTATACACCGCAGACGACTTTCGGCGGAACAGCCTGGTTTTATATCGCGCCAGCCTGGTTGCTTATCACGCTCATCGGAGTTTTCTTCATTAAAGGTCGCCGCGAACAATTGCATTATATTGTCGCAGCGACGATGGTAGGCGCGCCTTTCCTGGGCGCATATTCCTTTTTCCTGCTCCTGCTGTTCCCCGTGCGCCGCTGGGAAATTGCTGTCGGTTATATCCCCTTCGCCTTGATGGGAATCACAGGCAATCAGTGGTGGTTAGGGCTGCTATTGGCCCAACCCCTTCTGGTGATGGTTCGCCTGCTGCGCGAAAATTATCAACCCTTCAGCCTATTCTTCTGGCGACAATCCCAACCGGAAACCCCTCAAAATCTGGCGTAGCAAACATCCGTATTACCAATTTTTGTCGGTGCGTACCGGACGCTGTTTAAACCATTGATGCGCACGGAAGAGATGAATATTTTGCACATCGCTGGGGATTTCCGGCAGCCCGTCCAGCCGTTGTTCAAGTCTCCATAAACGTTCTACAACGGATTGCTTTTCCAGCGGATCGTAGACCATTGACGCGGCTTGTCGTAAGCGAACCCAATCGCCATCAAGCGATGTGCGACAAACAATCAGCATCCACAGGTCGTTGTAAGTCAATATAACCTTGCTGTTGACCACATCTGGAATTTCCAGATAGATTTCTCCACCGAGCGGACGTAGCATCGTTTTGGTGTCCATAGCGCTCCACACGGGGATACTATCCCCAGCTATTTCTGGTCAATGCAATACATATTGTTATTCTAGCAGAAATAAGCTGGGAGAAATCTGTCAATGCTGTTATATCCTCAAGTATTCAAATGACCTTTTCGGGGGACACAGCAGGTTCACGCGCCGTCAATGTCATTTGAAGTCCGTATTTTGGACGCAGCGTGATCAGCGGCGAAGGCACAATCGTTTGTCCTGGCATTAACGACATATGAAAGCTTTCCATAATCGTCGCCAGAACCAGCACCGCTTCCATTTGGGCGAATTGGTTGCCAATGCAGATACGCGGCCCACCACCGAATGGGAAGTAGGCATATTTGGGCAGGTGATCTTCGTATTCAGGTGCAAACCGCTCCGGTTGGAAACGATCCGGTTCGGGGAAGTAGCGCGGATCATGGTGCATAACATACTGGCTCATCAACAGGATGCTGCCCTTTGGAATGGCATACCCGTTGAGTTCAAATGCTGCGGCGACTTCACGGGTAATCGCAAATGCCGGGGGGTACATCCGCATCGTCTCTTTGACGACCATATCGGTATAGACCAGCTTGGGTAAAACCGCCATCGTCGGTGTACGACCACCCAAAACCGAGTGAAGTTCTTCATAAAGTTTGGCGTCAGCGTCGGGGTTTTGCGATAACAAATAGAGTGCCCAGGCCAGAGCGTTTGCTGTCGTTTCATGCCCTGCGATGAATAGGGTCATCGCCTCATCCCTCACCTGCCGGTTGGTCATCTGGCCGCCGTCGGCTTCATCCACCGCCAGCAGCAGCATCGACAACAAATCACCCTTGTCTTCGCCCAATGCCCGCCGCTCATCAATCATGCCCATGACTGCTTTTTCAATGATCTGCGCACTGTGGCGGCGTTGACGATTTTTCCGCGTGGGCATCCAATCCGGTAAATGAATCGGTTGCGTGATCCGTTCCGCAGCACTTTGGATGCCAATCGTGATCGCACCACCAATCGAGTCCGCATCTTCCGACACATCGGCGTCAAATAAGGTCTTCGAGACAATCCGCATGGTCAACTTCATCATTTCATGCGAGATTTCACGCTCGTCGTCACCATGCCATTCGTCGAGCATATCGCGCGTGTAATTGACCATTATGTCCGCGTAGGCCGCAATCCGTTTGGAGTGAAAAGCGGGTTGAACCAACCGGCGCTGACGTTTATGAAATTCTCCATCGCTGGTGAGCATACCCTGACCAATAGTCTGGCGGGTGGTGTTCTTCAGCGCTGGACTCTTATTGACCATTTCGGGGTGCTTTACCAAAACGTACTGAATCGAATCGGGGTCATTGAGTTGATAAAAATGGCGCTTCCCAAGTTGAAAATGAACGATGTCGCCGTATTTCTCGCGGTTAGTCGTCAAAAAATTCAGTCGTTCTTTTTGCAACAGGCGGATGTTTCCAAGCGGGACAGTCGATTTCGGGCCAGGAGGATAGGTTTGTGCCATGAGATTTAGATTCGCTTTACACTTTGAACGTTTATAGACACCGTGTATATTTACAAAATAAACTGTTCCGCTGTGGCGGTCAATAGCGATGTGTAAATTTCTTGTAAAATCGGGCGTGACAAATAAAAAGAGCGTACTTGTGTACGCCCCTGAAAATTGGACTGTGTTGTAAAGCTATATGTACCGTTCACGGATGGATGCGCTGGCGTAATCCAGTATCGACACAATGATGGCGATTGCCAGCACGGCAACACCCGCGTCACGGTATCGGAGCAAGTTGATTTGTTGATACAAGAGGAAGCCGATACCGCCGCCGCCGACAAACCCGATAATCGTGGACATGCGCACGTTAATATCCCAACGATACATCGTGAAGGCGATATAAGGCGGGACAATTTGTGGCACGACTGCATACATAATCGTTTGCAAGCGATTCGCGCCCGTGCTTTGCAGCGCTTCAATCGGCCCGGTATCGATGCTTTCGATTTGCTCCGAATATAATTTCCCTAACGAGGCAATCGAGTGCAGCGTCAGCGCCAACACCCCAGCGAATGGGCCGATGCCTACCCAGATAATGAAGACCAGCCCCATAATCAAGGGTTCAATCGAGCGTAGGGTGTTCAAAATCGTCCGCGTCACGTTGTACATCACATCGCCGATGGGGAAGTTGGCTTTCGTTCCTGCCATTGCACCGGTTATTCCGCCCAAAAATCCGCCAATCAGCATTGACTGCCAGATAAAACGATAGATTTGCAATCCACCGATTTCGAACGCAACCGTTTTTCCCGGCAGTGTGCCTTCGATAATCGCCCGTCCGGTATTCAATGATGTGAATACCACGAAAAAGATGATAATCGCGCTGACCCAATTCAAAGTAGCCAGGGTTGCTTTATCACTGTTCGAAAGCAATTTCATCTTTCCCGTAGCACGCCGGTAAATCATCGGCAGAATTTGCCCACCCAACATCGCGGCAACCAACGGCGTAAATAAGCCCAGCCACGCAGCCTGCATCCCAACCAGCGCTGTAAAACCCAACAATATAGCACCACAAATGACGCCGAGCACGCCGCCCAGAATATAATTCATAGAAATACTGACACGCTTCAACCCGTCAATCGTCAGCGATGTACCCGCTGACGACAGCGCGAATGCGCCAATGACTCCGGCAAACAACGGCATCACAAGCTCGATCAACTGTCCGACTGAACCGATGAAGTAGCTGACTTTGGCTGGGATATTGGCAATGAATAATTGAATGGATCCCCCCAGATCGAGTGATTCGCTAGAAGCAGTGACGGGCTGAAATATCCTGCCAAATGATATTGCTAAACCGCCCACGAGTCCGATCACTGCGATGACAATTACAGCGAACAATAAACTGTTGAACGCCGAGCGTAAACGGGTTCCATTAAGGCCAACTTCAGTCGGTTGCAGCTTGCGTGAAGTTGTTACTGCCCCGAACATCAATGTGATTGATGCGCCTGCCGTCAGCGTGAAACCCGCGCCTTTGGTGATATTTACCGCCAATAGACCAATCTGCCCCAAAATGAGAGTCCCCAGCCACCAGCCCAGCGGCAGCAAGGCTATCGTCACCAGCAAATTACCGAGCGAAATGCGGATCGGACGCATCAGGTTATGGGCAGCGAAGAAACTCAGAATGGCTGATGGCAAAATAGATAACACGGTTGCAATGAGGGCCAGGAAAATGGTCTCAACCATTTTTTCCAGAACCTGTCCGGTAGTGGCCGTTATTTTCGGTGCGCCTATCGGAAAAGCCCCTTGCGCCTCGATGCTGTGGGTTTGACCTGTGCTGCCCCGGATGCGCGGCACTTCGATATGTACCGTAAAAGTTCCGTCATCATTCGTGACAAAATTATCTTCTTTGGAAGAATCCACCTGTCGAATACGCTTCTGACCGTCAGGGGTAATCCAATTAATGCGTGCCAGCGAATCAGGGTAAAAATTGAATCCCTGTAAGGTCACTTCATCATTGGCACTCGCACAAGCCGGAGTCACGGTGATATAAGGCTTCCCAGTTTCAACTGCTGGCGCGGGAGGTGCTTGAAAATCTGCCGGGCACTCGACCATGAAAGAAATCGTTGTCGTTTGAATATCGTACTCCTGCTCCAGTACATTCGGCGACAGCAGTTCGCGCAACGCATTGCCGACATTCTCCTGGCGCAGCGGTTCTTGCGGCTTTTCCAGGTTAATATCGGTCACTGACCAACCATAAGCAAAAATAATAAGGCCGACAGCTACCGTTAAAATAATAATTAAACGGCGTAAAGCGGCGCGTGCGGGTGAAGGGGTCACATTCATTGGGATACTCCTAATTGATCTCCACCTGGACGGCTTCTTCGCCGTAAATCATTTTGAAACGCTCATCATCTATCTCCGAAGGCAGACCGTCAAATTCTACTTTTCCATCTTTGAGTGCGATTACCCGATCCGCATAAGCCCGCGCGAGACTCAAAAAATGCAGGCTGCAAAGCACCGTAATGCCCAGGTCTTTGTTCAACTGCACCAGATATTTCATAACTGAATGGGAAGTAGCGGGGTCAAGGCTGGCAACCGGTTCATCCGCTAGCATCAGTTCCGGTTCTTGCATCAGGGCACGTGCGATGCCAACCCGCTGCTGCTGTCCGCCGCTCAAGGCGCTGGCGCGGTTATTGGCCTTATCCGCGATGCCGACCCGTTCCAAAGCCGCCATCGCCCGTGTTCTTTCAGCGCGCGGGACATAATTAATCAGACTGAATACCGGATTAATGTATCCCAAACGCCCGGAGAGTACGTTTGTCATAACGCTGGAACGTTTGACAAGGTTGAACTGCTGGAAAATCATGCCGATGCGCCGCCGGATTTCGCGCAGCTCATCATCCGTCGCCGCTGAAATATCCAAGTCATCCCAGGTAATACGTCCCTCAGTGGGGTCAATAAGACGGTTGATACAGCGCAGTAGGGTCGATTTGCCCGATCCGCTCAAACCGATAATTGCCACAAACTGGCCATCAGGGATTTCAAGACTAATATTGTCTAACGCTTTGAAACCATTTTCATAAATTTTGGTGACGTTCTCAATTTTGAGCATAGCTTCTCCTGGCCGATATGTGAACTACGGGCAGGGGAATCCCCTACCCGTAGCCCATAATTCTCTATCGTGATTCAGCGTGCTGTCAGGTCAACTGCCGAAAATATCTTTGTCGGTCAAACCGAGAATGTCAAAGCGCTGACGCACTGGGTCATAGGCCGCATCGGTGATCGGCGAGACACTACTCCAACCGTAGAAATCGGCGCTGCCAATCGAAGTCTTCCAATCATCAGTCTTCGAGAAGGCAACCAGAGCGTCCTCAATTTTCTGGCGGGTATCTGCCGGGAAATCCGGGCCAAAGCTCAGGGTATCATTGGGGATCGGCGCGCTCAAACGCAGGATACGCACCTTGTCCACCACATCCGGCGCGGTATCACGGATGTTAGCACGCGCATCCATGATACGGATGTCGCCAACATACAAATTGCCGCCATCGCCAATATGCGATTCATCAACCGTCAGATCAAACGGTTCAGCCAGATCGCCAATCTGCCATGCAGCGCCGGGAACCAACGCTGGGCTAAAGAAGGTCGTACCGAATTCAGCTTCGCCGCTGTAGACGGCCTGCACCACTTGATTGTGACCGCCAGCTTCTACTTTTTCGCCTGTTTCAATGCCTGCGGCCTGTAATTCAACCGCTGGAACCACATAGCCGGAAGTTGAGGCGGTATCTGGGAATGCCCAGCTCTTGCCCGCCAGATCACCGAAGGTATAAATCGGGCTGTCACGGCGAACAATATATTCTGACCAATAGACGCTCCAACCGTTACGCACCGCCGCCATCGCGACTTCAACACCGCAGCGCTTGTTGGCAATAACATAACCCGCCGCTGGGATAAAGCCCATTGAACTTGATGGCGCAGCGCACATGGCTTCTACCGTCGCTGCATATGAAGTCGGAACTGATACTTTGAAAGTCAGACCTGTTGCTTCTTTCAGCGCCTTAGCCATGATATCGCCACCAGTAGTGATGACCTGCGCCTCAACCGAGGGAACAAAAAACACTTCGATTGGATTGGCGTCCGACCCCAGATCGCTCTGTGCCGAAACCATTTGCAGCGACATCAGCATGAGGAGTGATGCCAAAATGAGGAGCATACTTAACTTTCGGATTCGCATATATTCTCCTTAATAAATTAGACTGTCATTTCCCGCAAGTGCGAGACTACATAGCAAATTTTAAATCAATGTTAAGAAAATGGAAAGAAAAATCGTCACCGATGTTTAAAGATGGTTTTTCGTTACTTTTTACTGTACCAGGGCTGCGCCTGCAATACGCTTTCGGCGGTCACATTGTGTGATTGCATCTGCGCCCTTTTTTCCAGACGGCGCGTCTGCTGCTCGTGTATTTCGCGAACGTGGTCGATTTTTTCTTCCACCGCTACGGCTAACCACGCCGCCCCCTGCTCTGCTGTCGCTAAGCTGCCCGCACCGTAAGCGCCAGTAATTGTATCATCTTCCCAGGGTGGATTGGCGATCAGTGCGCCCCCTTCGATCCAATCCATGTAATAATTTGGGGTGCTGATGAAAACTGTTTCGTCCACGACACGATCCATTTTGCACAATTCAAGCTGTAAATGCAGCATATAAGCCGTTTCCAATTCCCCTGCATGTCCCATCCCACCTATTTTTGAATGCCGATATTGATCCAGCGCGGGTGCGCCCAGATGCCCCGATGTGTGAAGCCATGTTGTAGCCGCGAAAATGCCGCGGTATTTTTCCCCAACATATTTGACCACATTGTGTAAGAAAGAAGAATTGCCCCCATGACCGCTCATCAAATAAAACCGATCCGCCCCACGCTCGACTAAGACGCCGATAACTTCCACCAGAAAATCCTCGAAAACCCGCCCGCCCATATTAAACGTCCCGGCGAAGGCCTGGCGGTGCATACTCACGCCATAAGGCAAAGTCGGCAGCATTTCGGCCTCATCAGGGATGGCCTTGACAATCCCCTCGGCAATCGCCCCAATGATAACCGTATCGGTATTCATCGGCAGATGATAACCATGCTGCTCAGTATGCCCGCAGGGGATCAGAATGACCCGCCCCGGTTTTGCACTTGACGGCAGCGTAAAGTTAGTCCTCGGTATCCGCTCTAATTTCATTTGGCGGATACTCGCTGATTCGAGATTTTCAGCACCATCGTGAATCACGAATAATTTTGTAAAACCCTCCTCTTGTGGCCCGCTGAAAATACCTGCAATAACCCGTCGCAGCATCTCTTCGTTAACCGGCAAAACACTGCCTTTCCAGCCATATGGCAGCCAGGGCAATAAGCAGAAATTTTCGCTTTCGAGTGCGTTTGCAATGACCTCAGTGGTGTATCCTTCGCCCAGCGGCAGCACCAGCGGCAAGTCACGCGGCAGTGCGGCTATTTCCGGCCAGGTTAAATTTTCATAGCGGACGATATGCAGCATAGTAAACCCTACCATTTCAGTGGAAAAACTACTCTTTTTGAGGATATGGGAAATTTTTGCTCTATGTTATAACACATATTAGAAGCGCTCCAACAATCGCTGCCACAATCCAAACATTGACTTCGAGGACAACCACAAAATATGAGTATGATCGTTAACCTGCTGGGTTTCTTGCTCGGCATGTTCATTGTCGGCGTTACTTTGATGTCCGCCATACGCACCTTTGTCTTGCCGCGTGGCGATAACAATGCGCTGACCCGTTATGTTTTTCGCGTGACATTCGCCGTATTCAATCTCCGGCTGAGGAAAGTCACCACCTATGAGCAGCGTGATCGGATTATGGCCTTCTTCGCACCAATAACATTGCTGATGCTGCCGATTGTCTGGCTCATTTTGATTATCCTCGGTTACACTTTGATGTATCGGGCAGTTGGTTTACCATCCTGGTATCAAGCCTTCAAAATTAGCGGATCATCGTTATTCACTCTCGGTTTTTTCACGAGCGATACACTCCATGCATCCATCCTGGAATTCTCTGAAGCAACTATTGGCCTGGGAATTGTCGCCCTGCTGTTAGCCTATCTCCCCACCATGTACGCCGCTTTTTCGCGACGAGAAACGCTGGTCACATTATTAGAGGTTCGCGCAGACTCGCCACCCTCCGCTATAACCATGATAACCCGTGCGCACGGCATCCGGGGTTTAGATTATCTGAGGGGACGTTGGGAGGATTGGGAAGTCTGGTTTTCCGAAATTGATGAAAGTCACACCTCACTTGGGCCAATTAATTTTTTTCGTTCGCCGCAGCCAGATCGTTCCTGGATTACCGCAGCCGGGGCGGTGCTCGACGCCGCTTCCCTGATGACATCGACAATTGATGTTCCATCCACCCCTGAAGCACAGTTGTGTATCCGCGCTGGTTTTGTCGCGCTGCGCCATATCGCCGATTATTTCGATATCGACCATCATCCCGATCCACATTTTCCCGACCAGCCGATCAGCATCAGCCGCGAAGAATTTGAAGAAGCCTGCGATCAGATGGCAGCAGCGGGTGTCCCCATCAAAGCTGACCGCGAGAAGGCATGGCAGGATTTTGCGGGATGGCGTGTGAATTATGATACGGTGCTGCTGGAATTAGCTCAATTGTTGATGGCTCCTTATGCACCCTGGTCGTCAGATCGTGGTGTGCAGCGTGTCTCTCAATCTCGCCACAAAACGAAGCGCGAAAAACAGGTTTCCACATAAGACCATTGGCTTGCGAAAGCTTGACTACGGTGCTGTATACTTCTAGACACATGTACAAAAAGGTTCGGTTAAGGGATGAAAGTAGACCGCCGTAAACAACGCACTCGTGCCTTGCTGCGCGATGCCCTGATTGCATTAATTTTGGAAAAAGGTTATGACGCCGTGACCGTCCAGGACATCACAGATCGGGCAAATTTAGGTCGCGCCACTTTTTACCTGCACTATAAGGGGGGAAAAGACGAACTCCTCTTGAGCATGATGGCAGAAATACAAGCAGAAATCGCCCAGCAGGCAGGGCCAATTTCTGAAAGCGATTTACTGGTTCACGGCCAGCCCCCCAGCATTTACGCTTTTCAACGCGCTGAAGAAAACGCAGATTTTTTTCGGGCGATTTTGGGGGGTGCGGGTTTGGCGGGTATTCTGACGCGCTACCGGAAATCGTCGGCGGATCAGATACAGGCGCAAATTGAACCTGCACTCGCTGCGGGCAACACCGAAATTCCGATTGAAATAATCGCTAATTTTGTGGCCGGTGCGCTCAATGCGCTGATTATCTGGTGGCTGGAAAATGACCGTCCCTACTCAGCCGAAGACATGGCACGCATTTTCCATCAATTATTGCTGACTGGAATTCAGGGAACGACACCGGAGACTACAAATAATAAAGTGCCGAGAAAAAAAGTTAGCCCAAATACGCCGAAATAATATCGCGGTTTGCGCGCAAATCAGCCGCTTGTCCCTCATGCACCACGACGCCGCGTTCCAGGACATAAGCGCTATCAGCAATTTGCAGCGCCTTCCGCGCGTTTTGCTCCACCAACAAAATTGGAATGCTGCGGGCTTTAATGTCACCAATAATTTGAAAAACCTCGTTGACCAACAGCGGTGCGAGTCCCATACTTGGCTCATCTAACATGAGCAGACGTGGACGTGCCATGAGCGCCCGCCCCAGCGCCAACATCTGCTGCTCGCCGCCGCTCAACGACCCAGCCTTTTGCTCACGGCGTTCGTCTAAACGCCCGAAACGTTTGAAAATGTCGTCCAAATCATTTTCAATAGCTGCTCGGTCTTTGCGGCGATATGCGCCCAACATCAGATTTTCCAGCACCGACATAGTTGCAACAATTTGCCGCCCTTCGGGGACTTGCACCAATCCCAGTGCCGTCACGCGGTCTGGTCGCCAACCAGTAATGTCTGTGCCATCAAAAATAATGCGTCCCCGCACGGGTTTCAAAACCCCACTGACGCTGTTGAGGGTTGTGCTTTTCCCCGCGCCGTTCGCGCCGATCAGGCTTACGACCTGCCCTGGTTCAACCTGGAACGAAATGCCGCGCAGCGCTTTGATCGCCCCGTAACTGGTGTGTAAATCATGGACTTCAAGCAGCGCCATCAGCTTCTTCCTTACCGAGATAGGCTTCAATCACCACTGGATTGTCTTTGATTTCTGCGGGCGTACCGTGTGCGATCATTTGCCCGAAATTCAATACATAAACTTCATCGCAGACCTGATGGATGAGCGACATATCATGTTCAATTACCAGCACCGTCAAACCGTCCGCGCGAAGTTGAATAATTTGTTCGCCCAGCGCATGGGTCTCAATTGGATTCATGCCTGCCGTAGGCTCATCAAGCAAAATCAAACTCGGATGGGTCGCCAGCGCCCGCGCCATTTCCAACCGCCGTTGGTCGCCATATGGCAGTGTCCCAGCGAGCACATCGGATGACGCTTCCAGGTTAAATCGCCGCAAAAGTGCCAGCGCATTGATACGCTGCTCCTGGGCTTCATGCCGATAGCGGGGTGCAAAAACAAGGGCATCCAATATAGACGATTTACCGCGCCCGTGCTGACCAATCAGCAAATTTTCGAGGACGGTCATCTCACCGAACAGGCGAATATTCTGATACGTCCGGGCAATGCCCAGGCGGGTAATCTGGTGCGCTGGCAGTTGCTGGATAGCGTGCTCATCAAATTGAATCATCCCGCTTGTGGGATGATCCAAACCGCTAATGTTGTTAATCAGGGTGGTTTTGCCCGCGCCGTTTGGCCCAATCAAACCGACAACTTTATTCGCGGGCACAACCATATTCACTTGATTGAGCGCCTGCAAACCACCAAACTGACGCGATACATTTTTCAGTTCAAGCATAAATGGACTTTGCACAATAACCGGGTAATTTAAAATCAACTGATAGGGATTGTAATCAAAAAGACGCGACGTTGCTACGCACAGCACCTTCGCGTCTTAAATTTTGTTCTGTTGAATATTAGCGCAGACCGACAATAAACCCGATAAGACCGGTCATCACCAGCACCGCGCCCTGCGTGCGCATCAGGCTGTCCCAATCGGACGTGCGCTTTAATATCTTGCCCATCAAACGAGCGTCGTACTCATACAACATAAAAGCCATATCGCGTTCAAACAAGCACATCAAACCAAACGCCAGGAGCAAAATACTCGCTACCAATACCATATTCACCTCACGACTATTCCAATGGACACTAGCTACAAATTGGATCGTAGCACTACGCGCCAAAATGTAGCATAAAGATTTTCTGATACAAAACTAGGCCGCGAAAATCGTTATAGATTTTTGGCCCACCGCGCCTTCGACCAGATTAAGGTTTTATCGGCGCTGGGCTTGGCGGGCTGCCGCGGGTGTTCTCGCGATGACGTATTCGCCGCCACAACCGCGCCCAACCTGCTGGATTTACGAGACCCCCTGGCAGATACACAATCACGAGCAGCAGAATCGCGCCAGTCACAACCCCGCGATATTGTTTGAAATCCCGCAGCACTTCCGGCAGCGCCGTCAACACAAACCCACCGATGATTGGCCCCATAAAGGTCGATGTACCACCTAAAACCGCATAGGCCAGGATGTCCACCGCCAGACTGAACCCATAATCATTCGGGCCAATCGTGCGCGTCAGATGAGCTTTCAAAACGCCTGCCCCCGCCGCTAAGACGGCGCTCATGATAAACACGGCGTTTTTCACATAGACTACATCAATGCCCATATTCGCGGCGGCTTGTTCATCCTGCCGGATAGCCGCCATCGCCAATCCGAAGCGTGAACGATGCAGCCGAATAATGAAATACGATGCGATGACCAGAAACAAAATCAGATGCCAGGTTTCCGTGATTTTAGGAATGCCCTTGATGCCCAACGCGCCTTCGGTCAAGACAACTTCATGACCCACAATCGAACTCGCCAGCATGTCAAAGTTGAGAATCAAAATACGCGCGACCTCACCAAAACCTATCGTCGCAATCGCGAGATAAATGTCGCGTAAACGCAGCACTGGCAAACCAATTGGCACGGCGATCAGTCCCGCTAGCAGCATCCCGCCGATGAGTCCCGCCCACAACGGCAACCCAACTTGCTGCGTGAGAATGACACCTGTATACGCGCCAATCGCCATGAAACCGGCATTCGCCAGCGAAAACATACCGGTATAAAGTGTCAGATAAATGCTCAGGCCGAGAATCGCGTTCACCAGCATAAACTGGATGACCGGTTCAGTTAGACCAATGCTGCGTAAAATTTCCATCAATAGTTCTCAATAATGAGCGCCTAGCCCATAGTTTTTAGATAAGAATGGCATTGCTGTTACGGTCTTTATAGGGACGAGATATATCTCGCCCGCTTTGCCTTTTTGTCTTTGCTAACTGCTAATCGCTAAAAGCTAACCGCTGCTCATGCCCTATTCTGAATCGCTTGACCAACCAACCCCTGCGGGCGGAACAACAAAATCACAAACAACAGGATGAACACAACCGCATCTTTGTAATTGCTACCCCCGGCAGCAATACTGAATACCTCCAGCGCAGCTACCAGGAATCCGCCGAAAACCGCGCCTTGTATGTTGCCTAACCCACCCAGAACAATGACGACCAGTCCTTTGAGCGCAACGTCATCGCCCATAAACGGGGTCATCGAATTATAGGCCAGCCCATACAATACCCCGGCGGCTCCCGCCAGTGCTCCAGCCAGAAAAAACGTCAGCCGAAAGATACCGTTGGCATTGATTCCAAGCAAACTTGCCACCCGTTCGTTGAAAGCTACCGCCCGCATCGCCTGACCCGTCCGTGTGCGGTTGATCAGATATTGCAGCAGTGCCATCAAAATGAGCGATACAGCCAGGATAATCACTTGAATCGGCGTAACCCGAAAGGGTAAACCCTCGATTGTCTCATTCGAGATACTGCCCTGCGGGAAGCGCTGTGTTTGGGTTCCAAAAATCAACTGGGCGATGCTCACCAGCAAAATGGACGCGCCAATACTGCTGATAAGCTGCGAAATACGCGGTGCATTCCGGCGGCGCAGTGGCGCAAATGCGATGGCATCCAACAACACCCCGATCACACCTGCCCCCACCATCGCGACGGGCACAGCCAGCCATACTGGTAAATTAAGCTGGGTGACAGCCGCCAATCCAATAAATGCGCCCCACATGAAAACGGCGCTGTGCGCGAGGTTGAGCACGCCTAGTACACTGAATACTAATGCGTATCCCAGCGCAAATAAGCTGTAAACCCCGCCCAACCAGATCGCATTAACAATTTGCTGCGTAACGTTCATGTTAAAAAATTTAGGTATAAATGCCAGGGACACGGCGCGCCGTGTCCCCACATTCGATTAGAATAATCTGGTGCGCAAACTACGAGCTGGGTGTCGCCTCAGGTGTGACCTCATCCATCATCGCCGCCAGCGGCACAAATTTGCCATCTTTCACAATCTGGGCAATCGGGTCATGGACAGGATTGCGGGTTTCGTCAAAGCTGAATACACCGAGCGGGCTGTCGAAATCCTTGATCGCTGCCAACGCATCGCGTACAGCCGTGTGGTCGTCTGAGTCTGCACAGCGGATTGCTGTCGCCAACAGCCATGCACCCGTATACGCTTGCGCCGCAAACTGATCCGGCGATGTCGTATATTTGGCTTCATAGGCGGTCACGAAAGCCTTGCTACTGTCGCTGGGGTTCGGGTTGCCATAATTCCACGCGCCTCCCACGATTAGCCCTTCGGAGTCCGCGCCGCTGTCCTTGAGAACGGCAGGCGAGTTAAACCCGTTGCCGCCGATGATTGGGCCAGTAAAGCCCTGTGCGCGCGCCTGGATAATAATCTGCGTCGCTTCCGCCGCCAGCGCCGACACGACAATCCCGTCTGGTTGGCTGTCAATCAGGTTGGTCAACTGAGTATTGAAATCGGCATCACCTTTTGCGAAAGTTTCTTCGCGGGTGATTTCCACACCGTTGTCAGCCAACGCCTGCTTGAACACTTTATAGCCGCTGACGGTGAAATCATCGTCGTTGCCATACAGCAGGCCAACTTTCTTCAAACCGAGGGCTTCCGTCGCCTGCTTAACTGTGCCAGGAATAACTGCTGATTCCGGCAGGCTGTCGCGGAAGACAAAATCACCCATATCAGTGATGCCAGTAGCCGTGTTGCTAACGCCCAATACAACCGTGCTGGCTTCCTGCGCTACCGGGTCAGCCGAGAATGCTTCGGAAGACAACGTCGGGCCGAGAACCGCCGTCACTTTATCTTCCTGCACCAACTTGGTCATGGCGTTAACGGCCTGATCTTTGTCGCCTGTTGTATCCTCAAAACTGACATTCAGGGTTGTCGCATCACCCAGATATTTCGAGGTGTTGATTTCATCTACCGCTAGTTGAACGGCCTGCTGTTGGGCAACGCCATAGACCGACGCCGCCTTGCTCAAAGCAAACAGCGCGCCAACCGTGACACTATCTGGCAGCTTGGTCGGCGTTGCGCAAGCGTCCCAGGAACCAACCAGCGGTTGCTCATCCTGGGCAAAAACACTGAAAGGCACTACAAGCGCCAACAGCGCGATTAGACAGAAAAGACGAGTGGAGAACCGTCCCATGTTTATGAACTCCTTCTTTTATCAAGTAAACAATATAAGGTGAGACGTAATGATTCTATCCCACATCCAGATTGGGCGCAAAACTAGGCGATGACGATTATAGTTCCCAAATTAGGTGGTCGAAGTGGACGGTTCGCCCTCGATAGGCAAGTCCTCGTTATTTCCCCAATCTTTCCAACTACCATCATAAACCGCGCCCTGCTCAAGACCAGCGACCTTTAGAGCCAGTAATCCATAACTGGCAGACACGCCGCCGTTGCAATACACAACGACTTCGGGTGTCGCTGCTGTAATGCCATTTTCAGCAAATTTAACACGCAGTTGATCGGCTGGGAGCATCGTACCGTCCGCTTGTACTAAATCTTGCCGCGAACGATTGACCGCGCCGGGGATATGCCCTTTGCGCTTCGCCCTCGATGCCATTCCAGCGAATTCAGCCGGTGTCCGCACGTCCAGCAGCTTGGCTGATGATTGCAAAACATCGGCAATCTGCTCGGCGTTACGATAAATCGCCGGGTTTGGACGAGCCGTAAAACTCGCTGCCGCAATAGTTGGAATTTCCGCAGTTGTTGGACGGCCTTCTGCGACCCATTTTTGCCATCCCCCATCCAGCACCGCGACCTGTGTATGCCCATAATAATTCAGCGACCACCATAAACGTGCCGCGAACATGCCACTGGCATCGTCATAAGCTACCACAAAGGTATCGCCGCTAATACCATTTTTGCTCATCACGGCGGCATAGCGCTCCGGCTTGGCAATCTGGGCATGACGTGGGTCGGCGGGATCGGTGATTTCATGCACCCAATCGACAAACACTGCCCCCGGAATATGACTTTTCAGGTAATCATCGTGATGATTGAAATAATGCGGCATGGGTTGGTTGGCGGGCAGCACATGCCCACGAATATCGACAATGCGCAAATTTTTATCGGATAAATGCTGCGCCAGCCAGTCGGTTGTTACGAGTAATTGGTCACTCATTATAGGCTCCAGAATAGGTCTCAATTCAGATTCAATACTAGCGAATACTGCACCTTTAGCCAAACAAAAAGAGCACAGTCGCGCTGTGCTCTTTTGGAATGTTGTTACGTTTGAGTGCCTATTATGTGGCAGGTTCAGGCGTAGGAGCCGATACAGGCCATGTGAAACGGCATTCGGCATCGCCACCGCGTGCAACAGTGTTGCAGTTTGCGATAACTGTGCCTTTATACGATACGTCAAAGCTGCTCACAGTATTGCCACCTTCAGCCTCTTTGCGCCAGAAGAACAACATCTGGTTGCTCAAAAATTCAGAACTTTGAATGGCCTTGCACTGCGGCGGGGCATCGGATTGCTTCCCTTGTAAAACAATCCGCGCACAGCTATTGCTAGGCAGAACCCGCTTGGCGATACGGTAGCCGTTATAATCATCACCACCCGCATCAGCCACACCGCGCACGAATTTGAGGTCATTCACATTTAAGGTATAAGTACCAGCATTGACCATCGTAAAACTGGTATCGTTATAGAACAAAGTGATGGGCGCGCCATCCCCGGCAGCAATGCCAGTGCCTTTATTTACCAGTAAGAAAACCGACACAGCCACCAGCGCGATTACGGCTAAAATAAGGAGGGGCAATCTGGAACGGGATCGACCCTGTATTTTCCCCTCTGTCTTGATACTGGCCTGCAATTTACTACGTGCTTTTGCCACCGAATCGTTGGCGTCGGAGAGCGTCCAGCTATCACTTGCTGCGGCGATCTGTGCTTGTGCTTTGGCTTTAGCTTTCCCAGATGCTGATTTTGGCGCGCTGGGTGCATCAACCATATTGCCATATGCCTGCCGTACCGAGTCAACAAACTCCGAGGCGGAACGGTGGCGTTTTTCCGGTTCTTTTTCCAATGCCTTGAGGACTTCGCGCTCGACTGCAACCGGAATATCTTTATTTAACGAACGCGGCACGGGGGGTGGATCGCTGATATGACTCAGAGCGATTTCCATCGGTGATTCACCTGAAAAGGGCGTATCCCCGCACAGGATTTCGTACACAATAATGCCCAACGAGTAAATGTCTGACTGCGGAAGCGCCTTATTCGACGATATAGCCTGCTCTGGGGCGATATAACGCGGCGTGCCAAACGCTGTCCCCATCGTCGTTTCAACGGAGGGGCGCAGCACGAGACCGAAATCCGTCAGGACGGCCTTATCATCATCGTCCAGCAAAATGTTGGACGGTTTAATATCGCGGTGAACGACATCAGCGGCGTGGGCGGCATCTAATGCCGATGCAACCTGATCCATAATACCCAGCGCGCGTTTGATGTCCATTTTTTGGTTGGCTTTTTTAAGCCGTTTCAGTTCTTGCGCCAGGTCTTTCCCTTTGATCAGTTTCATCGCCAGGAAGTACACACCTTCCTGTTCGCCGTACTGATAAATGGTAATGATATTGTCATGTTCCAGGGCAGCAACGGCGCGCGCTTCCCGTTGGAAGCGTTTCATCAGCGTCTTATCGCCTTCAATTTCGTCCTGGGCCAACACTTTGACCGCAGCCTGACGCTGAAGTTTATAATCCATGCCCTTATAAATACGGGCCATTCCACCTGTCGCAAGTACGCTTGTCAGCCGGTAATCACCCAACTGTTTGCCAATTAAGGGGTCTTTATCTTTGCTGGTATCCACGCCGGTTGCCTGCGTTGCTTTCTTGGTCACAGCCATAGTCCTTGCCCATCGTGTATAACCACCATTTCACCTTATTATAGTGCGCCTGTGACGTTCAATCAGTTAAAGATACCCAATTTTGAATGAAGATTGAAATACGCTCGTGTAAAACCTGTTTCTCAATAAATAGGAAGGGCGGATTGACATATCCGCCCCGGTGACATTTATCACAGATGATCCCGATTCACATCATTTTTTCGGGGGCTTGGGATCGCCTTCCATGTCTGGGAGTACGCCTAGTTCCATCGCCTCTTCGAACGAGACTTCTTTCCGGCCACTGCTTTTATTGACCATCTCAGCCAGCTTATCCAGGTCAAACAAATCATCGGCTGCGCTAGAATCGTCTGCCGTATCAAGTTGATCGAAAATACTCATGTCAAGATTTTGAATAGGTTCTAAGCGCAGCGGTTCCGGTTCAGTCACCTTAACTTCTGGTCGAACCAACATGGGTTCCAGTTTTTCAACTTCTTCGGTAGCTTTCTTATTTTTCTTAGTGCGCGGCGGTTCTTCCTCCGCCTGAACCACTTCCTGTTTCTGGATGACGAATGCCGATGTCCCCAGCAGCGCAATCAGGTCTTGTACTGCGCGGCGACCATAACTATTCACCACGCCAAACTGCCGTGATCCCGCTTGCCCGTCAAACACCACACACAAATAATGGTGCAAACCAACCGAGAATACGAACACATCTTTATCATCGCCATCGTAAAACTGGATACTCTGCGCCTGCCCACCCACCAGGGTAGACATTTCAATAGTCGTCGTGACCATCGGCAGCAGCGCATTGGTAAGCTGTTCGCGGTTCAGGTATCCCGGTGCGCCATCTTCGAGCAGCACTTCACCAGTGCGCGTCGCCAGGATAATGGCCATCGCGCCAACGTCCACCAATAAGCGCTTGATAATCTTCCCGGAATTATCGGCATCAATACCTGGCAGCGGGCCATGATCCAACATCATTACCGCTGTGGAAGTAGGTGTCGGAAGGGCATCAAATACATTTTCACCATTTACACCGGCGACCAGAACGCGCAAAAATTGGTGAATATCCACCGGGCGATGCATATAAACAAAGGGCGATTCAGCCAGCGTTTCAGCGTCGAGTTGTTCCGGATCATCAACATCAGCGAGGATAACAACTGATGTTGTAGGCGATATTTGTTTCAGGCGAAGTGCTAATTCCAACCCTTGAATATCATCATAGAGTTCCCAGGCGGTAATGACCAGGTTTGTGCCGCCTCGTTTGGCTTCTTCTAAAGCATCTTCGCCGCTCGGCACATCCACCTGGACAATAGGGCGGTTGAGCAAATCCATCGCCCCACGCATAATGCGGGCGATTGTAAAAGTTGGGTCTACGGTAATGACACGGGGCAAAGGGGCCATAAGCTGGTAGATAGGCGGCTAGGAAGTTCAAGGTTAGCCAGCCGTATCTTTCTCCTTTCCGAAAAACGGCAATGAGTATCGAATAGGTTTGTCGAATGATTAACAACAAACCCTATCTCATCCCAATTATACTTCAAATTTGAGCGCGGATAGGCTGTTTGTCAAAAGATAGGCTTAAGATTTTGGTACTGGGAAGCAATATTGCAATGCTGCTCAAACGCTGAAACGGAGTGGCGCCAGAAATTGGATCGCTAATTCCCCGTTGACACCTATATATTGATAGCGCATCATGTGGCGGTTTTGTCTTGCCCGCTCATAGCGCTCCTCTTCGACAGCAAACGCCGAGAACAAGCGCCACAGGACACTAGTTGCTTCCCACAAGCGTATCGCATAGGGCTTCTCTTCGACCAGAAGTTGAGCAGGCAGCATGACCTGCTCCATCGCTTTCTGGCTTAATCGCTCCCACGCAATTTGTTTCTGCTGCGGGCTGACGCTTGTTCCAGGTTGGAGCGCACCCTCAATCCAGGCGTCCAGGCTGTTACCGGGCAAATCCATGAGCAACCTCATTCGGCCAGTTGACTGCATCCAGACGCCGCCGCAAATTCTCACGCGCATAATACAGGCGGCTCTTCACAGTCCCAACCGGACAATCAATAACTTCAGCAATCTCTTCTAAACTTAACCCACTCATATAATGTAAGACTACCACAACTCGCTGGTTAAAGTTCAATTCACGGATTGCTTCACGAACCTGTGTCTGAATTTCGGTGTGTTCGGCGATGTGGTCTGGCGAACTCCAGATCGGGCTAATCAACCGGTCAACCACCGACTCCAGCGATACCCGCCGCTTTTTTTGACGCGATATCCAAGTGTAACTCAAATTTACAGTCACACGATATAACCAGGGTGCAAGCGGCAGACTCGTATCAATTCGGTGAGCATAACGGTGAATTTTTAAAAAACAATCTTGCGCAATATCTTCAGCAACCGCGCTGTCCTGGGTAATGGCGATGGCGGCCCGGTATACCTGGGCATAATAACGGTCAAACAAGCCACCCAAAGCACTCAAATCATTCGCACGAACCCGTTCAATAAGCTGCGCATCGCTGTAGTCAATATCGGTGAGCGTCATAAATTTAGACTCCGTAAACTGCAACAGGCCACCCGCCAACCAATAGCAGTCAGGTAAAAAGCAATTTGCTCCATGTTAACATCCGTTGATTGTTTCGACAAATCGCCGATGTATTCACGGCAAATCTATACAAAAACAGAAGCGCCAATTCCGGCTAAATAAACAAGCGCCAGACTCGAAATTGAGTCTGACGCTAGTGCAAAATCAATATGTGCCCGTGACTAAGACACTGCGGTTATTGGCTCAGGAGACATCTCGATTTTCTGGCGTGCCAGTAAAAACAACACCCCCAGAAGAATTCCCCCCATCAAGAATGGCGCAGTCGAACCGAGAAAATTGAAAATACCGCCGCCCAATATAGGAGTGACGGCGTTCGCTGCGCTGACCAGCGCCGAACTAACGCCCAGCGTCCCCCCCACGTCCCGTCCGCCAACTCGCTTCGTAATCAGGCTGTTGATACTCGGCGACAGGATACCGCCGCCAATTGAGGCCGGGATCATCGCCGCCAGAATCCAAATCAAACCAGCCCAACCGTTGTCGCCGTCATCCGGTATCCCAATGGATACATCCTGACTCTGATTTGCGGATGTCGTGTTCTGGGTCAATTCCTTGACCAGCGCCGTGCGCGAATACCAGGGGACAGGTTGTGCAGGAGTAATAGCCGTCAGCGTCAATCCAACCGCCAGGAGTAGCAATCCGGCAAAAATCAGTTTTCGTTCGCCATATTTGCGGCTCCAGGGGCCAATATACTTGCCTTGTACCAGCACCAGAATTATGCCGACAAACACGAAAATGACGGCATTTCCAGAGGCGTTTATGCCCAGTCGATTGAGGGTAAACAGTGCGATCAGGTTTTCGAACCCGCCGAAAACAAGCTGTTGAAAGAACATCAGAATCAACAGTATCCCCACCATCGGCTGGCGCAAAGTCTGGAAAATATTGCTTAGAACATTGTTTGATTTTCGATCCTGCACCTGTCCCCGCTGTTCAGCCGGAAGAGTTTCTTTGAACCAGAAACTGGTCAGAAGTACCGATAACAGCGAGAAACCGGCTGCGACGAAGGCTGGCACATGATAATCATTGCCGCTGATGCCTAATGATACGAACGCAATCACCGGGCCGATGATGAAGCCCAGACCAAACGCCGCGCCCAACAAACCTAAACCCTGCGCCCGTGTCTTTTCCGAGGTGCTATCCGTCAGGGCAGCCTGCGCCGTTGCCACATTTGCGCCCGAAAGCCCATCAATGATACGTGCCAGAAAAATCAACGGAAGCGCATTGGCAAAGCCGAGAATAATGAACCCGACAAAAGTTCCTAATTGGCTCACGATGAGGATCGGCTTGCGCCCGAAGCGATCTGATAACCCGCCCAGAAGGGGTGCGCCAATGAACTGCATCAACGGATACGCCGTCCCTAATGCGCCGATCATCAGCGGGTCTGCGCCGAAGGAGGTGGCATACAAAGGTAACAATGGAATGATAATTGTCAGACCGAGTAAATCAACCAGGATAATGACGAAAATTGGCAAAACCCGTTTGAAATCCAACTTTTCCTCAGCCTGTGCTCCAGTCGTAGTTGTCATGAGAAACTCCTAAGCTCCAAATTTCCAACCGCCAACGAGCGCCACGCCGATAATGACCAGCACCAGCACCGCGACGATAATCATCAGGCCGCGTTGGTAGCGTGTCGCATCATCGGCGTTCTTCCAGCGGTTGTACATATGCGAAACCGCCACGGCGACGGTCATTATGCCCGTGTGTCCCCAGATAGCCCCGCTGTTAAACACACCTAAAACCAGCAACAAAATCAGGCCCAACACCCATTGAATCGTAATCAAACCGCTAAAGGCCAATCAGTCGCCGTGTCAGTTGGTCATAAGATGACTTTTGAACCACTCCCAGGACAAGTTTAATGAGCGCGATAATCGTCACCAGGACGACGAGCCACCGCACCCCAGAATGCATACCGAGAAAAAACGCTTGCATGTCAAAACCTTTCTCGAATGAGTTTCATAGACTTCGAAGTAGGCTTTTTAGATTGCTGCCTAACTATTCGCCTTGAGATGTTTTTTCGAGCCGCCCGATAACCTCGTTTAACCATTCATGCTCTGTGCGCAGATGGCGTACAAGGTGCTCGATGACCAGTTGTGAGCTACCCGAATGTGCAGGGACGGCTTCCGCGTTCGCCAGTTCCGACGCGATGATTCCCCGTCGCTGGTTGAGCAGCGCAATAGCTTCCGCTGGCTCCAGTGTATCCAGAAAAGCCAATCCGATATCGCTGAGAAAACGCGCCGAATGATAGGTCGATAAATTCTCGCGCAAGAGTCGCTGGAAAGCGGCCTCGCCCTCAGGCGTAAGTTGATAGACGTGGCGCGCTGGCCGATTGCCCTCTTGTTGTTCCTCAACTTCGAGAATCCATCCCGATTCGGCCATCTTGTCCAGCAAGAAATAGGCCGTCGGCTTCTTCAAATCCACACATGACGATAGATTTTGGTTAATGAATTCATGAAGTTGATAACCATGCATGTCCTCGCGCCGCAGCAGTCCGAGGAGCAGCAGTTCTCGATCCATCCCATCCTCCTAATAGTCAATATTGACTAATCAATCCTGATTATATGACAAGAAGAACCTAAGTCAATGCTCAGTTGTGATAGCGTCACTCGGCCATCGGCAAAGAATCAGTTGCTTTTTGCAAGTAAAACCCCATGAATTGGGTGGATTCGATCTGGAATTTCTGTTCGAAATATGGTAAAATTCTTTTACATTATTCTTGCATTCACTGAGGTTTTTTCTCAGAAAAATTGCGGATAATGGTAAAGTTAATCGCGAACAAAAGGATGTAACCAATGGCAAACGAATCGGTTGCAAAATCAGGCAAGGGTGTGGGTTTAGCAGAATATATCGACCAGCAAATTGCTGATCGCATACAAATCGTCCGTGATGCGCAGGAACAAATTAGCCTGCTTGACGAGCAAATCCAGCTCTTGAAAACCGAACTGCGCGAACTCCTGGAACAAAAGGGGTCAAATTGGTCAGATACACAAGGTTACGCCCGCCTGACCGCCGAAGGCACGCGCACCAGCTACGATACACGAGCCTTAGATGGGCTAATCTTGAATGAGCCGTTGCAATACGGTTGGCTGAAGGACTTCCGCAAAGAATCGACGGTTCGAAGCGGGGTTCAAATCAAATAACTGCTTTCCCAAAAGTAGCGCGATAGGCCGGATTATTCCGGCCCTTTTATTTTCTCCCCCAGAAATCGAGCGTGTGCGTATTTGCGCCCTTTGTGCTCTGGTAGTGTATATCGTATTGAAGGTTACTGTTGTTCAAAGGGCGACTTCTTATGAAAATCCACATCGAATGGCGTGCGCTGCGCCTGATTATGCTTTTGGTATGGGGAATTTTCGCCTTGATTTTGACCACCCAATCAGACCGTGTGCCCCTCGTCCATCTCATGACATCCACCATCGGCAGCACTGATTTTGGTGACAGCATGGGTCATGCAGGCTTGTTCGGCATGTTGGCAGTTGTCGCCTATTTTGCCCTCTCGCTGCGCCTCCCCTTACACCGTTCCCTGCTGCTGGCGATGAGTCTTGCACTGATGATTGGAACCAGTACCGAATTATTCCAACTTTTCGTCGCGGATCGTGCCACCAGCCTCTCCGATATGCTGGCAAATTGGCTTGGCGTATTTGTAGTTGGCTTCGCAATTTCCTTCCTGTCCAGCATCCCGCGTAATCGAAACAGCAGAGGCTAATCGTAGGCTGTAAGCATACATTTCGACTTTCGTTACGGATGCAAGCATCATAGAATAGTAAAATCGCCTTTGAGTTTATAGGATAGATGTGTGAGTTATCTTCGGAGTGTCCTCATTCTGGTTCTTTTCACCGTCGCCGGATGCAATTTAAGCACCTCATCGAATACAGAAACTTCAACACAGGTGTCCACACTGCCCACCCAGCAGCCTGTAATCACTACCGAAGAAGTGTCCAATCAAGCCCCACCAACGGCGCAACCATCAACCTCAAATAACACCTGCACACCCCGTGCCGACTGGACAGTGATGTACACCATCGTGAGCGGTGATACCCTGGCGGATATTGCCCGCCGCGCCAACACCAATCTCGATGCACTGACGCAAGGCAATTGTCTTGCCAATCCCAATAATATTAATGTCGGTCAGCAGTTGCGCCTGCCGCAAACACCGCTTTCGAATGCGCTGCCGCCGACATCCAGCGCCCTCACCTACGTCACCTATACCAATACACTGCCCGGACTCGGAATCGCTTTTGAATTCCCTTCGACCTGGACGATCCTGGACAACCCGAATGACCTGTCTTTCCAGGGATCAAACGGCAGTTCCTTCGAAATCCTCTACAGCGACGCAGGGCAAACGACACCGCCCGATCAAGTCGCCAACGAGTGCAAAAATACCGGTGCATGTGTCGCAAATCGCCGTGTGATAAGCGAATCGCCGATAACCCTCTCCAGTGGTTTAACTGGCTATCGCCTGGACTTAAGCGCCAATACAACCGCCGGTTCCACCCCCATGAGTGAAACCTTTATGATCGTGAACAACCGTAACCTTGCCGTGCGTGGATTTGGCGACTTAAGCATTTATAACAATATCCTGAACTCCATTCGTCTTTATCTGCCATAAATGAGCGTTGGCGAATCGTCGCCTTCCCGCCGCGCACGCGATTTCATGTTTAGCTACAATAAACGGCATGAAAACAATTGCTGCATTCTGGCGCGGGCGATCCCGCAAACAAAAATTGCTCTATATTTCCGGGCTTCTGATTCTGGCGCTCGGCCTATTCGCATACAGTTGGCTGTTTGCCGATTTGCCCTCGATTGACCGTTTGCAGGCTGGTCTGGCGCTGCCCTCGACGCGCATCTATGATCGCAATGGCAAACTGTTGTATGAAATCCTCCCGCCCCAAGGTGGCCGCAACTCTGCCATCGCGCTCAACCAGATTCCGCAGCACTGCATTGACGCCGTTATCTCCACCGAGGACGCCAATTATTATGACCATCCCGGCGTAGACATAGCTGGTATCGCCCGCGCCTTCTGGATTAACCTGCGCGGCGGCGAAGTATTGGCCGGTGGAAGCACCATCACCCAGCAGGTCGCCCGCAACCTTCTGCTTGACCCTGAGCAGCGTGCCGAGCGCAGTCTCCGCCGCAAACTGCGCGAGAGCATTCTTGCGCTGCGACTGGGCAGCACCTACAGCAAAGATGACGTACTGGCGCTCTATCTCAACCAATCTTATTTTGGCAATCTGGCCTATGGCATTGATGCCGCCGCCCGCGCCTATTTCAGCAAATCCGCACCAGAACTCTCGCTGGCGGAGTGTGCGATGCTGGCGGGTATTTTGCAAACACCCGCCGACGACAACCCTCTCACCAACATGGACGCCGCCAAAGAACGCCAGGAAACGGTTCTGCGTTTGATGGTGCAAAACAATAAAATCTCTCAGGCTGACGCCGACATCGCCAAAGGGGATGAACTCCAATTTGCGGCCACACCTTTCCCGATCAAAGCGCCGCATTTCGTCATGGCCGTTTGGACACAGCTTCAGCGTGATTATCCCGAACAGCTTTTCACGGGCGGGCTGGAAGTCACTACCACCGTTGATTTGGATTGGCAGGATGCCGCCGAAGAAATCGCCCAACAGCAGCTTTTTAGCCTCAACAATCCACCTCCCGGCAAACCGCCCGCCGGGGCACATAACGCAGCACTGGTCGCGATGGATCCCTTCACCGGACAAGTCTTGACCATGCTCGGCAGCCCGGATTATTTCGACGAATCCATTGACGGCAATGTCAACGCGGCGCTTGCCTTGCGCCAACCGGGGAGTGCCCTCAAACCTTTCACCTATTCTGCCGCTATGAATCCCCAACTTCCCCATCCCTGGACGGCGGCGACCATGCTCCTGGATGTGGAAACACCTTTTATTACTCGCAAATTGCAGAGCTATACACCTGCTAATTTCGGTCTGGTCGAACATGGCCCGGTGCTGATACGCGAAGCCCTGGCATCATCATTCAATATTCCGGCGGTGGTCACCCTCGACCATATCGGCGTACAAACATTGGTGCAGTTGCTCGCCAATGCTGGTGTGGAAACCCTGACACAGAATACTAATGTTGACCTCGCAATCACGTTGGGCGGTGGCGAAGTACGCCTCTTCGATTTGGCCCAGGCATACAGCATTTTCCCGAACGGTGGCTCTCGCATTCAACCTTCGCTCATTTTGAAAGTCGCCGATCATTCCGGTAATGTTCTTTACCAATGGAAACCGCCCGTCCTCTCCAACCATGTGATTGACGAGCGTGTCGCCTATATCATCACCGACATTCTGAGCGACAATGCTGCCCGTATTCCCTCTTTCGGGCCAAACAGCGCCCTCAACATTGGCCGTCCAGCCGCCGCCAAAACCGGCACAACCACCGATTTTCGCGATAATTGGGTTGTCGGTTACACACCCAATTTAGTAGTTGGCGTATGGGTCGGCAACGCCGATAACACGCCCATGCAGGATATAACTGGCGTGAGCGGCGCAGCGCCTATATGGAACGCATTTTTGCGCCGCGTATTGCTCGGTCAGCCTGAACTCTCCTTCAAACGCCCGGATGGAATCACCCGCGCTGAAATCTGCGCGCTGAGTGGTTTATTACCCACGCCCGCCTGCACCCTCCGTAAAACTGAATGGTTTGTCGATGGCACAGTTCCTACCGAGTACGATAATCTCTATCAAATGTTTGACATAGACAGCCAGACCGGTTTTCTTGCCGATGCCTCCACGCCGCCTGAACGCCGCGTGCAACAGTCGTTTGTGATTTTGCCGCAGGAAGCCCGCGATTGGGGTGCAACGCACGGCATCAAGCCACCGCCCATCGGCGCTCCTGTCGAATCGCCCGACCAGAACGAAGGGCTGCGCTTGATGGAACCTGACCCCTATACGGTCTTCCAGATCAGCCCGATCTCGCCGATTGATACCCAGCGTCTGCGCCTTACTGTCGGCACACCGCCAGGGACAGAATCGGTCACGTATCAGATGGACGGGAAATTATTGGGGACAGTGACGCAATCACCCTGGGTATTGTGGTGGACGCTCGAACTCGGTCAGCACGAATTGGTCGCGACAGCACAGATGGACGATGGCACGCAGCAAATCACGACGCCGCTTCCCTTCAGCGTCACGAATTATGCCTCTCCGGAAGTACGCGCCGCCCAACAATCACCATAATGAGAAGGAGTAGATCGCTCTACCTGGGGGTAAATTCTGTTGTGTTTAATTTTGCGCTGTTTCGTTCTGAACAATCGGCAAGCGAACGGTAAACACCGTGCCTTTGTCCGGTTCGCTCACGCAGGCAACGGTTCCGCCGTGCCGATCAACAAAATCCTTGACGATTTTTAAGCCCAGCCCATTGCCCTTAATGCCGGTGACATTCGTCCCCCGATAAAAAGGCTCGAACAGATGGCGCTGATCGTCGGGGAGAATGCCGATTCCTGAATCGCGTATTTCAAAGATCGCCGCATCGTCCTGACGAGTCAAATCAAAAATCACCTCGCCGCCGTTCGGCGAATACTTAATCGCGTTGGAGAGCAAATTGCTCAGGATATGGCGCAGCGCTTTTTCATCGACAAAGGCCGACGACAAATCCCCACTATGCGTGAAAACGAGCGTATGCAGCGTTTCCGAGGTCAATTGCATCTCAGCAACCAGAGTGCGGCAGAATGCTTCAAGATCGACGTTTGAGGGCGTAAATGGCAGTCCTTTTTCTTCTTTTTGGCTGATGATGAGAATATTCTCAATCAGTTCATCCAGCCGGTCAATTTGCGAGCGAATCTTGCCCAGATAATCTTTTCGTTTCTCGGCATCCAATTTGTCGTGATAATTTTCAAGCAGATAGCTTGTTGTGTTAATCACCGACATCGGCGTGCGGAACTGGTGTGAAACCATCGAAATAAAACTGCTTTTCAGGTCTTTCAGTTCACGCTCTTTAACCAGCGCAACCCGTAACCCTTCAGATTCGACCAGCGCGGCTTCCATCCGCTTGCGCTCTGTGATATCGAGTGTGACAATCTGAGTGGCGGGCTTACCTCCGTATTCAATACCTACGCTGTACATCTCAACCCAGCGCATTTCACCATCTTTGCGGGTCAACCGAATTTCGGCACGGGTCGATAGCGGCTTACCCGAAGAACGATCTTGCAAGCGTCGGGCGACGAACTCGCGATCTTCTGGATGAGCCAACTCCAGGTTTTGTTGGGGCGTCATCGCCAATATATCTTCTATGCTATAACCTGTGAGGGCAGCCTCGGCAGCATTTGCGAATACAACACGATTTTCTTGAAAAATGACTAACCCTTGTACGGATGTTTCAACCAGCGTTCGATAGGCTTCTTCGGCTTGTACCCGGCTCAATACATCAACCGATACGCCGACAGTCCCGATGAGTTCACCATGTGCGTCTCGCAGCGGTGAATAACGGGTTTCCAGCGCAATACCGCGTCCCCTGGAAACCGATATGAAACTGTCGCCACTTAACGCCCGTCGAACTTCTTCGTGAAAACCATTCGCATCAGGGAACAAATCTTCAGCAGTGCGTCCCACAGCTTCGCCCGGTTTCAATCCCAGGCTGGATAAAGCATTACCTTCAGAAAATGTAAAAACACCGTTCTTGTCCAGCGCGAAGAATATAACAGGCGCGCCTGTCACAATCGAGCGCAATCTTTCCTCGCTTAGCTGTAAATCGTGTTGCATCTCATCACGACTTGTAAATTGTTCCCGAATCCATCCGGCTCCTGCACCGCACAATATCAAAAAAGCATGGCCCACCACCGTCGCGCTGAGATACATAAACGAATAGCGCGTCAGGATACCTAATAGAATCGAAAATGAAACTAATCCGACAGCGTAAAAAATTCCCGCGCGGATGCCATACATCAATCCAACCACAATGATTGGCAAAAACGCGAGTGTATCCGCCGAAGGATAGTCCACGAACTGCTCGACAATCAGGAAACTGATGAGATATAAACCGGTTATGAGGCCCACCACCGCTATTTTGACGCGCAGAGGTTGGGTAGGAAAACGATGGGATCGCAAGAAGTTCATGTATAAAACAGGTAAAACCTGAGACACCTTGCTTAATAGATGCTAAAGACCACTATGTCGATCTATGCTATTTGTCAAAAACGGCTACTCTTTAACTCTACACTTGGTTACTTTTATTGTCCATTTAGATAGATTCATGATCCGCGAGAATCAAAAAGCAGCAAAGCCGTTGAAGCCTTTACTGCTCTTGAATTTTTAATTGCCAGATTTAGCGTTGAAGTCGCTGCTGCGCCTCGTACTGTACCATGCGGACAATGCCCATCAAACCTTGTCCCTTACCCATCGAAACTTCTTTGCCGAACAAAGCGAAGACAATAGTCGGGTCAATCGTCGCGACCTTTTCCAGCGGTTGGCCGGAGCAGGTTTCATCCAGGATCACGCTCATCGCCATCGCCGATAATCCTTGCGGATTCAACACATCGAAATAATATTTCAATGTGCCGTCGGGTTGGTCTTTCGCCCACACAAACGCCTCACTCTCGCAGGCTGGGACACGGTGCGATTCTTCGTAGGGCTGGGTCGCAATAGTCGGCGGCACTTTTGCATCGGCGAAGCGATCTGCAATTTCGATCAGATATTCCTGGCGTTCCGTCCGATCCGTGATTTGCTCAAAATCTTCAACCAGTTCCGCCAGTTTTTCGGGATAATTCGTCATGGCTTACTTCTCAATCGGCACGCCAACCGAGTTGCCCCATTCTGTCCAACTACCGTCATAATTCCGAACGTTCGGATACCCTAGCAGGTAAGTCAGCACAAACCAGGTATGGCTGCTGCGTTCACCAATGCGGCAGTAAGCGATGATGTCATCGTCTTTTTTGAGTCCTTGCTCTTGCTCGTAAATCGCGCGCAGTTGGTCGGCGGCCTTAAATGTGCCGTCTTCGGGATTGGCTGCTTTCGCCCAGGGGACGCTTTTCGCGCCGGGGATGTGACCGCCGCGTAATGCCCCTTCTTGCGGATAATTTGCCATATGCATCAGTTTGCCGCTGTATTCATCCGGGCTGCGAACGTCCACCAACGGCTTATTCGCTTCAATATGCTTAAGCACCTGATCGCGGAAGGCGCGGATTTGGCTGTCATCGCGGGCAGGTGCAGTGTACGAGGTCGCCGCATAGCTCGGCAGATCGCGTGTCAATTCGCGCTTTTCCTGCTCCCACTTCAACCGTCCACCATCCACGATCTTGGTGTTGTTGTGGCCGAACAGATGGAACACCCACAGGGCATAAGTCGCCCACCAGTTATTTTTATCGCCGTAGAAAACGACCTGGGTATCTTTCGTCACGCCGATTTTCGACATCAGCTTTTCGAACCCGGCCTTGTCCAGGTAATCGCGCCGCAGTGGGTCGTTCAGGTCTGTCGTCCAATCGACCTGTACTGCCCCTGGAATATGCCCGGACGGATACAGCAGCGGGTCTTCGTTGGATTCGACAATGCGGACATTCCCGTCGTTCAAATGCGCGGCGACCCAATCGGTGGAAACCAGCACATCGGGGTTAGCATAACCCCGGCTTGATATATCAATCATGGATTTATCTCCTGTTGAATAAAACAGATATGTATCATAATAATACTCACCCTGATTACGCATAGCAATGCCTATCGTAGACCAGAACGGCGAATTTCCCGTTGAACGAAAAGTTGCATGGTTTACAAGAATTTGGCAACCAATATTGCTTCTGTAGGGACGGAGTGCTGCTGCGCCTTTTCTTCACATCTCGAACTTTACAACCACCATCTCGATACAACACATCTTTTTCAAATAGTTATGATGTATCATAGCGGCGATTGCATAAAGGTTTCAAAGAGAAATCATGATCGAAATTAGTCCCACACTCTCGATTGATGAGCGTGAAATTCAACTGACGTTTGTACGTGCCGAAGGCCCCGGCGGGCAAAATGTCAATAAGGTCAGCACGGTAGCGCAACTGCGTTTTGATGTCCTGCATTCGCCTTCGCTGCCAGGGTATGTCCGCCAACGACTGCTGACTATCGCCGGAAACCGCATCACCCAGGAGGGAATTTTGTTGATTACCGGGCGGCGTTATCGGACGCAAATCCAGAATCGCCAGGATGCGCTCGACCAATTGACCGATTTGCTGCGCCGCGCGGAAATCCGTCCCAAAGTGCATCTGAAAACCAAACCCACGCTGGGGTCAAAACTACGCCGCCGCGAGGATAAACGCCAGCAAGGTCAGAAGAAACGCCTGCGTAGTGTCAAAATCTCGTCTGATGAATGAGGCCATTTCCTGAAAAGCAGGACGGAACAGGAAAAAGTTTTCAATCCGTTTAAAAACAGGTTCCTTCAGGTTTGCGCACGAGAGAAAATTGTAATGGCTAAAAAGCCTGTCCACTTATCCGCTCGTCTTAAGCACACCTAAAGAACGTTGACCATCCAGTTCATATTTGCGATACTTATCCTCTATGTCCTCAATGCCCCGGTGGTTTAAAATTTATGGCTTCTTCTCAACCGCTTGCAGACCGTATCCGCCCCCAAACGCTTGACCAATTCATCGGTCAGAAGCATCTGGTCGGCTCCGGCAAACCGCTCTCCTTGGTGATCCAGCAAAACAAGGTTTACTCGATGATTTTCTGGGGGCCGCCGGGAGTCGGCAAAACCACCTTAGCCCGCATCATCGCCAAACAAACCAACCGCCCCTACTTTGAACTCTCGGCGGTATCTGCGGGCAAATCACAGATTCGCGAAATCGTCGATCAAATTCAGGCCGAGGGGAAACGTGACCTGTTCAATCAGGCTGAACCGTCTAAAGTTCATGGCAGCGCCGTCTTATTTCTGGATGAAATTCACCGCTTCAACAAAGCCCAGCAGGATTTTCTGCTCCCCTATGTCGAGGATGGCACGCTGATCCTCATCGGCGCGACCACCGAAAATCCCAGCTTTGAAGTCATCTCCGCGCTGCTGTCGCGTTCCAGAGTATTTGTATTAGAGGCCCTTTCGGTTGATGAAATCAAAGATATTTTGCGCCAGGGCGCGGCAGAACTCGGCATCACCCTTGATCCTGAGGCCGAAAACTTCCTAGCCGAGTATTCCAACGGCGATGCGCGTCAATCCATAAACTTGCTCGAAATCACCGAAGAACTGTACGCCCAGGAATCAAAAGTCGTCAATGTTGATGCTCTGAAAAACGCGCTCCAATCCAAACACCTGCGCTACGACAAAGCCGCCGACGAACACTACAACACCATCAGCGCTTTTATCAAAAGTATGCGCGCCAGCAATGTCGATGCCGCCCTGTATTACCTCGCCCGTATGGTGGAAGCAGGCGAAGACCCCAAATTTATCGCCCGCCGCATGGTCATCTTCGCCAGTGAGGACATTGGCAACGCCCAACCCACCGCCATCGTTATTGCCAATGAAGTGTTCCGCGCGGTGGAAACCATCGGCCTGCCCGAATGTCAATTCAACCTCGCCCAGGGCGCTGTCTATATGGCACTCGCGCCCAAAGATCGCTCCGCCGGAGATGCCTATTTTACGGCGCTGGATGATGTGAAGCAGCACGGCAACCTGCCGATTCCGCTCAACCTGCGTAACGCCCCGACTCAGTTGATGAAAAACCTGGGCTACGGCAAAGGCTACGAAATGTACAGCGAAGAATCCTATCTTCCCGAAGCATTGAAAGATAAAAAATATTATCGCAAAAATACGTCGGAGAAATCATGACCGAACAGGTTCCCGCGCCCTGGACATTAACCGGCAATGGCTTGATGCTGCTCTATCGATTTCCGCGTGAATTTGTCCTGGAAAACGGTTTCGTCCCGTCTGAACGCCGCGATTCATTTGTCGGCGGAATTGGGGGCGTCATGCTGGTCGATTATCAAACCTCAAATGTCGGCCCCTATCGCGAACTGCTGTTTATTCCCGGCCAATTCCAGATCGGCGGCAAACGCTACTACGCCATCACCAAAATCTACGTTTCCACGATGATAAGTGTCGAAAATGGGCGCACCAACTGGGCCATCCCTAAAGAACTGGCCGATTTTGACATCCAGAATGACGACCATACCTTCGCAGCTACCCAGGAAGGGAAATCCATCCTCAACTTAAGCATTAAATCACGGCGGCTGAGTCTGCCCGTCAATACTGCTTGGTCGCCGCTCAAATTATTACTAGGCCAGCTCCAAAATGGATCACTATATATCACTGCGCCCGCCGCCAAAGGAAAAATCCAACTCGCGAATATTCTGGATGTGCGCGCCAATCCAGCTTTATTCCCAGACATAGGCCAGTTTCCACCGCTTGCCGCTGTGGGTGTACGCGACTTCACCATGACCTTTCCGGTTGCCCATGTCCAACCATTTGCTCAATCACTTGGAGCACCAACCCATGAACATCCATAAAAGTCGCATTATCCTCACTGGTGCAGCATCGGGTATCGGCAAGGCGCTTCTCGCCCAACTCGCGACTTATGATGCTCAAATACTCGCCGTAGACATCAACCCGGTGGATTTACCTTCCGCCAAAGCGAGGCTCTACGCACACACTGCCGACCTCACAAAACCCGATGAAATTGACTCGCTTTTTCAAATCGCGCTGGAAAAAATGGACGGAGTCGATATTTTCATCGCCAATGCCGGATTCGCCTACTTCGAGAAAATCGGCGCGCCCGATTGGGAACGCATTGAACGCATCTATCGTCTGAATGTCTTTTCGCCGATGTATGCGCTCCAAAAAATGCAGGCGCTGAATTCCAGCAATCCGTATTGTGTCGTGATGACCGCCTCGGCGATGGCGAAATGGGCGCTTCCCGGTTATGCCTTGTACAGCTCGACCAAAGCCGCTCTCGACAGTTTCGCTGATGCCTTCCGCTACGAACTCGAACCCAATGGACGCCTGATGCTGGTCTATCCCATCGCGACTCGCACCAACTTCTTCAAAACCGCCAACGACGACACGCCTGTTCCCTGGCCGACCCAAACGCCTGAAGTCGCCGCCCGCGCCGTCATTTCCGGCATCGAGCACAATAAAAACGCGGTCTTTCCATCCTCACTTTTTCTCAACACCTGGCGCTTAGGTCATATCATCCCCGGTCTGAAAGGCTTCTACCAAATCCTGCAAAACCAATCCTTTCAACGCTGGCTAAAAAACCGGAATAAGGTTCGTGAAAGCCAATAGAGCTAAAAAATTATCGGATCAACTTCACATCTGCGCCCTGTGCCAACGTGAAGTCCGACAGGTCAACAAGCACCACCTGATCCCCAAATCCGAAGGCGGGCGTGAGGTCGTCGAACTCTGTTATCCCTGTCACAAAACCCTGCACAGTTTTTTCACCAACGAAACCCTGCTCAAAGAACTCCACACCATTGAAAATCTGCGCGCCGAACCCGAAATTACCCGCTACCTCGACTGGGTGCGCAAACAGCGCGACTCGCGCATCCAGGTCAAAACCCGCCGTAATCGCCGTTAATTTGCAAGAGCAGTGCAGTATTTCGCCCACTATCGCGTTTTACAAAATAGTGACGCCAAATAACAAGCGATAAACGAAGGTGAGCCAGGGGATTGTGCATACACCTTTAAATCCTGAACACGAACAGCAGTTAATCCGCGACGCCCACAGCAGCCCGGATGCGTTTCGCGAACTGTATCGCCATTACTTCCCACGTATTTATGCCTATGTCGCCTATCGCGTAGGTCTTGCTGCGGAAACCGAAGATTTGGTCGCGGATATTTTCGTAAAAGTGGTGGAATCACTGAGCACATTTGAATATCGTGGCGCGGGTTCGTTCGCGGCCTGGGTATTCCGTATCACCCACAACCATGTCAGCCAATTTTATCGCCAGCGCAGCGATTTGCTCTCGATTGAAGAAGTTTCCGATGTCACCAGCGACGATTTATCGCCCGATCAAACCATCATCCGCAAAGAGCAGTTTATCTATCTACACAGCCTGCTCCAAACCTTGTCGCCGCGCCGTCAGGAAATTATTAGGTTGAAATTTTTCGGCGAACTGCGTAATCAGGAAATCGCGGCAGTGCTCGGCCTCGACGAGCGTACCGTCGCCTCCCATCTGTGCCGGGGGATTGAAGACCTCGCCCAGCGTTATGAAGCTGAAATATCTAGGAATCCCAGCCATGAACCCGAATGAAAATCATGTATCGCCCTTAGAGGCGCAAATCGACAGACTAATCGAAACCAACCGCCCGACGGGCATTCCCGCCGCTGACGATCTGGCTGCCACCATCCCCCAAGCGAGGCCGGATTTCCAGCAGCAGCTTGAAGACCGCCTGACCGCCCAAATCCAATTTGCATCACATGGAGACGAGAAATTGACTTCAATAACTTCAACCATTTCGAAACGCCTTCGTCCCCGTGCCTATCTGCCGCTTACTCTGGCCGCTGCCATGCTAGCCGTTGTCCTCGTTGGCAGTTTTTTGCTGCTTCAAGGGGGCAAAAAACCTGATTCAAATCTCGCCAGCGTCTCAGAGGCCACCGTAACACCTACTCCGGTTCGTATGGTGAGCATAGTCGTTGCCCTTCAAAACCTGCCGCCTAATTATCGTTTTCCAGCAACAACGGCAGAATTAGCCGGTTCTGCTGGCTATAAATCCTTCCCAGAATATTCGATCCCAGCCTATGCCTTACGCGAAGATCAGGGCGGGCTGGATCAATTAGCCGGGAAAATTTTGCGTACCGGGGCATTCACGAACGCAACCATTTTGAGTGATATGCTGCTGGGATCAAATGTGATGACGCTACCGGCGGATCAGTTGGTTATAACGCTGCCCATCAGTCTATTAGAGGGTATGAACGCAGATATTCAGGTCGGCGCGCAGGTCGACATTTCCGCGCTTGTGGCCTTCGTTCGCGGCAGTAACGAATATTCAGATATGACCATGCAGAAGATCGCTCGCAATGCGACCGTCATTCACCTGGGAGATTTTCCCCCAGCCGCACCTTCTACCGCCGCGCCCGACATGATTACGGTCTCGGCCTCGCGTGATGAAGTAGAAACGCTGGCATTCCTCCTCAATGCCGAAATACCCATGACAATCGAGCTATCGGGCAGTCCAACCGCTACCATACTTCCCACGATTGCCAATACACAAGCGACAGCCGTCCCATTCGGCTTTCAACCAGGGATAATCCCCCAGGGGATGCGCGCCGCAGAAATTGACCGCGACCTAATCACTAATGATCTGAGCGGTTTCAAAGCCGATGATACGGTTGATATTGCGGTCTCATTCCTGACGATCAATAAGAACGCAGATTTTGCGGGGGATCCCAGTGTTGACAACACAACCATGCCCGATAACGCCTTCGTCGCGACCAAAACGGTCTTTACCGGCGTGAGAATATTGGTCATGGGCGGCATAAGCAATCAAACCGACCCGCAGCATATCTCCGTCGCCCTTGATCCCGCAAATGCCAATTTATTGACCTGGGTTTTGGCGTCCCATCTGCCCATCGCGTTAACGGTCACTCACGCAGACGCGAGCGATTTGGCAATTGAGAATCTACCGGATGGAAGGATCAGTGTCGAAGTTCCGATAAGCAACATAAATACCGATAAAAGCAATCTTCAGTCTACAAATACCGCTAACGTTCTGGCACGCATGAATTTTACGAACTACGACCCAAACAATTCTGGTTCATTTGTGGCAAAAACGTTGGTATCCCAAATCATTATCCGAGATGCAGAAATGACCAGTAGTCTTGGGACAATCAACACCGGGGATTTCACATATGTCAAACTGATTATCACGCCAGACGAATTGCCCGCTTTAGCCTGGGCGATCAAAGCCAATCTCCCACTTGCTTTGCAAATACGTCTCGAATAGGAACCCTTTAAATAACAGGCACTACTTCAACACAATCTCCCCGCCAGTGAGTGCTGGTGGGACTTGAATCGTCCCATCAACATGATTGAGCGTCACTCGCCCGTCGCTCAACTTGAGAATTAAATACGCGCTCTGCGGGACAAGCACGCTAAAAACGGCGCTCGACAGCGTGCCCACGACCAGCCGTCGCCGTGCCACCACATAGACTCCGGCTTCGTCCTGATCGGTTTCCATGCGCCAGCCGAACGCCGCCTGTACCTGTGCCATCACCTCGATTTTCGGCTCATTCCAGCGGGTGACGCGCACTTCTGCGCTTTCGGCTTGCAGGTAGAATGTCACCGCCCCGTTCACATTAAAATGAAACGTTTGCGACTGCCGCGCCAGTTCCGTCACGGAAGAGGCCACATTGACCGCTTGCCACAGGGTATTCAAATGCTGCATAAAACCCGCCTTACCTGAATTAAACGTAGAAATGCTCCGATCCAATTATGTGAGGGTTTGCGTCAGAAACACATCACCATTTTTGATCCAACAGCCATTTCCGCACGGCCTCGCCAACCAATTCCGGCTGCTCCAGCATCACCATATGTCCGCCACCCTCGACCTTTACCAACGTCGATCCCTGGATTTTCTCGTGCAAAAATTCGCTGAATTTGAACGGCGTCAATTTATCGTCTGTCCCGCCTACGACCAACGTCGGCTGTTTGATTCGTCCCACCTGCTCGCGGATGTCAAACAAATTGCACGCTGCATAATCCTGGCTGATAACTACCGGATTGAATTCCATTAGCCGTTGTGACGAACGCCGCCGCATCGAATCGGTTCCAGTTTTCCCGTAATACATCCCGACCACCAACGCCACCGTCCGACTCATCTCGGTCATAAATCCGTTCAAAATATCGGGATGCACACCTAACTTCGCTGCCGTTCCGATCAAGATTAGACCCTGTACCCGTGCAGGATAATTCAAGGCCATTGTCATCGCAATTGCGCCGCCCATGCTGTGTCCGCCGATGATCGCCTGCGGTAGTTTCAGCGCATCCATCAGAGCGATAATATCAGCAGTATAAGCGCCTACTGTCTGCCGACCCGAACCCGGACTACGCCCATGCCCCGGTAAATCCACGACAATCGCATTGGCTTCCGGCAAACGCCGTAATTCTGCCGGCCAATCCAGATGGGTTCCACCTGCACCATGCACTAAAATTGTCACAGGTAAATGAGCCGTCACATCCCGGTGGTCAGCAAACCAGATCGAGCCGTTAGCCGTTTCAACGAATGGCATCCGCGCACATCCTTCCCCTAAATTCACGGCTATTTTAGCGCAAATGGCGTAAAATACGCCCACTTTACAGCAGTCAGGAGGAACTCACATGCGTGTACTCATCATGTCCGACATGGAAGGCGTCAGCGGAATCATTAAATGGGATCAGGTCACAGGCGGTAAATCGCTCTATGAAGAAGGTCGCCGCCTCTACACTGAGGAAATCAACGCTGCAGTTCGTGGCGCAAAAGCCGCTGGCGCAACTGAAATTGTCGCCGTCGATTGTCATGGTGCAGGCGATGATTGGACATTTAATTCCTTCGTGCCCGAACTCCTCGATCCCGATTGTGAATGGGTCGCCGGACACGCCTGGTCACGCTATACCGAAATGTTGGAAGACGGTTGTGATGCGGCACTGTTCGTCGGAATGCACGCCCGAAATAACACGCCGGATGGCGTCCTCTGCCACACCATCAGCACCGTCAAATGGCATAATCTGTGGTTCAATGATGATCTCGTTGGCGAATCAGGAATCAATGCCGCTCTATGTGGACATTATGGCGTCCCGGTAGCCCTCGTCACTGGCGATGAAGCCGTCTGCCGCGAAGTCCGCGAACTCTTAGGTGATGGACTCACAACGGTTGCCGTCAAACGCGGTCTCAGCCGTTTTTCTGCCCGCCAGATTCCCCCTGTCCGCGCCCGCAAAATAATCGAAGAAGGTGCAACCCAAGCCCTCAAAAACCTGAGCGCCGTCAAACCCTATAATCCAGCACGCCCCTGCGCCATCACCGTCGAAGTTTCGCATGTCGATAAAGTCGCCGAATTTATGGGACGCGCCAATGTCGAAATCAACGGGCTAAAAGTCGTCAGTCGCGGTGATACCTGGCTGCAAGCCTGGGATCAAGTCTGGCACTGGTAGCATTTCACCGTAAGGACACAGCGCTGCTGTGTCCTCATTGGCTGTTGTCAGCGCGATTCTGCCGAATTTTTTGCTCCCAGGGCTTTTTAGCCTCGCCCGTGTAGCCCATCGCCCGCAGCCGTTCGGTTTCAAGCTGCTCTAACTGGGCAGCCACAGACTCATAATCACTTACTGGGATGCGCCGGTCAACCCCGTTCGCATCCCGATAGGTGTAGCCGATACCCCCACACCAATCGCAATCCTGGGTTTGACCGTCCTCATCTTCAAACCAGCCAAACCCCTCACATGACACACACTGCACAATGTCCATAATCACATTCCCAATTTCCGCTTGGTTTGATACTCTGCACTCTGTACTCTGTACTTTTCTTTCTACCCCCCCGTCGCGTTGTCAGGGATTTCCAGCGGAACATACTTAAGGTCGTACCACCAACCCGGAAACGGATACGGCTTCTGTCCGAAATAGCCATCCAGGATTCGCCGTGCAATCGGCCCTGCCGTCTCCGACCCTTCCCGCGAAAACTCCACCATCACTGCAACTGCAATTTGTGGATTATCGGCTGGTGCAAACGCCACGAACCAACCATAGGGTTCGCGCCGTCCTGATTGGGCTGTACCCGTTTTGCCGCAGGTCGTGAAATTGGTGTCGTAGAAATCAAAGTAGGCTGTACCGATATTCGTGTCCGTCGTGACCGCACACATACCCTGCCGCACCGTCGCCATCACAGTATCGCTCAGGCCGTTGTCACCCACAACCACTGGCGCAGCTTCCATGATTGGTTTCGCGCCATTATCGCCGCCGACTTTTTGCACAAGGAATGGTTTATATAGCGTGCCGTTATTCGCAATCGAGGCCACCATCCGCGCCATCTGGAGAATTGTGACCTGGATACCACCCTGACCGATGGCTTCGTTGATACCCTGCTCAACCGCCGTTGGGCTGGGCAAGCTGCCCGAAGCCTCGCCAAATACCGGGTCGATTCCGGTTGCGCTTCCCAGCCCCAACTGGCGAGCATACCCGACCAGCGCATCGGGATTTTTATTGAACAACCGTGCGCCCATCTCATAGAAAAATGGATTACACGAGGCGGTCAAAGCCTGCGGCGGTGTCAAATCACCCGCAGCATTCTTGACTTTCGAATCTGCTGGCTCAAAATGACGCCAGTCAAAACGTGGCGACGCCGTGTCACCATATTTGACACGCCCATCCCAGGTCAAATCGCAGTAGAAAGTAGGCTCCGGCATCACTTTTTCTGAAAGTGCTGCGCTCAAGGTGATAATTTTGAACGTTGATCCGGGGAAATACTGCTCCTGAATAGCCCGATCCCGCAGCGGCTGCCGTTCATCGCCATAGACCTGACTCACCGCAGCGCCGCGATTTTCAATTGGGCTGTCAGGGTTGAAAATATTCGGGTCAAAAAATGGATAACTGGCAAGCGCCAGAATCGCGCCCGTTTTCACGTCGATGACCACTGCCCCCGCCCCCGGTGAAATACCCGGCGCTGCCCAGTTGTTCTCGGCATAATTGAACGCTGATACTAAAGCCTTTGCAGTCACTTCCTGCAAATCTCGGTCAATTGTCAGCGTGACTGATTGCGGATCAGTCCCTTGCTTGCCCGCCAATTCGCGCAGCGTCACACCGCTCGACGACGTGATTCGCAGCACTTTTTCGGCCTGACCGCTCAAAACATCTTCGTATTCTTCCTCAATCCCGGACAAGCCTACCAGATCACCCGTCGCATAGCCTTTTGCAGTATAAGCATTCAATTGTTCAGCAGGGATTTGCCCTACATAACCCGTCACATGGACTGCGCCCCCGCCCAAAACATAATGCCGGACATCTTTCGAAGAATCGGTGTAAATCTTCGCGCCGCATATATCACGCAGTTCTTGCCCGCGCGCAGCTTCCGTTTCCGCATCAATTGCGCCCAGGAAAAAGAGTGTTTCCGGCGCATAGGGTGCGAAATAATTGACCAGATCATAGCGCTGCTTCATCAGCACGTCCGCCAGCAAATCCAGACATTTAGCCACATCCGGCATATCGTTTTGGGCGGCATACACCGGAATTAAAGTGCCTGTCGGCTCTACCAGCGGCTTGCCATTACGGTCATAAATCGTGCCGCGCGGCTGCCGTCGGCTGAACACTTCCAAGCGCGAACCTGCCGCCAACCCGTCAAAAATATCCATGCTCGACCACGCCACGCCCCATCCACCTGGTTTCTGTACCACGCGCATCGTGCGTCCAGCGTCGTCAATCGTGCCAAAAACCGGCGACTCGAAACTGGCATCATAAGTGATTGCCGCCGATGCGCCCTGCACCTCGGAACCCGTAATGCTGTAATCGACAGCGCTTAATGAAATAGCCCCGGCTGCATCTTCATAAGATTTTTTGAACACCGGGAAAGCATATGCGCTCTGGCTCTGTGGGCTGAGTGCAGCATACATATCCTCATATTTGACTGCTTTCCAAGCATCCAGAAAGGTTTTTACAACATCTTCGGGCGATTGTGACGCTTGTAATATCGGCGCAGCCAAACCGATCTCACTCGTTGAGCCAGCTCCGCTGCACGCTGCTAACCACAAAGCCGCCATTAGGCAGGATGCCTGAAATGTTTTCCAAAGAAATTTGAAGGGTCGCGTTTCGTTCGTCATACAGTACACCTCACTTACCAACGCGATCTTACTATAACGTTGGCGAGGCGCACCGTCCAGACAGGATAGGGGAATCGTTGGTTACGCTAATTGGGGATTAATGAGACATAGAGACAGAAAATGAACGGGCGAAAAAGAAAAAACGCCTGCATAAGCAGGCGTTACAAGAGAAGGAATCTCCTCCTGACGCTAGACGATTTTCATCTTTTCTTCCAGGTCTTCGTCGTTTTTGTGTTTCCACTCATTCTTGAATTTTTCGCCATCGCCATCATGCCGCCAATGATTTTTCATGTTGTAACCAAACAGCATCGACGCCCCAATGAGGATGAGCAGCACCGGCCAGCTAAAGTGGAACAGAAAAACGATGCCCAGCCCAATCAACCATACGCCGCCAGAAACATTATACCATTCACGTCCCTGCGCCATCCCCCGCGCGATATTGGTCGCGCCAATGACAAATAGGATACCCGGCCAAAACGAAATAACATTGGCGAAAAGGAATCCGAGTCCAATCAAAAACACGCCCCCGGCAATTTGATCGGCACGCTCTTTGGTCATCATGCTGTGAAATTCCTCTCTGTGTGACATTCTGTTTATTTATACGTATTTTTTCTATAAGAGTTTCTGCGGAAAGTCTCTTGTCAAAAGCAGCGAGGAATAATCAGCTTGTTGGAAATCTTTTTAAGGTGCATTCCTTCAGTCAATCGACTAAATTTGCCTTTTGTCGTTCGACTTAGCGATTAGCGGCTAATAACGAAAGATGTAACGATGAATTTTAAGTTCGCAGCTTCCGGGATAAGTCGTTTATAAACGCAAACTTCAAAATTATTTACCCCATTCACATCAAAAGTATGCCATAATGAAGGGAACTTAGTCGCTCGTTACAAGTGTCGAAAATGATAATTGATGGCAACTCCCAAATCACTTGAACTGGTTCAACAAATAGCTGCTTCGATCAATACGGCAGATTCTCCCCGTTTGGCGGTAGAAAGCCTTGTACGCTGGCTCTCGCAGCATGTCAGCCCTACCCTGGTAATTCTCCTCAACTACCAAAGTTCTACTCCGGAATCATTTGCCAGTCCCAACTACCAACCGTCCCAAAACCTTGTCACGTGGGTGGAAACCTTTCAATGGTGGAGCGAGTGGCAAGATACACATGAACCTATCTGGCTAGACAGCGATCATCTCATCGAAGGCTTGGATTATGCTGGCCCAGGTTTATTGATTCCGCTTTCCTATGACCAGACTATTCAGGGCATTATATGGCTGGATGGCAGACAAAATCCCGAACGTATTCAGGCGGACGGCGGGCAGCAGGGATTTGTCCTCGCCCAACTTCTGACTGCGCGCCTTCACCATCTCCAATTGAACAGCGGTTGGAGCACCCTCATTGGCAATATCAACGATTTCAGCCGCGCGTTAGCACAAAAATCATCCATCGAAGACATTTGGGAATTGATCGACCAGCAAATGACGATGCTCTTTGACGCCTCGTCTTTCTTTGTCGGCCTGATTGATCCCTTCGCCACACAATTAAGTTTTCCGCTGGCCTCGCAGGACGGTCTGCTCATACAATATCCACCAATTGCGTTAGGCGGCCTCAGCAAAGCGGTTATTTCATCCGGTATCACGCTTTATTTTCGAGATTTAGAGGCTGAGTTTGAGCGACTGACGGCACTCAACATTGAATTCGTCGCAGACGAACCGGGTACAGAAACCCGTTCGTGGATCGGCGTTCCGCTGCGCAACCGGAACAATCAGGTTATCGGGATAATCAGTATCCAGAACGCCGTCCAGAACGCTTATAACGATGCTGATTTGTCGCTGCTCATGTTCGTCGCTGCCCAAATCGCTCTCTCGATTGAAAATAGTAATTTACTCCAGGCGGAGCAAAACCGCCGCCGGGTAGCCAGCACCCTCATGGAAGTGAGCCAGGTGGTGAGTTCCACCCTGCATCTTGAAGAAGTTTTGGAGCGCATCCTTGAACAGATGCAGCGACTGCTCGATTACGATAGCGCCAGTATTATGATGCCTGCGCCTGGTTGCCTCGATGGCAGCCGTATGATTATTTCTGCTGCGCATGGTCTATATCGGGCCGCAAAAGGAACCGAACTCCACTTTAACGAATCGAACCTGGGTCGGCGTGTCTTCGCTTCCCAACAGCCTGTCGTCGTTCCCGATGTACAGGCACATTCCACCTGGCATGTCGCAGCGAATTCGCCCATCGCCCAACAAACCCGCTCATGGATCGGTGTCCCCATGCTGGTTCAAAATCAAGTCATCGGCTTAATAACGATGGACAAATTTGTCCCTAATTATTACACCGAAGACGATGCCAGCACCGTCTTTGCACTCGCAAGGCAGGCCGCCATCGCAGTCGAAAATGCCCGCCTCCATGCCGAGGCAGAGGACGCGCTGGTCGTGCTCGATCAACGTGCACGGCGGCTCGCGTCTATGGGTCGCATTTCAACTATTTTAAGTTCTTCATTAGATCGTGATGTTATCCTCGATACTGCCGCCCATTTGCTGGCCGAGCTTTTTACTTGTGATCGCTGTGGAATCGTTCTGATAGACGACCACGACGGACTCGCTTATCTAGTCGCCGAATATCCGAGACCAGTGAACAAAGAGATCCACGTTTTGGTCAAGGGCAATACCCCATCAGAACAGCTTCTGCGCAGCAATAAGGCGCTCGCGATTTACAATCCCGACCCTGACACCGATTCAGAGTCCCAGGTACCAACGCGCGCTAGATTACTGGTTCCGCTGATTGCGCGAGACCGAGTCATCGGCAGCATCAGCCTGGATATGACCAGGGAGAATCGCGAATTCACACCGGAAGAACAGGAAACATCACTCACCATCGCCGGACAGGTCGCGCTTGCCATCAATAATGCCCGTCTCTACGAACAAGCGTTAGCTGCCAATCGACTCAAAACGGAGTTTCTCGCGAACATCAGCCACGAATTGCGTACGCCCCTCAACGCGATTATTGGCTACAGTGAATTGTTATTGAGTCAGGTCTACGGTGAACTCAATCAGAAACAAATAGACCGCCTGAACCGTGTGAATACCGGCGGCAAACATCTGCTCGAATTGATTAACGACGTGCTCGACCTGTCCAAAATTGAAGCCGGTCAGATGGAAATCGCGCTCGCGCCCATGAACGTTGCCGATGTTGTGTATGACGCCGTAGCCGATCTGACCCCACAGGCCGAGGTAAAAGGCCTGAACCTCAATCTGCATATAAATCCTGATTTGCCAACTATCCATGCTGACGCCCAACGTCTCCGGCAAATTCTGACTAATCTCCTGGATAACGCGGTTAAATTTACGCAAACCGGGAATATTAACTTGAGCATAAGCAAAATCACCGTGCGCCAGGGTCTGACAACATCCGGTATCATTGCGCCCGATTATGTGAAAGCAAAAGATGGCGACTGGCTCTCTGTTGCCGTAGCCGACACCGGTATCGGCATCAGCTATGAAGATCAGGCCATTATTTTCGATTCGTTCCGTCAGGCCGACGGTTCCAGCATTCGCAAGTACGAAGGAACCGGTCTGGGTCTGGCGATCACCCGCCAACTCGTCAAACTCCATCACGGGCATATCTGGGTTCAAAGTGAACCCGGTAAAGGCAGTACCTTCAATGTCATACTGCCTTTTGAACCGCCGCCTGACTTCGAAACAATGATCCCGGAACAGTCCGATCCTGAGCGTCCCCTGATTCTGGTCGTAGACGACGATCCGCTCGCCCTTCAACTGGTGCAGGACTATCTCAGCCAGGATCGCTATCAAATCGTCGGCACAACCAGCCCCGCCCAGGCGCTTGAACTCGCCCGCAAGCTGAGTCCATCTGTCATCATCACCGACATTATGATGCCCGGTATCAGCGGCTGGGAAGTTCTGCGCGAACTCAAAGCCGATAAAGAAACCGCACATATACCCGTCATCATCCTCTCGATTGTCGAACAAAAAACCGTTGGCTTTTACTTAGGTGCTGCCGACTATCTCGTCAAGCCAATTACGCGCGAAACTTTACAGGCGGCATTGGATCGCGCCGCTCATGTTGAACCAAAAGACCCTATTCTGATAATTGACGATAATCCCAATGATCGTGCCTTTCTGGCAGAGATGCTCCAATATGCGGGTTACGAAGTCGTTCAACTTGATGGTGGTCAGGTCGCGCTGGAATGGTTAGCAGAACAACCAGCAGCGCTCATTCTGCTGGATTTGATGATGCCCGGTATGTCTGGATTAGAAGTGATGCAGCAGTTAGCGGGCAACCCCGGCACAAGAGATATTCCCGTCATTATCGTGACCAACAGCCCGCCAACTGACGAAAAAGTGGCTGAAATTCAAAACAGCCTGACACCAATTCTTCAGAAAAGTGCGGTATCCGGGAATTCGCTTGTGCAGCAGGTGCAAACGACCCTCAATCGTGGACGCCGCCTGCAAACGTCCTAACGTCACCATCGCCACCCTTATGGGTTGTTATAGACAGTCAATGCGCTACACTTACCCGTCCAAATAATTTTTGACGGGCGCGCTTTGGCTTTGCCCGCTTTGTCCCATTCAGGAGGATTAGTCTGTGAAATATCAGGATGACGGCCCAGTCGGCTATTATTTTGAGGAAATTGAAATCGATAAAACACTGGTCACGCGCGGGCGTACCGTGACCGAAACTGACATCGTACAGTTTGCCGCCCTGACCGGCGATTACAACCCGATGCACACTAACGCCGAATATATGAAATCGCACCCGATGGGGCAGCGTGTTGCACACGGCATGTTAACCCTGAGCTATGCCATTGGGCAGCTTTATCAACTGGGCTTTATGGAACGTACTGTTTTGGCATTCCGGGGGCTGGAGATGAAATTCAGTCTGCCGGTACTCATCGGCGACACGATTCATGTGCGTTTGACGGTGAAAGAGAAAAAAGAAATGAAACGCCTGGGCGGCGGCAGCATCAGCGCAGAAATCAAAATTCTCAATCAGGATGGGAAAATAGTTCAATCCGGCACGATGGAATTGTTACTCGCATCCAAACCTGCCTAAAATCTACAAATTCAAGGGTGATTTTTTATAAATCGCCCTTACACTGCCGCCGGTTCAGATTGAGCTTTCGCGGGGATCGTAAAACTGAACACCGACCCGTGATCCGGTTCGCTCTCGACCCAAATTTGTCCGCCGTGTGCTTCAACCGCCAACCGGCAGAACGCTAACCCCAACCCGACGCCCTTCGGTGCGTCGTGATACTTTACCCGGCTGAACTTATCAAAAATTTGCCGCTGCATATGTTTCGGGATACCCGGCCCGGAATCCGCCACGCTGACTTTTACACCTTCGGGCGTAAGCGCTGCACTCAATTTAATCGTGCCGCCAATCGGCGTGTACTTGATGGCATTTTCCATCAAATTGGTAATCACCCGCAAAATCATATCCTGGTCACACGATACGGCAGGCAAATCGTCTACCAATTCAAACGTCAAACGCTGGTTGGATTCAGCCGCCAATGGCTGCACCAATTGGGCTGCGCTGGCGAGTAAATTGTGCAGCGACGAAGGCTTCACATCCAGCACCGCTTTGCCCTCTTCCAACCGTTGGATGTCCAGCAAACTTTCGACCATTCGCGAAAGCTGGCGTGTACCTCGGATGCCGACCTGGAGTAAATCCAACACACTGGCTTGATTATTGTTCGCCAACAAACGTGCCAGCGTGGTCAGGCTGCCTTGAATCGTGTGCAGTGGGCCGCGTAAATCGTGATAAACCATCGCCGTCAAATCTTGCCGCAGTTGTTCTAGTTCCATCTGCGCGGAAACATCTTGCTCCACCCAGGCGATCACATCATGGTTATCGAAAAATAATCGGCGCGCACGCACGATAACGGGGATTTCTTCGCCGTCTGAAGTCCAGGCGATAGATCGAAAATCAACTTCATTGCCCAGTTGCAGCGATTCAAAACGGTTGGTTCCCACTGGCCCGGTTCCCATACGGTGAATCGCGGATACCGGCAGTTGCAGAATATCCTGCCGTTTATATTGCAGGAACTCGCAGGCTTTGCGGTTCGCATCTACGATATAACCATCCAGATCAGAAATGATGATCGGGACAACGGCATCTTCGAACAACCATTGATAGCGACCCTCGTCTTTGGGAGTCGCATTCAAGACAATTGCGTTACCAATCGCTGATGAGACAACATCGATTATCGCGCTTAACATCTCAACGGTATCATTGTCGAAGAAATCAATTTCAGGGTGAATCAGGGTAAATACGCCGTACATATACCCGTTTTTTTCCATCGGCAGGCCAATTGCTGATCCGCTTTTGGGTGTATCGGGCGCATCTGCTAATAACGGCCAGCGCGGATCAGTCGTGATGTCGCGCACAACAATGGTGCGCTGCCCATGATGCACAAAACCAATTAGGCCTCGTGTGATAAGCCGCTGCCATAACTTGTGGTTGCCATCTGGGTTACTCTCGACTCCCAGCATAATGACGTCGCCGACTTTGTCGTCTTTGCGAAACGTGACGACAGCACCATGTTGGACTCCGACGGCTGCGCAGGTCATATGAAGCGCCGTATGAAGAACTGCTTGAGTGCTGGACTCTTGCTGGCGCAATGCTTTGGCGATGTGATAGAGTGCATCAAGCCGTTGGCGTTCGCTTAACATGAACGGCCCTTCTCAAATACGTGGGGAATAGTGTGTTTAATCTTTATCAAGTTTACACGACAAATTGTAAACAAAGCACTTACAATTATGAAAAGAAAGTAAATTTTCGTAGGAATTTAGTCCGGTTTGTTCGCTCAGCCCTTCTGCCGGTGTTCAATTTCTGATGCCAATTCGTCAAAAGTTTTCTTACGGTTATGAGTGTCATAGTGAATCAGCTTCCGATTCGCCAATTCCAACGGCAAATCTTCTACATTTGTGTATAACAGCGGAATCACCGGTTTCTCACGGTTGAAGAAGTAGCGATACGCCAAGCGGACATGCCGCGCATTCAAAGCCTCCGGCGAAACGACTACCACCAGCAGCCAGCATTCTGAAAGCGCCTGTTCAACGGCTAGCATCCAGTCGTCACCACCCTGTGCCAGATATTGGTCAACCCAAACCTTATAACCTGCATCCTGCAAAATCAGTGCCAGTGGTGCAACGATTGACTCCCATTCCTCGCGGGCATAAGCGATAAACAGATGGTCTTCCAATGCCCCTGGCTGCAATCCGGTGCCAAGCTGACTTGTCTTACGTTTGCTCTTGGTTCCCAGAATATTCGATTCATTGGTTTCGAGTTGGGCTATTTCTTTCGTGCCCATTTTGGCGCTGGATCGAGAGGGCTTATGTTCCCGCTCGACTTCAATATCATCCGGCTGCCACGTATAGCGGAATTCTGCGAGTGTGGCGATCTGTAACGTATCATTAGCGTGCAGCGGCGTCGGAGTTTCTGCCGCAAGATGGACGCCATTTAACAGAGTGCCGTTCGTTGAGCCGAGGTCTTCCACTTCAAACGTGGTTTCTACCCATCGCAGCCGAATATGAAAGCGGCTGACTTCCGGGTCAGAGACCACAATATCGCTTGTCAAATCGCGCCCAATATTAACCACTTTCGTTTTCAGCGGATGCACCAAGCCACTGTTTGGCCCAGTAATGACTACGAGAGAAGGCGGCGCTGAAGCATCGGGTTTATCGCTGCGTGGAATAGGCTTGCCAGCCGGCATCCGTGATAAATCGGCATCGGCTGCGGAACGCTCATACTCAAAAGTTACATTTTCGCCCAGCTCCACGATACTGCCCGGTTTTAACAACCATCCGCTGCTGACACGCTGTCCATCGACAAAAGTCCCCCGATTAGATCGCAGATCATTGACTTCATAATCAGCCATGACACGGATTAAGCGGCAGTGTTCCCGGCTAATATCGTTATCCAGAATAACAATATTATTCTTACTTCCACTGCCAATCGTCAATACATCGGCATTCAGTTCGAAAACTTTACCGGGTTGCGGCCCTCGGCGCATAATCAGACGGGTCATAGTTTGCCTGCTGTTTTGTTTTTATCGTGCTATGGTTATCTTAACAGAACCTACGCTAGCGCGAAAGCAAGGTTGACAAAAAATATACAAAAACCCTCTTCCCGTCAGACAGGAGGAGGGTTTAAGTATCCTTTGCGTCAGATTCGCAGAAACCTTTTCGCATAGAAGTGTTTCTTGTAGGGCATTCGATTGGAATACCCTACAGTTTAAATGTATCTATAGACTAAGGTGTAGCCTCTGTCGTCATTTCAACAGTCGCTTCTGCTGTTCCTTCGGGGGTAGTTTCTACCGTCGGCGCGGTGGTCGGCACAAGAGTGGGTGCAACCGTTGCAGAAACCGCTTCCGCAGTAGATTCCTGTGTGGCTTCTACCGTAATCTCGGCCATTGCCGTCGCCGTTTGCTGATCCATAACCGCTGTTGCCGTCTGGTCAACTTCACTGTATGGATTAGCCGTCGCAGTGAAGGTCTCCGTCGGGGTTGGCGAAGGAACATAAGGCGGCTCGGTGATTTGCCTGATAAGCCCGTCAACTAGGTCTTTGGATAAGATATAGACCGTCGTCGTGTTATCATCGACCAGCGCGTAATAACGCGGATTGGCTGGGCTTTGATTACCGATCTTCGCGGTATAGGTCTTATTATCCTTGTCCGTCAACACCATAATGTATTTGGGCTGATCCAATCCGAAATCGGCCAGTTTGTCAGTTGTGAAACTGTCCAGAGCAGTCAAGGATGCCAAAACACTCATTGTACCGACGGCCTTAGTCTGGTCAGTTGCCAATTGGTTCGGCGATGCCGATTCCGTGACCGTCCAGACATTTCCCGCGTCTTTGGTCATCACGACTTTTTGATTATCGACAGTGTTGGTCACTTCAAACTTAACGATATTGCCCTGATTATTCACATCGGCGATCGTCGGGAAAATCGGCCCTGCCCCTGCGCTTAATGTGGCAGTCGGGGTCACATCCGGCGCGCTGGTGCGTTGGCTGTTGAGTAATGCTACCGCCACAATCACAATCAGGCTGGCAAGCAGTAGGAGGATAGTTCCTCGGTTCAAACGCATGATCTAACTCTCCTGACTGGGCGCGTTATTACGTGCTGCGCGTTCGCGGGTATTCCACCAAACCAGGAAACCTATCGCTAACACGCCGAACGGCAGGATAAAAATGGTCAGCAAATTCACATTACGGATCACCTGGTCATTGGCGAAAACCGGGGTGTCTTGTGGACGAGCCGAACTCTGTACGGTGACAGTGCTGAAGTAATCATTGAAGCGTGTCGCCCAAACCAGCGTATTAAACGCCGCATCCAGGTTCACGACACCGCTGCCCAACGAAGCAAAATTATTCGATGGCACAGTCGAGCTGCCAAAAATAATAACTCGCGCTTTCGTCTGGGTGTTTTCTGCCGCCGCCGCCAGGATGAATGGCCCTTTCGAATCAGTGTCTGCCTGGGTCGTATCTCCGTTGATGACGGCCTGAATATCAGTCTTGGCAAAAGATGTATCGCTGGTCTTCGCCAGTTCATCAACCGTCACATTCGCCGGTAGTGTCGGCGAAACCTCAATGCTGTGTGGTAGCTGGAACACAATACCATTCGAATTCGGGGTGAACGCGCTGGTGATGTAATTGGTCGTGCTGAAAGTTGTCGCCACCGGAATGGCTGGCGATTGCACCGACAAGGTTGGATCGAGGACTAGATCATCAACGAACCGCATCCCAAAATTGGTGTACAAGTAATTCGACAGGTTGTCAGCGAGTGCCAGCGGCTTATTAGAGGCGACACTGCTCTGGCCTTGAGTATCAGTTGCGGTGGTCACGCTTGGCGCGGCGAAAATGACCAGACTGCCGCCTTTATCCACGAAATCGGTGATGACCTTCAATTCATCATCGGTCAGCGCCTTATCGCCACCTGCCAGGATCATAACTTCGCCATCGGCAGCAGGATCGTTGAGCTTGATTTTGCTGTCCGTACCAGTCAATTCAAACAGCGAAACTTCCTGTGTTTTCCAGTTATAGCGTTTCGTGAGCGAATCATTCAGGGTCGACAAACCCGTCCCGGCAGTGTCATCCAGTTTGAGGCCACCGTCCACACTGATGAAATACGCCCGGAAATCGCCGGATGCGGCCACACGCAGCACGGCATTGGTTAGATCATCCTGATTAAAGGCATTGACCAATTGTGCATTTTCAAGGTCTGGCGTCCCATCATCTTTAATCTTCGCCACCGAAATCTGGCCGGGGCGAGTGATTTTGTACTGCGCGGTCTGAGCCGGATTACGATCCGGGTCTACAAATTGATAGCTGATTTTGCTAGCGCTTGTCTTGGCATAATCTTCGAACAACAGCGTATCCTGGTCGCGTGTAGAAGCCTGCGATGCGCCATAGAAAGCTAACAACTGGACTTTGGGCAGCTTAGGATCAGCGCCAAAACCAGTGATCGCTTTGCGGCCTTCATCGGTCAGCGAATATTGGTCACTTTGTGTCAGATCAGCGCGCCAGTTCTGGTCGCGGATTACTGCATATATTCCCACCAACGCCGCCAAAAAAATGACGGTCACCAGGATGCTCGTGCCGCCAAAACGCGCGGTACGTCCCGTGAAAACCGCCTTCGCCTGATCCGGAGCCATGAAAACCCAGGCAATAAACGACAGAATGGCGATCCCCAGCGCGCCCCATCCGACAACCGAGAATGTCGGCTGCGTCAGTGCAACGCCTAAAGCCACCACAAAGGCGACAGCCGCGAGGATCAGCATGTAATAGGGCGGGATAAACGCCTCTTGTTCTTGTGGCATATTTGGAGTTTGATTTGCCATAATTATGCTCTCCACCGGCGAGTTTCGACGATGCGCATCGTGATGAACAGCGCGCCGATAATCATGAAAACGAAGTAGGCAATATCCTCAGCCCGGACGATACCGTTCTGAAGCGTCGAGTTGTAGTGTGCTTGTAACCCCAATGCACGGATAAAATCTGCCGCGCCGGAAGCCGCGCCCTGGTTCGATACTGCCAGCGCTGCGCTTTCTGCCAGGTACAGCACCAGAATGGTCGCCGCACCCAGGAAAGCTGCCACAATCTGGTCTTCTGTGATTGCTGACCAGATCATCGCGATGGCTAGTACCGCGCCGCCATACAACCACGCGCCAAAATATGACCCAAACTGAACACCCATGTCCGGCGTTCCGACGATGGTCAGGATGAAGTGATAAATCACGGTCAGCAGCAGCAGGATCGTGTAATAACCCCACACGGCCAGGAACTTACCGACTATGAACTGTCCTTCGGTCATCGGCAGTGTCATCAATACTTCAATCGTTCCTTCGCGGGATTCTTCTGCCAGCAGCCGCATCGTGAGCAGCGGTGCAATCAAAAACATCAGGAATGTCAGCAGTGACGGCGCGAGGTTTAGGTCGCTGGCGCGAACGCCTTGCCCTCCCTGTTGCAGTGCGCTGGCATTATATTGCACGGCCTGCGCCAGGTTGCCACTGAACAACACACCGATGAATAACAGCAGCGCAAAAGCTACTGCGTAGGCAATCGGCGAACGAAAATAAAGTCCAAGCTCGCGCTTAAAGACGGCGAAAATCTGTCTCATTGCACTACCTCACCTTCCGGTGCGGATTCAGAGGGCTGGTCGGCGGCAGCAGATGGGCCGAGTTCAGCCTTTCGGGTCAGTTCAAGGAAGATTTCTTCCAGGTTTACAGCCAATGGTCGCAGTTCAATCAAGTCCCATCCATGTTCGACAACCGTTCGAGCAATCGCCGGACGTGGATCAACTTTCACATCAGAAGGCGTAGTCACAATTCCATCCATCGAAATTTCAGCATGTGCAACCGAAGGGATGGACTGAATGGCAGCTATAGCAACATCAGGGTGTACATTCACGCGCAGCAGTACACGTCCACCCTGCTCCAGCGTTCCACGCAGTTCTGATGGCGAACCTTCCGCGACGATATGCCCCCGGTTGATAATCACCACATTGTCGCAAACCTGCTCGGCCTCCGACAAAATGTGTGTGCTGAACAACACGGTGTGGCTGCGTCCCAGGTCACGCACCAGATCGCGCAGTTCCAACACCTGAATCGGGTCGAGACCGATGGTCGGCTCGTCCAGAATCAACACTTCAGGATCATGGATGAGCGCCTGCGCCAGACCAACACGCTGCCGCATACCTTTGGAAAGCGTTCGGATTCGGCTGTTCGCTCGGCTGCCCAATGCAACCCGATCCAGAGTTTCCAGGGCTTTTGCACGGCGATTTTTGACGCCTCGGATTTCCCCGATATACATCAGATAACTGAGCGCCGACATATCCCGGTATAGCGGAACATTTTCCGGCAGATAACCGACACGCTTGCGTACTTCCATACTCTCTTCGAACACATCATGTCCGGCGACCAGCGCCTTCCCTGATGTGGGCGGCAAGAAACCGGTGAGCATCCGCATGGTCGTGGTCTTGCCCGCACCATTTGGCCCCAGGAAGCCGGTCACCTGTCCTGGTTTGGCTGTGAATGAAATACCATTCACCGCCGTCACGGAACCATACTTTTTAGTCAAATCTTGAACTTCGATCATACCTACTTATCACCCTTTCCCTCAGGCGAGGGTTCAGAACGCGAGGTGAGCCTAACGCCGTCAAATGAGAGAATCATCAGAATTTGATGAATTCATGCTAAATGACCGGGGGCGCATTATAACGCGGAATTTACAAAAATGTAGGTCATAATATCTTCGGGAAGATTTCGCGACGATTTAGGTGACGCCAAAGTCACGGAACATATTTGCATCAGATGAGAAATCAAAAGGGCGAACCTCGTCCGCCCCTCGCATCGTTGAATCTGAAACAATTTATCCTGTGACCGGAATATTCGCCAGACTCGCGGAGGTTTGAAGTTGTGCATAGCGCGCACTCACCCAACCCACAACCCCTTGATAGTCAACTTGCCACCAACTGCTGTTTGCATTACGCCCAACAACCTGGGCAAGTCCGCCAATTGGCAGTTTGCTCAAAATGGTTGAACCCCGTGTGCTTGGCGCGCTGCGGATGTTCACTGCGTCTAACGCCGTCACAGTGTATCCGGTAGCCGCTGGTGCAGCAGCTTGAACCACGCCGCCCGTCACCGCAACATTGGAATTACCTGCAATCGACACATAACGCCCAAATACCCAACCAACCGTGCCGTTCACATTGATCTGCCACCAGCTTTTATCAGCACTCGCCCCGACAACCGGATAAGTCTCGCCCTGATTCACTTTGACCAGGATTGTTCCGCCGGTATTGGGCGCGTTACGCACATTTAACCTAGCTGTCGTGATAGTTACTGTCGTGCCGGAATTCACGCCGGGACTCGAAGGCGCAGGCGCATTCACGCCCGTTCGCGATAAGTGATAATCGATGAACGCATTACCGCCCGCTTCATAATACTCGATTGTGAAAGTATGTGGCCCACCTGACAGGTTAAACGTCGCCGTATAGGTATTGCTATTCGTCGCCAGATGCCACTCGTTGATATAAGTCGTGCCATCCACAATGACCCGCACACCATCATCTGCGCGAACGGTGATCGTGTAACTGGCCGCATCAATGGTTTGCACACCTGTCCAGCGTGCGCTGAAATTATCTGACGGCACACTGCTGTCTGGCGATCCGGTTCCCCAATTGTAAGACGGGAAAGTTTCGGCGCGTGTCAGCACTGGCGTTCCGCTCAAACTGTTGTTGCTGTAATACTGAGCAGTCCAGCCGCCGTTGTTGACACTCGAATATGACTGCTGCGGGACAGGGAAGTTCGGCCCGGTTGGGTTAGTTGCTAGATTTGCCCAGGTCACGTACAGGTAAGCGCTGCCGCTGACCTCGCGATAATCAACCTGGACATGGTGAAAACCCTCACCCAATGTCACATCGCCGCTGACAATCTGTCCAATTGCGGGCTTGCTAAAGGTGTCGATCAACGGCGTGTATGAGAAGTCCACCGTGACTTTCACATTATCATCGACGAGGGCATAAAACCGGTACGTCCCCGCTGTGAAATATGGATCTGCACCCCAACGTGCCGAAAAGTTATCGGTGTTTACACCATCGTTTGGCGAACCATTGCCCCAATCAAAGGCAATTTGTCCATCCGTGCGTGTTGCTACGGCCTTCCCCAACAAGAAGGTGTTGTTATAAAAACTCGCATTCCAGGTTGTATTCTGTGCCAACGTGGGTTGGATTGCGGCTGCACCGACCACCAGCCATAATGCGGCTGCCATCACAATTTTGCGCCACATAATGTGTACTCCTTTTACGCCTCTACACGAGTTGGGCATTGTTCAAGAGGTCTTTTGTAGGGACAAGGCACGCCTTGTCCGGCTCTAACCCCCTCGTTGCAAATCCAACTCATTTTGACTGAGAACAAACGGGAATGGAAACTCTTGATGAGTCCCCATTCCCGCATCAACTTTATTATCCGTTACCCACAATAGGCTCAACAAAATATTGCCCGTTTGAGCCTTCTGGCGTCCACCCAACAATCCCGTTGTAATTCACCTGCCACCAGTAGAATCCTTCAGAGCACTGCGGCCCACCTAATACGGTGAAAATGCCACTGGTTGGGATTTGGCCCAATAATACACCCGATGTACTGGCGACCGAGCGGATATTATTCGGCAGTCCCGGCGTCACGCGCGCCGTCTTGCCGACCACGAGGCGCGGCGTTGGTGAAGTACCACAGTTCGAAGGCGGAATCGCCGTCGGAGAGGTTGTCCCACCAGTTGATACAGGTACGCTTTGTGCATTTACAGCCGTGACATAACTCGCATTCACCCAACCGACAATCCCATTGACGTTAATCTGCCACCATGTCGTATTCGCATTTCGTCCGACAATTGGATAAGACTCGTTTCGGTTAATCTTTGCCACAATATTGCCGGTTCGTGCGCTTGGAGCATCGCGCACGTTGAGCTTGAATGCGCCCGTGACTGTCATAACTGCGCCTGTGTATACCGGGCTTGCTGTCGGTTGCGTGACCACACCCAAGGGCAGAAATTTGTAATCCATGAACGCCACGCCCGCTGCCTCAAAATATTCAATCATGAAGCTGTGCTGACCGGCAGATAGGCTCACATTCGCCGTATACGTAGAAGCTGTTGCGGTATGCCACTCGTTGATATAAGTGATGCCGTCTATGACCACCCGCACACCATCATCGGCCCGCACACTGACCTGATATGCACCGGCATTCACGGTCTGAACGCTCGTCCAACGCGCCGAGAAATTATCGGCTGGGAGGCTGGCAACTGGCGCACCTGAACCCCAGTCGTGGCTTGGTGTCGCTTCCGATTGAATCAATGTCGGCGATCCGGACAAACCCGCATTACCGAAATATTGCGCCGTCCATGGGCCGCTGCTCAACGGTGGCAGGCTTGGCGCGGAGCCATTCGCCGTCGGGAAGTTTGGCCCGGTAGGATTGGTCGCCAGATTTGCCCAGGTTACATACACATAAGCATTACCGGATAGTTCCGCATAATCCACTTGAATGTGATGCGTTCCCGCCGTCAGGGTAATATCGCTGCTCACAACCTGCCCAATATTACTCTGGCTAAAGGTATCGACCAGCGCCGTATAACTAAAATCAACGGTGATCTTGACCTTATCATCTGCCAGTGCATAAAACCGATACGTTCCCGCCTGGAAACTTGGGTCTGCACCCCATCGAACACTGAAGTTATCGGCATTCACGCCTGATCCCGGCGAGCCGCTGCCCCAATCAAATCCAACTGCGCCATCCTGCCGTTTGAGCACTGCCGGTGCGGTCAACGTCGTATTGTTGTAGTAACTCGCATCCCAAACCACACCCGATTGTGCTGCGACTGGCACTGCCGACACACCTAACATGGACGCCAGCACAACTGCCAGAATCAAGAATTTACGCCACATCATAACCCTCCATCTGCCACTCATCTGAATGGCTACCACAATTTCCCGCATAAGATAAACGGTGAAAACGATGTAATACCCTTTATAATGACTTACTCAACAGTATAGTGGATTTAGATATATTTTGGATTTGAGCGCAGGGCAATCGTCAGGCTGGCGTGCGTCAGGCGTCAGTGTGATTGCCTGATTTCGGCGTTATGGTCATGGACTCCATGCTGGATAGTTGAAATTCGCGCCGGGTCGCAGGATCGCCAAACCGGTTAATTGGCGCTCAACGTCAAAGACGTAGATACCTAAATCACCGCCGGAACGCCCCTTAAACCCCGAAAAAGCGATATAACGTCCGTCATTCGACCACGCTGGAACCCCCGCGCCACCTGCCCGGAAAGTAAGCTGCTGGATAGCGCCACTGTCAATATCGGCGCGATAAAGTTGACCCACGCCTTCTGTATCGACGCCAAAATAGAGTAGTTGGCGGCCATCCGCAGATAATAACGGCCAAAACACCGACCCGACATTTGTAGAGACAAACTGCATCGAGTCGGTACAACTGTCTGGATTATCCAGACAGACAGCATCGAGTCGAAATAAACCCGCTGGCTGTAATCCCAAAAACGCGAAGCGACTGCCGTCTGCTGACCATGCAGGCTGCCGCAGCACCCCGCGTGAAGCCACACGAACCGTCTGCTCCAAACAACGCTGCCTGGATTGATCCCAACAGCCGCGTGTCAAAATTCTCATGGTGGCGCTGTTAGAATCCGTGATATAGGCCAGCGTTGTTCCATCCGGCCCCCACGCGATGCGCGTGTCATTAGCCGAGGAATCCAGCCGCCAGGGAGTACATGACTTGTCTTGAACTAAACATTCTGCCGGATAAATCACCCACGAGTCAGACAGATAAACCGCAATAGAGGCTCCATCCGGCGACCATTGCGCGACTGAAAATGGATTATTTAATCCTTGCAAGAGCAGGCGGTCATGTATACAGCTCGTGCTTAACAATGGACAATCGGCGTCCCACAAATAAAGTGTTCCTGTTCGATCCTGGCTGTAAAGCAGTTTAGGCAGCGGCGCTTCAACTTGATGCGTGAATAGCATCCACACCATCAACAAAAAAATTGTCGCGCAGACCAGCCTGAACGCAAACCGCGCCCAGATGCGTACCAATGGATTACCGTACCTTTGTACTACTCACGCGAATTCGCGAAACAGATACCATTATGTAGCATATATTAATCTCACAAACCGATGTTTTCCCTGTATAATATGTTGTAATGTGAACAATCTCACAACAGCGAAACCGGGATATGTATACTTCAACGGGTGATGAAGAAGACGCCACACTAGCGCCTCAACACATTGTAGAAAATTATCGGCGCGCCTATAAACAGGTACACGGCAAAGATCCCCATGTAACTCATGTTTTTGCTGAGTGGTATCAGGTCAATGGGGAAACAGTTCACCGCGTCACTTTGTTTGGCGAAATAACCCGCTTGCGCAGCCTCGCCCAGCATCAACGCCTCGCCGCCACCGACAAAAGCATCGTCCAACGGCTCATCTCCAAACTGCGCGGCGGCGGCTAATTTCTTATCCTCAGGTTACAGTTTCTCAATCGACTTCTTATTCCACTTTCAGGAAAACTGTATACAATAAATCACGTCCCTCAACTTAATAAGGAGTCCCGATTCGATGAAGAAACTCTATACAGTATGCGTCGCGGCATTGGCCGCGCTGACGCTGGCACTGCCTGCCGCCGCCCAGGATGCCAAGACGCCGACTGAAATATGTCAGGCTGTGGCTCCCGCCGCCGACCCTGAAACCCGCACCTTCACCGCTGCCGATCAGGTTTTGCAACCCGACACCGATTATCGTGCCGTCATTTGCACCGAAGCTGGGGCGATTTACGTTGACCTCTACGAACAATATGCGCCTGTCACCGTCAACAACTTCGTATTCCTTGCCCAAAAAGGCTATTACAATAACACGACTTTCCATCGTGTGATCCAGGATTTTATGGCACAGGGTGGCGATCCAACAGCAACCGGCACGGGTGGCCCCGGCTACCAATTCAAAAATGAAATCGTTGGCTTTCTGGACTTCGCCAATCCCGGTGTCCTTGCGATGGCGAATGCTGGCCCGGACACCAACGGCAGCCAATTCTTCATCACCACTGCGGCAGCCACGCACCTGAACCTGCAATACAACGTATTTGGTCAGGTATTGGAGGGTCAGGAAAACGTCACCGCAATAAAACTGCGCGACCCAGACACCGCTACCGAACCCGGCAGCAAATTGGATACTGTCGTTATCATCACCGATCCAACAACCGTAAAAACCACTTACGAAACCCCGGCTATCGCCACCCAGGATGAGGTGAAGGCGGCTTTCGACAAAATAGCCACATTGCTCCCACCTGACACCCTATCGGTAGATCCAACAGTCTCCGGCGCGTTCACCAGCGATCAGGTCGTAGCTGCGGCGCCCGAAGCTGAACAAACCGCGCTGGGTGATTTCCTCAGCAGCCACAACTTTGAATATCGTGTGACCAATAAAGTGGTCAACGCCAAGTGTGACCTGAAGGGTGCTGGATTTATGTCGGTGGAATACACCCTCGATTCTTATAAATCGCCGGAAGACGCTGCGGCGGCCCTGGCTGACGCCAATCTCGAACAACTGGCCGTGCAAAATGGTTTCACCAGCGCCAAATCAGATAACCTGGCCTATCCGTTGTTCACCGAAACCACAACCGAGTGCGATACTCCCGCCTTGCACGCCATGACGTATTGGCAGCGTGGTCACTTTGTCGCCACCGCCGAAATCACCGTGCCGGCTGATAGCAATGTCGCTCAATCACCGGATTTGGCTTTGCTGCAAGGGGTTGGGATGCAAATTTACGAACCCATCCTCGCCGACGTACTCAAACGCGAAATCCGCTAAATAGTCCCCAGTAAACTGTCACGCTGTTTTCATGGTTTGACTCCCCCTCTCCACGTGTGGAGAGGGGGCTGGGGGTGAGGTATTTAGTTGGATCGCCCTTTAAATTTACCCTTCAATCTACGTCAGCCAGCGTTGGCCTTCGTCCATACCCAACCGCCGCCGCGCCGCTTCCAGCGCATCCAACGCCATCCCTTTGCCGCGCTCCAACGCCTCTGCCAGTACCGGATCGGACAAGTCGGCTTCCAATACGCTCAAAAGCGCCGTCGCCCGATCGCGCGCTTCCTGGGGAGTCGCATAATGGTCGAGCACCAGTCCCAGCAGTTCGACGCTGCGCCCTTTTTCGCCCTCTTGCGCCAGCATCGCCGCGATTCCCGCTAAAACCCACAAGGTGAGTGGGGTATCATGTAACGCCGATGCCGCCGTAAACGCTTCGTGGAACTGCTGCCGTGCCTCTGCATATGCGCCATGTGCCGTATATACATCACCCAAACCCACCAGCGTCATTACAATACCGGTGCGATTATCAAACTCGCGGTAAATCGACAGTCCCTCGGTAAATGACTGCTCAGCTTCGTCGAAATTCTCCATGCCCAGCGCGGTCTGCCCCAGGTACAAATGTGTCCGCGCCAACCCTTTGCGATTGCCCGTTTCGGTATTGATGTACAGGCTCTCGGTCAAAAACTGCTGAGCATCAGTGTAATGTCCCTGCACCGCTTCTACAGCGCCCAAATTCAACAAAGCATTCGCCGTCTCATTCAGATCGCCCAACTCACGCGCAACCGACAGCGTTTCCTGGAGATATTGTGTCGCTTCGGCATAATTCCCCTGCAACCGTGCCACCAGCGCCAAATCTTCCAGGCACGAGCCAATTCCTGCTGGATAATAAATTTCCTTGAAGATCGCCAACGCTTCGCTGAAGTGCAGCTTGGCCTCTTCATAATTGCCTTGCATCCGTGCCAGACTGCCCAGGCCATACAAACTCGCAGCGATTCCGGCACGATCCCCGATTTCCTTCTGGATCGTCAGCGCTTCTTCAAAATATTTGCGCGCCTCTTCATGCTGGCCTTCCGCGCGTGCCAATCCGCCCAAATTGGTATATGAACTTGTGATGCCGGAGCGTCGGCCTATACGCTTGGAAATATCCAGGCTTTCGAGCAAATTCTTGCGTGCAACCTCATAATGCCCCGCCTCACCTTCAATCAGCCCGATATTGTTCAACGCGCCGGAAATGCGCGGCCAATCGCCAATTTCTCTAGCGATTTCCAGGCTTTCCTCGTAATAGCGGATGGCATCATCATGTTTGCCCTGCCAGTGTGCCATCGCCCCCAACCCATTCAGCGCCCATGAAATACCGCGCTTATCACCGATCTCCCGCGCGATAGCCAGCGATTCCTGGAAATATTGTTGACCGTCATCATGTCGCCGCAAAATTAAACCGAGCAGCCAGCCCAGGTCATAAAGTGCCTTGACGATGCCCTCATTATTTTTCGTCTCCGCGAAGAGCGCCAGGCTTTGTTCATACAACTCTTTGGCTTTGGGATAGGCACTCAAACCCCGGTAAGCTTGTCCCAGGAGCAGCTTAATTTGAGCCTCCTGGATAGCATTATCCGTCACCGGGCCATCATGAAGCGTCGTCAGCGCACGATCCAACCGTCCAATCGCCTCACGATACGCGCTGATATTGAGCGCTTGTTCGCTTGCCCGAATCAGATAAAACAGCGCCTTTTCCGATTGCCCCGCCCGCTCATAATGGTCGGCGATCAAGCCCGTGTATTCATTGACGCGATCTCCCGCCCGCTCCACCAGCCAATCCGCCACCTGCCCGTGATACACCCGCCGCAGCCGCCGCAAAACACTTTCATAGGTCACATCGCGCAAAATTGCGTGCTTGAAAATATATTCTTCTGCGCCCGCGAAAGCCGATTGTTCCCGTCCCCGGATAAGTTCACGCCCCCGTAATGCCGTCAAGCCAGCGTGCGGATCATCAATGGCTTCGTCATCCTCGGTATGCATCTGAGTGATCGCCTGATCCCAGAAAATACGTCCCACTACCGACGCCCGTTGCAAAAGTGTCCGTTCCCCTGGTGGCAGCGCATCCAACCGTGCTTGAAGCACACCCGTCAGCGTTGGCGGGATGCGCATATCTGTCAGGCGCTCATCTTCAATCCACCAGCGATCCGGCCCTTTGACGATGACTCCGTCGTCAATCAGCATCTTGATGAGTTCTTCGACATAAAACGGATTTCCATCCGCGCTGTTGACGATTAAATCTCGCAGGTCAGTCGGCACGTTCTCGGCTTTGTTCAAAATCAACTCGACCAACTGGCGACTGTCCCCTTTCGATAAGGGCCGCAGTTCAATCGTCGTATGGAATTCGTGCTGTTCCGTCCACAGCGGCGGACGGCGCTCGAAAAGAGTTGGCCGCGCCAGACACACCACCAACAATTTTAATCCGCGTAAGGAGCGGACAATATGGTTCACCAGATCGAGCGATCTATCATCCGCCCAATGGATATCGTCCAAAAACATCACGGCAGGCGTATCGGTTGCTGCTGCCCTAAAAAACTCGGCGATGTAGTACAAACCAAGTTGTGTGATTTGATGTGGATCTTCACCCTGCAAGTGCGGGCTGTTTGTGAAATCAAATCCAATCAGGTGGCCGATATAATGGGCTTTATGCAGGCTGTCTGCCCCCATAAAGTGCATGATGCCGCGTTCCATTTTTTGCCGCACGGTAGCCGCGTTGTCGCTATCCTGGATTTCAAACCGGAACGTGAACAGGTTGCGAATCAGCGCATAGGGCAAGGACATCATCTCTACCGTTGCCCGTCCGGTGAAATACAACACACTCATCGGCACTTCGTCAATCCAATTGTCGAACTCGCGCAGCAATCGCGATTTACCTACCCCAGGCTCACCCAATATAGTGACGACCTGAGTCTCGCTCTCATCAACTGTCCAGTTGAATAAATCCTGCAATTGCTGCAATTCGGCTTCACGCCCAATCATCCGCGTTTCGATGCCTTCCACGCCGCGCGTCATCACCCGGAACGTGCGTGGTTTTTCCCGTTCGACGACATACACTTCGACGGGTTCATCTTTCCCTTTAACCTTGATCGGATCCAGTTTGCGGATTTCAAAAAAGCCGCGTACATGAATGTAGGTATCGCGCGAAATGAGCACACTACCAACAGGCGCATTGCTCTCGACTCGGCTTGCCAGGTTAATCGCGTCGCCCATCGCTGTATATTCTGAACCCGAAGCACCGCCCACTTCGCCTAAAGCGACCAGCCCAGTATTGATGCCCACACGCACATTAAAGCCGCTGACATTCCAACGTGATTGCACTTCGAGGGCGTAAGTCTGAGCGGCGCGAATGATTCCCAATCCACAGCGAGCCGCCCGCACCGGATCATCTTCGCGGCCCAAAGGCGCGCCAAAAAAAGCCAGCAGTCCATCGCCGGTCAACCGTGCAACCGTGCCGCCATGTTCCCCGACCAGATCGGTATATAAGCGCAGCGCGCCATCCATAATTTCCAACACATCTTCGGGATCAACATGCTGGAACATCGCCGTAGACGAAACCGTATCAGCAAAAAGAATCGTGACCAGCTTCCGTTGATCTGAGCTAGCATGTGGGGCAATGGTTTCGAGTTTTTCGCGCAAAACCGCGACGACGGCGTTGACGACTTCATCACCAAGCGTCGCGCGCAGGGCTTCCTGGGCAGCGATAGCCTGTTCAAGCTGCTCGCGTTCAGTCATCAGCCATCCTCGGTCTAAACCACACGGACGATACAGGTAGATACTACCATGCAGCACATATACATGCCTAAATTTCCGTACCAAGTTCTAACTTTGGGATTTTTCAAAAAAGGGGCGAGGATTTAAATTCGAGTCGCGTAAATTAGTTTCAGGATACCACGTCTTCTTAACCCAGCGAACAAACGCATAACAAAAGGGACAAGGTGCTGCCTTGTCCGCCTTCGCTTTTATGTTTTTGTCTTTGCTAATGGCTAACGGCTAAATGCCAACAGCTATTTACATCGGCCAATTCCGGTTGCGCAGGTTCGATTTCAAAGCCGCCAGCAGGGTGGGCAAATCGGTCAGATGTCCGGCACGGCACTCCAGAACTTTACGATTCTGGGCATCCCATATGGTCAATGTCCGCCGGTCAGGGCGGCTGTCATAATACCAGTTGTCGAGTTGATGATAAGCATAATACCGCGGCCAATGGACTCGGCTCACAACCCCGCTTGACAGCACATCCACGCCTTCATGCCAGATATACAGCGCCGGGATGACCATAATCGCCAGCGGCAGCCAGAAACGTGGATCGAGCATTACCGCCGATAATCCCTGGCTAACCAATATCGCGGTGACCAGGATGAAAATTGGCGCGATCCAGAAGCCTACAATACTCACACGGTATACGCGCGGCAGACGATGGCGGCTCAGAACGATTTCTTTTTCTGATTTCCGCTCTGTGATCTCGGTTTCTCGGTGGTTAGATTCTTTTCTTTCCATCGCATTTTACGCTTCAGATTTCTCGCTTTTTCTCAAATCGTTCGCGCTGATGATTTCGGATCGTCCCGGTGGCGATTTCCATGAACCCACCGACATTATCCACCTGCTTCACATTATAGCGCCGGACGGGTTTGAATTTCCCTTTTGCGTTTTTGCGCAAAATGGTCAGGTTACGGTTCTTCAATTGCACTTCGACTTCTGACCAGGGGATTTCTTGTTTGCCGACTTCCACGCCTCCCGGCCACACGGTCAAACTTCGATTTAACTTAACCGGCTTTTCTGCCCGCAGTGTTTGTCCCATCTGGATTCCGGTCACATGCGCCGCATACCGCCGCAAAATTGCTCCTGTCTGCCGTAAATCCCCATACTTGCTGCTTACGTTGAAAACTTTTCCCGTTTGCAGCTTGAGGCGGTGTGCGCCCCACTGGACAACCGGACGCTTCCCCAGATAGATCCCACTCCCACCTTCACGGAAGGCCGTCACCTGTGACCAACCGATTTTCTGTTCGCCTTTTTTCGTTTGCAGGATAATACCTTTGTCAAAAATGCGCAGGGTCTCGCTCCGCTGGCGCAAACTGAGTGAAAGATTGATCAGCGCCCGCAAACCAAACAGCACGACAACCACTAAACTGGCGATACTGCCCGCCTGCACAACGTTAGGATCGACCAAGCCGCGATTAGCCGCTTCGTTCAAGGCCACGCCTGCGCCAATGGCTGCGACTGCCGCCAATAATGACCACACAAATCGCCGGATAAATTTTCGCCGTTCAATAACGGCCTGATACAATAATTTGGGTTTCTGTGGAATTGCCATTGATAATCTGCCCCCTGATGTTATGTATACCTTAACAGAATCACCATTTCAGGGCAAACAAAAAGCGCCGTTCTGGCGCTTCTGTGGTTGATGTTTCGTCTGCCTATTTGCTAATGGCTTCCGAACGAAGTAAGGAGCTAACCGCTGACTTAAACCGATGCTGCTAACGCGACAACACCCATCAACGGGTATTTTTTCTCTTGCTCGGTTCCGGCGTTGATAATCAATCCACCGCGTTCGACATCGGCGAATGAATAGAAGGCTTTTACGCCGTCCTCAAATTTCTTATGGATGACTGTCTGCATGGCAGTCGGATCCTTCGCCTGGGTCATCAGCACAAAGTTGTCGTCCACAATCCCCAGGAAATCATCCTGGCTGCCAAATTCGCCAATAGCATCCTGAAGCGTTTTGGCGGCGAAAGCAATCACTTCGTTACCAGCCAGGAAGCCATAGACATCGCAGTACGCCTTGTAACCCTCGATTGCCAGCCGCAAATCGCTATAGGCAGCATCCTGATACTGGCGACGCATGACTTCCTCTTCAACCAGCGGGCCAGTCGGCAGTCCTGTCCGGGCTTCGTGTAGATTCTCGCGCGTTGCCCGCCGGATTGCGCCCTGCACACGCAGACGCAGTTCGTCCACATCGAACGGTTTGGTGATGTAATCATCCGCGCCCAATTCCAGACCTTTAACTTTGTTCGCGCGCTCATCACGCTGGGTCAGGAAAATGACGGGGATGTATTTGGTCAATGTCATCTGACGGATTCGGCGGCAGGTTTCATAGCCGTCCATATCCGGCATCATCACATCCAGCATGATGAGTTGCGGGTATTTTGTCCGCGCCAACTCGATCCCCTGCGTGCCAGAATCGGCATGATACACTTCATATTGGTGAGAAGTGAAATACATCAAGAGCATCTCGGCGACATCATAATCGTCTTCGATAACCAGCAGTCGTTTGTTTGGCATTGCCTTCGCTCACTCTTTTGTTCAGGGCAGATATAGTTGAATTCTGACGCTTACATTAAGGAAACGGGAAGAGTACCTACGTCCCTTCTCAACACAGAAGGTTGGGCGTTATTCTTCGCCCAAAATGGCACTGACCCGGAATTGATCGTCTTCTCTATCGGGCGCGTTCGAAACCGCCTGTGCTGGAGTAACCGCTTGCGTAGCCACATCCAGGCGCAGCACATTCTTTAATGGCAAAACGGATGCCGTCGGCGGTATGTGTGAGGTATCCAATGCTTGCAAACGCTCGAAATATTGCAAAATCGGCGTGAGCTGGCCTGCATACAATTCGATTTCCGCGTCCGTCAATTCCAATTTCGCGAGTTCGGCAATGCGCCCAACTTCTTCGCGCGATAACTCCATAAAATTAACCTTTTCCTTAAGGCATCTCGCAATAACACATTATTCCTATCATAACACCGTTTTCCAAACCAAACACAAACCCATTTTTCTTTATTAAACCCCCACAAAATCCAGAAAAACCTTTAGAATAGAGAAGTTCGTGCATTTTTAGGTTTTTGGATCGGCTCACGCAGTGAGTTGAAGGATTTTGTAATAAGATTATGTCAACTAAAGAATTGACTCCCCAGGCTGAGATCGTCATCGCTGCTAAACGGCAGGCATTGGCGGATCGAAAATTGCGGACGCCCATCGAGGCCGTGCGCGCGCTGGCGAGTATGCAAAAACGCCCCAAAGCAGTGCTCAATGCCGTCGCTACCGACGCGCAAATCACGCTCATCGGACAAATCAAATATGCCCAGGGGAAATCGGAATTATTAAATGACTATGATCCGGTAGCAACCGCTTTACGCTTTGTCAAAACCGGCATAGAAGCGGTTTCTCTGCTCACCGATGAATATCTGTACGAGGGCGGTCTAGATGATCTCGTCCTTGTATCACGGGCGATCAATGTACCTGTCGTCAGCCAGGATTATATTTTCGATGAATATCAGATCGTAGAAGCCCGTGCGGCGGGCGCATCCGCTTTGATGCTCTCCTCGGCTATTCTCGAATCAGCCAGTTTATATGCCTTACTCTCGGCTACCCAGCGCAACCGTATGACAGGTATTGTTCAGGTGTACGACGCCGAGGAACTGAAATTCGCCCTCAGCTTAAGTCCTTATGTGATTGGCTTGTCTAATTTTGATCCCTGGACGGATGAATATGTTGGCGACCATATCCGCAAACTACGCCCGTTAATACCACCGAATGTCGGTGTTATGGTCACTGACGGACTGCAAACCCTCGCTGAAATTGAGGACATCGCCGGCCTGGGTGTTCATGCCCTGCTGGTTCGAGACACAATTCTCGACAATCCCGATCAGACAGCACAGCTCATGTCTATTCTGAAAACATTCCGGTCTGGATCGGATTAAAAAATGCCTGGTGAAACCCCTGATGTCGAAGGCGCGATTCGCCTGCTGCGCAGCCCGGATGTGCAGTTGCGCCAATTTATGGCCTATTTATTAGGCCGCGTTGGCGATGCCCGCGCCATCGAACCCTTGATCGACGCCCTCCAGGATGAAAACCCCGGTGTGCGCGGAGCCGCCGCGAACGCCCTCGGCGCAATCGGGGATAACGCCGCTGTCCCCTACCTCAAGCCGCTCTTGAACGATACGAATCCGCAATTGGTTGTTTGGGCGGCCTTCGCCCTCACACGGCTTGGCAGCGACCACTTTGCGACTATCGCTGAATCGCTGGCTTCCACCGATGTCGATGTGCGCCGCAGTGCCGTCCTCGCCCTACAGCAGCTTGGAGACACCCGCGCAGTCCCTTTCCTGCTGAAATTATCCAGCGATCAGGGACGCCGCTTTGAGGCCGATTCGACAGTTGCCGAAGCCGCCGCGAAGGCCCTCGTGAGTTTGGGTTACAATGTGGGCAAACTTCCGCCGCGTTCTGATTGAACGAATACCATTCCCCAGGTTGTGAAATTTATCCTCATTTCGCGTGGTATACGCGGAAGTGAGCGAGACTTAAGTTGCGAGAATCCGAATTTCGGTTAACATAGTCAAACGAGAAACATTGTGCAGGTCACAGCACAACCTGCCTTAAAATAAATTGTATTGCCGCAAATTATGCATTTTGCAAATCGGGGGATCATCGTGAAACGGATATTTTTCTTAGTTCTACTGTCCCTTATGCTTATACCCGCTGCGCGTCTTGCCATGCAGGATTCGCCACCCGTAAAACTTGAACTGACTGGCTCGAACACCTCTGATTTCCCCACCGTTATTTTGACCACCAATGTTTATGATCGATTAGGACAGCCCATCTTTGGTCTCACCAAAGATAATTTTGCCGTTACAGGTCAACTTGCTGACCGCGCGACCATCGTCAGCGTCGAAAACATCACCGATGATGATCTGGCTTTTTCCGCAGTGCTGGCAATTGATACCAGCAGCAGCATGGCTGGTGCGCCTTTTGACCGTGCCCGCGAAGCGGCTACCAGTTTTATCAACTCCATCGGCCCCAACGATCCAGTTGCGATTATTGCCTTTGACAGTACCGAACGGTTGGTACAGGATTTCACCACCGACAAAACTGTTCTGCTCAACGCCATCAATAACCTCACCTATGGTGGCAAAACTTCTCTTTACGATGGCGCTTTGCTGGCTGTGAAAAAAGCTGCATCATCCGGCAATACACGTCGTGCAGTCGTCCTCTTGAGCGATGGCGCAGAATTTGGCGGACTCAGCAGTTCCCAGCGCGGAGCCGCGTTGGATGAAGCACTCAAAAGCGGTGTTCCTGTCTATACTATCGGCCTGGGCTACGGCTTTGATCGAACCTACATGCAATCATTGGCACAAGGCACACTCGCGAAATTTAACGAGTCGCCCACGCCCGACCAATTGCTTGAAATCTACAACAACCTCGCGGCTACCCTGCGCAGCCAATATGTCGTGACGTTGAGTGTTGATATTCCAGCCGATGGAACCACTTATCCACTCGATCTTCAGGTGACAACCGACGCCGGGACATCCACCGCCAGCACAGATTTGCGCGCGCCTATCCCGGTTCCGATTGTGACCCTGCCTGATCTCCCGACTCAGCCCATTACTGAGTCTACCGATATTACCGCTCAAGTCGCGGCGGATGACGCCATTTCGTCGGCAGAATTCCTCCTCGACGGAACCAGCAGCGCCACCCTGACCAAGCCGCCCTATACACTTTCAATTGATCCGCTGACACTCGCTCCGGGCAACCATCAACTGACTTTTAACGCCACCGATTCCAGTAGTGATATTGGCACAGCCAGCGGCAGCTTTGAGGTCGCCGCATTGCCATCGGTTGTGACGATTGCTGGATTACCATCCGGCGAAATCAGCAAACCCCAAACCGTTGTCCTCGACGTGACTGGTCAAACACCTGCCATCAGCGCTACCTATACCATTGACGATGGAGAAGCCACAGCCGTCAGTGACGCACCCTACAGCTACGCCATTGATCCCGCTGCGCTCTCGCCGGGAGATCACACCCTCAATGTGGATGTCGTCAACGAAGCGGGTGTAACCACGTCCGCTAACCAACCTTTCACTGTCGCCGCGCTGCCGCCTTCGATCACGATTTCCGGTCTCGAAGATGGTCAGGAAATCAGTGAACAAACCGTCGTGACGGTCAGCGCAGCCGGCCAAACACCCATTACAAGTATCACAGCCAAGCTGGGCGATGCCGAAGTTGCCAACGCTAGCGCCGATGTAGCATCCTTCACAGTCAATCCGGCGGAACTTCAACCCGGTAACGTCGTATTGAGCATTACAGCCACCACTGCCAGCGGACAATCGACAACCCAAACCCTGAACATCAAAATTGCTGCTTTGCCACCACAGGTCAGCATCAGCGGCATCGAAACCGGCGAAACGGTAGATACGAATCGAACTGTGACCGTTGATGTGACCAGTCAGACTACGGTATCTGGTGTAACCTTCACCATCGACGGCAAAGATGCAGCTTCAGTGACCGAAGCACCCTATTCATTCGATCTTGATATCCTGGCATTAGGCTCAGGGCCGCATATTCTGGCTGTAGAAGCCGCTAACAGTGCCGGTCAAAAAGCAACTTCTGACACCGCGTTTGTCATCTCGGATGGCCCATCGCTCACGGCAACCGCGCATGTTCCAACCAATACACCGCTGCCGACAGACACGCCGACTAACACACCGACCCCAACCGAAACGCCTAATATTACGGCAACAACTGTCCAATCGACACAGGCTGCTGCTCAGGTCGCAACATCAACTGCCGATGCCCAATTGGGTGAGGCGATGACTTCACAAGCCGCATCCGCAGCCGATGCTCAGTCCACATTAGACGCAGCCGCTACAGCCGCCGCACAGGCGACCCAGGACGCCCGCGCAACGCAAGACGCTCGTGCTACAGCTAACGCCCTGGCAACAGCCAACGCGCGCGCTACCGTCAATGCTGAAGCCAGCGTCACGGCCCAATTGGCAGCGGAAGCACAATCAACGGGTGACGCGAAAGGCACTGCGGACGCGGTCAACGCCCAGGCCACGAGCGACGCCCGCGCCACAGCGAACATCGTCGCCACCGGCACAGCACTATCGACCCAGAACGCCTTAGCCACCACTGATATTCAAGCGACCTTAGCTGCTCAATCGGCGTTAGATGCACAAGCCACCAAAGACGCTCAGGTCGCGATCAACCCGACCAACGCTAACGGCACGACTCAGGCAGAAGGCTCGGCAACACCCAATACGTTGACCACCGAAACCCAGGGCGCGCCCTCGCAAAATAGCAGCGTCCTCCCCGTGCTCATCATTGTGGTAATTATCATCCTGATAATCGTGGTCTTGTTCCTGATTTTGGGACGGCGGCGCAAGACAAATCAATAAATCCGCGCTAAAATTCGCATGTGTCCGGGGCGGCTAAAAAGTCGCCCCGGAATTCACTTTTCGAGGAAAACATCATGCGAAACTTTCTGATCCGCGTCGTCATCAATGCCATCGGTATCGCCCTCACCGCCGAAATTCTGCCCGGTATCCATGTTGCCAATAATGATATCGGAACCTTGCTCATTATTGGGCTGGTGTTCGGTATAGTGAATTCTTTGCTCAAGCCATTGCTCATTCTGCTGACCTGCCCAGCCGTGATTTTGACCCTCGGCCTGTTTTTGCTCATCATCAACGGCATTATGCTGCTCGTTACCGCCAGCCTGATCCCCGCTCGCCTTCAAATTGACGGCTTCGGTTGGGCGGTTCTTGGCGGAATCGTCATGGGCATTATTGGCATGGTTCTGGAAAGCGTATTTGGCATCCGCGACAAAGATAAAAAACGCGACAACCCCAACGTGGTCGTTATTGACCGCCGTTGAATACCCGCCGCAAAGTCGCTTCGTCAGCATTCCCACCGCTAATCACAATCACGGTGGGTACATCTTCCGCTTCGACCACGCCCGATAGCAGCGCAGCCACGCCAACCGCGCCGCCCCCTTCGGCGATCCATCCGGCACGGTAGGCCATCCAGCGCATCGCGTCCGCAATCGCCGCTTCGGAGACCATCTCCGCGCGATCCACAGCCTGCTTCACCAGATCGAGTGTGATTGAGCCTTTTTCGATTTCACCAGACAGTGCTTCAGCCAATGTATCCCACACCTGCGGATGTTGAGTCCCGTTCAGATAGTTGTAAAGCGCTGGCGCAGATTCTGCGCATACCCCGATAATTTCCGCTGCTGGCTGCACTGATTTCACCGCCAATCCCACCCCACTGATAAGACCGCATCCGCTGGCCGGGACGAGTACCCGTTCCACTTCCGGCAAGTCATCCAGGATTTCCAGCCCGATTGTGCCCGCCCCCGCCACAACATTGGCATCGTTATAGGGCGAGACAAACATTTTCCCTTCAACCTGTTCTAGCCGTCGTCCTTCGGCCTCAGTTTCGTCATAAGTTGCCCCAAACAAAACCGCTTCCGCACCGTACCGTTTCACACCATCGACTTTGCGCTTGGGCGTATGCAAGGGCATCAGAATCTTGGCTTGAACCCCCAACAAATGAGCCGCATAGGCCACGCCCTGCGCATGATTACCCGACGACGCTGTGACGATCCCTTTTGCCCGTGCTTCATCGCTCAATGCCAGCATCGCATTCAGTGCCCCACGCACCTTGAACGAATGGGTTCGATTCGCATTTTCTAACTTTAGCCAGACCTTATTGCCCAGTGCCGGGGCGGCTTCTAAAGGGGTCGGACGCAGATAACCGGAAATGCGGCGGCGTGCCAGGATAATGTCGGCAGCATGAACCATGTAAAAATTTCCCTAATTATGTGTTATTATTCGGCTGATAGATGTTATCATTATAGCAATCTGAAAGTTGCGCCAACAGCCAACATCCTTATAGTTAGAGATGCAGGTGTTGGTCTTATCCCAAAAACGGAAAAAATATGTTTCCAGCAAACGATCCGAATGCCGTGCGCCAGATGTATATGACAGAAGAGGCACTGCGCGTCCGTCAGGAAACCCATGACCGCTACAGCACGCCCCCCAATGATTTTGTCGCTTGGGCTTTGAACTGTGTGGAATGGCATGGGGACGAAAACGTCCTGGATGTGGGCTGCGGGCCAGGTCGCTGGTACAACGAGATTCAGAAAAAATTACCAGACGTTTCTTATTATGGGCTTGATTTGTATCCCGGTATGATGCGTAACCATCCGGGGCGCGGGACATTAACTTTGGGCGATGCTCAAAAATTGCCCTTTCCCGATGGTAAATTTGATGTCGTCATGGCAAACCATATGCTGTTCCATGTGCAAGACCCCGACGCGGCTGTCCAGGAATTTCATCGCGTGCTAAAATCCGGTGGCATTTTCATGGCGACCAGCAACAGTGTCCACAACATGCCCGAATTGCAGGTGCTCATGCGCCGCGCCGTGACCTTACTCGTGCCACCCGGAACGACCCATATTCAGGTTCCACTCCCCCATAGCGATTTCTTCACTCTCGAAGCCGGGACGCGCCAGCTATCACGCCATTTTTATGCCGTTGTCCGTTACGATTTACCCGGCGCATTGGTCTTCCCCAGCGTTGAACCACTCCTGGCGTACCTGGAAAGCACCCGCAGCGTGCGTGAGCCACAGTTACCGCCCGATGTCGCCTGGGATGATGTAATGTTGATTGTTCGGGAACAGGTGAACCGACTCATTGATCATTTTGGGGAATTGGTCATCAACAAATTGGCCGGATTACTGGTCGCCACCGATCAGGGCGATTTCATCCGCGACTATCTCACCCACGAGGCGCAAACCTCTAACTGAAGTGAAACATTTACACCTCGGCGACATCCACGTCATCATCCCGCCGGGGTGTGTTATCGCGGAATCCATAACGCCCAATTAGGGGGACAAATCGTACTGGAATCGTCTGTTCGATTTCCCAGCGGTTACGCCAGCGGATAACCGTCTCTAAATACTGCTGCTTATCATCGCCGATTGGCAGCACCATCCGTCCGCCATCTTCGTCTAATTGCGAACGCAGCGGCCCTGGCAGCGCGGGGGCAGCCGCCGTGACAATGATCGCGTCAAATGGAGCCATATCCGCCAAGCCCTGGCTGCCATCGCCGACGTGGATTTCAACATTCTCGTAACCCAGTTGCGCCAAAACCTGTGCTGCCCGTCCCGCCAATCGCGGATAGCGTTCCAGGCTGTAAACCTGTGCCGCCAACTGGCACAAAATCGCCGTCTGATAGCCTGATCCTGTGCCGACTTCCAGCACCCGTTCATAGCCTTTAAGCCCCAGCATCTCGGTCATGAACGCCACCGTATAGGGTTGCGAAATCGTCTGATGATCCCCAATCGGCAGCGGGCAATCGCGGTACGCCAAATGTCGTACCTCAGATGCCACGAATTCGTGTCGGGGAACAGACCGCATCGCATTCATCACGCGCGTATCATGAATGCCGCGCTCCATAAGCTGCCGCACAACCATCTCTTCGCGTGTTGACCGAAACGGGTCTTTTGTAACCATAAATTCATCCCGCAACTGGGTTGACATATCATTCCTAAGATAAGTATATAGCAAATTTTCCTTGCGCAAAACTGACAGCCGTTTCGATATTCGCATTTATAGATATACTGCATGGCTTGAAGCACTGGATAAAAAATCTCCTTAATACCTTCTCAGTCAGAAATATTCTCGATCAAACGTCATTTCGCGCTCTTCTTGGCGGTTTAACATATTTTGTGGCAAACTCTGTGCATCGCGGCTCTGACCAAATTGGGGGAAAGTCGAGATATGCAAATACGTCGTCCGATCATCAGCGGGCTGGTCGCACTCACAGGTGTGCTGCTGTGTATTGGCATGGTTGCCGCGCAGGAATCCACCGCGCCGTTGCCCTTTGCCACCAACACACCGCAGGCAGCTTTGCCGACTCTGGCCGGTTTTGCCACCAACACGCCGCAGCCATCGCTGGAATCGCTGCTCCCTGAAACCACGTTTGCTCGCTACGCCCTGCGCCTCTGGGATGAACTCACCTTAACCCAAATCTTATTGAGTCAGGTGCAGCAGCTTCGCCCCGGCGACGATGACCGCAAAATGGCAATTCGCCTGCTTCAATATGAATTGCAAAAACGTTTTCCCGGTGCACCGCGGGATGCGACCATTCGCCAGGGGTTAATTAGCGCAATGTTGGCTGCCCCGCGCGGCAGTGTCGATATGCGGACTGCCATCCGCCCCTATATTGAATCGGCGCTTAACCAGATTCATCCGTCATTTTTAGGCGTTTCATCATTTGATTTTAATGGCTTCAACATTACCTTGATGCCCGCCAATCTCAACGGCGATGACACCCTGGATGCGGTTGTTCAAACCCGGTATCCGGCTCTGGTTAACGACCCGGCTGAAATTCGCTACCAGGATTTTGTCATGGCGCAGTTTGACGCCGACGGTGTGTATCATGTCCTGGAATCCAATCCTGCTTTCCCTGCCGCCCCGCTTGATGATATTCAAAGTATTAACCTGGAACGTCTCGGTGATTTGAATCAGGATGGTCTCGACGAAATCGCCCTATCGACCAAAGGGAATGACATCAATCAGCAGTTGTCCATTTTCGGTTGGCGCAACAATGGCATTGTCGATCTCGTGGAGCCAGGTCGTGTGCTGCAATTCGGCACAATCGCCGACTGGCCGACTCGTGGCAATGCCTTCACCATCACCGAATACCGCACCGAATCGCCTTCCTGGAACTGCCTCGGTCAGCGCGATGTCACCTGGGAATGGCGTTTTAATTTCTTCCGCCCGCCGGATACAGTCGGTGATTTCACATTCCAGAATCGCTTGGCGTGTTTGCTCTACGGCGCAGAACCCTTGTTTGGACAGCCGCTTGACGAAGCGATCAATTCTATACAGAATATTCTCCCGCTGGCTGGCTCAGAAGATGACGCCGCTGTCCAACGCGCCGCCATGACCGTCGCCATGCTGCGCGTACTGAACGGAAATGTCAGCGAGGCACTCGATCAGGTGAACGGTCTGCAAACCGGTGCTCAACCCGGTACATGGCTGGCGGATCAAACCGCTGCTTTCCTTGCTGCCGCAAATGCGTCCAATAGTACACCGCTCAAACTCTGTGCCGCCCTGGAAGAAGCCAGCAGCTACGGCGCATGTGATGTCGATCAAGTCCTGACACGCCTTTTCAAAGATAAGCCACTCAAACGCACTGAACCCGTCGAATCACAACTCGCGAATCTGGGAATTGATGTGCTTACAACCCAAACAGTGTCGGCAGTCGGAAAAATGGATCGTCAGGTCGTCCATTTCTTCCTGGCGGGCGATCACTGGTGGGCATTCGCGCCCATCCAGAAAGATACCTACACCGCGGAAGAAATCGACCCACCGCCCGGTTCGGTGCTGGCAAATCCCGCGCCGCCCGTTGTCGATGCACCCGAATCGGCTTTCCGTGCACTGTTGACTGACGCCGACCCAACGACGACGCTCAATATTCTCGATAATGTGATTCGCGAAAATGCCGGTTCAGCATTGGCTTCATCCGGCTATTTCCTACAAGCCATCAGTTACGATCTAATTGGAGATCGTTCCAACGCGCGCCGCACCTATTTCGATTTGTGGTCAACCGATCCACAATCCCTATGGGGGCAGCTTGCCGCCGCTCACCTGGAACAACGCTGATATTGATTTTGGCTGATTAGATAACGACGATCATTTCTTGCCAGAGATACGCCTTTGTAAGGACGAGATATATCTCGTCCTTACTTTAGAAATCGTATCGCTCAATATCGCACGAACGCTTCTCATCATAGAGATTTTTATTAAACACACGAAGGATCGCAAAGCATGAAGTTCGCAACCTATACCCATCAAAATCGTACCCGTACCGGCGTCATTGTCGATGACCGTATCTACAGCACCTCATCCCCCGACAGTATGAACTATATGATCCGGCGCGGCATCACACCGTCCCGTACCTATGAATATCTGCCGCTGGCCGATGTAAAATTGGAAGCGCCAATCCGTCCCAGCAAATTGATTTGCATTGGTCGCAACTACGCCGAACACGCCAAAGAAACCGGCAGCGCCGTACCCACCGCGCCCATCATTTTCGCCAAATTCCCCAGCAGCATCATCGGCAATGGCGAAACCATCACCTGGAATGAATCCATCACCAAAGAAGTCGATTGGGAAGGCGAACTCGCCGTCGTCATCGGCAAAAAAGCGCGTCATGTGAAAGAAGAAGACGCCCTGAATTACGTCTTCGGCTACACCATCGCCAATGATGTCAGCGCCCGTGATTTACAACTGCGCGAAGATTCGCAGTGGACACGCGGTAAAAGCCTCGACACCTTCTGCCCACTTGGCCCCTGGGTTGTTTCCCGCGATGAAATCGCCGATCCCCATAACCTGAGTGTAAAAACCACCGTCAGCGGCGAAGTCCGTCAGGACGGCAATACCAAAGACTTTATTTTCAATATTCCCGTGCTCATCAGCTATTGTTCGCGCATGTTCACCCTCGAACCCGGCGACCTCATCCTCACCGGCACACCGCCCGGAGTCGGCGAAGGCATGAAACCGCCCACCTACCTCAAAGATAGCGATACCGTCACCATCACCATCGAAGGCATCGGCGAACTCACCAACCCCTGCAAAATCATGACCGACTAATCCTGCTTTGAGAATCAAAAAGGGACGACACGAGTCGTCCCAAATATTATGAGGTTTGATTTTTTAGTGTGACTGTCGTTAGGGCAACATTTTTGCTCTACGATCCGATAGATTTTAGTAGGGACGCAGCACGCTGCGTCCACCAAAGCTATTCAAATCCCCGGTATCTCCAGAATCTCTCCGTCCCAATTCATGCACAAAAATTCCACCTTTTCTGCATCATGGAACAGGTGAATTTCCCCGCCAATAATCTCAATGATGGTCTGGCATAAATCGTCGTTGAGATAAAAATCCTTCATACGATCCTCAAGATGGCTTTGTGTTATTGCCAAATTGAGCATCATGTCCCGATCTTGAGCTGAAACAATTTTTGAGGATGCAAAGCTAATGTTAGCGCGATACTCAGCGCTTTTGTCGCCGCTAAAGAGAATTTGATGAGGCGGTGGATAAAAATTAATGAGCAAAAAAGGCCACTTGTAAGTACCCCAAACATCTTTAGAAAATAAATCAGGATACTGATAGATTGGATGCCCAATATCCCACTGAATGATCGCTGTCGCCTGATCGCCAGGGCTAATATAAAGCCCAAACCAGTACGAGTCATGTAAATTGTACTTAGCCAGGAAGCCAGGCAAATCTGTTTTCTGTGCCTTATCCCATCGAAATAACCCAACACTCAAAAGGTTTTCAGCGAGCCAGGCAGGATACTCACTCATTACGCTTTCCCCTACTTCTCACTCACCTCGAATTCGATTTTCACACCTTTGATCCGCGCCGCTTTCCCGCCCGCGAAAATCTTCACCACCCGCTGCTTCGGCGGTTCAACCTGCGCACGGAACAACAGCTTGGCAAAATAATTTTCGAGTTCATCTAAATGCTTATGAATAGTGGCCGTATAGCGTGGCGCTTCTTTGATGCTCTTATCAGCGCCAATCGTTTGCCAGAACACCACGACAGGCGCTTGCAAAAAATCTTGCAAATTGGGTTTTCCCGGATAAGTCTCGTTACCCCATATCCGTTCATGATCCTGTACGTAATCTAAGAAGTTCTTTTCCCGTGTCGTCATATTGCCTCTATTAAACTCGGCTTCAAACACTGACTTAATTGTAACCCCACTCGCGCTTCAATATACCTTAATAACGTCCTCAAATGCTCCCGTTAGAGTATCCAAACCTTCTCTAAAATCACTTGACTCAATACGAACTTTTGTTCTATAATGAAACTTGCTGCCCAACCATTTTTCGGATGCTCATATGCGCCTGCCTTGCTTTAAATCCCTTTGCGTCTTTGCCTCCTTGCGCCATTGCGTTGAGTTTTTTATGCTCTTCGCTCTGCTCCTCTGTAGCTCTGCGTCTGTGCGAAGCCTCCCTGTGGGACTGGGATACGCTTTTCTCTTTTCTTTCCGCGTTTCCATTGCAATACCTTCGCGTGTTTGCCGCCGCCACACACCCTATCGCGGCAGCAGCCAATCGCTCTCGTATTCCTGCCGCGTCTGGTGGCCGCTTACGGACTTCCCGCCGCCACAAAACGCCACTCCGGCAGCCGTTCGCATCCTTCCCGCCATCCATTTCGGCAAATATCGTGGAGCCTGATTGCGGAGGAATATGCTGCCGAATGTATCACATCGGAATCGGCAGAATCAGCGGAATTTGCAGCATATTCGGCAATACCAGGCGAGGGCTTTCCGCTCAAAAGCAAAAACGACGAAAGTCGCCAATTCGTCGTCGTCGCTTTCGTCGCCAAAGGTTGACGGAAGTAGGCGAGCCGTAGTCCCGCCGCCGACGACAATGTTAGCATCTCAAACTATCAAACGGCCTTGTATTGAAACTTTGTACTCTGCACTTTGAATTTTTTGTCTTTGAACTCGGTACTCAGCACTCAGAACCCAACACTTTCTTTTGCTCTGCACTAAACAAGCTGCCGCCGTGCCAGTTCCGCGAATAAACCATCACGCACCTGCATCAACTCGTTATAAGTGCCTTCCTGGACAATCCGACCCTTGTCCAGCACCACAATCCGGTCAGCACTGATGATCGTGCTCAGACGGTGCGCGATCACAATCCGCGTCGAATCCAATTGCGAAAGGCTGCTGCTCACCACCGCCTGCGTCTGGTTATCCAGTGCACTCGTCGCCTCGTCAAACAACAAAATGCGAGGCCGGTGGGCAATCGCCCTGGCGATCAATAACCGCTGCCGCTGCCCGCCGGAAAGCGTGCTGCCCCCACTGCTCACGAAGGTGTGCATTCCCATCGGCATCTGCCGCACGTCTTCGTCCAATCCGGCCAGACGCGCGGCTTCCCAGGCATCATCCATCGTCAGCCGTGATTGTCCGACAATATTGGTGAACAAATCACCGGAAATGAGATGGCTGTTTTGCAGCACCACACCCAGTTGTTTACGTACAGCCCGCAAATCCAGGCTGTTGAGGTTCTGGTCATCGTAAAACACACCGCCTGCTTCCGGGGTTTCAAATCCCAGTAGCAAGCGTAACAGGGTCGATTTACCCGATCCGCTCGGCCCGACCAGCGCCACAAATTCCCCGTGTTTGAAATGCAGGGAAACATCGTTCAACACCGTCGGCCCTTTGTCCTTGTAGCGGAAAGTAACCCGGCTGATTTCGATCTCGCCGGTTAGCTCGCCCGGATCAGCTTTGAACGCATTCACTTCCGGTAGGGTATGCAAAATCGGCTGCGCCCTCTCATACACTGGCACGAGCCGCAGCAGCGAAATAAAAGCCGCGCTCAACTGGAGTCCGGTGAATAAAAACAACCCGAAAGCGGCAATGAAGGTGACAAAATTACCCGTCGTAAGACGGCTGGTCTCGCCCGAAAACGCCACCGCCATAAAAATCACGAGCAAGGCAATTACGGTGTAGGCTGATGTAAATACGGCCAGCCCATTCGCAATCCGTCGCGTCCGGTAGGTCAAAATACGCTGCGCGCCAAATTCCCGCGCCCAGAACGCGAATACCCGGTTTTCCACACCCGCAATTCGCAGCTTGGAAATCCCGGTAATGATTTGCAGCACGAGGCCGGAAATCTTGCCTTGCAGGTTGGTCAATGCCCGCTGGTTCCGTGCCTGGAGTACACCTGCCAGGGTTGTCACCCCCACTGCGACCAGAACCAGCACGCTCGCCAGCAGCGCCAGTTGCCCGTCAATGAAAAACAGGAGGATGAAATTAAATATCGAAAAAACGCCTGACAAAATTGTCAGCACAATCGTCCCGGAAATCGCCTGCCGAATCGTGCTGATGCCCAACGCCCGCGACGCCAGATCACCCGCCGTATACTCGCGGAAAAATGGCGCAGGCAGCTTGAGCAGTCGATCCCAGACCGCCGCTTGCACCGAACTATCCAATTTACTTTCGATCCGCAGTACAGCGATGCTTCGGGTAATCTGGAACAATGCGCCCGCTAGCGCACCGATAATCAAAATCGCCGCCAGGATGAGCAGTTGGCGGCTTTCCCGCTCTGGAATAATCGTGTCAAAAATGCGGCCTATCGCCAACGGTGGAATGATCCCCAGAATGCCACCTGCGACACCCATCAATAAAACCGTCCACAAATCGCGGCCTGATCCGTGCAACCCGAATTGAAGCACATCCCGCCCCGACAATTTGCGTTCTGGAAACGGGCGATAAAAAGCATGAGCGAAAGGAACCAATCGCAGCGCAACTTCCTGCGTAATCAGGATGTGGGTACGCTCAACCGGATCATAAAGTTCGTACTGGTTGGTCAAATACGGCAGCACCGCCACCGGACGCTTTTCGGCTTCCAGATACGCCAGTAACGGGCCATTATCCTGCTTCCACCAATCGCCGCGCAGCACCACTTGCCGTGTGCGGATTCGTGACGCAATCGCGATTCCATCGAGTGTCTGCGCTTCCGCTTTACCATCTACCGGATCAGGGCGCGGACGCACTGGGATGCCTATGGCATTCCCGACCATGCGGCAGGCCGTTACCAACGGTTCCTCGCCGTAATCTGGCACAAACGTTGCCCGCGATTTAGGCCGCAGGATCGAGGTCAGATACGAAATTGCGCTCTCAACATACGTGCGGTCAAATGTTTCCCGAACGTTCAGCCGTTCGCGTTCCTGGCGCTGTTCCTGCTCGACATTCCAGGCGATCAGATCGAGCGTCATCCGGTGAAAATTCTCCAAACAAACCCAGGCAAACGGCTGCTTCAAAAACGCCGCCGTATCCATGCCGTATAGTGTGTTTTCGCCAACTGATTCGAGCCAGGTATCTTCCGAGATCGGCAGGAAATCATCATCACCTAATAAAGGCAGTTCTTCCCAACCCATGAAACGGGCAATGCCGCGCGGCGAACACACCCACAAAATCCCTTTGCGTGGATGGGCAACCGACCCGTCACCCAAAGCGCTTTCCTTGCCTGCTTCCAACGGTTCGAACTGTCGCGGCGCACGCAAATTATGTCCCAGACCAGCCGATAAACCGCTCACCCAACCATTAATGAGATTAATCAGATCAGGTGCAAATTCATTACTATGAGCGACATCTTCCAGGCGTGACCGTTCAATCCGAATCAGCCGGGTTCCAGCCACACCTACTGCCAGCAAACCAATGTCACGCCGGTAGCTGGCTAAATCCATTCCCAACAGCAGACTGCCCGGTTCCGCGCGGAATAAGTGCCGCCGAGCGCTGACCGGTTGCCCATCCTTGACCTGTACCGCGAACACATCTACCTTACCTGAAAATACGATCCAGGCTTTATCGCGGCCATCCAGCAGAAAAGGATTGTTACTCCCCGAATGGACGACCAGTTCCGGGTTATAGCCCAACTCGCGGATGAACCTGAGCCATGCATCCACCTTCTCTTGTGGAGAACGGTTGGTGGTCATCATGGCGTCAATATCCCTTCGGTGACAGAGCCGCTGCGGATTTTTTGAACATCAGCAGCCTCGGTCATCACCAACTGCATATATGGGCCGTTGCTCTGCTGAAGTTCGTCGTGTGTCCCGCGCTGCACGACCTGCCCACGCTCCAGCACGATAATTTCGTCACAGTCGCGAATCGTGCTCAAACGGTGCGCCACAATCAGACAGGTACAACCCCGCCGCCGCAAATTGTCATCAATAATTTTTTCCGTCAATGTGTCTAACGAACTCGTGGCCTCGTCCAGCACTAAAATCGCCGGATTGCCAATCAACGCTCGCGCGATTTCCAGCCGCTGCCGCTGCCCACCGCTGAAATTACGCCCACCCTCTTCGATGATGTGTTCGTAACCCCCAGCGCGTTCCAGAATATCCTCGTGGATATAAGCGTCTTTCGCCGCCTGGATAATATTATTTTCAGGGATAGTGGGATCCCATAGGGTCAGGTTTTCCCGGATCGTTCCCTCGAACATGAAAATATCCTGGTCAACCATCGCCAGCGAGTTGTTAATCAGATAACGCGGGATTGTTGTACGCGGCTTGCCATCAAACAGCACCTCACCCGACCAGGGACTAAATAATCCAGCGACCAATCGTGCAACCGTCGATTTTCCGCTGCCGGATGCGCCCACCAGTGCGACCCGCATCCCCGGTTTGAGCGCAAGGTTGAAATCTTTGATGAGCGGTTCAGCCAACGGGCTGTAACCAAAAGTGATGTTTTGTAACTCGACATAACCCGCTAGTTTCGCGGTGGTTTCGGTGGATTCCCGCACCGACACAATTGTCCCGACTTGTGGATCAGTCTCGTGCCGGAGCACATCGTCCAGCCGGTTTAAATCGCCTTCCACTTCCTGCAAGCGCCCACCCAGGTTGACCATCTGGTTAACCGGTTCCAGGAAACTTGCCATCAAAGTCTGGAAAGCCACCAGCAAACCCATTGTGAGCTGGCCGTTCATAATCTGGAAGCCGCCGATGACCAGAATCGCCGTCGTGTTCAACGCCGACAAAAACGTTGGCACAACGGAGAGCAGTTGGGAAAGCCGTCCAAGTTCCTGCTGCGCGTTGAGGGTCTTTGCCTGATAACCTGCCCAGGTCGCAAAAAAATCTGACTCGGCGCCCGTCGCCTTCAGTGTTTCGATGGTTTGCAGGCCGCTCATCGCTGTGCCAACCATCTTGCCGCGTTCCTGCAACAACCGCTGGTTGGTATCGACCCGCAGCCGCGACACATAACGCAGCGCCAGATAATTCAGGATCGCGATGATAATCCCAATCCCGGTCAGCAAGCGGTCATATTGGAACATCAGCCCCGCGAAAAAGACGATCAGGACAATATTCAGCATCGTCGTCGCCATCTCTTCAGACAGCATCTGGGCAACCCGGTCATTAAGTTCAACGCGCGCCCCAATCTCGCCCCCAAATCGCTGCGAGAAAAACGACACTGGCAGCCGTAAAATATGCCAGAAAAATTTACTCGAACTGCTCAAAGCAATGCGCGTTTCCAGGCGTAGTAAATACCGTTGTTGCAACCAGGTGAGTGAGGCGCGCACCAACGCAGTTAACGCCATGACCAGCAGCAGTGGTTGTATCCAGCTCCGCTGATCGGCAATCAAAATATCATCGACGAACACCCGCGCAAATGCCGGGATAATCAGGCCGGGAATCACCAGCGCCAAGCTAGCGATCACCACATAAATCAACGCCAGTTGTGATCCCGGTAAACGCCGTGCCAGCGCTTGAATCATGCTGGGTTTTGCGCCCGTTTTGACAAACGAGTCGTCTGGTTCAAACGCCATCACGACGCCCGTGAAAGATTGGTCAAATTCCTGGTAACTGACTGTTCGTGGGCCGCGCGCCGGATCGTTCAGAAACACCCGTTTACGGCTGAAACCTTCTACCACGACGTAGTGATTAAAATTCCAGTGAATAATGACCGGCAGTTGCATTTCAAACAGGCCGTCCGGTTCGCTCTGGTAGCCCTGTGCTGTTAATCCATATGTCCGCGCCGCCCGTAGGATATTCCCGGCAACCGATCCATCACGCGAGACACCACAGGCCACACGCAGTTCTTCCAGCGGGATAACCTTGCCATAATATCCCAGGACAATGCCCAGGCACGCCGCACCGCATTCAACGGCTTCCATCTGCAAAACAGTTGGCGTCTTAACCCGCCGGGTGCGCCAGGGTTTCTTAATAATTAGGTCAGTGCGGGTTTCGCTCATGATTGTTGGACGTGCCTATGTATTAAAATCACGCAAAATTAAATCAATCGGCGCTCTTTCGTCAATCTGGATTGAAGCCAGACACGGCAGCTTACTTCGGATTTCAATATTAGGGATTTTGCCGGACGACCACTGATAACCGGTGGGATTATCTGAAGTAATTTCGGCAGGCAAGAGTTCGACCACCATTTGCACGAGCGGCCCATCCTGGAGCAGTTGATTGACCAGCGTTTCGTTGCCCAACACCGCTTGCATCTCAGACGCGCTCACGGGGAATTCACCCACAGAGACCGTTTTGCCAACGATAAAGCCGCTGTCGGCTTTCCGCACCGTAGACGGCGTAATTTGCGCTTCATCCCCAACCTGGATGGCATTATCCTTAGCCGGTGGAATATAAATAATCGCCTGGGTGTATTCTGCCGCCGGGTCATTAACCAGGATGCAGTATTGTCCTTCCACGCGAACTGGAATCACGCTGAAAATACCAATCACAACCGCCGCAACCAGCACACAGATCAGGGCAACCAGTGCCAACCAACCTCTTGGCGTCGTGACCTGCATCAATTGGTCAAGTTCTTCTGGCGACGATAATTTTTCCAGCGCGGCCTTGCGGAACAATTTGTCTTGCATGGCATCCCTGTCTTCACCAAACTCGTAAGCAACCGTTACATTCCAATGATCCAAGTCTAACCATGTTACGAGAATTTGAAAAGCAGCCCCGGAGCCAGCGCCCGCCCCAAAAAAAATCTACACGCTTAAGGTGTAGATTTCTTGGTTACAAATTAGGAAACAGACTGACTAGGGCTTGCCATCGCTGTCCTGGCTTCTGCCACCAGCAACTTTGTCCATCTCAGCGTCCGATAACTGCTTCGGCTTATCAGCCTTCTTGTTATCTTTTTTCTTAGGTTTCTTATCTTTTGGATCGAAACTCATGGTTCTACTCCTTAAATTTGCGTAACCACTTCATTCAGTATAACCGAATTCCAGAACATGACGCATAGGTTTGAATCTATTCATGAACTTTTCAGAATCAACTCGATAGTGTCGCCTCGGCTGTCAGGTCGGGCAGCGGCGTCACCAGATGTCCCGGATTAATTACCACAGTGTAACCTCCGCTAACCTCTGTGTTCGCCGAATCATCAATCTGAATCCCATAATCTCCATCGACGGGCAATTGTATCCCAAGCAGTTGAGAGTCGGTCTGATTGTCGCTTATATCGTCATTAGAATCGAGGATACTGCCATCAGGGGATAGCAGAATCAGACGCATGTCCAACAGATTTTGCTCGATTTGAGTGTTCGAATCAGTGACCGTATTCGCAGGATTATCTGCCTTCGCCTGAATATCAACGACTTCACCCGCGTGACCATGATACACATACAAGTCGCGTGCTCCAGCGGCTAAATGCCCCTGGATTTCAGCAGCACTTCCAATCGTAGGCAGCGGTGTAAGTGTCGGCGTGGTTGTAGCAGAAACAACAACATCCGCTTCAGTGCTTTCGGTGGTTGGTTCAGAAGTGGATAGAATGCTGGGTACAGCGGTCAGATAAGGTGTCCGAGTGGCAAAAACACCTTGTGTATTGCACTGAGTCCCAAGCCGGTAAAATTCACGTTGTTCGCACGACAATTCCGGTATGTAGCGGTTAGCATACGCCCACAAAACAACTTCATCAAACGAATCTATCCGCCATTCACCCAGAGTTGTGTCTTCTGACCCCGAAATGATGGTATGGTTATCTGGGCTAAAAGCGACACTGCGCACACCTCCCTGATGCCCATCGTAACGCAAAAGCTCTGCACCACTATCGACATTCCAGAGCCTGATCGAGCCGTCGAATGAACTGGAAACCGCACTGTGACCATCATTGCTGAAAGCCACGCTGAATACGTCACCCGTATGGCCTTCAAACTGGCGCACTTTCTGACCCGTTTCCAAATTCCACAATATCAGGGTTTTATCTTGTGATCCGGACAGGCCATAAAGGCCGTCCCGGCTGAATTCAGCATCATAGACGGCGGCTTGGTGGCCTTCTAACGACTGAATAATCATGCCGGTTTCGATGTCCCACAGCAAAACCAATTTATCAGATGATGCCGAAAGCGCGCGGCGGCCGTCCGGACTGAAAGCTACACTCCGCACAATATCGCCAAAACCGAGATAATGGCGAATGATGCGTCCGCTGCTCACATCCCACAAAATCATACTTTTATCGCGAGACCCGGATAAAGCGGTGCGGCCATCCGGGCTGAACGCCACACTCGTGACCTCTGCACTATGCCCGACGAAAGTGCGTATCGCCTTCCCGCTTTTCAAATCCCATAAAATCAACGTTGCATCGCGTGATGCCGACAAAGCTTGCGTGCCATCGGGGCTAAAAGCAACGTCGCTAACGCGGCCTGTGTGACCCGTCATCTGGTGGATGATGCTTCCAGTAGCGATGTCCCACAAAATCACACTTTGATCTTCTGAACCCGAAAGCGCTTGTGTGCCGTCTGGGCTTACCTTTACACTGTAGACAATATCGCTGTGCCCTTCGAAGCGCTTAATCAGTGCGCCATTCTGTGTATCCCATACGCGGATTGTGCCGTCCGACGAAGCCGTCAAAATGCGGTCATCCGGCATGGTCACAACCGCATACACGGCTGCGAGATGTCCAATAAAACGTTGGAGTGCCTGCCCTGTTTTCAAGTCCCACTGGATAACTGTTGCATCATAAGAACCGGAAAAAGCAGTTTTGCCATCCGATGAAAAAACCACCCGCCGCACACGATCTTTGTGTCCACTCAACTGCTGAAGTTGGGTTCCCGTCGCGACATCCCATAGGCGCACCGAATTATCATAGGAGCCGGACAAAAGTTGAGTATTGTCCGGGCTAAAGGCCAGTGTCGATGCTGCGCCTGTGTGACCGGTAATCGAAATATCGGCTGCTCCGGTTTCAACGTCCCACAGAATGATATTACCATCGTCGAATCCTGCCGCCACAATCGTCCCATCGGGGCTGATGGCAATTGTCCACATATCTTGTTCGCTGGTGGCATAACGTTGAATTTCTTCGCCAGTCGCAATATCCCAGGTGATGACCTTGCCGTCTTCATAACCCGCGAAAGCCTGTTTACCATCTGGCGAAATCGCTACTGAAACAACAGAACCTTCTTGAGAGAACAATATCTTTTGGGCCGCCGTTTGCAGGTCAAGCTGAATCAGTGTCCCATCCGTCAACGCGACCAGAGCATATTGAGCGGGTGCTTCAGCAGTCGGAGGTGTGGCAATTGCAATAGACCACACACGGTCTGTCAGCGTCCACGATTGCTCAATCTTCTTTGTATCATAATCCCACAGCGCCAGGGATTCATCCGCCATCACCGATAACACTTGTTTGTGATCCGGCGTGAAAGCCAGATCAGCATCCGGATATAATGCATACCCTTGAAAACGCTGCCGTGTCCCCGGCGCATAGGCAGCCTGTGCCAGAATACTGCGTGCCAAGGGCGGTGGCTGGTCAATACGATTGGCTTCCAGGGCCAGCACTATTGCCAGATCAGTATTTTGATCCCGGTACAGCGATTGCTGAGCGCTGGAAGCCAGGGCAAAACTATCCGCCTGCCCTGCGTTATATTGCGCAGTTGATTCCGCCGCACGCGCCTGACGTTCGCTGCTAACCGCACTCTCCCGCTGTATTTCAGCAAACAGCGCCAATCCCGCGATGACTACAGTAACGGCGATTCCCGTAAGCGTTAATCGCTGTCTGCGCCGCGCTTCCAACCGGCTGGCACGAATATATTCCCGCTGAATATCGGTAGCATTCGGCTGCTTGCTCTGGCTTTCCCGGAGCCATTGTTCGGCATCATTCAGGTCACTGCCGCGCAAAAGCAGGCTCGCGTCATGTCCCTTGTCTTCCCATTCAGCAGCACGCACGATATAGCGGGTATGCGCACGGACGAAATCGAGATCGGTATCCAGCGTTGTAAGGATTGACTTAATCGCGTGTTCAAAATCATCCTGGTCACGGCATAGCAGCCAGTTATGCGCCGACAACGAGGGATGCATCATCTTCGCTTCTTCAGGATCAAGGACTTCCGTGCGCAGCAGTGGAATCAAGCGCTTATTGTTTTGCAGCGCGTGTTCCAACTCAAGCGTACATGGCCCGGACTTGACCGACGCGGGGGAAATCACAAATATGAAGGTGTTTGCACCTTCGATACCCGTGTATGCCTCTTGCAACCAATCCGCCGTCAGGGGTATATCTTCCCAATCAACCCAGGCATCGCGCTCTGCCTCAACCAGTCGATCATAAATCCGTCGGACAAATTCCGTGTCCTCGCGCGCATATGATATGAAGACTTGTGTCATGTGTCACCCAATAATGGTGTGTTTTTTGCAACAAAATATCATCTAGTTATACCCTGAAAGCGCAGCACGGAGCAAAAAGAGTGGGACTGTAGACCTAGATCACATCCAAATCGTGATATTTCGCGAGGGTAGAATCATCCAGGTTCAGGACTTCTCGCAAAATTGCGTCTGTATGCTGCCCCAATAAAGGCGGCGGCAGTTCAACCTGTGCGGGGGTTTCAGAAAGTTTTACAGCAGGGCCAATCACTTTCAATAAGTCACCACTGTCGAGTGGGATAGATTGAATCAATTCTCGTGATTCAACCTGTGGATCATTCAGAATATCTGCAACCGTATTAATTAGCCCAGCCGGAATGCCCGCCGTCAACAATCCTTCAACCCACACGCTGGCAGTACGCGCTTTAAAAGCTGTTTGCAGACATTCGATCAAGCCGTCGCGATTTTCCTGGCGCAGCGGGTTGGTAACATAGCGCGGATCAAGGGCAAGTTCAGGTTGGCCCACCAATTCGCACAACGCTGCAAACTGACGGTCATTCCCGACAGCGACCACAAAATCCATATCTGCCGCCCGGAACACTTGATAGGGAACAATATTCGGGTGTTCATTCCCTAACCGCGCCGGGGTTTGTCCCGATACCAGATAATTGCTGGCGATGTTGACCAGCGCAGCAATTTGCGAGTCCAGCAGTGACACATCAATATGCTGCCCTTCGCCCGTATGATCTGCATGTCGGAGCGCCGCCAATATTGATGAAACCGAGAACAATCCGGTAAACACATCCGAAACCGCTACGCCAACTTTATGCGGTGCTCCATCCGCCGGCCCGGTGATCGACATCAATCCGCTCATTGCTTGAATCACATAATCGTAGCCGGGACGGTCACGATAGGGGCCAGTTTGCCCAAAGCCGGTGATGCTACAATAAATCAGTGCCGAATTGATACTATGCAAATCATCGTAACCCAGGCCGAATTCGACCATCTGTCCGACTTTGAAATTCTCGACGAGGATGTGGCTTTTAGCGGCTAATTGCCGCGCAAGTTCGCGTCCTGATTGGGTTTTCAAATTGAGGGTGAGACTGCGTTTGTTGCGATTGACACTGGCAAAATACGCGCTCAGGCCGCTGTCGCCGACCCAGGGTGGCCCCCATTGACGAGTATCATCCCCGCCCGATGGATTTTCAACCTTGATGACTTCCGCGCCCAGGTCACCCAGCAGCATCGTACAGAACGGCCCTGCCAGCACCCGACTGAAATCGAGGACACGAACACCCTGCAATGCTTGCTTCGCGTCACCCACTGTTGATTTATCCTTCAGCCGTCATGATCTGGGGCTTAATTTTCATTTTGTTCGCAAAACGGGGGTCATATAAGCCGAATTGCAACACCAGCGCTGTCAGCAAACCCGCCAAAACGGACATTAAGAAGGTCGCATGATAACCAAGCTGCTCGACCAGCACACCACCCACAACCGGCGCGAGTAAGCTCACAGGTGCAACCAGCGTATTGGCGAGGCCGATATACAAAGGCTTTTCATGTTCCTGGCCGAATTCTAAAGTGAGGGCGATAGCAACTGACCAGAAAGTAGCATTGGCAGCCCCCGCCAAAGCGAAGGCGACATAAAACCAGGTGACTTCGGTAGCCAGGAGCATGATTCCCGCGCTGGCCGCAATCATCAATGCACCAATCAAATACATGCTGCGGTGTCCCCAGCGATCACCAAGCCAGCCAAAAATCGGATTGGCAATCGTTTGCCCCATCGTCATCACACTCGTCAAAATCCCAATGGTCGCTTCACTGACATTAAACGTTTTGACAGCATAAACCGAATAAAATGCAACCGCCACCCACGCCACCGAGGTGAGCATCCGTACCAGCAAAAACCAGCGGAAATTGCCGTCGCGCTGGACGATATTTGCCATTTGTTTCCAGCCCAGACGCGGTGTTTCTTCTGTAACCGGCGGGATTTCATGGGCAGGTTCGCGCGTGCGCCCCAGGAACCATAATGAAATCATCATGGCAACGCCCGCCAGAAAAAAGCAGATCACGAAATCCAGGGGAGACGGCAGTTTTTCGAGTATGAAACCCGCCAGCACCGCGCCGAGAGCACCCAACAAATTAGCGAATGCTGATTGCGTGCCAAAGAACGTGCCGCGCTGCTCTTCCGGCATAATCTTGCCAATCATGCTCTGCCACGCCGTCGCTGCGAGGCCGCCACCCAACCCATAAATCGCCAGCATCAAAAATGCCAGCGCAATGATTAGATTAGGATGCAATACTGGCACGAGCATGGCGACAATAGCCAGCCCAAAAAACGGCCAGCGTTCGTGGATGGTCATCATCATGACCATCGGTTTGAAACGGCTCAAGCGCGACACACTGCCAGCGGTAAACATTTGCGGAATTTGCCAGCCAATTGTGTGGATCGAGCCGACCAATCCAATCAAAATGGCCGACGCCCCCAACGAATTCAAAAATAAAGGAATAATCGTAACTGTAGATGCTAAACCTAAAGCGGCAAATCCGAAAAAGCTGGCGTCAGCGATATTCACTTTGAAGTTGTGTCGAACATGTTTGCGGATGTCAGGGGGTTGCATGAAATCTCTCAATGTGTAGGCGAACCTGATTGTATCATGCAGGTGCTCGTCTGGCCTTACATGGTCTTAAGTGGGCGGCAATGGTGGCTTGGGCGAGCTACCCAAGTAGACAGGTGCATTTATACGATTTATCGAGCCTCGGACGACCAATCCACATCAGGACTTACATTTTCTGTTGACTTCTCACCTCACTTGCCGTACACTTTTGCTGTTGTTCAAAAAGGTAATAAATCGTGTTCGCACCAATTGATGTTGAACAATTGAATAGCCTGCGTCGTCGCAGCCGTCGCCCGCAAAACCGTGAGGTCATGCTGGGATTTTTGCGTTGGGCTTAAGGCGCGACTGCCGCTGATAGTGAAACCGCAAATACAATCCCCCTGACCTCTACAAGATGGTCAGGGGGTTTTATTTTGTATCGACAACACACGAATGAAAACCGGAGAGGAAGAGATGGCCGAAAAGATCAAAGTTGGGGTATATGGCGCTTCAGGGTATGCAGGGCAGGATTTGGTCGAAATCCTTGCCAAACATCCGCAGGTCGAATTGATGTTCGCGACTTCCAACACCTATGCGGGTGATCCTGTCCCCGACACAAACTTGAAATACGTTCCGTCGGAACAAGCCGACTTGGGGATTATCGACGCGGTGTTTCTGGCGCTCCCGCACACGGCATCCGCACCGGTTGCGGCACAGGCCGCCGCCAAGGGCGTGAAAGTGATTGATCTCTCTGCCGATTTACGGCTGGACACACCTGAATCGTATGAGCAGTGGTACAACCACAAGCATCCCAACCCTGAACTCTTGCCTGTCCCCTATGGCCTCCCAGAAATCAATCGCGCCAATATCGAGGGTGTCGATATGGTGGCAGCCCCCGGTTGCTATCCCACCACAACTCTGCTGGGCCTGTACCCGCTCCTCAAAACTGATGTCCTCCTAGAAGGTTCGCCCATCATCGTGGACGCCAAATCGGGTGTATCCGGCGCAGGGCGCGAACCCAAACCCAATACCCATTTTGTCGAAGTGTTCGGCAACTTCTCTCCCTACAGCCCAGGCCGTTCACATCGACATGTGGGCGAGATCGAGCAGGAAATCCATAAGCTGAACGACCACACCGGAACCTTAATTTTTACGCCGCACCTCCTCCCGGTGGATCGCGGCCTGATGGCGAGTATTTACGTGACTCTCAAGCCGGACTTCAGCAGCAAAGAAGCTCAAGGTTTGTACGAAGAAGTCTACGGTCAAGAACCGCTCGTGAATGTTCTACCGCCCAAGCAGCAGGCAACCCTCAAGCATGTCGTCCGCACCAATACCGGCGCGATCAGCCTGACTCCCGTGACCGATCAATATCTGCATGTCACCAGCGTCACTGATAACCTCCGTAAAGGCGCGTCCGGGCAGGCTGTCCAATGTTTTAACCTGATGTTTGGCTTGCCGGAAACAACGGCCCTGCTCTAAGGATGATGTCTGTGATACTCAGTCCCGAAATAGCTACCGTTTTCTTTGGTCTCGCCGCTTCTGTTTCATGGGGTGCGGGCGATTTTAGCGGCGGCATGGCGACCAAACGTGCCAATGTAATCAGTGTTATCACGGTTGTTCACGCTATTGGCTTCGTGTTCATGCTGGTTCTGGCCTTAGCAACTCACGAAACCATTCCGCCGCTTGCAGATTGGATTTGGGGCGCTATAGCTGGATTAGCGGGCGTATTTGGACTGATAGCCTTCTATCAGGCATTGTCAAGCGGACGGATGGGCGTTGTCGCCCCAATTACGGGTGTTACGGCTGCGCTTCTGCCAGTCATCGTCGGCCTCGTTTCTGAAGGACTTCCCGGCGTAGGCCATCTTGTTGGCTTTGCTTTAGCGCTCATCAGTGTGTTTCTGGTTTCCTATGCCGTCGGCACGACCTGGAGTTCAAGTGGCGCGGGGTTGGCGATATCGGGCGGCATTGGTTTCGGGCTATTTCTCGTTTTCGCGGGTCAGGTAGGCAATACAGCGGTTTTCTGGCCGTTGGTCGCCGCTCGTGCCGCTTCTACCACCACGATGATTGTGGTCAGTTTGCACCGGAAGCTGCCGCTGCCCATTCATGACCCCAAATTGCGGTTGCCCGTGATTATGGCGGGTGGCTTAGATGCGCTCGGCAATGTTTTTTATGTGATGGCCTCGCAAGCGGGTCGTTTAGATGTCGCGGCTGTGCTTTCATCTTTATATCCTGCGATGACCATTTTGCTAGCAGCCCTGATTTTGAAAGAGCATATCGGGCGCATACAGTTGATCGGCATCGTTCTGGCGCTGGTAGCCATTTCCCTGATTGCGATTTAGTGCAGCATTGTTATGGAAGGACTTCGATTGAAACCGATCCTGATTAAAGTCAGCGGACACGAGTTAGATGATGTCACTTACCTGACTGAATTCGCCCAGATTATTAAAAATCTTGGCGCACCTACCGTGATTATACATGGCGGTGGTGCTGAAATTTCCGCCATGCAAAAAGTGATGGGCATCGAACCCCGTTATTTAGACGGCGTGCGTATCACCGATGAAGCCTCGCTCAAGGTCGTCGAGATGGTTTTGTGCGGCACGGTCAACAAACGACTCGTGCGCGTTTTGCTGGCGGCGGGCGTGGATGCCTTCGGCATGAGCGGAGTAGATCGCGGGCTGATACGCGCTGAAAAAATGCAAAATCCCACCCAGGATATGGGATTTACCGGATCAGTCACCTCCGTGCGAGAAGACGTGTTACCACCCCTGCTCGCTCAAGGAATCACTCCCGTGATCGCGCCGGTCTGCCTCGGCGCAAACAATAATTTCAACGTCAACGCCGATCATGTCGCCGGAGCGATTGCCGGAACCATTGACGCGGCGCGGGTGGTCTTCCTGACCAATGTTGAAGGGGTGCTGGTGAACGAACAAGTTGTGCCGACCCTCACATCCGAACAAACCGCTTCGTTGATTGCCGATGGCACAATCTTCGGCGGCATGATCCCCAAAGTGCAGACCGCGCTCCACGCCCTCGAAACTGGCGTTGCGCAGGCAGTGATTACCAATCTCGCCGGTCTCAAAAATAATGGAGGGACAATCTTTACAAAATAGCCTTTTTGTTCTATTCACACAGCCGATTCTGGGTTAAAATTCGGTTCTCAGGAATGGGAAACAGGATTTACTGTAATGGCGAACGAGATTTATCCAGATGAACAGGCGCTGATCGACAAGCTGTATTCATTGATCCGCTATTTGTATCGGAAAAAGCTGGCCGGAGAAATCATTACCGCTTTTGAAGAATCACTGGCGGCGAAAGCCGAACGAACCGAACGGCTGGAAATTATCCAGCACTGGCTCGATTTTTATCAGGCGCATAAGTACCGCCGGATGATGCGCCGCCGCCGTGCCACCGATCAGGAACGGATGACGCCCTGCTCGGCCTGTGGCTACCCGGCATCCCACCGCCATCATTTGTGGGACATCGCCACACACGGCGAAAATCAGGTTACGGTGCAATTGTGCGGCAACTGCCACGAACTGCATCACCTGATGTATAACACGCTGGCGCGCGGGTCAGCTTATAGTCAAAAACTGGTGCTGCACATCTTGTTTTCAGGGTATGTGAAACCAGAAGCGATCCAGCGGATTTACGGCTGGTGTCGGGCAATTTTACAATATGAGATGGACAACGGTTGGCTGGAAAATTACAAGCTGACCGACCTGTGGATTGAAGACAAATTGCGCTGGAGCGAATATCTGAGCAGCATCCAGCCGTCAGCAGCGACAAAACCATAATTATTCGCGATGCAATGAAGGAGGAGAATATGGTCGAAAATGTCTCGCTCACCGAGCAACTGATTGAGGAAGAACACGAATATATAGCCCAAACTTATAAGCGTGCGCCGTTCGTATTGGTGCATGGAGAAGGCGTGCATCTATTTGACAGCGACGGCAACGTCTATCTGGATTGGGTCGCAGGCATCGCCGTGAATGCATTGGGCTATCAGGATGCTGAACTCACCGATGCGATTCAGTCGGCGGCGAAGGGATTGATCCACGTCAGCAATTTGTATCACACCCAACCGCAAATCGAACTGGCAAAAATGCTGGTTGAAAAATCCTTCGCGGATCGCGTATTTTTCAGCAACAGCGGCACGGAAGCCAACGAAGGCGCGATCAAATTTGCCCGCAAAGTCGCTTACGAAAAAGGGTTGACCGACAAAACCGAAGTCGTGTGTTTCACAGGTGCGTTTCATGGGCGCACAATGGGATCGCTGGCGCTCACTCCGCGCGACAAATATCAGAAGCCTTTTCTGCCATTGATGCCCGGTGCAGTAGTTGCCGATTTCAACAATTTAGAGAGCGCCAAAGCAGTCATTGGTGCTAAAACGGCGGCAGTGATTATCGAGCCGGTACAGGGTGAAGGCGGCATTTACGAGGCCACGCCGGAATTTTTGCGCGGCCTGCGCGAACTCTGCGACCAGCACGGCGCGGCACTGATTTTTGACGAAATCCAATGCGGAGTCGGACGAACGGGGACATTGTGGGCGCACGAAGCCAGCGGTGTCACGCCCGATATTATGACTGTCGCCAAGCCTTTAGCGGGTGGCCTACCCATTGGCGCAATTTTGATGACCGAAGACGTCGCCAGCGCCATGCATCCCGGCGAACACGGCACAACCTTTGCCGGCGGGCCGTTGGTTACAGAAGTGGCAAAAGTGGTACTGAACCGCGTCAGCCAGCCGGAATTTTTGGCGCATGTCAACGAGACGGGCGATTATCTAATGGAACGTCTGTCAGAAATCAACAGTCCACTTATCAAAGATGTGCGCGGACGCGGCCTGATGGTGGCCGTCGAACTGACAGTCGATACCAGTTCCATCATCGAGGCTGGTTACAAGAACGGCCTGATTCTGGTCAACGCCGGGACGAACGTGATTCGCCTTGTGCCGCCGCTCATCATCGAAAAAGAGCATGTAGACGAATTAGTCGAAAAATTAACGGTGATTCTGGCCGAACAACAGGGAGCGAACGATGGCTGAAGTTAAATCAACTATTGAAGCAGTCAAAGGCTTTCAAGTTGCCGGGGTTCATGCTGGACTGAAAAAAGACGGCATATTGGATTTTGCGCTGATTGTCAGCGATACGCCCTGTACAGCAGCAGGAGTGTTTACGACCAATCTGGTAAAAGCCGCGCCCGTGCTGGTCGATATGGAACGGTTACAAAACCATGCCCATCACATCCGCGCCGTAGCCGTAAATACAAAATGCGCTAACGCCTGCACCGGTCAGCAGGGTATTGACAACGCCTTGCAAACCGCGCGTTGGGTCGCTGAACATCTCGGCTGTGACGAAAACGAAGTATTGGTACTGTCTACTGGCGTGATCGGCACGCAGCTTCCAATGGACAAAATCAAGCACGGCATCGAATTGGCTGTCGATTCGCTGGGCGCGAACAATTGGGAAGCCGCCGCCCGCGCCATCATGACCACCGACACCCGTCCGAAGATGGCTTCTGTAGACGTGGACGACTACCGAATCGCTGGCATCGCCAAAGGCGCAGGGATGATTGCCCCCAATATGGCGACGATGTTGGGGATAGTAGTGACGGATGGAATAATAACGTCTGATCCGGGTATGATGGAGTTGTTACCAGGATTTTTTCGCGCAACGGCCACGACCAGCTTCAATCGGATTGTAGTAGATGGCGATATGAGCACCAATGATACTCTTTTCTTGCTAGCAAGCGGAAAAAGCAATGTTGTTATCGAGCCAAATATCAATTCTGAGCAGCATAATTGGCACAATTGGACATGGAAGTTAGGCGAAGTCTGCGAAAAACTTGCCAAAGATATTGTGCGCGACGGGGAAGGCGTCACAAAGTTTATTACCGTTGATGTAGGTGGCGCACTTGATGAAGACATCGCCCATCAAATTGCCAATACCATCGCCACCTCGCCTCTCGTCAAAACAGCATTTTATGGAAACGATGCAAATTGGGGACGGATTGTAGCAGCCGCAGGCAGGGCAGGCGTTCCAGTTAATCCAGATAAGATGCGTTTGTGGATATTTCCAGGCGAAAAAAGCTCACGAGAAAACAGCCTATTACTTTTCGAGAATGGGATACCAACAAAGTATAGTGAAGAACAGGCGACAGAAATTATCAGTCAGTCCTCCGTTGGCATCACATTAGATTGTGGAATGGGCGGCGATGCAGAGGCCACCATCTGGACATGCGACCTGAGCCATGACTATGTGTCAATTAATGGCAGTTATCGTTCGTAGGTGATGCGGACACGATGTATCGTGTCCCTACAAAGACATCTCGGCAATTTAATTTAGCAAATGTAGGGAAGCAATATGCGCGGATTGTTGGCTTTAGAAGATGGACGAACGTTTGCCGGGGTGGGCTTCGGCGCAGAGGGGGTGCAGACCGGCGAAGTGGTTTTCAACACCTCGATGACCGGTTATCAGGAAATTTTGACCGACCCTTCCTATCACCGCCAGATCGTGACGATGACGGTCTCGCACATCGGCAACACGGGCGTGAACCGTGAAGATGTCGAGTCGGCGCGTGCCTGGGTGTCGGGGTTCGTAGTGCGTTCGCTCAGTCCGGTGGTGAGCAACTGGCGCGAACAAGGCGACCTGGACGAATACCTCAAGGCGCAAAATGTGATCGGCCTGAGCGAAATCGCGACGCGGGCGCTCGTCCGGCACATCCGCGAACGTGGTGTCATGCGCGCAACGATTGCGCATGGTGAGGCCGCCGATAATCCAGAAGCGCTGGTCGAACTGGCGCGCAACTCGCTCGATATGTCGGGCGCGAATCTGGTGGATGAAGTGACCACCGCCGAAGCCTACAACTGGACAGAACGCAGCGATCCGCAGTGGTATCGAAAAAATCATTACGATCCGGCTGGCCCGCTGGTTGTGGCCTACGATTACGGCATCAAAAATAACATCCTGCATATGCTCACGGATCGAGGACTCCGAGTGACGGTTGTCCCGGCGCAAACCCCGGCAACCGATGTGCTGGCCTTGAATCCGGCGGGCGTGTTCCTGAGCAACGGCCCCGGCGACCCGGCGGCAGTGACTTACGCGATTGACAATGTGCGCGGACTGCTGGGCAATGTGCCAATTTTCGGCATTTGTCTAGGGCATCAAATCCTGGGACTCGCATTGGGCGGGCAGACCGAAAAAATGCGTTTCGGGCATCGCGGCGGCAACCAACCCGTGAAAAATCTGCTGACCGGTGTGGTCGAAATCAGCAGCCACAATCACGGTTTCGCGGTCACGCCGGACAGCGATTTACATGGCGCGGAAATCACGCATATCAACCTGAATGACAACACGGTTGAAGGGCTGCGGCATGTCGAACTAGGTGTTTTCAGTGTGCAATATCACCCTGAAGCCTCGCCAGGGCCGCACGACTCGCTGTATCTATTCGATGAATTTGTCGGGCGAGTCAAAACCCCTAAAGTCGAAACATCGTGATTGATCGCAACCGGCTCCAAGCGCGCCTTGCAGCAGAACAGCAGCGATTTATTGATTCCCATCCTCGATCCAGAACGTTGTTTAAAAAAGCCCAGGCACATTTATTGGGCGGCGTCCCGATGAATTGGATGGTGAAATGGGCGGGCGCATTCCCGGTATTTGTGGAGGAAGCATCCGGCGCGCATTTTACAGATGTGGACGGCAATCGCTACCTGGATTTGTGTTTAGGCGATACCGGCGCGATGACCGGACACGCGCCCGAAGCCACCGTCAAGGCCATCACGGAACAGATCCAGCGCGGCATCACTTATATGCTCCCCACCGAAGACGCGCTGTGGGTCGCTGACGAACTGGCGCGGCGCTTCGGTCTCCCCTACTGGCAAATGGCACTCACCGCTACGGATGCCAATCGCTTCTCGATTCGGCTGGCGCGGCAGATCACGGGACGCCAGTATATCCTGGTGTTCAACTGGTGCTATCACGGCACAGTTGATGAAACCTTCGCAACGCTCAAAGACGGAAAAGTTGTTTCACGTCAGGGCAATGTCGGAGCGCCAGTTGATTTATCAACCACAACGCGGGTAATCGAATTTAATGACCTGGCAGCATTGGAAGCCGTGCTTGAACCGGGCGATGTGGCCTGCGTCCTGGCTGAACCCGTGATGACCAACATCGGTATTGTGCATCCTGAACCGGGCTTCCATGAACATTTGCGCGAGATCACGCGGCGAACAGGTACGCTGCTCATCATCGACGAGACCCACACCATTTGCACTAGCCCCGGCGGTTATACTCGCGCCTATGCCCTGGAGCCGGATATTTTGACAGTGGGCAAACCGATTGCGGGCGGTGTCCCGGCGGCGGTCTATGGTTTCAGCGCAGAAGTGGCCGAACGCATCCGCGCCCATGCCGATATTGAACATGCGGACACAGGTGGCATCGGCGGGACGTTGGCCGGGAACGCGCTCTCGATTGCAGCCATGAAAGCCACCCTCGAACACGTATTGACGGAAGCGGCTTATGCCATCACCATTCCGCTGGCTGAACGCTTCACACAGGGCGTGCAGAAAATTATTGATGAGTATCAGTTACCCTGGCATGTCACACAGTTGGGATGCCGCGCCGAATACTGGTTCCGCGAACATCCGCCTCACAACGGTGGCGAGGCCGCAGCGGCGATAGATAGCGAACTGGATCGCTACATGCATCTGGCGGCACTGAATCGCGGTATTTTGATGACACCCTTTCATAACATGGCACTGGTCTCCCCGGCAACCACCGAGGCCGACATTGACTTTCACACCGACGTTTTCCGCCAAAGTGTGGAAGCCTTGATTCGGGACTGATGTTCGCGTTCCGAGTCGGTATAATGGAAAAGTTTGAGTCCTTTAGCGGAGTACGAAAAGCGGAGTACGAAAATGCCCGTAAAAGTTGAGCAGCTACCCGGTGAACCTATTCTCGTAGTGACTTACACCGGTCACATGGATGTAGAAACGGTATCTATGGCATTTAGCGAGAGCACAGTGCTAGCCGAACAGGTGGACGGCGTGGTGTATCGCATCTCGGATGTGCGGCTGGGCGAAGGTGATTTCGGCGATGTGCTGAAAATCATCGCGGAAATCCGCAAAGGTATTCCTGGCTCGACAGCCGATCCAAAATTCAAAGGTGTATTCGTCGGCGGACACCAGATGGTGCGTTTATACGCCGACATTTTGAAGCAAGAGCAATTCGGCGCGACCACTATTCCGTTCTTCAAGACGATGGAAGAAGCGTTGGATTACATCCGACTGGATCGAGACAGTGTTTAATGGACAATTATTCTGGCTCGCCGAAGTAATTGTCGTATTCGGGGCAGCATTATTACCGCCAATTGGCATTTTTCTGATCTGGAACCGGATAAGAACAAGACTAGGAATTGTCCTCATTTGTCTAGGTATAATTTCTTTATGGTCGATTTTTGCGTTATTCGCTCTATATGCTGGTGCTGATTGATGACCGAAAAGTCTGAACCGAATTATCGAGCAATCCGAATGGATGTCATTAGTGACATGATCGCTGTTGAGCAAAATGGTGGTAGCAATGAGAGAATTGATCTTCTTATGCACGCAATGTTGGAAACTTGGACAGGGAAAGAATCTATCACTGCGCGCGCTATGCCTTCAACAGAATTTATGAAAATTCTCGGCGAAATAGATGCCGAATTTAAAAAACGTATCGCTCAGTCAGACAGGAATGAAACCGACTAAACATGCCCAAACGAACAGACATCAAGACAATTATGGTGATTGGCTCCGGCCCGATTGTGATCGGCCAGGGCTGCGAATTTGACTACAGCGGCGTCCAGGCGTGCAAGGTGCTGCGCGCGCAGGGCTACCGTATCGTGCTGGTGAACTCCAATCCGGCGACAATCATGACCGACCCGGAATTCGCCGACGCGACCTATGTCGAGCCGCTCACGCCAGAAATGTGCGAGCACATCATTGAGGCGGAAAGGCCAGATGTGATTTTGCCGACTGTGGGCGGTCAGACGGCGCTCAATCTGGCGCTGGCACTGCACGAACGCGGCACGCTGGAAAAATACAACATCGAACTCATCGGCGCGTCTTTCAACAGCATTCAACTGGCAGAAGATCGCCAATTATTCAAGGATGCGATGACCGAAATCGGTCTAAATTCACCGCGAAGTGAGGTCGTCGGAACCGTCGAGGACGCGGTGTTGGCAGCCAATGTGCTGGGTTATCCGGTGCTGATCCGGCCTTCGTTCACGCTGGGCGGATCGGGCGGCGGCATCGCCTACGACGAAGCAACTTTGCGACAGATCGCTGAGCGCGGGATCAAGCTGAGTCCGGTTGGACAAATCCTGGTGGATATGAGCCTGCTGGGTTGGAAAGAATACGAACTCGAAGTCATGCGCGATGCACGCGGCAACTTCGTGGTCGTATGTTCCATCGAAAATATCGATCCGATGGGCGTGCATACAGGCGATAGTATCACGGTTGCCCCGGTGCAAACCCTGACCGATAAAGAACTCCAACGCCTGCGCGACATGGCAAAAGCCGTGCTAGATCGCGTGGGGTTGGCGACGGGCGGCGCGAATGTGCAGTTCGCCGTCAGCCCGGAAGACGGCGAAGTCTATGTGATTGAGATGAATCCGCGCGTATCACGGTCATCGGCGCTGGCGAGCAAAGCGACAGGCTTCCCCATCGCCAAAATTGCGGCGCTGCTGGCGGTAGGTTTCACGCTCGACGAAATCCCCAACGACATCACCAAAGTGACTCCGGCCAGTTTTGAACCCTCGCTGGATTATGTGGTCGTCAAAATTCCGCGCTGGAATTTCGAGAAATTCGCGGGCGTGGATAAGGTGCTGGGGCCGCAGATGAAAGCTGTCGGCGAGGTTATGGCGATTGGCCGGACTTTCCCGGAGGCCTTGCAAAAGGGCATCCGTGCGCTGGACATCAACATCACCGGCTTCGGGAGCAAGCTGGAAGATGCTGCGCCAGAAACCTTGCGCGTGCCGACAGCACAGCGCTTGTTCCAGGTGGCGTCGGCATTGTTCAATGGGATGCCGCTGGACGAAGTTTCCCGAACCACCGGCTTTGATCCCTGGTTTGTGCGGCAGATGGGCGACATCATCCAAATCCAGCACACGATCATCGACAAAAAACTGACCCTTTACCGGATGGACGCGGCGGATTTCCTGAAATTGAAACGCTATGGTTACAGCGACGCGCATATCGCGCAACTGCTGGGCGTCAGCGAAATGACGGTGCGGATGCAGCGAAAAGCGCTCGGCGTCGTACCGTCGTATTACCGCGTTGATACCTGCGCGGCGGAATTCGAAGCCCATACGCCTTATATGTACTCGACCTACGAAGAAGGCGATGAAATCGGACGTACCGATAAACCCAAAGTGATCGTTTTGGGCGGTGGGCCGAACCGCATCGGGCAAGGGATCGAGTTCGATTACTGCTGCGTCCATGCCTGTTTCGCGCTCAAGGAAATGGGTTACGAAACGATCATGGTCAACTGCAACCCGGAAACCGTCAGCACCGATTATGACACGGCGGATCGGTTGTATTTTGAACCACTGACCGCCGAGGATGTGCTGAACATCATCGACGCGGAAAAGCCAGACGGTGTGCTGGTACAGTTCGGCGGGCAAACTCCACTCAATATCGCGAAGGCGCTGGCCGATGCGGGCGCTCCCATCTGGGGTACGTCGGTGGATACGATTGACCTGTGCGAAGACCGCAAACGTTTTAATACCCTGATGAACGAACTCGAAATCGAGCAGCCGATGGGCAATACGGCAGTGACACGGGAAGAAGCGCTCAAAGTTGCTAACAAAATCGGCTATCCAGTGCTGGTACGTCCCAGTTATGTGTTGGGCGGACGCGGAATGGCGATTGTTTTTGATGACGATATGCTCACGGCCTGGTGTGATGAGCATATCCAATGGAACGGACATCCGGTATTGATTGACCGCTTCCTGGATGATGCCTTTGAGGTCGATGTCGATGCCTTGTGCGACGGTGAAAACGTGACCATCGGTGGGATCATGGAACAGATCGAAGAGGCCGGTGTCCACAGCGGCGATTCGGCGTGCGTAATTCCGCCTTACAAAGTCAGCATGTATCACATCGAAATCATCCGCGAATATACGCAGCGGATCGGCAAGGCGCTGGGCGTGAAAGGCGCGT
>JBDTNB010000008.1:0-106693 GCA_039933955.1 Chloroflexota bacterium
ATCCTGCTTATTCTGCCCTATTTTTCCTGCCTGTCATGTGCAAAGTCCAGCTTAGGTAGCAATTAGGGTAATTGCCGATGAAGCGATTCAAGCGCTCGTTTATTGTGGTTGGATTGGTGTTGATTATGACAATGATCGCAGCAACGCTGGTGATAAGCCATCCAACCTACAGCTACTATGATGATGTGCTGTCGAAAGATCAATTTCTGAAATTGGTGGATGTCGGAACGCCGCTGCACTGCGCGCCCCTTACCAACGCGGGCATATCGCTGGATATGATCTGTTTCAATACGCAGCAAGAGACCGAAGCTTACCTCAACCCAAAATAGATTATCTTTTCCTTTTAACTTTCTACTTTTAACCGTTTTCCAACCATCTCTCCCTCAAAATCGAAACAAATATTCGAACAAATGTTTCACCTTTTGCCCGCAATCTGTGGCATACTGGATGCAATGTGCTTGAATATGCCGTGATAGCCTGATCTGCCGATTTTTGGATGGTCGGCAAATCGGAATCGGCGGAATTTGCGGCAGCTTCCGCAATAGTCGGCGACTATGTAGGGACGAGGCACGGTAGAATATGGTGGAGTCCTATTTTTATGGTGAAATTCGCTGCTTGCTTGAATCAGCAGCACCTTCCTAACCCCAAAAGACCCGTTTTGCCCCCCTCCCCACTTCGTGCTAGAGGGGGCTGGGGGGAGGGGATGGCTCTCCACACTATTCTACCCACCTACCGGCACGGCTCGTCGTTTGAAATAAAACGGCCATAATCGCGGTAGCAGCAAATCCGCTTTTGTCTTTACTCGGTACTCAGCACTCGGAACTTGCTCTGTCTTTCACTCTGAACGCTGCACTGCTTTTACAGCAACTATAGCGGCAGCAGAACCCATTCTCTGCCAATGCCACCAACGACGAAAATTGGCCGTTTCGCTTTCGCCGTCTGGCGCAACCGTGTCGCCATTCTCCCTCAAATCAGGACGACATTGGCGACTCCGACGACGAAAATTCGCCAATGTCGCTTTTACTGAACGGAGCTTTTACCGAACCACCTTCTTTGTCTTTACTCATTACTCATAACTTCTTTTGTCTAGTCTCGCCGCCGCCACCAACTTTAATAAAACTTGTAATATTGCCCATAAAATAGTTTCTGCCGCCATTCTTGAGGGGAAAATCGGCGACGGCAGTCCCCACCGTCGTCGCCAATGTCGCTTTTGCTGAATGGGGCTTTTAGCGAATCGCTTTCTTTAGTCTTTACTCAAAACTCAGCACTCGGAACTTTCTCTGTAGTCTCGCCGACGACGACAACGCCGCCAAGTTTAATAATCTTCGTAATATAGTATCTTTTTACTGGCTTTCACTCATCCCTGTCTTTTGTCTTTACTCATCACTCATTACTCGGAACTTTTTGTCTTTCCTCGGTACTCAGAACTCAGCACTCGGAACTTTCTCTGCACTTCTCCTCCCAATTAGGTCTGATCCTGTCCTAAACCTCCCCTATCATGATGTATAGAGAACTGATTCGCACGCACCGCCAAAATCACCCGCACCGGGTGATAGGCAGATCACCCTGCCCGATGCTACCGTGTGGATCAGATCAGAAACCTGCGCGGGTGATTTTTTGAACACAACCCGCACAGCCAGCGTTATAGGGGACTGTAGGGACACGATCCAGCGTTCCTACAACATAGTGAGGAGACATTACACCCAATGAACATTATCGAAACCCAGGGTCTGCGTAAGACTTTCCAAAGCCGGGGCAGCAAGGGCAGTCCGGCACAAACCGTTGAGGCCGTCAAAGGCGTCGATCTCCAGGTGAAACAGGGGCAAATTTTCGGCTTTTTGGGGCCGAATGGTGCGGGCAAAACCACCACCTTGCGGATGCTCTCGACCTTAATCCAGCCCACATCCGGCAATGCGCGCATCGTCGGCGTGGATTTGCTGGCTGAACCGGGGAAAGTCCGCGAACGCATCGGCTACGTCAGTCAGGCAGGCGGTACGGATGTCCACGCCACCGCCCGCGAAAATCTGATGCTCCAAGCCCAGCTTTTCGGCATGAGTAAAGCCGTTGCCCGTGAGCGCGTCGCCAGTTTATTGACCGCGCTGCAACTCGACTCCTTCGCGGATCGTCCCGCCAAAACCTATTCCGGTGGACAGCGCCGCCGCCTGGACATCGCGCTCGGCATGGTCAATCAGCCGCAGTTACTTTTCCTGGATGAGCCGACCACCGGACTTGATCCGCAAAGCCGCGCGCATCTGTGGGAAGAAGTCAAAAGCCTGCGTGAACATGGCACAACCGTGTTTTTGACCACCCATTATCTGGATGAAGCCGACGCCCTGGCCGACCAACTCGCCATCATTGACGGGGGTGAAATCGTCGCGGAAGGCACGCCCGATGCGCTCAAACGCCAGATTGCAGGCGATGTCGTGACGTTGGGCGTCAACGGTGGCTCGGCGCAGGCCAATGACATCCTGATTAAGCAGCCCTATGTGCGCGAAATTCATCCCTCGGATGGCGGTCTGCAATTGTACGTCGAAGGTGGCGAAGAAACCCTCCCCGGCATCCTCAAATTGATGGATCAGGCCGGTTTGCCCGTCAGCCGCGTATCGATGGCGCGCCCGACCCTGGACGATGTGTTCCTGCGTAAAACCGGACGGTCATTACGCGAAGCGAATTAAAGAGAAAACATAATGCAAAGGCGCAAGGACACAAAGACGCAAAGAAGAGGGTCAGGGGAATGTAGGGGCACGACATGTCGTGCCCTACCAGAAACGGCATTTGTAGGGACGAGACATGTCTCGTCCGCTGTCACCGAACCACATAACCACGCGCGGCGCAAATCGAGATTCATTATATAGGGGACAGGCCTCACGCCCTGCCCTACCAACAACCAAACGAATCGCATTTAGCTAAAAGCTAATCGCTAACGACTAACAGCTATAAGGAGCTATTCCATGTCTAAACTACTGCGTGATACGCGCCTGATTTTCGGCGCGAGCCTGAACAAAACCCTACGGAACCCGATCTGGACGTTTATCGGACTGTTTCAACCCGCCCTGTATCTGCTGTTGTTTGCGCCGCTGCTGGGGCAAATGATGGGGCGCGATGCTGCCGACGGTGCGGTACTCCAACAATTTACACCCGGCCTGCTGATTATGATGTCGATGTTCGGGTCGGTGTTCGCGGGCTTCGGCCTGATAGATGATCTGCGCAGTGGCGTCATCGAACGGCTGCGTGTGACTCCTGTGAGCCGCCTCGCTTTATTGGTCGGGCGCGTGTTGATGGATGTCGTCACCTTGATGGCACAATGCGCGGTGCTGGTCATTATCGCCACACTGATGGGGCTGCGCGTCGAGCCGATTGGATTACTGTTAACCCTGCTGCTGGTCGCGTTGATCGGCGCGGCGCTGGCTGCCCTCTCCTATGCGCTGGCGATGCTCACCAAAGATGAAGGCGGCCTCGCCTCGGTGGTGAATACGTTTAGCCAGCCGGTGTTGCTGCTGTCGGGTGTGCTGCTGCCGATGGCTTTCGCCCCGACACTCATCAAAACCCTGGCGAATATCAACCCATTCAGCCACGCGGTAGACGCGGCACGGGCGCTGTTCGTCGGCCAGACCAGTGATCCGTCGGTGCTGTTGGGTTTCGGGCTGATGGTGTTGTTCGCTGCCCTGACCTTCGCCTGGGCAACGCGCATGTTCCGCACCGCAACAGCGTAAAAAAGCAGGACTGAGTTTTGAGGACTGCGGACTGAGTAAAATCAGTTCGCAGTCCTTAGTTTTTGGTGATTGGTTTTTAGTCAAAGCAAGAAAAGATCATTTTTTTACGGAAAAAAGGACGAGATATGTCTTGTCCTACGCCTTCTGGTTCTTTGCGCCTTTGTGTCCTTGCGTCTTTGCGTTACGCTTTTATCTTTTCTTCGCCTTTTCGCTACACCTTCCGCAGACCATTCAAGGTTGATTCGTCCACCTCGATGACCGCGTTGGTTAAATTGTCGATTAGAGCGATGATCGGTTCGCGTGGGCCGCTGCGCCATTCGTCACTGCCATAAAAAGCATCCTGGCTCTGCTGGCGATCTTCGAGGCTGGCGTAGGCGCGCATGAGGTAATACGAATCGGGGTCGCCCAATGATGGGCCGAAAGCCACGACATCGACTTTCCAACGCTGAAGCATGGGAAAAGCCTGGGTCGTAAACAGTTCATGCAGTTGGTCGCGCGTCCCTGGCTTGAGATTATAGGCGCGAATTTCGAGAATCCGGTTCATGTGGCTGCTCCTTTGTGTAGGCTCATCGGGTTACTTCCAGATTGGCCTTCAGGTTCATGAACCGGACAAAAACACAAACGGGATTAGTGCAGCAGAAACGCCCAAACAACTGTCGCACCAATGCCCAGCGCCAGAGTCGCGGCATAAGATGCGCCTTTTTTAACCGACTGTGCCATTTTGAGAGCATCCTGCGGATCGCGGACGACCATCGCCGCCGATTTTGCACCCGTTAGGCGGATGGTTCCGTCTTCAAGGTCGGTCAGGGTGATGCGTTCGACCTTCGCGTTGGCAATCGCAATCAGGACAATAAACATGCCGATGAGGCCAAAAAATGCCAGTAGAGCGGCGGAGGCCAAAGAACTGGGTGTCTTTTTCTTCTCGACAATGATGGTATTGCCCAGTTGGGTGGTCACTGTCCAATCGCTGCTTAGGAAAATGCTGGTCACTTCTGCCAGTAAGGGAGTCTGGGATGCTGGCTTAATTTTGGGACGGGCGGATTCCGTGTTCTCAGCGAACATCTCCATTTCCTCAAGCTTCTCGCGCCAACGCAGTGCGGTTGGGTGGTCGAGATCATTGAGGATCATTTTCGCTTTGGCGTAATTTTTGGCCTTGATATGGCGCTTGGCGTTTTCAAGCTGTTCCTCTATGTAAGAGGTTGAGAGAAGTATGTCCTGCGTTGCCATCGGCTTGTCCTATGCATGTGTAATTTGCGGTTATGGATGCTGATTATTCATACAGGCTTGTCACTCGGTTGTGGCGGGAGAGCAAGCTTCAACTTCTGGTGAATATTTCAGATCACTAATAGTTATTATCTACCTTAATTAGTTAAAAAAGAATTAATTTTATTTTTTAAATTTGGTCGATATTACGTATATCACTATTTAGCTGTGAAGGGTAGGAGGATACAGAGGGGAAATTAAAAAGGACGAGATGTATCTCGTCCCTACCCTCTCTGATCCTCTGTTTCGCTGAATCTCTGGGATACGCTTCTATCTTTTCTTCGTCTTTTCGCTACATACTCTTCATTTTGTTGGAGATTTCCATAATCATCGCTTTTTCTTCTGAGGCTTGGCTGTGCGCCTCCATGTAAGCCTGCATTTCGCCTTCGGTTTTGGGCAGCGAGGCGGTGCGCGGCAGCTTGGCTTTAAGCTTTTCCCATGTACCAAAAGGCTTCAGCTCAAGCAGCAGTTTCATGGCAATCGGATCACCATCCACCGCATGTTTGTAAACAGTGGCGGCATTTTCGCGGCGATGTTTACCCCGCCGCCCGAATATACTCTTGATGAGACCCTTGAGCCGACGGCCAAAGGCTTCGACGGCCTGGGCGATGTCAATCACCAGCGCGGCAGTCTCGGTCACGAGGGCGCTCGTGCCACCCGTCAGGATGGTAATCAAGCGGAAGATGTACTTCACCAGCGAAGCGAAGAAACGGCTTACGTTCCCCCAGAAAGCGCGATTGGTTTTATGATAAGCGTACTTTGAGGATTTTCGCAGCTCCATATCGGCCTTCGTTGGGACGCGGGATTCATCACCCCGTATCCTGACCGCCTTGAGCGCATCGAAAAAGGATTTGCGCCGCTTGTAAGCATCCTGGGCGGCCTTACCCGTCATGACCAAACCCACGAGAATGCTCACGCCAGGAACCGAATCCAGGAACGCCAGCAACGGGTGTAACCAACCGACAACCTTAGCCGCTGCCCCGGCGGCAAAGGATTTGACCTGTGCGCCCACTGCACGCAGAGGTGTAAACAAGGCTGAGGTTTGGGTTCCGTCAGGATCAGGGACGACGCTGCTCGTAGGACTCGTGGCATAATGCGAGTGGGCATTTTTCGCCATCTTGGCCGCATCCTGCCCACCGATCAGACCGACATCTTTCTCAACCTTGTGAGCGCCCAGCGCGCTCATAACAACGCCTTTGGCGCGATCTTTTTTCGTCGCGCCTGGATCACCTGGAACCATGACTGGCCCGCGTCCCGGAGCCACTGGCATGATCGGCTGCGGGGGTGGCGCGGGGGCTGGCGCAGGAGCCGGGGCTGGTGCGGGGGTCGCCGCTTGCGGCAAATCCACGTCCGTCCAGATGGCCGGCATATTCGGCGTCCCCTCGGCTTTGCCACGTTCATTGTTCTGGACGGCGGTGATATGATGGTCAATGCGCGCTACATATTTTTTGACAACCTCCAGCGAAGTCTCGCCGATGTCAATCGCTGTGTCCACGCTCTCGTCTTTGGGTTGGCCGCGCAAGCGCTCTAAGCTGGCCTGGATTTGATCGCGCGCGCTGACGAGCGGTGGTTTGAACGCAGCCGCAGCGCTGGAATCTTCGGTGATGCTGAGTGCTGACTTTAAGTTCGCCAATGAAGTGACCGTCAGATTCGTGAACGCTTCGCGGGCGACAGCCGGATCAAGAGCCGGGGCAGGCGCGGGAATTGACGCCGGATCGACGGCAGGAGCTGCATCCCCTTCCCCATCGCGCTGGATGACCGACGTGCGCCGCGCTTGCAGCAAACGGCGGGTTGCCTGATTGCCGATGGTGCGCTGCAAATACAAAATTTCTGCCGGAGAGTTTTCGACCTCATGATCTGGCACTGCCCCTTCCCCGCGTTCCGGGGACGACAGCGCATCCCTTTTTTTCTTCTCCGGGCGCTGCTTACCCATCCGCTGACCGGTCATAAATTATCCCTATAGCAAGCCAGTTATTTTCTATGAAGTCTAAGGTTTATAACGCTTTTGTGACTACGTTCATCATAAAGGCATTCGCAGATTTCAAGACCTTAAGCCTCTGTTTCGACGGTGTATCCCAGGAAGCATTACATAAAAAAAGGACATGATTGCTCATGCCCTTTCGACAATATGAATATTCGAAGTGTGTTAGGCCGGTTGATAATCCGGGAGCGCATCGACAACGCCAGAGCCGACACTGAGGTGAATTTCATTGTCGGTCATTTTGCTGATCCAGGTGGTCGGGATCGACTTTTTGGTCTTGCTGATGAAGCCGTGCGCGATGATGAAATAGGTGGCACGGTTGGTCGCCGAGTCGGTGAAGACCTGCTCCACATGACCGACATCTTTGTCGTCGGACGCGATGACGCGCGCGCCTTCAATGACCGCGACGGTATCTTTGGGGATATGCTGGTCAATTTTCATGCCGTAGGGCGGCAGATAATCATGGCCCATCCAACCGCCAACCGGGGGATACCAATACAACGGTTCTGCCAAGCCTTCGGCATAGGCTGCGGATGCCGCCTCATCAATGGTCAGCGGGACATAATGGGCGTCTTCAAAGGCCGACAATTTTTCCATGTCGCCTGCTGCTGCCCGCAGAGTCACGCGATCCACATCCGCCGATTCGATCATTTCCAGCGGGACGACTTTGTCCTCGACGAGCAAAAAGCCCTTGCGGACGACAATACCAGACACGGCTTTGGTCTTGGGATCGAGCACGACCCGATCCACATGGCCGACGACCTGCCCATCCGGTGTATAGACACGGGTATCCTGTTTGAATTCCATGATCGTGCTCCTTCATGTGCCGTTTTTCCTATTCTTTTTTTATCTAAGCACCGTTGTGTAAGAAGCGCGTCAGTTTTGGGTGAGGGGATGCAAGAATGGTTATTGGTTGGTGGTTATGAGCGGTTGGAGATTACAAAAATATTTCGCGTATTTGCCGCCAGTCAGGCTGCCCAGAAGCGAGTTTCTCTGGTTAAAAACCCCCGCCCTGCCCCACCCACTGCCAGACGCGGATGGGTACTGTATAATGAGGGGAAGTATCCGGTATAGGGAATACTGTCAAGTCAGGCAGATTTTCAACGAAATGCTGTGACCAACGAAAAAGCCGCCGAGCAAATCTGGGTCACGACCAAAGAGGGTGCAGAGATCACGGGCTATCATCAGGATTATCTGAGAAAATTGGCAAGCAAAATTTTGAGCCAGCCAGAAAGCGAACGAGTAATCCAGATACGCAGTCGTTCACATCGTTTCGAATTATGGCTGCCCGATCTCTACAAATACATGGCTGAACATGGCTATGGCCCTCAGGAAAATGACCACCACGCGGACGAAGACTAGACACGCGATAACAGGTTTTTAGCCCCTTTAGTGGGCTTGTCCTCGCCGAAGGCGGGCAGCCGGACGGCTTTAGCCTCTGGCGGTGCAACCACAAAACCTTATCGCGCTGCAAGAAAAATTCCCGATTGAATGAATACTTGACATTATCCGCATAAGCGGTTATTCTATTCCTAAGCACAACGCCCCGTGTGCGCAGCCAGAACACCAACAACGTTTCATAATCTGGAAATGAGTCGCCGTTATGGACTTCGACCTCCATCGGAGTTGAAAGGTCGCGCCTTTCGCGTCGTAGGACATCGAGGGTGGTTGAGGGAAGTGTCGGGTTGGTGGAGCAGCGGCGCGCATAGGATGTTGGGAAAGTGCTCGGTGGTTCCCGCTGGTAATGGGGGACTGCCGGGTGCGATCCAAGCCCTCAATTCCCTGGCGCGTGGCGACGTCAGGGATTTTTTTATTTATCAGTAGTCGTAAATCTTTAGTCTTTTGACTAAAGACTATTTCTACCAAAGCGCGGCGTTATTTGTAGGCGGTGGCGTAGCGTGTGGAAGCAGTGTTTTCCAGGATCGCGGCGTCGGGCATCGTCAAACGATTGACCAGCTCGACAAGCTGTTTGCGGTTGATGGGTTTTGCCAAGCCGCCGCTCGCGCCGCGTTCTACCGCGCTGGCGCACAGGTTGCGGTGAGCAGTCAGGATCACGACAGGCACGGAAACAGGCTGGCGCTTCAACATGTCAAGCAGACGGAAACCATCCATCTTGGGCATCTGGAAATCGGAGATCACCAGACTATATGACCAGGGTGTGGTGTGCAGCATGTGCAGGGCTTCCAGGCCATCCCCGGCCTGATCGGTGGTGTGTCCAGCGCCTTCTAAAATTTTACAAATCAAAAAACGAATATGCGGCTCGTCTTCCACAACCAAAATATGTGCCATTATTTTTCCCTCTTTCCGTACTTGCGCTCACCATTACGTTAAGATTTACATTACGAGTCTTTAATGCAGCCATCGGCGTTTTGTCTACAAAGTTACCATTTACGCCTCAAATGGTTACGACCACCAAACAAAAACCCGGCTTAGAACCGGGTGATTGCTGAGAATAACGATAAGGTTGGGGAGGTTCTCGTCTATTCCCCCGGTCAATCGGTTCTTCAAGTGGGGCACACTTTTAAGATTCGATGTTGAAGATACGTACAGGATATTTGTTGATGACATTATCCGCCGGGACGCTCACCAGGGTGGGCGCGAAAATGCTTGTTTTGGCCGATGCCGCCCGCTTCTGTTTGTGATTTTCCACTTTGGAGGGCAAGCGGCTTGCATTGGTATGATCTTGAACCTGAGTGATGTGTATGTTGAAAGCCATTTTTCCCCGCCTTTTCTTGCGCACTTGCTTATGGTTCCTAATTTACCCTATGCGCCGCTGATGCGAATGGGCTAGTTGATCGAATTGTTTTAGCTACTTGGCCTATAAGCGAGGATATGTCAGATGAGTAAGTTGTAACAATGATGCGGTGAATACCTGCTGGTTCCCCCTCCCCACTTCGTAGAGAGGGGAAACAAAAAACGAAAATCAGGGGCGGGAGGTGAGGGCACGCCAGACGACGCGCGGATCGAAGAGCGCCCAGGGTGGACGCAGCATATTCATAGCCTGGGTGAAGCGCAGTGCCGAGAGTTCGTCCGTGTCAGAGATGGCATGGACGCGCCCCGTAAACCAGTGCAGAAAGCGAATCATGGGCGAAATCGGATCGGGGAATTCGTCGTAACGCATGTCCTCAGCGGTTGCCATCAACCAGGGATTGGCGATTACGGCGGCGGCTTTTTTCTGGAAGCGCATGGATAATCCGGTCAGATTGCCACCCGGCTGTTCGCGCAGGCAGCCATCCAACGCCAACGCATCGAGCGCGGCTGTCGTCATACCCTGACCGTAAATCGGATTAAAGCTGCACAGCGCATCGCCGAGGACAACCAATCCATCCGGAAAGCGCGCCATGAGTTCATAACGGTGGCGCAAATTCGAGGGCATTTTGTAGACCAGGATCGGGCCAGCCGGTTCCAAATCCTTGATGACGTTGTAGAGGTCGGGGACGGGCAAACTGCGGGCGTAGTCCAGGAATCCGGCGTCATCGGTGGGCGGATGGTCGCCAAATACACCACCGAGCGTGACCAGCCATTTGTTGGGGTCTTCGGTGGGCAAAATTACACCAAGCCGTTTATCGGGCAGCTTGGGATAGATAAACAAACTTTTCCAGGGCGCGGGATCGGGCGGCGTGCGTTTAAAAAAGCGCGTGGAATAGGCGATGTCTACTTTGAGGACTAATTCTTCAACTTTCGGGTAGCCGAGTGCTTCCAGCCACTGTGGCGTGCGCGAACCGCGTCCCCCGGCATCGACGACCAAATCAGCGGGCACATCCTCTGGAGCCTTTTCGTCGCCGCTGCGCACCTTGACTCCGGTGACACGGTTTTTGGCAGCATCGGTGGTGAACTGCATCACATCGGTTCCATCCATGAAGGTGATGTTGGGAATTTTGCCGACCCATTGGCGCAGCTTCCATTCCAGGAAAGTCCGGTTTTGAAAGTAACTGTAAATACCACCGGCAAAGCGCTTTTTCCACTTGCCAAAATGATAAAATTTCAACTCATTGCACATATCAATTTTAGTCGAACCGTTGGCTTCGAGTTCGGCAAAAAAACCGGGGAATAAATCTTCAATAATTTCTACCGCTTTCGCCAGCACCGCGTGGGCGTGGCGTGCCTGGGGCGCACCTTTGCGCGGCTCGGCATTATCGGTGAAACGATCCCGCTCAATGATGATGACCTGTTCAAAATGGTCTGAAAGAATGCGGCTCGCCAGCAGCCCCGCCATGCTGCCGCCGATCACCACTGCCTGTCGCCCGCTTACTTTATCCGAAGTGCTTGGGGAAGTCATACTACCTCTTTTCAAAAAAGTCTTGGGTTCAGCATGAATATAACATTCTACATAACCAGCGAAAGTCCCCGTGACTAATTGACTAGGAAAGATGACACAGGCCGCCGGATTCAAGGTCGGTGAAATCAAACACAGGATCAACACACGGGAGATTGGCGGAAATTATTTATGAATTTCACTGTCTCTAAATGTTTTAATGCATAAAATAACCGTAAACTTGAGTCACACCATTATCACAATCATTATTCAATCTTAATGGTGATTCATTCGCGCAGTTATCAGAAAGGTTAGCAATGAGCTACATTACTTACAAGCTCATGCGGCGACCCCGTCGTCGCAAACGTTTCAGGGGTATGGAACAGGGTCAAGGTTTAGTCGAATACTCCCTCATCCTCATTTTGGTCGCCGTAGCCGCTATTGTTATCCTCAGCGTGCTCGGTGGCACAGTTTCCAACACATTTTCAAACATCGCCTGTGGTATTAATACAGAAGGTAAATGTCCTGACGGCCAGGAAGTCGCTATGGGGCCAGGTGATTCTGGCACGGGCAGCGGCTCTGGTACGGATACAGGTTCCGGGTCGGGCAGCGGCTCTGGTACAGACACCGGTTCCGGCAGCGGGTCTGGATCAGGTTCTGGGTCTGGATCAGGCTCCGGCACTGGTTCCGGGTCGGGTTCTGGGTCAGGCAGCGGTTCTGGCACTGGATCAGGTTCCGGCACAGGTTCCGGGTCTGGATCAGGCGGCACTGGTGGGTCATCCGGGACAGGCGGATCTTCCGGGACAGGTGGAAGTTCGGGAACCGGCGGCACGGGCAGCGGTTCTGGCGGCACTTCCGACAATCAACCTCCAAACTTGAATTCAATCGGTTCTAAGACCGTTAATGAAGGGCAGACCCTTCCTATCAACCTGAGCGCAAGCGACCCGGATGGTGATGTCGTCACCTTCAGCGCAAGCGGGTTGAACAGCGGGTTTATGACCCTTACAGATCATGGGGATAACACCGCGAGTCTGACTATATCACCCGATTTCACGGAAGCGGGAACATATACGGTCAGCATCAACATCGGCGACGGCAACGGAGGCATTGATGTTGAAACCGTGCAAATTACGGTGCAGAACGTCGTCCAGGATGCTGACAGTGATGGTATCGAGGACAACGCAGACAATTGTCCCAGTAATGCCAACGCCGGTCAGCAAGATCAGGATACAGATGGTGTCGGCGACGCCTGCGACCAACAGTATTATGTGAATTTTGGCGCGTCCAGCACGCTCACGGATGCCAACGGCAATGTCTGGCGGCCTGGGACGGCCACTTCGAGCAATGGTTCGATTACTACCGTGACGACCACCACTTACGGCGGCATCACCAACCCGGCAGTGTGCCAGAAACTCGTCCAATCCCGCAGCGGAACCACCGGCAGAGACCTGAATTACAGCCTGAGCAACCTGCCTTCCGGAACCTACACGGTCAAGCTGTATCTGATGGAAACCGAAAGCAACAGCAACTATCAGGGCAAATTCCATATCAAGCTGGAAGGCTCAACCAAAGTGTCCAACTACCGGCCAATAACCCAAGGCCAAAATGTGGCTGATACGGTGAGCATAAGCGGTCAGGTCACTGATGGAACACTCAATCTGCTGCTGAACCGGCGAACCGGTATCCCCAGCATTTGCGGGGTGGAAATCTCTGGCAGTTAAGCGGTAAAAAAAAGGGACAGGTTTACGCCTGTCCCCTATGAACTGCATTCATTCCCGGCTATGTAGGTTCTTCGAGGACGGATAGAATATTGCCCGCCGGATCGGTGAACCAGGCGATGTTGGGGCCATGACCCGCACCCCAGGCGATGCCTTTTGCGTCCGTGCCATATTCGCCGTCGTAGTGTTGAAACTTCACGCCTTTTTGGGTCAATGCATCTACCGCTTGCTCGATATGGGCGACGGGAAAATTCAGGATAGTGAAGGTCGCCGGAGTATGGTTGGGTTTGGGATAGATGATGATGTGACCGCCTTCAGCAAGATGGAGCGTCAACATGCCGTTGGCTTCAGACACGTCCAGGCCGAGGGTCTGGCTGTAAAAATCTTTGGCTTTGGGGATGTCGTTGACCGAAAAACCGGAAAATGCTTTTGCGTCTTTAAACATTGGCTGACCTCCATCGTTGAGCTGGCGGAATTTTCAAAGCAGGCAAGGCAGGATAATGGTTACAAAGTAGGCGCTGCATTTCCAAAGCAACAAGGCACGAATTGTCCCTACTTGACGCGCGTATAGGTGAGTGCGAGGTCGCGTTTCCAGGTTACATCGTCCTCACACAATTCCGAGACGCCGATGATGGTGTTGCCGTCGTCAGCAAAAGTGCCGGTGAAGCGCTGCGAGAATTTGGGCGCATTTCGCCACCATTTCCAAGTCTTGTCGCTCAGGGTCATGTCATGCTTTCGGGAAATGCCCCGTTCGTCAAAGGTGAGCATGAAATAGGTTTCAAGCACATTGTCGCTGCCAAAGATGGCAATGGTCGTTGGAACACGCGGTTCTTCAATCTCCGAAACCATCCTCAGGAAAGCGCCACCCTCAATCCACTCAAACGAGGTGTGACCGTGAAGGGTTCCCGGTAAAAGCGGGTGCGTCCCAACTGTATCCCACTCACCCACCAAAATGCTGAAGGATTCGAGGGCGGGATTGGGTATCGCTGCTTCGTTCTTTGTATTTGCTGCCATAGAGATTATTTTGTCCTCCATCGCTGCCCAAAAACAGAGTAACACATTTGTTCTACTCAAGTCAACGGGATCAGATATTTTACGAGGCAATTTTAAAACGCCCCTGCCCCATCATCAGGATCAGCGGCGTTTTTATGCGCATTGGTGATTAGCTGCGGGCGGAACGGGAGCGGTTATTCAGCCAATTCAAAATGCGCTTGGTGATGAACCGAAAAACGACTACATCTAAAATCATGCGCACGAACATGCCTAAACAACCATACTGCTGCCGTTGGACGGGTTTTTGCTTTTGCATGTGAGTTCCCTTTTTATTTCAATGAGTCCATCATGCAGCAGGCGTATCAGAAAGACATATAAAGCAGGTTATAAATGTGTCTGGTTTGGTGATATATCACACCATTTTTGATTGGACGGCACTATTCAAAATTGCGAGGGTGCTTCCGTAGGGGAGGGTCTTAGCCCCCCTACAGACCCATTTCATTTGCCTACTCTGCGATTAGGAAAGTTAGCTAACCTTCACGAGCGAGACATCATCCAGGAAAGCCCAACTACCGCCGGGAGAAGCAACTTTCAGGCCAATCGTACATTTGCCGCCGGTCACAGTAAAAGTGGGAATCGTCGGCGTGTTCCAGGCCAGCCAGCCGGTGTCGGCAATATCAACTGTTAAAGGATCGCCGCCGCAATCACTCGTAAATAGCTGCAAAGTTTTTTCGCCGCCCCCGCCCTGAATCCAGGCGCTCAAACTGTAGGTTCCATCCGGCAAATCGGTCACGGTCTGGGAAAGACTAAAGGCAAACGGCCCGTCCATCCAATAATGCAGGGCGTAAGTTCCGGCGTGGAGATTGGATGCTTCCTTGCTTATATCGGCAGCCGCATCGCCCTCGACTGTCCAGGGAGTCAAATTGCCGGTTTCGAAGCCCGGATTGGCGACATAATTTTTCTGGCTAGAGACAGCGATGCTGGCGACGGCTTTCAGATCTGTGCCGTCCACCGTGCCATGTACCGCGACCTCCCCGCCTTTCGCGAAGGCTGCTGGGTCTAAGGCCTCCCAGGTTACGGGAACTTCTCTGATCGAATCGTCGCTGTAGGCCGCTCTCACGACAGCCGGAAGGGTCGGTGTTTCGCCCAATGTCACGTCAATTTTTGTGGGATAAGTCTGGGAGATGGTTGCGGGAATGTCAACACTGCCGCTGTCGGGTTTGACGAGATTAAAAACATTCATCGACGCGAGGGCTTCGCCGCTAAAATTAAACATCGCCTGATTTTCCCAGGCATCCCCCTCCCCTGTTTTCCAGCCTGCACCATCCACCGCGATCCAATCTGGTTCCCAGTAGAAAATACCCAAGCCTCTGCCGTCCGGCACTTCCGCCACCGCTTCCATGACATCGCGAACGGCGGTAGCCTGTCCCTGCACCGTCGCTTGATAACTTCCCAACTTCTGTTCGTTGTCGCTAAAAAGGTTGGCAAATCCGTCCTTGTCTCTCAAAGTAACGGCATAGGCAGTTTCGGCAATCACCACATCCTTATGGTAGCGCTGGCTGATGTCGTTCATATTGCTTTTGAGATCGTCCAGGCTGCCATGCCAATAATTGTAATAAGACAGCCCGATGACATCAAAATCGACATTTCTTTCGGCAAGCGCGTCGAACACGGTGTGATACAGTTTATTATCGCCGCCGTTGGCAAGATGGATGATGATTTTGGCTCTTTTCTGGCGATCAGCGTTATTGGGGTCGGTGTCGCGGACAGCTTGTATACCGTTGTTCAATAAGGCGGCAAAACCGTCGTAACCGCCGACTTCCTCAGCGCCTTCTTTCGAGGTTTTCCCCGCAGGCCAGAGCATACCGCCATTGACCTCGTTGCCGATTTGCACCATGTCGGGCATGGCATCGGCTTTGACAAGTGTCTGGATGACATTGGCGGTGTAGTCATAGACCGCTTTTTGTAAATCCGCCGCATCTAATCCAACCCAGGCTTTAGGCATGGTTTGCGTACCCGGATCGGCCCACCAATCGCTGTAATGGAAATCGAGCAAAAATTTGAAGCCCATGCTTTTCGCTCTGGCGGCCATCTCAACCGTGTTTTCCAGATCGTTGTTTCCGCCGCCCAGATATGCCCCAGCGGCATCGGTTGGATCGTTCCAGATACGCAGCCGTATCCAATTGACGCCGTGTTCTTTGAGGATGGTCAAAACATCCTTTTCCACGCCGCCCTCAGTGAATTTCCCGCCGTTGTCTTCAATTTGTTTCAGCATGGACACATCCGCGCCCATGATAAAGTCGGGACTCAAATTCGCTATAGGATTCACCTGTATATCGGACGCTGCGGCAGCGGATGGACTTTGCACGACACGAGCAAAACTCACTTGTGGCACGACCAACAGCATTATTGCGACAATTTCAACCAGTAATAAGGTTCTCCTCTTGCTGCTCATGTATACACCTCTTAAAATTTTAGTCTTTAGTTGTTAGTCGTTAGCTCAAAGATAAATGCCAGGACGGTATCAAAATGATTCGGTAAATGTTTCAAGACGGACAAAATAAATTTCGTCCCTACAGTCCCCATTTTTGTAGGGGCACGACATGTCGTGCCCGACGTTTACCGAATCATTTTGTCCACGATCAATATTTCGTCCGTTTTACCAAATTTAAAACCGCCAATATAACGCCCCTGCGGCGATTGAATGGCTATCTAAAAATTGCAGGGCGATTCCAGGGGCGGCGTCCATTCCGGCACGGTGTCGGTGAAGACCACCTCCTGATCGCGAAATGTGTTAACCTGGGCGTCCACTGCTTCGGGCGTGAGCACGGTATTGGCGACGAAATATGCCCAATCCACCTGCTCCACGTAATCACGCTGCTCGGTTGAGCCGATCTGACCGCCGTCGATAAACCACAAATTGTAATTCATCGACATCGGCACTTCGGGATAATATTTGCCGCCGTGCGTGGCAAAAGGTTCGCCATCGACAAAATAATTCGCTTCACCATCCGCGATTTGAACGACTAACGTGTGCCAGCCGTCGAAAGTAGATTCGTCGGAATCGCTGGCGTTGTCGGCAATCCAGGGATCAAGCTGGAAGGTTTCCCAGGTGGTAGTTGAGAGGACATGATCGGGCGTTCCCCAGCCGCCGTTGGGCAGATATTCAAAATCCAGTTCGCTGTAATCGGGATCCATGTCGGCCTTTTGCGGGCTGATGAGATAAAAAGTCTGGACGATGTTATCGCCGTCCGGCCCGACAGCCGGTTTGTCCGACCAATGCACACGCGAGGCGTAAGTTCCTTCGTAGAATTTGCGCCCCTGGCAAACCTGGGTTTGATAAGTATTTTCGCCATCGACAGAGGATGTCATTTGCATCAGGTGGTTGCCTTCGGTATCCGGGTCATCGACGAAGGCGACATTTTCCTTGCGCCAGACCGCCCCCGGCACACCGGGCCAGCCATCGACGGTACGCACGATCCAGCCGTTATCGCTCAAGGCTGGATCATCCGGGGAGGCATAATTGAAATCATCGAAGAGCACTTCGGCTTTGGCGGATGGTGTGGCAGTTGGGTCAGCCGCCCGCACGCCAGATAGAATCAAGAGGGTTATGGCAACACATAAAAAGAACGAACGCATAGCAATTTCCTCACTCGATCAAGTCGTTAACTTTTAGCTAAAAGGCAAAATAGTTTCTTGAGCAGAGCGAATACAGGGCAGTTCATTGCTAAAACTTTTCGGTAAACCGCTCATGTCGCCTCCCGACACTTCCTGTATATTGAATAACGGGTATCAGTATAACGCAGCGTAGGCATCCTATGTGCCCAAAAGAGCCGCTTGATTATCTTGTGCTAAAAATCTAATATCATCTATAACAGCGTCCTGATAGGATCGCTGAAATGAGTCGAGATGGATTCGGGACGATGTATGTTTCGCAAGCGATTCGCGTGTTAATTGCCGACGATCACCAACTCCTGCGGATGGGACTGTCAATCTTTTTAGGCAATATTGATGATATGCAGGTGGTTGGCGAGGCGACCAATGGTCAGGAAGCGGTAGAATTATGCCAACGCCTTCAGCCGGACGTAGTGCTCATGGATTTGGGGATGCCGGTGATGGATGGCATGACCGCTACAGGCATCATCGCCCATCAATATCCGCACACCCGCGTGATTATTCTGACCAGCACTTTTTCTGATGAAAAGGAAAAAGAAGCGCTGACGGTTGGAGCCTACAATTATCTGAAAAAGAATATCTCGGCGGATGTGCTCGCCGATGCCATTCGTGAAGCCGCTGTTTCGCCATAAACCAGATGCAGATTATCAGCGCAGAAAATCAATACCATAATCGCGCGCCGATACTTTTAAGGTAACGGATGGTTTCAGGGCGAACCGGTTTACGTTCACGCCTTATGAGCGCTCGTTCTGTCCACAGCGATTTCCATATGTCCCATAGCAGCATCGGATTTCGAGATTTAATCACCGCCGCCATCGTCCAGATGAAAAGCGTCGTGAACGGATAAGGCTGCGGTAGCAAGCGCCAAGCAAAGCGGCTCTTGTTGATCGCGCTGGCCTTCCAATATTTATCGCCCACTACCGAGCGCCCGGCATTGGATTTGTAGTGATAGGTGGCGATGGCGGGATCATAAACGATGCGGTAACCCGCATCAATCAAGCGCAGGCTTAAATCAATTTCCTCCATATAGATTCCAAAGCGGGTCGGATAACCGCCCAGCCGCTTAACTATATCAGCACGAAATACGATTCCGGTGACGAAACAATATGGCACTTCAATCGGAGTCTTGGCACTGAGCACATAGGCTTTGTTGGGATGGGGCAATTCTACCGGAATCGGAACGCCATCCGGGGTGAGGCTGATGCCCGCCGCGCAGCCACATTTTGCATCTTTCTCCAAATGGGAAATGAGTTGGGCGGCATCGGTATCGGCGTGCCATGCAGCATCATCATCTAACAGAACTAAGAATTCGCCCTGTGCCAACTGTATACCGAGATTACGGCCTCCGGCGGCCCATAGATTTTGTTCGGGGCGTTCGATCCGCAACTGAATTTGGGGATTCGAGGGCGGCACAATTTCAGCATCGCCGCCGTTGTCGATGATGATAATTTCATAGGGCAAAGAAAGACCACTTTGCGCATAAATTGAATCCAAACAGACCTGCAACACTTTGCCGCGCCGGTAGGTGACAACAATAAACGAGACTTTCATAAAAACCCTTACTTTCCTTCACCAGATTCACCAGTATTATTGCTTAGGAGTAAGCGTGAGAGCAATAGCAACAAAATTACCTTTCTTGCCCTCGCATCCTACATTTTAAAAATCACTTGCTCTGAATAATCGTTTTTTCACTATGAAGAAGCCCATCATTTCGAGCGAGTCACTCTGGAGTAAAATCGCTACACAATGCGGATTCTGATTTGCACCGACTATCTGATCGCGGGTGGTATTGAGCGGCAGACCACCGAGATTACGACACGCTTGAAGCGTAACGGTTTCGAGCCAACCCTCATCTGTTTGTATGGCGAACGTGCCGGGAAGCCCCCGCATTTTTTGCGCCAGATTGAAGCCGAGGGCATCCCCGTAGACAGTCTTGATTTGGGATGGTCTGCCCAGGAAAAATTGCGTGGCGTGTTTAATATCATACGGCTGACATGGAAAGTGCGTCCGGCCATTTTGCAGGCCATGAATTATCATAGCAATTTGCTCTGCCGGATGGCACGGCCTTTTTTGCCGCCCGATGTCAAATTAATCGGCTCGGTACGCGGCAACTATTCCGAAAAACAATTACAGTATGAGGCGTTAAGTTACCGGTTGTGCAGTTGCATTGTCACCAACGGACTGCACCTCAAGAAGCAGCTTGTTGAATGGGCACATATCCCCGCCGACAAAGTGAAATACATCCCCAACGGCATTGATGTCAATCGGTTTGCGCCCAGCGATGACGAGCACGCTCGAAAAACAATCGCGCCGGATGCTGAGCAGCTATTCGTGAGCGTGGGACGCATCACCGCCGAGAAAATGATGCACTATATCCCGCAGGCCGTTGGCTTGCTGAAGCGTACAGGCCGTCTGCCGGACAAAGTGCGCTTTTTTATCGTTGGCACAGCCGATAACGCCGAGATGTTTGCGCTCCTGAAACAGGCGATTGAAAAAGATGCGCTGGAAAGTGTGGTCAGCTATCAATCTGAAACCCAATCGCCAGAGCTTTTTTATCATGCGGCGGATGTTGTGATTCTGTTTTCACCGGCTGAGGGGATGCCCAATGTGGTTTTGGAATCGCTGGCGGCGGGCAAACCGGTCATCATTTCCGAAGGCGCGAATGCTGCCGGAGTCATTGCCGACGGCGTAACGGGATGGGTTGTGCGAACTGGTGACATCGCACATCTGGCTGAAACCATCGACCAGGTATTGAATCTGCCCAGGGAAACCCTGCAAAAGATGCAAACCGCCTGCCAGGAAGCTGCAAAGGCTTATTCGATGGAGAGTATGATCCTCGCCTATCAAATCCTCTATGACAATCTGGTGCATAAGCACCCAATACAGTAATGGGAATGGCTTGTGACGCTGGCCTGCCTGTCCTAAATAAAATTTATGATTGCCCTATGATATACTGCAAAATGCGTACCCATTTCCTGTGTTAAGGAAAATCGAAGTATGAAAATTGCGCTTACACCTGCTGGCACACTCGATGCAGCCAGTTCACGTATCCGTTCCTATACCTTACAATCCTCGCTGAGTAAGCTGGGTGTCCAGACTTCTGGCAGCTATTCGACGCAATCCGATGTACTGGTCATCCAAAAAAGGTTGACGCCAAAACTGCTTGACGACGCCCGGAAAGCGAAATCGCAGAACGCCATCGTCATCTATGACATTGATGATTGGGGCGAGGCGCTGGGCAATTGGGTTCCTACTCCCCTGCTGCAAGAAATGTTGAGCCTCGCCGATGTCGTGACCACTGACACGCTGGGTCATAAACAACAGTTGCAACAGGACAACCCGGCGCTTAAAGTCGAAATTGTGCCGGACGCAATCGACTACTTTCCGTCTAAGCCTGCCCACCTGACCTTATCCAACAGCAGACCCCTGCGCGTGTTATGGTTTGGCAACATCTCGAATATCGGCCTCTTCGAAAAATATGGCGAACGGCTCCAATCGATGGCGGATGTTAAAGTGGTTATCATCAGCGGCAGTTATGGTAACAACGGCAGTGTGCTGAATCCCTACGCCGAAAAATATCCCAACATCGAGTTTTTGCCCTGGTCACGGGATACATTTATCAAAAATATGCAGTCGTGCCAACTCTCATGTCTGATGCACGACGGCTCGGTGCTCGATCTGGCTAAAAGCAATAACAAGATGATTACGAGCATCACCTGGGGCGTCCCGGCGGTGGTATCGCTCACACCGGAATACGAACGCACCGCCCAGGAAGCCGGTATTGAAAAAGCCGTGTTTTCGGACGAAACGGAACTCTGCGAAGCAATTGAAGCGCTGCGTTCGGCACAGTCACGCGCAGTTTATCAGGCATCAGCACAGCCGGAAATATGGAAACGTTACTCACCAGAAGCGGTTGCAAAAACGTTCCTGAATATTGTGGGCAGCATCCCTTCGAGCCGCATTGATCCGGCGGAACTACAGACGGTACTATCCGCCAGTGTGCAAGAAATAACAGCCCCAACGACAAGTTTGTTACGACAAACCCGTCATTTGGTGAGAAATCATATGCCCTCTCGGCTCAAAACAGCCTTATCGCCCTACGTGCCAGCAATCCGCACGTCACTAATCTTAGACCCAGCACGACCCGCGACTGCTTCTGCCCAAACAATATGGGACAAAGCCAGCGAAGGAGCATTCAGAATGCCACTGTCCGACCAACAGAACCGAAGTAAATTGAAACCCTTAACCCTGAAACCGAGTGTCGAGGATGTGAAAGCTGCCCTGCGCGTTCACAAACCAGCATCCGTCCTGGAGGTCGGGTGCGGTTCAGGCAAGCTCCTGAGCGGTCTGGCGAACGAATTTAACGTTGAAGGCTGCACCAAATCGTCGGATATGCTGCGGCAGTGCGAGCCTGGATTGAAGGTATTTCAATACGATATAGCGGCGGCAGCGGGCGACTTTGAGTATAAAAATGTGTCCCGCTGGGACATTCTGCTCACACGCGGGGCGATGATGGATTTGATTGAGACGCCTTTGCAGACGGCATATGCGATGAATAACATGCTGCTGCTGGCGCGCACCAAGATTCTGGTATGGGAACGCCCCGAAGTATGCTGGTGGATGCAGCAGTTTTCAGACAGCCCCAAATTTGAATACCACCCTGTTACGGATTAAGGATAGTAAGCTAAAAATGGGACACAAATTACATGTCGGATGCGGAAGCGACCTGAAACTCGGTTACATCAATATTGATGAATTTAATCCGCAGGCAGACTTACAAATGTCGATCCAGGAACTCAATTTTGAGGATGGATCAGTAGAACGTATCGAAGGCAATATGGTGCTGGAGCATCTGTCACGCCCGGATGCGCTGGCCTTTGTCCGCAATTCCTATCGCATGTTAGAGATTGGCGGCGTGCTGGCGCTGGAATGCCCCGATCTCGTCAAAATATCCCGCTTAATCCTGATGTTTGCGGATGATCCTGAATACCTGGAACTTGGCCCTTATGGTCTGCGCGGCTTTTTTGGCGAGCCAACCGACCACATGACCATCGGCGATTATCACAAGTGGGGCTACACCCCTTCTACGGCTGCCGTCCTGGTCAAAGAAGGCGGCTTCACGCAATTTAGCATCACGGATGGAACCTCCCATTTGTGCCCGCTGCGCGATATGCGGATCGAAGCGACCCGCTAGATGCTTGCTGCCTCACACTCATCAGGTGGATAATCCGGGCAGAAAGGAGACCGACATGATTGCACGCGAACCGCTGATTGTTGAAGTATTTGAGCGTTTCATCTCGCTACCGGAGAACAAGGGTCGGAAACTGGAACTCATTAACGGGGAGATAGTAGAAGAAGTGCCAAACCGAATGCACGCCCTGATTGCTGCATTATTAACGGCCATTTTCGTCAACTACTTTCGGGAACATCCGATTGGATGGGCATTTACGGAGGCGCGTATCAAGTTTCCTGAGCACCCGCTCAATGATTACGTCCCGGATGTAGCAGTGGCGCTGGCCGAAAATCACAGCATTCTGACGGATGATCTGAGCGAGCCATTCACAATCACACCTGAACTGGTGGTGGAAATTCAATCACCCGGCCAGAGTGAGCAATTCATGGTCGATAAGGCCGATGTGTATCTGGGGTATGGGGCGCGTATCTCGATCATCGTTTTTCCGCTGCTGCGGGCTGTCGAAGTCCGGCGATCAGGGACTCACAAACGGTTTTTCGAGGGCGAGTCGATTGACCTGGGCGATCTACTGCCGGGTCTCATCATCCCGGTGAGCGATATATTTCCAAAGATTGAGTAGCCCTTCACCCCTATGAGAACCTATTGAACGACAAGAGACGATTAGTCGGCCCTGCTATTTTCATTACGATATTCGCAGTTGGAGCACAGGTCACCGCCTTTGTTATCCAATTAACCCTGGCGAACTTATTCGGCAGCACCATCCAGATGGATGCTTTCGTCGCAGCCAACACCCTTCCCGATTACCTTATTGCTATTCTGGTAGGTGTGTTGAGTGTGGTGTTCATTCCGGTCTTCATGGACTATGAGGCATCAGGCCGCGAGGAAGACGCCTGGATTGTCACCAGCGGGATTCTCAATACCTATTTGCTGCTGTTGGGCATCTTAACCCTGATTGGGGTTTTATTCTCGCGTTCAGTCGTACAGTTGATTACGCCTGGTCTGCCACCCGATACCCTCGACATCGCGTCACATCTTGCCATCGTCCTATGGCCTACAGTGCTGGGTGTCGGCGTATTCAGCTTATTATCGGGCATCTATCAGGTTCGCGGTCATTTTAGCTGGCCCGCAATCGCCTCATTATTAGGTCAGATTATCAATCTCATATTGGTGATTGTGCTGACGCCGTTGTGGGGTGTTACCGGCGCAGCTATTGGCGTCGCCGCAAACATCCTGCTACAGGTGCTGCTGCTGGCGCGCATCTGGCTGCGGCAGAAGCACTATCATTTCGGCCTGTACTGGCGGCATCCCGGTATCCGACAGGTGCTTCATTTATTATGGCCGCTGCTGGTTTCCGGCATCGTCATCCGCTGGACACCGGTGGTTGATCGCTATCTAGTGTCATCGCTGCCGGTTGGCAGTATTTCCCACCTCAACTACGCCTTTAAGATCGTCGAAGGACTGTCTTTATTATTGTCCACCGGAATTTCAGTCGTCATTTTCCCGCAAATGGCCTTGAATGTTTCGCAGAGTGATACCCACGCTTTAAAGCAAACCATCTCGCAAGGACTCAGGTTGATGTGGCTGGCAGTTGCCCCGGCCATTTTTATCGGCATCGCGCTTGCGATACCCATCATCACTATTCTGTATCAGCGTGGCGAATTCAGCGCTGCTGATACTGAAGTGGTCGCCGCACTGATGCGGGTGTATCTGTTCGCGTTGGTGGGGATGAGTTTGGGTTCCGTCACCGGACGCAGTTTTTATGCCCTGAAGGACACCCGCACCCCAGCCGTTATTGGGACGATCCAGGCTTTTGTTTACATCGTCTATGCAGTGGCATTGGTGCATTTCTTCGGGGTGTTCGGCGCTGCCATCGCCTACGTCATTTACTTCAATGTTTCCCTGTTGTGGCAGGTGGTTGTCATCCGTTTGAAAACCGGCGGCACGGGTGGCAGGCTGGTCATTGGCTCGTTTGGAAAAACCTGTCTGGCAGCGATCATCGCAGGGTTAAGCGCCTGGGGTGTCATACACCTGATGGCTTCACCTTGGTTGCAGTTGATTTCCGGCGCGGCGGTGAGTCTGGTCATGTATCTGGCGATCCTGCTGCTGCTGCGTTCCACCGAAATCGCTTTACTGCTGCGACTCGCCCGCCAGCAATTTGCACAGCGGTTGAAAGGTTGAACCATGCTTGTTCATTTATGGATGACTGAGCCGTCGTTGACATGGGTAACATTATGAAAAATGTTTTGAAATCAGTCTACAGGCGATTACCGTATCCATTGAAAGCGCTGCTTGCTATATTCATTCCCAAGATCAGACAATCGCTGCTTTCCGACCCATCCATCGTGCGTGACTATCGCAAAGCCTGGGTTGATCCTGCCGGATACGCTTATCGCATGAAAGCCTATGAAAAACAGCGCAAAGGCGGCGAAAAACCGCTGCTGGAAAACCCAACCGTAGACGAGGTTCGGGCTGCCTTACAAGCCCATTCCCCTGAATCGGTTCTGGAAATAGGCTGCGGCTGGGGGCGCTTGCTCGAAGAACTCTACAAAGATTTCAAGATCGAGGGCTGCGATATATCACCCGACATGCTTAAATTATGCCCACCCTACCTGAGCGTTTTTGAGCATGATATTGCGGCGGAGAACCCTGACTACTATCGCCAGAACGCAAACCGATGGGACATCCTTTTCACACGCGGGGTGATGCTCTACATCGTGGAAAAGCCGGATGTCACCTTGCAAGTGATGAAAAATATGTCTACGCTGGCGCAGCAAAATATTCTGATCTGGGAATGGCCGGAGGTGTGCGCAAAAATGCAAACCATCCTGATCGACCCCAAGTTCGAATATCATCCCATCGAGCGCCGCGATGAGTAAAGTTCGGAAACTCAGTTGTTAGCTTTTAGCTAAAAGACAAAACAATCGCTTGAGGATAGTGAACGCAGGGCAATTTATTGCCAAAACTGACTTATACGGCCATATAGGGCACTATGTGTCGTGCCCTACATGGGAAGTCAGGTGAGGACTAATCGCCAACTGCCTGAAGCGCACGAACGGCTTCTTTCAGCGATTTTGCGACATACTCAATCTCTTCGCGCTTGAGCCGTAAATGCAGCGGCAGCGAAATGACATGATCGCTGGCGTATGCGGCATTCGGGCATGTCCCATAAGCATCGTGATACATGCTGTAAATGGTATTGTCGCGATAATGCACACCGGGATAAATCTGCGCCTGATTCAATTTGCCAACCACATCATCGCGATGATCGACCATCACCTGGTACAGATGGCGTGAAGACACACTGTTGGGCGCCATCGGGATGCGTTGGATAGCAGGTTCATCGGCTAACAATTCATCGTACCAGGCGCTTATCTGGCGACGATACCCATTGTCCTCGTCCACATATTTCAAAGCGACTAAGGCCATCGCCGCCATGATCGAGTTGCCGTGATACTTAAATCCGACAGCTTCAACGTCATAGTACCAATTGTAGGTTCCGGTGTTGGCTGTCCGGGCATAGGTATCCTTGTTAATACCCATCCACGCCCAGCGCCGCGCCTGTGCATCCAGTTCGGCGTCATTCCAGCAGATCATGCCAGAGTCCGCCGTCGGCAAATTCTTCACGGCCTGATAGCTAAAAACCGTCACATCAGCGTCAAAACCCACGTGCTGCTCATCCAGATAGGTTCCGGTCATATGGGCCGCATCGAGGATTAATTTGAGCTTATGCTTGTTACACAATTCGCGGATGGCTTTATAGTTGCCAGGATTGCCGCCCATCCCCACGAACATAACCGCGCGTGTGCGCGGGGTGATGCGTTCCTCAACCGACTTGGGATCAAGGCATAAATACGGGTCAACATCTGCAAAAACCGGTTTCAGGTTTTCATACAGGATGGCGTGATTCGTCGAGACAAAGGTCAACGGTGTGGTGATAATTTCATCGCCATCCGCCCAGTTACCCTGTGCTTTGAGCTGCGCGATTGCCAGATGTAAGCCAGAGGTGGCTGAATTTAAAAAATGGGCATGGGGTAAGCCGGTGTATTCCTTCCAGGCTTTTTCGAACTCTAGGGTTTTGAAACCCAGACCAGTCCAACCTTTTTCCAGACACTCCCGTATGGCCTCAAGCGTTTCGTCATTACGGAAGGTTGGAACAAATAACTGAATGGGCTGCATTATCATTCACTCCCGGTGGTGCTGTATCCATAATACTCTATCTTGATCTTGCCATAGTTTTGGTAATTTGGGAATTAAGTTTAAGACCTTTGTGGTATTGGTACGGCGTGGTGTATGCTTGATTCGGCAATGACAATCGTTTATATTCAAATTACTTCTGAACAGATTAAGGTCATGCCATGACAACTTTTCGAACCATCCGGGTGGTCATCGTTGATGAGCACGAGATGGTCGTCACCAGTCTCAAAATTATGTTTGAAAGCCTGAGCGGGATTGAGATTATCGGGCGGGCGGTCAATGGTGCAGAGGCGGTTGATTTGGCGGGCGCACTGCTGCCGGATGTGATGCTGATGGACATCATGATGCCGGTAATGGATGGTCTGACCGCGACCCGGCTGATCCGTAAACAATATCCGCAGGTTAAAATTGTGATTTTGACGGCATCCACTTTAGAAGCCGACAAACAGGCGGCGCTCGATGCAGGCGCGCACAGTTATGTCCGCAAAGAAGGTTCGAGCGTGGAACTGATTGAGGCGATCCGGGCGGTGATGCGGAATGATTAGCTTTTAGAGATGTAGTTGTAAACAAAAAATTTGGCGCATGTTCAAAACGAGTGATTTTCGTAGGGGACGACCTATGTGTCGTCCCTGCTGATATAGACTTTTCACTTAATCTGAACAAGAGCCATCATTTTAACCCTCACTCCCAGCCTGCCTTCGGCGTCCCTCAGGGTGAAAGTCCCTCGCCCTGAGGGAGAGGGATTTAGGGTGAGGGTCGTAATATTTCGTCCGCGCGGCTTCCCCTACCCCACAACACCTATTGGTATTGGGCTAATCCCTGTAAAAACGAAAAGACCCCTGGATTGCAGTTCCAGAGGTCGTCTTCGAATTTGCCGTTTGGAGTTTCTAAGACGCTGCCGAACGGGAATTCAATTCAGCAGCCCCCTTTACCATCGGCAAACGCAGGGAGGATCGCCAAGGAACGCACGCCAATGCGCCCAAACCCGCCTTTCGCCAGACCCAGGTGCTTTACAAAAAGCCCAAATTGGTTGATACTACCATGCAACTTGCGATAGTCGCATGTCCAACCTGGACATTGCAAACCCAGCGCCCCGTTTTCGCCGACGGGGCGTTTGGTTTTTCTGGCTAATCACATTTTGGCGATGTGCTTGCAGACAATGTATCACAATATCATGCTACTTGTCAAATCATTCATTTTTTGAGATACCGATTTGTGGGCCGTTGCCACTTTCATTCATATACCGCATCAGGTCGGGCAGCCATAGGTCATAGCCGCGTTTGCGCTTACGGACTTTGATGAGGCGTTCTGCTTCAGGGAGATTCCAGTTATCGCGGGCTAATCGCTGAACATAAATCTGGTTATATCCAGTTATCTCCGCCCCTTCGCTGGTGCTCACCCAACTGTCTTCGTTCGTATATTCCATTGCTGTTGTAGGATTCTTGGCGTGTTTCCTACAAAGCATTATACAGCTTTCAAGGGGAAAAGCAGGATGGCATCGTGTTTTTGTCAAGTGTGGTCAAGGATTGAGACCGCGAATCATTTTTCGCCGTGTGCGCCGCCGGGGGATAAAAGGCTTGTCCGCAAATGAATCTGGCCGATTCATAGCCAACCATTATCGGTAAACGGCCTCGTCGTCGTAGAGGCACGACAGGTCGTGCCCTCGCTTTTATGAATTTTGCCGCCTTAAATATGACCGATTTCTAACCAAGAAACTCACCTTGTAGCCCCTTCCTTCAGTGGACTCAAGCCCCGACACGCGGGTTTTACAGTCCTCTTGAGAGGACTTAGCACTTTGGTAGCCGGACACTTGAGTGTCTGGCGAAGCAACCACAACCACCCACCACTGAAGATACTCCCACCCTGTAGTATTGGGGATTTACTTTTAGAACTTTTGTTCTATAATGATACTGGTCATGGTTGATAGGTACGTGATAGTAGTCTAGTCTCGCCATAACAAACGTGCTTTTCGTAGGGACTGGGCTTGCCCTGTCCGATAAGGAAATTGTGGAGAAATCGCTTCGCCTAAAATAATTTTGTTTGGTGTTGCGCCCCTGAGTGTTCAAAGTCCTCAGCTAGATGAGAAACTGGAAATCTCTGAAGAGGTTGGCAAGTCGTGTTGCAACCTCTTCAGAGGTTTAAAAATCCTTTTGTAGCCTGAGGTTTTGAACCTCAGGCGGCATAAACGGCGCTTAACTTGGTGCATATGGGACTGGGCTTGCCCCATCCGTCTTGAAAATCAGATTTCATCACGTACTTTGCAACCACTACCATGATACTCTCCAAAATGAAGGGGAACATGCCATACAGCCAGTAAAGCAGCAGCACAGCCTTATGTCAAAATCGGCGCAAACCTCCCGCATTCCTGCCCTACAGTTGCGAAATATGCGAGTCTCGCCACAGCGGCGGATCGCTCCCGCATTCTCGCCGCATGTGCGACAACCTGGCGGCGCTCCTCGTGCTTCCCGCCCTTTTTCCGCCTATAAAATTCGCCACGCGGCGGCGCTTCTCGTGTTTGCCGCCCGCCAACTCGGCGGCAGTTTCTTCATCGGACAGGTTCGGTTTTTCGAGCATCAAACCTCATCGCAATCAAAGGATAATTTCCCATCGGCCTTTAAAGTTGGAAAAGCGCTTTTTAGACCCACCATCATGGGCGCAAACCAATCTCGCCACCAGTAGGAATACACACGGGCATCCAGGCGAACCCACAATTCACGATCCTCAGCTTTAATCACATAAGGCGGGCCATGAAAAATGGCGAAATAATCCCAGGGGCCATTTTTATCAATATTGATTTCCTCGGCTGTGCGCTGCCAATGCTGGTGATTGGCAACCCACTGCTTACACCAATCGGTCACGGGGTCATGCAAGGCTGCGGCCTCCTCGGCGGTCTTGAATTTCGCGATCACACAGAAAGTTCCGTCGGCTCGTACCATAGATGGGATATATCGTGCTGACATATAAGCATGAACCTCGATTCCTCTAAATCCCGACAAAAAAGAGGTCGCTATTCGCGACCTCTCAACAATGTCATGAACAGTAGGCTTCGATTATTGTCCTTAAGGCAGCACCCACTGCGGTTCGCCGATGTCGGCAACACAACTACTATCCGGTTTCTGGGTCGGATCGTCGAGGAAAGCCTGCATAATACCCTGGGTACACTCATTCAAATCAATCACGCCATGCCCACCACCGGGAAACAGAAAATAGAAGCTGTTCGACAGGTGGCTGGCCGCGCTTTCCGCCCACTTAGCCGGGGTAATCGGGTCTAACTCGCCCGCCGTAACCAGGGTGGGAATATCGCTCACCACCGGCTGGTTTTCGATTGCGTCAGCCGTCTGGAGACCCCAGGTCTGGCAGTCGCTAAAAGTGCCCTGGATGGCGTTCACACTGTTGTCATGGAGCACGGCAGGCTCGGCAGGAACATTGGCAAGGGATTTGTCTTCGTCGTTAAACGCGACTTCTTCCTGACAGTCCACCGATAGATTCATGCCTTCGCTGTCAGAAACATCTTCATCCGCCGCCTGACGACCTTTTCCGAGCGTCGCGCCCGATTCAAGATCATCCAGCGCCGCGTAATTGCCGTTGGCAACTTCGGTCATCATCTGCGGTATATAAGGGATGCTCTCGCTGGAATACAGAACCTGAAAAATACGGTCAATGTATTCATCGCCGCTCATGTCTTTGTCCACGCTGTCGCCGCTGGTCGAGTCCGTGCCGCTGTAGTGAGCCGGTTCGGCATTGAGCTGCTCAACAGTGGTCTCAAATGTTTTTTCCAGGTCGGGATAGGCAGCGCTGCAATCGGCATCATCGGCGCAAAGCTGGAACAGCTTATTGAATTCGTCGGCTGTATTCTGCCCATATTCTTCCCACGAGTTAATTTCTGGCGGGTAGACCGAGTCAATGATTACGCTGCGGACGCCTTCGGGATGATCGCGCATGACAGTGAGTGCCAAGCGTGTGCCGTAGGAAATGCCAAACAAATTCCATTCGTCGTAACCCAACGCGACCCGCAAATCGGCCACATCGGCAGCATTTTCGAAGCTGTTATAGGCTTGCAGATTCACACCTTCGCTGACGAGGCGATCATGACAGGTCTGAGTCGCATCATCTTCGTTCGCCTCACTCTCTGGGCAGTTGAGGCTGGGCTGCGAATAGCCTGTGCCGCGCTGGTCGATCAGGATAAGATCACGATCTTGCAGATAAGGCGTATTCACCCACCCTTCCAGATCACCCACCGCGTTACCGCCGGGGCCGCCTGCCAGATAGATGACCGGATCAGGTTTTACTTCGTTGGTAGACGGATGTAAAACCGCGTAGGCCACTTGAATCGTCGGGCTGTCGGCAACAGTGCGGTCTTCAGGCACAGTTAGATAGCCGCACTCGACGTTTTGTCCCTCGACTACGCCTTCCGGCAGTGCCATCCAGCAGGCTGTTGATTCAACCTGCGGAGTCGAATCCTGAGCCAGCACGGGGGCGGCGATCAGCCCCATCAAGAAAAAAGTGAAGAATATGAGACGCATTCAAAATTCCTTTAATCAAGGTCAGCAATGGATAAGGCGGGATGCCTGACCCTATTTCTAGGATACCCTACCCCGCTCGGAAATAAGCGTAATATTTCGCACCCTTGTCATTGCTCACATAAACCTTTTACATTTCCGAGGTATCCTTTTCGCCCCGGCTTCCTCCAACTCGTGGCATAATGAAAGCGGTTAGCCATGCTCATCTAGCAAATATTTGCTTTTGTTTTAGCAAATTGCTAAAAGCTAACGGCTAATCGCTAACCGCTTGTACCCCACGCCGGAAGAACGCATGACCAACAACCAACGCGGCCTCTCGCTCGAACAAGTCGAACGCTTCCTCGTCCGCCTGGGACTGATCGGCGGCGCGGTACTGTGTTTTTACGTCGCCACCATGTTGTGGGAAAGCGCGGATGTCGTCCGCCAAACCTTCTCCCTCGTCCTGGTGATCGTGGCCTACCTCGTCGCTTTCGGCCTGATTATCGCCGCCAGTTTGCGCGCCCTCCCCTACCGCGCCATCTGGATCATCCCGGTGGTGCTGACACTCGCCCTGGTGGGTTTCGCCCGCAACCGCGATGTGAACCAGATTCAAAATACGTCTATCACCACCAGCGATGTCTACATGATTAGCGATTACAGTGCCCATCTCGTGCGCCTCGGCCAAAATCCGTATATGACCGATTTGGGCGATGCCTACCGCGTCTATCGCGCCAGCAGCACGCTGCAAACGCCCACCACCGACGGCAATTTCATCGGCAAAATGGTCTACCCTGCTCTGGCCTTTTTGCTGTTCGTCCCCTTTCAACTGCTGGGCATCCCCACCAATCTGGTTTTCGCCCTTTTCTACTGGCTGACGATGATCGTGATTTTTATCGGCGCGCCGCGCATCGTCCGCCCGGTGATTTTGCTGCCCTTATTCATCGAGCCGCGTTACATTTTTTACGCCATCGGCGGCGTCAGTGATACCGTATGGGCGTTCCTGATCTGCCTCATGATCCTATCGTGGCGCAATAAAAAATTGAGCGCAGTCTGGTTCGGGCTGGCCTGCGCCTTCAAACAGCAGCCCTGGCTGCTCGTACCCTTTCTGGCGATCCGGCTTTTGCGTGAATCGCCGGAAGACGAGCGCACTTTCCGCCTGCTCGATGTGCTGGAATTTTTTCTGATCGCGGGCGGTGTTTTTGCACTCATCAACCTGCCCTACATCCTCTGGGACTTCCCATCGTGGTTGGCTGGATCAGTCTCGCCTTTCTTTGACCGCATGATTACGCTCGGTCAGGGACTTTCCAGCCTGACTACCGAAGGTGTGGTCTTCATCCCGCGCACGATGTATACCATTTATATGGGCTTGGCCTATGCCGTCAGCATTTTCATTTACTGGCGGCATTATCACAGCCTGAAAAGTCTGATCTGGTTGTTCCCCGGTCTCGCACTGTGGCTCGGACAGCGCAGCCTGTCGTCCTACTGGTACTTTAATTTGATGCCGTTCATTTTGGGACTCGCCCACGATACCCTACCCTGGGCGACGGTTTCACCGCTGCGCTTTCGCAGTTGGCGGCCAACCGCTGCTGTGGTCGGCGGTGCGGCGGCCTTCATTTTAGTCACCGTTATCGCCTATAAAGCCGCTGGAACGCCGCTGACACTGGCCGTTCAGCGCCCTATCCAGACCGACGGCACAACCATCAACCATCTGACCGTGCAGATCACCAACAGCAGCAGCCAGCCGATCAACCCGCGTTTTTCGGTGCAAAGCTGGCCGAATCAACCGCTGTTCTGGGACATCCAGGACGGCCCGGATTCGCTGCCCGCAGGCGGACACGCTTTTTATCGCATCAGCACCACAATGCCCGGCGAGATGCTGGACATGGCGCGCGGCGGACAAATTATCGTCACCGACGCCGCCAATGACGGTCTGCGGGCATCCGAAATCCTCTCCGGCGATACCGGCTTTATCAGCATGGACGGGATTCCCAACGGCACATTTGAATATCAGGATCGATTTACTGGCGCGCCCGCCCTGTGGGGACTCGTCACCGTCCCGGCAGAGTCCGGCGCGAAAGCCGCGCTGGTCGATTCGGATCGCTTCGGCCACGCGCTGCGCCTGACGTTGCAGCCTTCGACCACTGATACCCGCGCGGTTGCCATGCTCGATACCTGGCTGACTATGCCCGAAGCGCCGCTTTCGGTCTGGGTCAATCCGCCGCCAGATGCCAACCGCGCGCCTGATTTTGATCTGGTTTACGGCCTGGAGCTGCTTTCGACCTTTGATAATCAACGCGCCTGGGTGCTGTTTGGCGATACTCAATCGTCCGGCGAAATCGAACCCGGCCTGCCTTACCTGATGCTCCCTGCCCCGCGCGACCAATGGAGCCAGCAGGCCATCGACCCGCGCGCGATTTTTGGGATGCTCGGAATCACCATCGCCCCACCCCAACCGATCCAGACACGCTTTGATTCGCTCGATTTCCCCAAGCAAATGGTCAATTTTCGGCTGCTGCTGGCCGCCCGCCGGGGATCGTCCGCGCTCATCGATGCTGACTTTGGCCCGATAGCTGCTGCCCAGAATCGCGCTGATCCCGGAACGTTGATTGAGCAGGACGTCGTCAATCCGCTGCCCATCGACATCATGCGCGGCGAGTTCAACCGCGCGGTTCACAATGACGCGCCCGCTGCGGCTTACTATCGCTCGGCGCTGAATCTGAATCCCAATTCCGCCGAAGCCTATTATGGCCTGGGCGAGATTGCCCTGCGTGCCGAGCATTGGCCGGAGGCGATCAGCAATTTTGAAGCTGCGCTGCGCCTGAATTTCGTCCGTGACGCCCTGTCCCACAGCGGACTCGCCTGGGCATACGATCAGCAAGGCGATCTCGACGCCGCCCAAACCCACGCCGATGCTGCCCTGCGCGCGATGAAAGAGCGTGTCTTCTTCTATAATGCCGACACGATTGCGGGCATGTATCGGGTTTCCGGTTGGGTTGCGCTCGATCAGGGGCGCTACGACGACGCCCAGAGCGCATTTTCGGAGGTTTTGCGGAACGATGACCGCGACTCGAATGCTTATTTTGGACTGGCGCTCGTCCGCCTTGCCTTAAAAGACAGCGCCGGGGCGACCAATGCGCTGCACACCGCGTTTGAGCTAGGCTGGAATGGCCCGCTGCCCAAAGCCGCCTGCGCCCAATCACCTGCCCTGGCTCCCCTTCTCGGTCTGGATGTCGCAACACTTTCGGAGTCGTGCGCGGGGAGATGATTTTTCAAACCTGAAGAACACGTTTATAAGGATGATTTATGGCAGATTTGCGGTACATTCTCGCTTAAATCAGCCTGAAAAACAGGCAAGAACAGGTAAAATTTTATTTTGGTTAGTGAACGGTTTGTTTCGATCTTGCAGTGGCTTGCGGAAAGCGGGTCACAGGCTCCCCTTCTCGGCCTGGATGTCGCGACGCTTTCCGAGTCTTGCACGGGGAAGTAATATTGGAAACCAGGGAAACACTAGTCATTGCCGAGATTAAAATCAGGTTCGTTTAGGCCGCGGCACACCAATTTTCATAATGTTTCCGGTGGAGTTCTCAAAATATATGTAGGTTGGGTTGATTTCAGTAGAGAATAGAATTGTACAGGAAAATTCATTTCCTCTCTCTTGAAGCGGAGGACAAAAACCTTTTGCGAACTCTCCAGTTGATTCGATTTTCTCATACGATGGAGCAGCCAACACAACTTCAAAATGGGACATGATGTCATCATATTGGGTTTTGCCAACAGGAAAATTACGATTGAGCATATTTTCAAATGTAGAGGCGTTTTGAGATTGTGGGTTCAAACAAAACTCATCTTGTGGATTGATCGCAAAAACACTACAAATTTTTTGAACTGATGCACCGCTATATGTCGTGAGAACGGGTGCGGGTGTGAGAAGAATGGGTAAATAAAGCAAAATCGGGATCATGCAGAGCAGCCCCACAAGCAGAAATGCTATCCACTTAATATATTTTCTTGATGGAATAGCTAATGGATATGTCATTTAGGATAGCCCTACCCTTTCAGTTTTTCAGCTTTTTACAGGAGCATCCTCTAAAAGTGAATTGAGGATATTCTTTAAAATTTCAGGGTCAATCGGTTTTGGCCCTCGATCCACCATCGAGTCTCTAAGTCCTATAAGCATTCCGCGCCAGTAACTTGCTGCTTGAATGAACTCGCCTTTTTCGTGCTGCGCCTCTGATAACTGATCGAGAAATTGCTTGTGTTGTGAGCACAATTCTTCACTTAATAGCTTATGCTCAGCTTCCCAACGCCCAAGTTCGCGTAACGATTTCTCATGTCGTTCGCGCTCGGTTTCCAAAGCCTCTCGTGCATCATCGAGTTGACGTTTCAGCTTTTCGTTCTCAGTCTTTAACAAATTCTCTTTTGAAGCAGGATTGCGTTCTTCGGAAAGCAATTGAAAATACCTTTTACGCAGCACCGCAATCTCGGCTTCTTGTGAATCCTCATCTGAAAGTGGCGTAAATCCATCTAAATTGGCGGCAAACTCACAGACCATCCGGTATATTTGTGGTCAAAAATGAACCAATCAACGGTACTAGTGTGCTTTATGCCGCCCTGTTCAACAATAAATTGACGGAGTTGACTTTCAATCCGATACGCGCTAACTTCATCCAGACAGGCAACAGTCAGAGTGATCGTCAAATCAATTTGCTTCTCACGGCGCTTTGGATTATTTGACTTTCCGACCTTCATCAGTTTTTCGCCGTCAGAGGCAATATAAGCGTTACTTGTCATTTTTCCTCACTCCTAATCCAGGTCATAACGTTCCTTCAACATCCGAATGGTCGCTTTCAAATCCCCAATTTGCTCGTGCAAAGTTGCAATCTGATCGGTAAACTTCTTGGTATATTCGTCAGAAGTTTCCTTCAAGAGCCGCTGCATTTCCGCAGTTTTTTCTTTGTTGAGGCGCTCGACAGTTTCCTCAAGTTCACGGGTTCGCTTCCAGAGTTGTTCTTTTTCACGCCGTTCGTCTTCGAGTTGTGCCTCTAAAGTACGGAGCTGCCCATACACTGCCAGCGAACTTTCACGATTTAAAGTTCGCTCCGGTGGCAGGGTTGTATCACGATGTCCACTCGCCAACTTAGCACGAATCGTTTCAACTTCAGTACGCACAGCGCGTTCAGCTTTGATAGTATTGAGGACGATCAGGTCTTCTGGCAGGTACGAACGCTGCGTCAAACCATCGCCTTGAGCGCTTTCGGAAAAGAATTCCGGGAATTCATCCACCCAACCGGTCACAGTTTTAGGATCAATTCCGAATAATTTGGCAACACTCCCGGTTTTCATTCCACCATTCCCTTTTTTCTAAGGAGGACAACCTTGCACTAAAAAGCGTAATCAGTTATTCTTCCAGTATACCAGAAGTCAACCGTTTTTCCAGAGTATGCACATTAATGCGTCGCCCATTAAATGCGGCACAAAACAACGGAATTCGGGAATCATATCGTAACTCCGCTTTTCCTCCCTGAAACGGTAAGGAAGGGAAGCAGAAGGAGGGATCAATGCCGCGTAAATACCGTCCGCGAAAAGAATTTAAATTCTGGCTCTACCATGATCGGGACGAAGACTCGCGCCTCATGGAATTCATCCAGTATTGCAAGTCCACGCGCCAGTTCGCCCGCGTGGTGCGCGATGGCATCCGCCTGATCTGGTCACTGCGCGAGGGGAACACCCACATCCTCTTTGAACTTTTCCCGCACCTGGAACGCCAATTCAACCCGGACGCCGAAGACCTGATCGCGCAATTTCGGGAGATGCTGCTCCAGCAGCGCAACGCGCCCGTCTCGCAGCCCGTACAAATAGACAGTGGCATCGAGCAAGGTGGGCGAAAAATGTTAAGCGGGGCCAAAATAGATTTACCATTATTGGATGATGACGACAACGGCGATACGATAGTGCTCACGAAAAAAACGAGCGTGATGAATGGAAGCAATTTAATCGCTGGGGTACTAGGGTTAGATTAGTGTGAAAGGCAACAAAGCATGGCGGACTATGTAGTTTCAGTCGATGCGGGTAACGGTGGCGTCAATGCTGTCCTCGCGAAACCCAACGGCGGCTACAAAAGTTTCTATGAGCCTTCGGTTCGGGCAGCGGCTACTGGTGGCAGCCTTGATCTGGGCGATACCAAAAAACTGGAATATACCTATGTGGATTGGAACGGCCATCGGTATATCACCGGCGACGATGTGACTCGCGTGACCCGGCGCGCATTAGAACGGCACATAGGCTCAAATCGTTACGGCAATGAATTTCATCAATTTCTGGTGGCGGTTGCGTTAGCAAAACTGGGAGTCAAAGAGGGGAATGTAGACCTCACCGTTTTTGCGCCGCCTGGATTATTTAGCGACCTCAAGCCTCATATCAAAAAACGTTTCGCCGAAGCGGGAGGGGAAGTCACTATTCAACTGAGTGGAGAAAAAAAACCGCGCCATTGGCACTATGAAAATGTGACCGTGATCCCGGAAGGCATCGGCGCGGCAGCCTGTTTTGGTGTCGATGAGAACGGTGACGCGGTTCATGCACCAGCACTCGACGGCGAGGTTGTGCTGTTGGATTTGGGCGCACACACACTCGATGCGGTTCAATTTGTGAATGGCAACTTCAACCAGGAATCACTCGATCATGCTACCTGGGAAGCGGGCGGTGTGCATATCCACATCCGCGAACCCATCCTGCGTGCTATCAAAAAGCAGGGCGACGATTTTGCCAATCTGACTGTCGATGATGTGGATCGCGTGATCCGTGCCGGATCGGTCAGCGGCGACTACACCCTCCAGGTTGCAGGCTACGAAGTCGATCTCAAACCCACGCTCGATAAATATGCCGAGCGCTACTCCGAGTGGATCGCCAACAACATCGGTGACGGGGTGTTCGATGGTTTTCGCGGCGTGAAATCGGTGATCCTGGTTGGGGGCGGGGCATCGCTAGTCGAGGATCATCTCAAAAAATGGTATGGTGAGAAGCTGCTGGATCGCAAAAAATATGACACCACCAAAAAGCTGCATCCGGTGGATATGAACGCTGTCGGCGGTCTGCGCCTCGCCCTGGCACGCATCAAACAAGCTCGTCCAGCCTGAGAATCTACATTTTCAACGATTATTTCTGTAGGGGTTTGTCCGTTTAGCGACAAACCCCTATATTGGTTTAACAACATCAATTGAGAGGTTTAAATCTATGTCCCAGATGCCAGCGCCAGATGAGCAAAAACGCCGTGTGACCGCGACTTTTGACAACCTCGCGCCAACCTATGACCGCTTGCATTTTTTGCAGACCATCGCGAGAAGGTTGGTCGAAACCACCGGTCTCCATCCTAGTGGGCGGGTGCTGGACATCGCAACCGGGACAGGTGTAGTCGCACTGTACGCGGCGCAGATGGTCGGGGGGGGCGGGCGCGTCGTGGGCGTAGACCTTTCGCCGGAGATGTTGGCGCGGGCGGGCGAAAAAGCCGCAGCAGCCGGGTTGAATCAGGTCACGTTCCAGCAGGGCGACGCGGAACATCTGGATTTTCCCGATGCGTCATTCGATGCGGTACTGTGTTCGTCATCGTTGTTTTTCATGCCGGATATGGCGGCGGCGCTGCGCGAATGGCGGCGGGTTCTCGTCCCTGACGGGAAAGTCGGATTTTCGAACTTCGGCACGAGCTTTTTTCAACCGCTGCGGCAGATGTTCGCCGCGCGTATGAATCAGCATGGATTTCCCACGCCACCGCTGCCTAACAGCCGTCTGGAAGACCCTGCCGTATGCCAACAGTTATTGACTGACGCGGGTTTCACCGATGTACAAATCCGTGAGGAGCAGCTTGGCTATTTTGCGACGGGCATCGATGAACGTTGGTCAGATATTGAGTCCGGCCTGGAAGGGCTGATGTTACAAAAATTAGCGCCGGAGCAGCGCGAACAAATCAAAGCCGAGCATCTGGCAGAACTTCAATCATTGGTCACGCCCGATGGCATCTGGACGGATGTCGCGGCTCTGTTTTCATTGGGCCGCGCATCGGGTTAAGTCCAGCGCAGCCCAAACCTGATGAAGTGGGGAGGGCTGCCCGTGCATCGCGCGATTGGGATATTTCCCGCGTGGCAATCCACACACAACCGGGACATTTTTGTCAGGCGGGGTGGGGGAGATACCGGCGCTTACCCAAATTTAAACCTTCAATGAAACGCATGTAGGTGCTCATGAGGGCTTGTCACCGACAAGCCCCTACAAATTCAATTTCCCCTCAACTTCTAAAAGTATCGTTCGGTCAACCACTTCGTAGAGAGGGGCTTAAAAACATCGCCTTTTCCCTTATCCATTTTCAAAATGAAATGTTATAAGATACGAAAAACCGAAGTCGTCCGATGAAGAAACTGCCGCCGAAGCTGCGGGCGGGAAGCACGGGAAGCGCCACCGTGTTGAGAATTTTAGCGGCAGAAAAACGGCGGGAAGCACGAGAAGCGCCACCGGGTTGGCAGGAGTTCGGCGAGAATACGGGAGCGATCCGCCGCTGCGTCGCGACTCGCATTTTTCGCAATTGGACGGCGAGAATAGGAGAGGTTTGCGCCGATTTTGACAAGGCTGTGCTGCCGCTTTGTGCGAAGCCATCGCTGTATCCACAATTCCCTGCGCCAGGTATAAAGGGTGGGGGCGGGGATGCCGGTCTGGGCGGCGGTGGACAGGATGTCGCCGCCATTGTTATCGAGGCAGCGGATGGCGTCGGCTTTTTGATCGGGCGAGTGATGACGGGGCATGACGAAAACTCCTTGACTGGTTGGCGGGGAGTTTTAGTATAGAACAAAAGTTCGTATCCGTCAATTAGAATCCGGTTTGAAAGTGAGGGGAATTCGGGTTGAAAAGTGAATGTGAATTGATAATCCCCGCATCATAACCACCACCCAACCAGGACATTTTTGTCAGGCGGGGTGGGGGAGATACCGGCGCTTACCCAAAAGCAAATCGTTTAGGTTACGGGGTTTGACTGCATAGTGATGCCTTGTTCATCAGACATTTTGCTTTTTGCGTCGAGCTAATTCGTTTACTTCGTCTCTATAGGGTTCGATTTTATCCTGCTCTAAGTATAGCCAGGTAAGTGCGTTTTTTGAGATGTCACCCTGAGTTTCAGTATAGGGGACAAGATAATGCACGGAAATTTTAAACCCTTTACGATTAACTTTAATGTTATTTTCCTGCTTTCTCAAATCTGCTTCGCACTCTCCACAAGGTTTTCGTTCCGACGATATCTGAAAATCATTATCGCCACCACCTTTACTCAAATACGTCATTAGAATTTGCGGTTCAGCATGAGTATTTGATTTACTCATCGCTTGATTACTAGAACGATTTTCAATCTCAAATGCTGCATTTTTCCCTAAGTCGCCACGGGCGCCAAAACCTAAATCTTCACGAGTCCGCCACAACGCGCCACTATGCGATTCTATATCGGCGTCTCCAACTTGTTGTTGAGAATAACGCTGCACACGTACCTCTTGCCTTGTCGAGGATATAAGTCGCTGAACTGCCGCGTTTCCAATGGTGCGCTGGAGTTGCAAGATGTTAGCAGGCGTCAGCAAACGGCGATCTAGTTTCATCTGTTGGACAAGAGAGGGGAGGGGTGTTTCCTGGTCGAGCGAGTCGGGTGCGGCGGTGTAGGGTGTGCGCTGGTCGGCGGGTTTGGTAGTGGGGGCGTGGGTGTTTTCAGCGCCAGTCATGATGTAGCCTCACTTGAACAGCACTTAAGGTATAGATAAATACTAATAATAACCAGGGCGTTATTGAAAGTAAATTTCAGTTTCGCAATGTAATACCGCTGGAAATAAAGATCTCATTTGTGAATTTTCCCTCAAATTTTTACGTAATTCGTGAAATCTAAATGGACATTAGGGCTTATAGTCATATACTTGCTTATATGTAAGATTTCGCAAGATTTGCATGTAACAAAGCCGCAAATTGCAGAATGTTTTTGGCTGTCCCACCAGCCGGATAAAAAATATTTCACGGGCAGTACGCCATGCTGCTCCTTATCCGACGATACTCGGCAGCCCAGGCGGTGATGGCTGACAGTCAGAAGTTCCATAGGCAGCGTCACGACAATCTATGTCCGAAGGGTGTTGTAGGAGAGGTCGATTTTTATGGGATACGAAGTTTCCTGGTACATTCCGGGGCGCGTGGTTGTGGCAACTTTTACGGGCACGATTACACCTGAAGAAGCCGAAGCCTGTAGCACCCAGGTCGCAGATTTCATTCAGGCTGGAGAGGGGCCGCTGGTACACCTGATCGCCGATACCACCGGTATGGAACGCTTCCCCACCAATTTGAATCTGCTCAACCGCAGCGCGTCCAAACATCTGTGGCAGCCGAAATTGGGCTGGACGATTGTCATCAGCACCAATTCCACCACGCGCTGGATCAGCGGCATCATCACGCAAGTGGCGCGCGTCCGCTTTCGCATGTTCCCGGCATTCAACGATGGTGTACTGTTTTTAGCGGATCAAGACTCGACTGTCCGTGAGCAATTACCCGTGCGTAACAAGGTAGCAACGCCGACACCTACGCCGACACCTGCGACTACGCCGACACCTTAAAAGTCTATCGGTATCAACGTTCTCTCATTCTACTAAGGAGGAATCGGGCGTAACCGCCGAGATTTCTACATCAATATGACGACTAAGGAGCTTACCGTGAGTTTGCATGATGAAATCGCCAAAGCGACCATCGAAAGTGTGCGCAGCAGCTTGATGCGCCATATGCCTGCCAGCCACCTCCGGGACTATTATGTCTGGGGTATTTCCAAAGAAAATCCGCATCGCGACGATTTCCTGCAAATGGTGGGCATCAACCAGTTAATTAACCTCTCCTCACAGATGATTGGCGACCTGATCGAGCCGGAAAACCGGCAGACGATTGCCCAATACTGCGGGCGGATTAATGCTTATTTTCTGTATGAAATTATGTCCGATAATCTGGCGAACGGTTTGTCGTCGCTGTGCGTTATCGACGAAAATGCGTCTGTGCGCCACGATATTCTGCATACCTTCAATCAAGTCATGGTTGGGCGTTTGAAGGGTGAGCACAAGGCCACCACTCAATTATTGAAGCCGATTGAAGATCTGACCAAAAATATCTCGTGCTTTGCCCAGAGTATGACCCCGCGCAAACATCAGGTTTGCCTGGAAGCCTACCTGGAACTGCATCCCAAAGTGGATCACAAACAAATTGAATATGGGATTTGGCCGATCCTGGTCGCCAATATCGAGTCGTGCTACGAACTGTCGGAATACATGAGCCATTTCCAGGTTGGCGAGCAAATGACCCAGGGTTTCATTGACCGCTACGAAGGCGTGAACCGTACCCTGGAAGTGGATCGTGGTTTGCCGCTGGATGAATTGGTGCGCATGGGGATGCAGACGGCGTCGGTGATCCCGGTGCTGGCTTATTTTGGGGGCGTGCTGACCGAAATTATCGGCACGGAACCCCAGCTCAATCTGGTCATCCAGGATGGCACGCTGGCCGATGCGTTGATGACTTCCGCCGTGATTGTGCGGCTGGTCAATGATGTCGGGATGCTGCTGATGCTGTCGCAAAATGAGCGTAAAGTCGTGATGGACAGCCTGCGCGACCATCATCGCCAGAATGAAGCTGACATCGACGCGATTGACTATATGCTGATGAGTGCGCCCGACGAATTCGCGATGCTGACCCGCTTGCAGAAAGATTTGATGCACGGCGAATTCAATATCGCGCTGCACAATCTGGCCTATTCCAACACGATGGGGGAGGCGCTGACGCTGCTGGAAAACAACATCGCCAACCTGTCAGAGATGTATTATCGCTCGCAGGCGCATTTGCACGATCTGCTGGCCTCGATTGACCGCCGTCTTGCCAACCGCACTTTAAGCAATCTGATCGCCGGTTTCGTGCGCTTCCACGAGATGATTTACGCCGAGCCGTACAATTCGACCATCGGCGAGTACGTGGCGTAAGCGATGAGCTTTTAACTAAAAGACGAATTCATCGGAACACGGGGCAAACGTCCCGTGTTTTTTATTCCACGACTTTACACGCTTTTAACTTGATTTTTCCATCCTGCTGAGATTATACTTCAATTACAATTGGTTCAAATTAAATTGAAGCATATTCGAGGTATGAGATGGACAAGCAGAAAGTCCTGTTTCTTTGCACGGGCAATTCGGCGCGGTCACAAATGGCGGAAGCGCTGCTGCGGCATCAGGCGGGCGACCCGTTTGAGGTGTTCAGCGCCGGACTCGAACCGAAAGGCGTGAATCCTTTTGCGATTCGGGCGATGGACGAAGTTGGAATCGACATCCGGGGACAGTGGTCAAAAAGCACGAAAGAATATATGGGGCGGGTGGCTTTTAACTACGTCATCACGGTTTGCGGTAACGCCGACAAAACCTGCCCGCAGGCGCTTTGGACGACACCTGGAACCCGCAAACTCCATTGGCCGTTTGAAGACCCTGCCGCCGTTGAAGGCTCAGACGACCAAAAAATAACCGCTTTTCGCGATATTCGCGACCAGATGGACACAAAAATTCAATTCTGGCTGCGCGAGTTGGAGGCTCAGAAAGCGAATGCTTGAGCAGCCGATTCCATTATCCGCCGCGCCCGAATTTATCAAGCTGCTGGCGCATGATTTACGCTGGCATTTGCTCAAAGCGCTGACGATCAGCGACCAGCGTGTGCAGGAATTGGTGACGCTGGTTGGTGAGCCGATGAATCTGGTATCGTACCATCTCAAAAAATTGCGCGATGATGGCGTGGTCACAATGCGCCGCAGCGAAGCCGATGGGCGCGATGTGTATTACAGCCTGGATATGGGCAGACTCCGTGCGTTGTATCAGGCGGCGGGCGCGGCACTGCATCCGGCGATAGGGCAGGGAGCTGATTTACCGCTGTTGCTGCCGATAATCTCAAAACGGGTGTTATTTGTTTGCACGCATAACAGCGCCCGTTCGCAGATGGCGGAAGGGCTGCTGCGGCAGGCTGCCGGTCAGCAAATCGACGTATACAGTGCGGGCAGCAATCCGACTCAGCTTCACCCGGACGCGATTCGCACAATGGATGCCCTGGGAATCAACATTCGCGGGCAGCAATCCAAATCCCTGGGCGATTTTGAAAGTCAGGCTTTTGATTACGTGATTACGGTTTGTGATCGGGCACGCGAAATCTGTCCGGTGGTTCCGGGGGATAGCATACAAATCCACTGGGGCTTTGTTGATCCGACCAAAATCGCGGATACGGGCGAACGCCAACGCGCATTTGACCAGATTGCGCAGCAACTGACCTCGCGCATCGAGTATTTTCTCGTCAGTATCGGGGAACAGTCTGTTGAATAAAGCACTTTTGCGGCGGACTGTCGCCGAACTGGTCGGCACATATGGATTGGTGACGGCGGGCTGCGGCGCAATTATGGTCAACAGCCAGACCCATGCGCTGGGGCATGTGGGCGTCGCGCTGACCTTCGGCCTGATTATTCTGGCGATGATCGCGGCTTTGGGGCATATCAGCGGCGCGCATTTCAACCCGGCGGTCACAATCGCCTTTACGCTGACCCGCCATTTCCCCTGGCGCGAGATGATCTGGTACGTGGGCGGTCAAGTAATCGGCGCGGTGTTGGGTGCGCTGACGCTGCGCCTTTTGATCGGCGATGTCGCCCAACTTGGCGCGACTCTGCCATCCAACACGCCGATGCAATCCTTTGGCCTGGAAATTTTGCTCACGGCGGTGCTGATGCTGGTCATCATCTCGGTGGCGACGGACACCCGCGCAGTGGGGACACCGGCGGCGATGGCGATTGGGTTCACGGTTGCGCTCGATGCCCTGTGGGGGGGGCCGATCAGCGGCGCGTCGATGAATCCGGCGCGTTCTTTTGGCCCTGCGCTGGTTGCTGGCGTCTGGAACGATCAATGGATTTACTGGATTGCGCCCGTGATTGGCGCGGCGATTGGCGCATTCCTGTATCAATTTTTGCGCGGTGAAAAAGAAGCCGGATAATATTTCGTCTCTGCTTAAGCAGTTAGCTAAAAGAAACCTTCATCTGAACAGGGGGCGTAATGCCTCCTGTTTTTTATTCAGCAAAAAGGTCACGGACGGGGAGTCTAAAATCGGGCAGTACCGCGCCGCCATCTAATGTGTCGTCAATGCCGAGCGTGCGCGGCGGCTGACCGGGCGCGTACACATCAATGCTTTTGGATTTCGAGTACATTTCCCAATATAGTATTCCAGCCTGAATATAAATTTGCCGCTTGGCACGGATGTCGGGTGCTTTGTCGGTGGGAGATACGACCTCGACAACCCATAACGGCGGTTCGGGATCGGGATAATCATCACTCATTGGAGTGGGCTTGTAGGCGAAATCGGGTACAACCACATGACCTTGGATCTCATACGTACCGTCCGCACCGCTGGTATGGCAGGGTAGGTTATGCGCTCTACAAAATATATGTACTTCTACTGTGATGAGCTGTCCAAATTCAGAGTTGCGGGTTCTACTTGGCGACACTTCCACAATCTCCCCGTTGATGAGTTCAAGTACCTGGTCACTATTTTCAGGCTGCTCGACATACTCTCGAAATTGGTCGATAGTCATGGGTCTGGTTTGCTCGGCTGCAACCATACACTGTCCCTCACACTTTTGTCTTGATTATACTACGACTTTACGACCCATCCGCTGGTGACGGGGCAGGGCGTATCTCATTTCAGAGTTCCGGTTCGGAGGATACCGCCGCTTCGTGAAACCAGATGCCCCACACACAGGCATTGCGCCAGCACATCACCACTCAGGGCGACCCCAATCCGTCTCATGAAGAAACTGCGTAAAATCATCCTGTATATCATCGGGGCAATCTGATCCCGGTGACGTAACAAAAAGGACGTGTCATACATAGGCAGACACGTCCTTTTGATTCACTAAGCGTTTTTTGCTTATACGGCCTGGAGGTTGACCGTGCTTTCGGCCACACTGGTCAGCTTCTCGTCGGCAGCTTTTTCTTCGCTCAAGGTTTCTTTGAACGCTCTGGCAGCGTCGTCCAGACCCAGCAAATTGGCATAGGCAATCAGTGTGCCGTAGGCCGAAATTTCGTAATGCTCAACCTTTTGCGCGGCGGCGATCAAGCCCGCATCCCGCACTTCCGGTTCGGCATCTTCTTTAATCATTTCCGAACCTTCTTCGAGCAAGCCCTGCATACCCTTGCAGGTTTTGCGAGTCGGCTTTTTGCCCTGAGTTTCGAAGACCATTTCCAGGCGCTTGATGTGATTCTCGGTCTCCTTGAGATGCTTCTCGAAGGCCGTTTTCAACCCCGAATCGTGGGCGGCTTTCGCCATTTTAGGCAGCGCCTTTGTGATTTGATTTTCGGCGTCATAGGTGTCTTTTAACACATCCATGAACAAGTCTTGCAGTGTTTTCAATTCCATTTCACCATCTCCTTACATAACAATAAACCTTCATACCCAGAGTACAGAACCCATATAAGATGGATGTTAGCGAGTGTCCGATTCTGTGTTGTGATTTTCTCAGAATTCGCAAAACCGATGTGTATGGAAAATGTAAAAGGACGTGCCTGTATGCACATGGCACGTCCCTATGGGTCATCGGATTTTGATAGTTAGGCGGCGCGGACGTTGACGGTATTTTCCGCCAGATGGGTGAGCTTTTCGTCAATCGCTTTTTCTTCATCAATGGTTTCATGCAGCGTTTTGGCGGCGCTGTCCCAGCCCAGCAAATTGGCATAGGAGATGAGTGTGCCATAGGCCGCGATTTCGTAATGCTCGACCTTTTGTGCGGCGGCGATCAAACCAGCGTCCATTAATTCTGACGGGACATCCGCTTTCATCAATTCAGCGCCTTCTGCGATCAGGGCTTGCATCCCTTTACAGGCTTTTCGGCTGGGTTCGAGGTTCTGGCTTTCGAAGACCATGACCAGCCTGTGGATGTGATTTTCGGTTTCCGCCAGATGTTCCTCAAAGGCGGTTGTCAGACGGATGCTTTTCGCGGCGTGTGCCAATTTTGGCAGTGCCGCCGCGATCTGGTGCTCGACATCATAGGTATCTTTCAACATGTCGATGAACAAATCCTGTAGGGTTTTTGTTTCCATCTCGCTATCTCCACACATTAAGCCGTGAAGGGTTAGCGTACACCATGCGCGTAAGATAGATGTTAGCGGATAAGTCGATAGTCAAAAGACAAATCCAAAAGACGCAGAGAACACAGAGGAGGGGAGGGGAAAGATGAAAAGCGTAACACAAAGGCACAAAGGGATGCATTAAGGCGGCACAACGGGCGAAACTTTTGAACTCCAACAACAACAACACCCAAACGCATTGATCAAAAATCTACCCTGAGGCGACAACCAACGCGAAACTATTACAGGCTCCCTCAGGTCATGTATAATGATGATAGGAAACCGCCAAGAATCCTAGAGACTAATGGAACACACGAACGACGACATTTGGGTGAGTACCAGTGAAGGTGCAGAACTCACAGGATATAACCGCGACCACGTTCAAAAATTAGCACGCGACAATTGGAACCGAGATGAAAATCAGCGTCTAATTAAAGTAAAAAAACGGGCACGCGGTTACGATATATGGTTGCCTGATCTCGTCCGTTACATCGAAAAGTACGGCTACGGCCCACATCAAAATGAATAGCTTGACATTACCATAGTTGTGTGGTATTTTCTTTCATAAGCACGTTGCCAAATGTGTTAGCCAGAAAAAACCAAACGCCCCGTATAGCAAGTACGGGGCGTCGGGGTTTGCAGTGTCCAGGTTGGACGTGCAATGTTTGCAGATTGCACGGTAGCATACAACGATCTGGGATATTTGTAAAGCACCCAGGTCTGGCGAGGGGAGGTTCGGGCGCGTGGCTGCGTTCCTTGGTGTTCCCCCCGCTTGCGCCTAAGGTAAAGGGAACTGCTGAATTCCCGTTCGGCAGCGCCTTAGAAACTCCTGACAGCAGAGCGAAGCAAACTGTCTCTGGAAATTCGCGATTTCCAGGGGCAGTTTTTTTTAGTCACTAGTCGCCAGCTACGCTTCGCTAAGTTGCTAGTCAAAAGATAAAAACAAAAGATTTTCACCACAGTCCCTACAGGAGGCTACGCACAGACACAGAGAACACAGAGGAGGGGAGGGGAAAGATGAAAATCCATCGTTTCCTGTCTTTTACTCATCACTTCTCTCATCCATGCGTCTGCCAGGGGAAGTACAGATAGGTCATATTCGGGCCGCTGGTTTCTTTGGTGAGCGTCGCCAGATTGACCGGCGTGCTGTGCATATTGTCGGTGATCCACACGCCGGATGCATCGGCACGTTCGACATACATCAGATGGCCGAAAACGTGATTGGCGTAGCTGTGGGTTTTTTCCATCACCAGCACCGAGCCGACCAGCGGCACATTCCCGGACGTGATACCGTACTGGGGCAGGGCGGCGGCGCGGTCATTCCATAAATACGCATTGGCCGCCATGCCATCGGGGATATGCATTTTGGTCACGATGTAATTTACGCAGTCCTGGGTATTGGTTTTGACCCAGGCCGCCGTCTGACCGCTTTCCATCTGCTGAATCAAATGGATGTCGGCGTTCATCCCCGGCATGACGCGGTTGAGGCGCGTCGTCAGCACATCGACACTCCCGCCCAACGACTCGACTCGTCCCTGCGCGGCGCTGATTTGCGCATCCAACTGTTTGATCTGGTCTTGCAGCGCGGCGACACGCGGCACAGCGCTCAGGTTGGTTTTGGGATCGTAACTTAAAAGTCGATTTTTCAACGCGGTCAAATCGGCCTGCACGGTTGTACGCTGGGCGGTCAAGGTGTTGACCTGCGTTTGGGCATCGGTCAGCGCGGATTTATCCAGTAAAAGTTGATTGAACAGGGGACGGTTGGCGGCGTTCAGATAAATATTGGGATTATCGAGGATTCCAGGCTGCACCGGCAGCAGTGGAGCAGGGGGCGCGACGGCGCTGGCGAGCGCATTCATATCGGTCAGATTGCGCCCACTGGCTTTGTACAGCGCGTCCAATGTGGCGAAATGCGGCGTGATCGCCCGCTCGACATCATCCGCCGCACCTGATAATTTCCCGGCAAAATCGCTCAAGGCGCGTGTCCAATCATCGACCCCAGCATACGACTGCGCGTAGAGTAGGGCGAAAGCCCCCGCGCCGCCATCGTAACCGGCGTCATACAGCGCCGCCACGATGCCCTTGACGCTCTGCACCGACACGTCGATACGCAAACTCGACAGCCGCATTTGTTCCGATGCGCCGCGCAGGTCGGAGAGCTTTACCTGGATTTCGTCGGGCGTGGTCATGTGCCGTTCCTTAGGCTATCGCCGCGATACACTCGATGGAAATGAGCAGTCCGCGCGGCAGTTGCACGATGGGCGTCGAGCGCACCGGTGGATTGGTTGGGAAAAACTCGGCATACAAATCGTTCATTTTGGGGAAGTTAGCTGCATCGGTTAAAAAGACAGTTGTTTTGGCGACATGCCCCAAACTGCTGCCCGCCGCATCCAGCACCGTCGCAAGATTCTGGAACGCCTGCCGCGCCTGTGGCTCGAACTCATCGGGTGCGGTTCCGGTTGCCGGGTTGATGCCGCTTTGTCCGGCAACAAACAATAAATCGCCCACGCGCACCGCGTGCGAATATGGCCCTAAGGCTTTCGGCATATTCGGACTGGTGATCGGTTCGGGCATTGGCATTGTGAATCTCCTTCAAGACTGAGTGTCTATTTCAATGTAAATTGCATTGTGTAGCTTGATCGACTTTGCCATTCCGCGCAAATCGGAGCGTTTGACTTGTGTTTGGTAGGGGAGGGTCATTAGCTTAACTCTGGTCAAAAGTTTTCCAGCCGGTATGCGTGATCGCGGTCATTACTTCCTGATATTCGTCTTTTGTCGCGAATTTAAAACGGATAGGCGGATCAGTATGAAATTCTATATATGGCCCATCGGCCCAGGGCGGGGTGAGCGGTTGACGCGCACCAATTTCTTTCCACTTTTGCACGCGCTCTATGTGCCATTCCCAATCAGCATCGCTCTTGTTATTGACCTGTTTAAGTCGTTCCCAAGTCTCTGGACTGGTTTGTTTTCTTGCATAATTTGCATAGCACTCTGCAAAGTCGATGAATTGCGCAAAGTCCTCATCATCCAGATAAGAGATACCTACGGAGGTTATAGCCTTGATTCGCTTGCCGTCCATAAACGCGCTTTTCTCTGTTACTCTGTCTCTCTGATCCTCTGAGATACGTCTTTAATCTTTACGTCCCAACTAGCGAAATACTGATCGCCTCAAAGGCCGAATCATCCGGCGCGGAGACCACCAGCGCCGAAACCGGCGTGATGCTCGGCACTTCAAACACGATCCAACCGCTGGTCGTGCGTCCCAACGCAATCGGCGCAAGCGGACTCGTCCCGGCGATTTGCACGCCCGTGCGCGGTTGAATCAGGCTGCCGTCATCGAGTTTGAGTTTCAAGTTGGCCTGCGGTGGTGCATCGCAAATCCCGCCACGACACTCGAAGGCGACATTGAGCGCATAAAAACGTGCGCCCGGAATCGGCGTCAAGACTGCGTTGGTGCTGCTGTCCACCACGCGCACGGACTCGTCCTCGACGGCTGTCACCTGCAAAATCCCCTGTGGATAACGCGCCGTATAGGCATCGGCGACCAGTGGATGGCTGTTGTCGGGCAGGGTGATGGCTGTCGGCTGCGTTTCAGATAGGGCAGTCGGCTGCACATCGGTAACAGTTTCAGTTTTCGGCGGATTCAAAATGCTGGTGGCGACCAATACAATCAATCCGCCCAACACAACCAACGCCAGCGCTCGCAAGACTCCACCGCTCACACTGATGCGGGGTCGTGCGTTGGCGGCGATCATTTTATGCTGATAATCGTCCTCGTCTTGCAACACCTGCCGCGCCATTTGTGCATAGGGATCATCGGGCGGCACGTTAGCGATCAAATTATGGAGTCGTTTGATGCGTTCAGCGCGATCTGGCTGCGCCTGGGCATCCAGCCACAACACCATTGGCGCGCGTTCCGGTTCGCCGCCGCCCGCCGCACGATAATCGCCTAACAAACGGGCGGTTTCCCCGCGTCCGCCTTTGAACAGCGCGAGATTGGCTTTGACGAGTTTGCGATTCTGATTGGTGTTGCTGGTCATGCCTTTTTAGACCTCTTCCCAGCCTTCACCGTTTTTGGCGCAGCCTCAGAATTCGGCTTTTCTTCCCCCTCCTTGAATTCGGGGAGGGGGGCAGGGGGTGGGGTCAACAAATCTTCGATCAAGCCTGCCGTATCAATATCGAGCGGCGAGACAGGCGCAGTGGGTACGGGCGGCACTTCGGTGGGATGTTCCGGCGCGGGGGCGGGCTGGTTGATCCACTGCGCGCGTCCGGCGTGCGCCCAGAACTGCTCGTTGATGCGGTTGACATACAGCGCCGGATTTTCGACCAGCGCGGTTTGGATCACGCGGATGGCGGTGTGCTGGGCAAAGTAGGCACGGCCTTCCGGCAGCGTGTCATTCGGCAGATGACTCGTCCGCACATTCAGATTATGCAGGCTGTCTTTCAGGCTCATGCCGAAGCCCGAACGCTTCAACAGCAGGTGTTTAATCAACGGATCGCCCGTGCGTTCCAGGTAGCCGCCGACCCAAATGTGCAGGCCGTAATCGCCGTGCAGCCGCGCATGGTCGCGCAAATCGCGCAGCGCGTTCCCGCTCAAGGCCAGCATTTCGCCTGCGAGGTCGTAATCGTCGATCACGATCACCGTGCGCGGCAGGGGAGTGCCGTTCTCACGTCCACGCGCGACGAAATTGTCCATCTCAGCTTTCAGGTAAACAAGTTGTTCATCGAGTTCGCGTGGATCGGTGACGCGCGCCAAAGTGTGCTTGAGTTTGCCCAACGCGCTCAAACTGCGCCCGCTGAAATCGACCAGCAAAAAGCGAAGCTGCTCCGGCGAACGCACCTGCGCCGCCGCCAGAACTGCCGCATGGAGCAAATTGGTTTTACCTGATCCCGGCGGCCCAGACACGACAAAATGCGGCCCGCTTTCCGCCCAATTGAGGGTGAACAAACTCAGGGTGTCGTCATCGGCGCGGCCTAAGGCGGTGATGATGGCGTTCGGCGAGGGTTTATCGAGTTCCGGCTCGAAACTGGCTGGTCGCGCGGTGGTCAGTGGCAGGCTGTCCAGCGGAATTTTGGCGGCGAGTTCGTCAATCGGCAGCGGATTTTGTTCCGGGTCAGCTTCCGGCGCGCGGGCGATGCGCATGGCGCGGTATCCGGCACGCATCTCTTTGACGAGGTTGCGCATGGCGTAGAGCGCGTCTTCATCATCATCCACCGTCGCGGCGCTGCTCGGCAAACTGATCTGGCACATGAGCGGCGGGCTGTTGGCGATGAAACCGCGTCCTTTGGGCAGCGCGCCTTCCAGCTTAGTCGGCAAATGCCCGACAGCCAATGTGTAATCGGTTGGGCTGCCAAGTTGCAAGGCAATCCTTTGTTGAATCAATGAGCGCAACCGCTCCGGCACAGCGGCGGCGCTGCTGGCTGTCAGCACGAGATAAATATTGACGGCGCGGCCTTCGTTGACCAGTCGTTCAAAATCGGCCATGTGCTGATCGTAATAGCTGTCGCGGAACTGCTCATACTGGTCGATGCTGACGATGATCGTCGGCGTGGAAGCCACTCGTCCCGATTGGCGGTCATTTAAGGTCTGGATTAAACGGCGGAACAGACGGCGCACGCGCTCGGTTTCTGTGCCGTGAATCACGCGCTCGGCGTGGGGCAGGTCGCCCAGATCATTTAATCCGCCGCCCGTGAAACTCAGGAAATACAAATGCAGGCGATCCGGCGGATGCAAAAGCGCCTGACTCAGCGCCAGCGTCCGCAGGAACATGGTTTTCCCGCTCCCCGGCGCGCCGATAATCAGGGCATGACCGTCGCGGCGCTGCTCCTTCACATCGGCGTTGAGGTGCAGCCACAACGGTTCCTGCGTCCGGTTATACACGTCGTCCACGAGGCCGATGGGCGCGCTGCCCACCGGGACATTGGCCGGAGTCCACTCGCGCCCGTTCCAACCGCCCACACCGGCTTTTTTGAAAACCGGTTTGAGCGTCAGCCGTTCTTCCAACGGCGGCAGTAACAGCGGCGGCGCGGATGGGATGCCGTTGACACGCGCGTATTCACTGATGGTGTCGGTGATGGCTTTGACCGTCGTGTAGGGTTCTTCCGCTAAAATGCTGCTGGGCGGATGGGTAGTGGCATTTTCTGGCAGCAAATCAATCGACTCGCCGCTTTCGGTCAGCAGTTCCAGGGTGATGATTTCGCCGTCCGAGTCGGTAGCGTTCGCGTCGTAATCGCCGCCGACGTAGGCCGTCTGGAATTGTTTGAACATGCCGCGTTCACCGACTTGAAAATAACCGCGCCCCGGCCAGCCCGACGGTAGATAAGCGGCATCGGGGCGGCGCAGCATGGCTCGGCTGGACTCGATATTTTGCACGCGCAGGCAAATTCTAAATTGCAGGTTGGCGTTCATCTCGTCGGTGATGACATCCATCGGACTCTGCGTGCCCAAAATCAGATGCAGTCCCAAACTGCGTCCGACCTGTGCTGTCCGCACTAATTCTTTGAGAAAATCGGGCATCTCTTTCGCCAACTGCGCGAATTCATCGACAATCACGAACAGGTGGGGTAGGGGCTGGTAGGATGGGTCTTGCACATGCCCCGGTGTGCGCGCGAAATAGCGGTGATACTGGGTGATGTCGCGGACGTTCATCTTTTTCAGGAAGTGCTGCCGTGCTTTGGTCTCGGCTTTCAGGGCTTCCAGCGCCCGTTCGATCAACAAACCGTCCAGGTTGGTAATCGTGCCGACGGTATGCGGTAATTTGGCGAACACGTTAAACGTGCTGCCGCCTTTGAAGTCGATCAGCAGCAGATTGAGCAAACGTGGATCATGTTCCAGCGCCAACGCGCACACCAGACTTTGCAGCAGTTCGCTTTTGCCCGATCCGGTTGTCCCGGCCAGGACGCCGTGCGGCCCGTGATGGGTTTCGTCCAACCAGATGTCCGTCGAAACCGCCAGACTTTCGCGTCCAATCGACACCGGATGGGGCAAAATGCCTTTGTTGATTGGCTGCGCCCAGCGGGTTTGAATCTGCGCCGTCAAATCCTCGACGCGGCGCGCGTTGTACAGTTCCAAAAATTCAACGCGGCGCGGGATACGTCCGCCCGCGCTGGTGTCGCGCATCTCCACCGAGGCCAGCGCCCGTGCGATATGTTCAGCATCGCCCGTTGAAAGTTGATCGACGGATACACCTTCGATTTCGCCCCCGTCCGCGCCGGTTTCGGCATAGGTGAAGCGGCCATCCGGGGCAATATCGAGCACGGCGTTGCAATCGCCGGGAACATTATCGGCGCTGTTGACCAGACACAGCGCCGATGCGCCCACTGCGCCGCCTTCGCGCAAAATCGTGGCATACACCGCTTCGCCTTCGGCCAACTGCGAACCGTCCACGATCAATAATAAATGGGGGACGCGGCTGCCCTGAGCTTTGCGTTCGTCGATGACCTGGCTCAGATTGCCGAGTAAATTGCGGGCGTTATCGGTATCGAACGCCACCAAATCCGCCGAGCCGCCGCGATGACTCTGGCTGGTGTGCGGCAGCCATTCCAACCAGCGCCAATCGTCGTGATGTGCGCTCGGTGCGATCAGATGAATGTGTAAATCGTGGGGCGCGTGCGTCAGCGCCAGATTGCAGATGAAGGCGCGTGCCGCCGCCAGCGATTGCGCCCGCGCTCCCGCGACACCCAGCGACCAGCGTGTCCCTAAGGCGGTCACGGCGGGCGCGGCTTCTAAAAAGCGATACTCATCGGCCAGCGCGAAGGCTCGATCCAGCAAATCGCTGTCGAGGTCAGGGTCGGGGGTGCGGATGCTGACGGGCGAAGGGATGCGCCCCAAGCCCAACCGGAACGCGCCAAAATCGCTGTCTTCCGGGCGGCGTTCCCACAAAATCCGTTCCCGCGACAATGCCAGATTCAACCCGGCGTTGGGCGTCGGAAAATTCGCATCGAGAATCGCGCGTTGGGCATCGTTGGCGGCCTGCAACCGGGCGCGTTTTTTCTCCAATGTGCGGATGTAATTGATGGCGGTTTCTTCGCGCCGTTTTTCATAATCGCGCTTGCGCCATCGTCCCGCCAGCACCGTCCCGCCGATGGTGAACAGCGCCAGCAAAAACAGCGGCACGGCGGAAAGCAAACTGCTGCTGCCATCGGCGGCGCGCAAAATATAAAACAGCGCCATCACGCCGATGCCCATCACCGGGATGACCGTCACCAGCCAATTCTGGTCGGGCGGATCGGGCAGGGCAGGTGGAGCCGGGATGTCTACCGTCTCCGCCGGGACGGGCGGCAGTTGCAAACGCGGCGGGCGGTTAAACAGACTGGATTGTTCGTCGCCGGTCATGGGCGTTTTCCTTGAATAATAGATTGCTTGTTACCAAACCTGATCGGCAGCATTGTTAGCCAATTTCAAATCCATTACATGAGCGACAAAAATCAGTAAATTTCTGCAACCATTCTTCAGTTGCGCCATAGTTTTTGAGATCATCATCATGTATTTGAAAATCATCTGGCTCATCAGTCAAAGTTAGGTCGAGTCGCACACGATCAGCAGCGGTCATCTTCGATAAGAAACGACGCTCAAATTGTTCAGCGATGCCCCGCGCTTCTTCTGAAGATACAGAAACAGTGATGTTATACTGCATTCTTTCGAGACGATCTTCATCCAAAATGCCAAACGTCTTAAGGATTTCCAACGTAGGACGCCAATTCCATGCATTTACCTTGAACGTTTTTTCCCTGTTGACGAGATCATGTATGCGCCAACTCATTCACTGATCCTCCAAAATAAAATGATTCAGCTTCATCTTTAGTTGCGCTCATAAAAACAGCTACGGTATCGGCGTTGCAACCCGGCATTCCAGACAATTCAGGTCGAACGAGCCGGATCGGGATGGGTCATATACGTAGGCCATAAAATATGGCGCATTCCACACACTCGACGAAAACAACGCCACCCACACGGCATATATGATGAAAGCGACCAGTGCCGTAACGCGGATAATGGGCTTCACTCTCGGCCATGCTGCTAACGCCAGCAATACGATCAGCAGCGCAAAACTCCCCGCTGCAAACAACCCGACATGGTTGAGAAACCCATCGCCGCAGACTCGCGCAGCAGAATAATAAATCCAGGTTCCTGCGCCGCATACACCCTGGGCGACAATGCCCCATATCCAGCCCATCCCCGCCGCGATAATGGCGATGATGACGCCTGCGCTGATGCCGATGCTTCTGCGATTGGGTTTCATGCCATCCTTAAAAAATAGTTGTCGTCTTGCGCCACCAGGGGCTAAAGCCACCCGGCTACCGGTAAAGACAAGCCCACTGAAGGGGCTAGAAAATGGAACGCAACTCTTGCAGCGCCTTTAGTGCGCTTGGCATTTTGGCAGCCGGACGTTTTAACGTCTGGCGGTGTAACCGGAAATGATTCTCTGTAGTAAAGTAATCTTTTCTCTTGTCTTTTGCTAATGGCTAAAAGCTAACCGCTTCCCTCAAAACGCTTCATCCGCCAACTGCATCCGCCGCGCCTGATCTTCCAACTCGCCCGCGAAACCTTCCAGGATTGTCACCCAGCGTTCCATTTCCGGCACGGTCTCGTTCCAGAGGGTGAAAAATTTGTCGGCGCGTCGTCCCAGCCAATTCACGCTCTCGACGGTGTTTTTCAACGTCTGGATTTCCGCGCGGATCGTCTCGGCTTCCTGCCGGATGCGCGTCGCCCGCTGGAATAACTCGGCGTAAGGTACTTTGATAAAGTCAGTCATAAAAATTGCCCTGTAAATCTAAATCGTTTACGTCTTATCTTTTCCCCTCTCTGTACACGGGGAGGGGCAGGGGAGGGGTTTTTACGTACTCGTCCCCATCGAACGCGCCGCCAACTCAATATCATCTGCCGAGGCGTTCAGCTTATTTTGAAAATCCGCCAGCAGATCGAAGGCTTCTTTCAGGCGCGGCGTCAATTTGGTGTACTCGGCACGGAACATCTCTGCGCCTACACTCATGAAGCGGTCACTGCTGAGGGCGCGGACTTCGCTCTCCACCGAATCAATCGCGCGGCTGATCTCCGACGAACATTGATTCAGGGTGGTTGCTGCGTCGCGCATCTGGGTAATTTTCGCGTAAATCTCGCCGGTATACATGGCTCAAGCATCCTCTCCGTTTCGTTCATTATAACCGCAGTTGGGAATCGTACCCGTAAAATAAAATGAGGCTTATCGGCGATAAGCCCCTACAAAACGCATAGACGGTTGATGTTTTTAGGGCTTGGCTGTGATTGTGAGGATAGCAGCCTGGGTTGCCGTCGTCTGTTCAACCAGATAAGTTGCAGTCGCATAAAGTCCAGAGGCGGCGTTTTGGGTGGTTTGCTTTTCGGTCTGCGCTTCCCCCGTCGCCTGCTGGATGATGTAGGTGGCGGTGGCGTAAATGGCTTCATCGCTGGTATTAGAAGTCAGGCTGTCGCCGCTGGAATACGAAACCGTTTCGACCCGCGCTGTCATCACGGTCAGAATGGTGAACACGATCCCCAGGATAAAACCGAGTATGAGTGTCCATGCCCATACAGGCAGAAACCCCCGCCGCCGCTGGTCATTTTTGCGTTTTTCTTTTTCAAAGCTCACTTTTAAACCCCTTTCGCGTAATAACCTTTGTCAGAGTATACGCATCGGAACGGGTGACGTTGCAGCGTGCCATCATGTATAATCAAAATACTTGACAGTATCATGATGTTGTGGGATTGCCGACTCCCACAAGCGAGACCGGGTGATAGTGGGAATAGATGGAAAAACAAACCAGTGATCTTGGCGTTGAAGAAATCTGGGTGAATGTGAGTGAAGGGGCAGAAATATCTGGTTATAACTCCGATCATGTTCGTCTGTTAGCACGCAATAATTGGAAACTGGCTGAAGCAGATCGTTTCATCAAAATTCGCAAGCGTTCCAACGGTTACGATATTTGGCTGCCAGACCTGATGAGGTACAAACTCGAAGTTGGAAGAGGCCCTCACGACAAGAATTCATCAGACTGATTTCTTGACTTATACCAAGACACTGTAGTATAGTGTCCCTCAAGCGCAAACATCAATAATGTGCTAGCTGATGGAAACCAAACGCCCCGTTGATGTCGGGGCGCTGTGGGCTTACGTGTCCTTATCGGACGATGGTCTGGCAACTGTCGTAAAAACTACATGTCAGTGTATACCGAAATGTGACCTCTGTAAAGTGCCCCGGTTGGAAAGCGAATGAACTGTCAATTGCAGTGTTAATCTGACTGTTATTCTGCTTGGCCTTCACCGGGAGGGTACTTGCGTTCATCTGACTAACGATCCGATGACAAACCCATACGCTGTCGGTCTGCTGCCAGGACTGCGAACAACAGAGACTTACAACGCCCTCTGCTGCTAGTCTCCTTTCAGCACTTCCTATGCACCATGCATCCCCTGGAATCGGCAGTTTCAGGGGATCATTTTGATTTTCGGAAATGACCATATGGACATAACCTCGAACGCACTGGTTCCCGAATTGAGCGTATCCAGCTTCGAAAAAAGCCTGGATTTTTATACCCGCATTCTCGGCTTTTCAGTGGCCTATGACCGCCTCGAAGAAGGTTTTGCTTTCCTGGTGTTGGACGGCGCGCAAATTATGATTGATGAAATTGGCAAGGGGCGCACCTGGAAAACGGCTGATTTCGATTTTCCGCTGGGGCGTGGGATTAATTTGCAGATTGAAGTCGAAAATGTCGATTCGATTTTGACCAACCTCCAGCAAAATCATGTGCCGCTGTTTTTGGAACTTGAGGAAAAATGGTATCGGGTTGGCGATCATGAAGTTGGCAACCGTCAATTTCTGGTGCAAGACCCCGACGGTTATTTACTGCGCTTCACCCAGGATTTGGGCGAACGTCCACTTTAATGATGTGTCAGTAACAGCAGCAGGACAATGCCCGCCAGCGACAACAGCGCCAATCCCATCAGCAGCCAGCGATCCCAGCGCGGTTTTGGACGTGATCGGCGCGGATGGTCGGTGCGGCGGAAGGCTTTGGCGACTTCATTGAGTGTATAGGATGCTTCAGCCGGGATGGGCGGCGCGGCAAAATTGGGCAGGTAGGCCAGCCGCAGCGGATTATCCAGATAGGGTTGGTTGCTGGGAATCAAAATCGCTTTTTTGAGATCATCCACGAATGCGCCCAGGTCGCGGTAACGTTCTTCACGTTCGGCTAAGGCTTTTTCAAAAACCGAGTCGAGTCGTTCCAGGTCAGCGCCATATAAATCGCCGGGGAGTTCCGGGCGGGGCAGGGCGCTGGGCAGCCGCCATGTCCGCGCGGCGATGCGTTCCGCAGCCAATCGGCGCAGCGCATCGACACTCGTGCTGGTGTCGTCGCCGCTGAAAATGGCATGTCGGCCAAACAAAATTTCGTAAGCCGTCAGCGCAAAACTGTATTGATCGCTCAATTCGTCGGGCGGTTCGTGCGGCGTTGGCATGTACAAGGCCGTGCCGACATTTTGCCGCGCACGGGGGATTTCTGCCCGTTCCAGCGCCACGCTGAAATCCAGCAAATAGGGTCTGTCGATGCCGCTGATGTGCGCCGGTTTAATGTCACGGTGGATGATCCCGGCGGCGTGGACGGCACTGATTGCCCCGGCAATTTCCCCCAATACATCCAGCCGTTTTTCAATTTCGATGGTGAAAATTTCCCCGCCGGAAATCAACCGGTCATAAGGCTGGCCTTCGACGTACTCCATCACCAGATAGGGGCGTTCAAAATCGAGATCGTGGTCGTAGAGCGCGGGCACATTGGGATGTTGAATCAGGCGCAGTGCGTGGATTTCGGTCACTAAATTGTCGCGGTGCTGGGCGGCGTCTTCGCTGGTCATCAACTGCTCGTTCATGAACTTGAGCGCCACGACTCGCGTCCCATCCTGCGCGCGCCACACCTCGCCGGATGCGCCGCTGCCGATGCGTTGTTCCAGGGTATATTGTCGAATCTGTAAATGAGTTTCAAGCTGCATAGTGGCGGTTAGCAATTAGCTGTTAGCGATTAGCAAAAACAAAAAGCAAATTTGGGCATATTGTTATACGACGTATTTTCCGTAGGGAGGGTCTTAGACCCTCCCCTACAACATCCAATCCTTTTGAGAAATCACCTAATTGCTATAACCTCGTCGCAGCGGCACGGGTATCGCCGGGGAGGACAAAGCGCACCGTCACGACATTGCCAAACTGCACCACATCTTCGTTATAGACTCGTTCGCGTTTGCCGGGAGTCAGCAGTTGAAACTGATTATCTTTACGGATGCTCGTGCCATAGGAACTGCTGGTGTCGGTCAGGTGATATTCGCGCAGGTTGTCGTCGCCTGTGAAAGTCGCATGGCGGCGCGAGATGCTCTTTTCGTCCAGCGCGACCAGGATATTATTTTCGGGATGATAAAAACGCCCGATGCCAAAATTATTGTTGGGCAGGGGGATTTCCGTCATCGTGGATAGACCGCTCAGGAGTACCATTTTTCCGGCGGTGAGGGTAGGGGCAGCGCTGTAACTCGGCGCAGTATTCAAACCACCCTGCGGCGTCGTGGGCATGATGGGCGTCGTCGGCTGTTTGACCGGCTTGCGGCGGCCTCCTGGCGCAAACGACAGGCCAAGCAAATAAAGGATTTGCAGCACGGCGACAACCGCCAGCACTACCGGGACGATCCAGAGCAGTTGGTTCAAATCCATTGGGGCGTCCTCAATACGTGGGGTAAAACATCTTTGCTATTAACATTTTTATCGTAAATAGGATTTTAGCCCATTTTCAATCTAAAACCCCATTAACGAGCAGGGATTCAGGACGCGGTTTTAGTTTCGCTTGCGGGATTGGGCCAGACGACCTCGATGGTTGTGCCATTACCCGGTGTGCTGCTAATCTCCAGTTTGGCGATGTTTTCCTCGGCGCGTTCGCGTAAATTGCTCAAGCCCATCCCGCCCGCCGTTTGGGTCATATCAAAACCCACGCCATCATCGTGTATACGCAGGCTGACCTGATCGGTCTGATAGTGCAGCATAATCGTAAAGGCTTTCGCATTGCTGTGCTTGAGAACATTATTCACGCTCTCCTGGGCGATGCGATACAGCGCCACATGCACATCCGGCGGCAGTTCAATTTCCGTGCCTTCGATCTCCAAACTGGTTTCGATGATGGCGCGACCTTTCGCGGCATCTACTAAATGCTGCAAAAGATTATTGAGCGGTGTTTTGATGATCGCGTTGGGGCGCAGTTCCAGCAACAGAATCCGCATTTCGCCCATCGCGGCGCGGTTGATCTGCACCACCTGCTTAAGTTGCTCCATCGCTTTTTCAGGGTTTTTTTGCCAGGTGAGCGGGATGGCCTGGGCGATGGTCGTCGCCGAAAAAAGTGCCTGACTGACGGAATCATGTAAATCCTGGGCGAGTCGCTGCCGTTCCTGGATGGCGACCATCTCCTGGGTACGCTCGCTCAGTAAGGCTCGTTTGAGCGCCTGCGCCGCCTGCTGCCCCAGGGTTTGCATGAATTCGCGCTCGGCTGTGGTCATTTTGAGCGCTTTGGGGAAACTCATGGCGATTCCACCAATAATGTCCTCATTGACAATCATGGGCAGCGCGATCATGGCCTCCGTATGGCTTAAAGGATGGAACTTTTCATAAACCTGCGGATAGCGTTCCTGATATTCTGTGGCGTTTTCAATAAAGATGGGCTGGCGGTCTCGCACCGCATCAGCCAGGGGAACATTGTCATGTAGCATGAAGCGAACAGGCGGATCGACCAGCAGTTCTTTGGGGATGCCGCGCCGACCAATTATTTCAAATGAGTTGTCATCGCGCAGGAGGTTAATCGAGCCGCTGTGTGCCCCCAACAGCCTGAAGCCTTTATCGGCGACAATTTCGGCAATCTCCTGCGGGGTGACAGCGGCGGTGAGCGCTGCCGTCAACTGCTGCAAGAGGCCGATCTTTTGCTCAATATTTTTGCGCTCGGTGATGTCCAGGATAAAAATGCCTACCCCGGAAAAGGTAGGATGAATGCGATACTCGTACCAGCGGTCATAGGGTTCAGCGCGATATTCATCAAATTTGCGGCTGTTCTTATCAACAGACGCTTGTTTGATCTCATTATATAAATGTGACCCAATCAGTTCGGGGAAAGCCTCGTCCGGCGTCATCGACAGCAGGTCTTGCCACGATTTGCCGCGCACTTCCAACCCCATTTCGGCTGCACGCCGGTTCGCGTAGGGGAAGTGCCAGTTGTTATCCAGAATAAGGAAGCCTTCGTCAACGCCTGCCATGACCAGTTCCAGCGTTTCCTGGACACGGGCGGCGTCGCGCTGTGGGGTTCCATCGCGGAAAACCAGCACCGCGCCGATCATTGCGTTATTGGCATCCCGGATTGGTGCGCCACTGTCCAGGATCGGGCGGTGTGTGCCATCTTTGCTAATCAAAATCGTATGATTCGCCAGCCCGACCACAACCCCGCTTTCCAGTGCTTCCATAATGGGAATCGAAACCGGTTGTCGGGTAATTTCGTTCACGATGTTAAAGACTTCTTCGATGTTTTTCCCCAGCGCGTCCTCATGTTTCCAACCGGTCAGCTCCAGGGCAACCGGGTTGATGAACACGATTTTGCCTTTTACATCGGTTGCGATGACACCATCGCCGATGCTGTTCAGCGTAATGCGCAGCCACTGCTGCTGCTGGTCAGTGAGTTCATCCGCGCGCTTGCGCACCTGATAAAACCAGCTCAGGGCAATTGTCACCAGGATGAAAAAAGCCAGTTGGATGAAGACGACGTTATCGTCTGGCGCGAGGTCGAGGGTAGGGCGGATCACGAGGACGGCGGCAGCGGCGGCCAGCAAACTGGCTAACAGACCGGGGCCAAATCCGCCGTACAGGGCATTGAGAATAACCGCAGGCCAGAACAGGATGAAGGGCGTGCCTCTGAATACATCCGGAAACAGAAAGCGCAGGATGACAGCGACAGCGATGCTGGCGACAGCAATTGGATAGCGCCACGCGCCAGGAAAATTGTTGCGAAGTGGAATGTTCAACATTGAAAAGTCGTTATTTTCTCTAATGGTATGGCTTTACGTGGCTAGTTTGCCTACAGATGGTTTGTCCATTAAATTTTGAAACCTTTAAGCCGCTAACATTTAAACACTGAATTTGACCCAATGCAACTTAGTTCACAACCCTAAAGCCCCAGTATATCGTATCAGGATCAGCCCATATTGTCCTTGCATAAGCGGGGTCAGCAGCGCTTCTTACGAAATTTATACCCATCGAACACTATACTCAGGCCGTCTTCGTTCGGAATAAGGATTTAAAGGGTTATCCTGGGTAAAGCATAAGTGGTAGGAGGACTATCATGAAGTTGAAATGGGCAAGCAGCCTTGTTTTATTAGGATTGATTTTAGCGACAGTAAGCGGCGCGGCGGCACAAGGGCCGAGTGTCGAATGGCAAGCATGGAACGCACAAATTACGGCACACGCCAATGATTCACAGCTTGATGTTGCGGAAACACAGGTCATCAATGTGTTGGGCGGCAGCTTAAGCCAGGGCGAACGCGACTACACCCAGCAGGTCGATATTCAAGCGGTGTATCTGGCGATGAACGGCGGCCAACCGCGCGAATTGACGCAGGGTAACGGCGCTGGAACCTATCAGGTATCCGGCACTTCCGGTGACGTAGTGCTGCAATATGAACTGCCAACCACCGCCGAAGCTGGTGATACGTTTGCCGTGCAGATTAATTACACCGTGCCGGAGCCAACTGCCGGTCTGATTGATTGGTTCGCTGTTCCAGGCGATCACGGTGCAACGGTGCAGAGCAGCACCATCACCATTAATTTCCCGGATGGCGATGCGCCCGATGCGAGTCTGGTACGCTTCACCGAAGGCAACGGGACAGTGAGCACCTCCGGCAACAGCATTGTCATCCAATCGCAGGGCGCAATCCCGGCGAATGCTGCGTTCGGCGTGCAGCTTCCGTATGGGGCTGGGGTCGGTACGGCGGGCAACTCCGGCACGACCAATAATCCGGTACAGACTGTCCCGACGAGTGGTACAGGCACAAGCAGCGATTCGAGCGGCGGTTTGGGCATCATCGGCATCCTGTGCATCATTGGCGTGGTGATTTTGCTTGGCGGTGGCAGTTTGATACGCAATCTGTTGGGCGGCATCGGCGGGAGCAGCCTGGGTAATGGCGGTGGTCTCTTCGGCGGTGGCAGCACACCCACGAACAACAATCCCTTTGGTGGCAGTGGCAGCACACCGAGCAGCGGGCGCGGCTTCCGCGAAAGCCCCAATCAGAACCGCGAAGTCCCCACCATCGACAATGACAAACGGCGCGGCGGCGGCGCGAGTTTCAAATAAATCCAGGAAACCTCACCCCCAATCCCCTCTCCACATGTGGAGAGGGGGCTTTCTTATGAAATTTTCCATCCACCTTTTAAGGGGATGCTACCTCAGAGGGCGACTATGAAAAATGTGTGGCGCGCGCTGGTAATTGCGATATTCTGGCTGCTGCCTTTGCTGCCTGCATCGGCACAGGCGACGCTGGAATATGGGCAACCGGCATCCGGGACATTGGCGGCAGGCCAGAAAGATACTTACAGCTTTAACGGTAAAAAAGGCGAGAAACCGGTCATCGCCATGAACGCGCACGGCGGCAATATGCTGCCGTATGTGGCGCTCTACGATCCGCAAGGGACGCTGATCGGCGAAGACAGCCAGGGCGGTGAGAAGGGCAATGCGCTGCTCAAAGGGCAGGTGCTGCCTGCCGACGGACTATACACCGTTGATGCCGTCAACAAAGCGACGGATGGCAGCGGCGGCTACACACTCATTATTAAAGAAGAGTCGCAGCAAGTCTATTTTGATGGCCCCAGGGCGGCTAACACATCCGGTAAACAAGCTTATCAACTGAGCCAACCCTGGGATCACACCAACATCACCTACAGCATCCAGAACACTCTGCAAGGCTTCAATGCGCAGGATGTGGTCGCGGTGCTTCAGGCGGCGTTCCAGGCCTGGGCGAATAACTCACCGCTGACCTTCACCCAGGTGCAAGGGCAGGGCGATATTAATGTGCAGTTCGGGCCGATTGACGGCCAATATAACATTCTGGGCGAAACCTGCCCGCCGTATAATCCCTGCGATTCGGGCAGCGTGCTGCTCGATTCCGGCGAAACCTGGGCGCTAACGCAGCCGCAGGGTTACAACGATATATCGCTGTTGGGCGTGGCGACCCACGAATTCGGCCACGCGATTGGCCTGCTGCACACCGACGACTCGAACGCGCTGATGTATCCCGAATACAGTCCCTACGTTTTGCAACCGGCGCAGGATGACATCGCGGGTTTACAGCGTTTGTACGGCGTGGGCGGATCAGGGCCGGTGAGCAACCCACCATCGCTGCCGGGGTTCCCTAGCAATCCAGCCCAAACCGGGCAGATGCAGGTCAGCGGCCAGCTTGACGACACCCATTACACCCATTTCTGGGATTTTGATGTGGTTGCGGGCGATACCGTGACCATCGATATGCAGGCGCAAAGCGGCGACCTGGACTCGTTCCTGGTGCTGCTGGACGCCAACAATAATGTGCTGGCTTATAACGATGACACGGGCGGCGGCAAAAGCGCGGAACTGGCGCACCTGCAATTCCCGCAGGCCGGAACGTATACCGTCGCGGCGACCCGTTATGCCCAGGCACAAGGTTACACTTCCGGCACGTATGTGATGACTATCCAATATGATGTTGGCCCGCCGACGGGCGTTTCGTCCGCGCCCGTCGCGCCGGGGAACACCAGCAATCCGGCTTCAGGAAATCCGACGGCCAGCGTGCAAGTCAGCGCGGGCGACGCAGCACAGATCGACAAACTGCCTTCGCTGGACGGCGCGCTCGAAAGTGCATTTGCCAGCAGTGCTACTCCGGGTGAACAGGCGCGCAACGGTACGGTTGATCCGAGCCAGACTTACGCCTGGGAACAGACGTGGTGCGCGACGGATGCCAATACACTGGCCGGGAATTTGCCGGACATCAGTGTGCAGTTCGCGGTGAATGGCGAACCGGTGGATTCATCTTTGGTGACGCAGCGCAATTTCAGCAGTTCACAATACCAATGTGTGGGTTATAGTGTGCTGCTGTCGGGCTGGTCAACCGGGTTGGTCAATCTGAGTTCAACTTTATCGCTGAAAGCACCGGTTTTCGACGGCAATACGATTTATCCGCAGGGCGATTACGTCTATACCTACGCGATCCAGGCACGATAGCTTTTAGCTACGCTTCGCTAAGCGATTAGCTTTTAGCTAAAGGACAAAAAGCGAAACACAAAGGCGCAACGAAAAGAGGCCGTGTATGGCCTCTTTTCATTTATATGTCCATGCGGCTGAGGCTCATTTAAGCTGAGTTTCGGATAGCTTTTTCGCCCTCACCCTAAATCCCTCTCCCTCAGGGCGAGGGACTTAAAAAGCCGTTGTGAACCGATTTTTCCCCTTCTACCTGAGGGAGAAGGAGCTGGGGATGAGGGTGAGCAGTACAAATCAAACCAATATTACCTATCCAAAACTGAGGCTCATTTGGTCTCGGTGGTTGAGTCGTGGCTAACGATGCTCAACAGGGTTCGGCGTGAGAGTCCCAGAACGGGCATGTTCGGGAAAAACCGCTCATTTTTCTGTTCGACGGGAATCTCAGTCGAGATTTGCAGGCTGGTGACGGCGATGACCGAGAGACGCGGTTCCGAAACAATCAGGTCGCGTGTATCCAGACCGCGACTGAACATCAGCTTGACGTTGGTCTCGATCCGGATTTCCCCGGCGATATTGAGCGCGATTGATTCATAGCGCGAACCGGGATCATCGGAATTATAGAGCAGGCCGCCGATCAGCGAGTCGTCGATGCTGCCCATTTCCAGACGGGCCTCATAGGCGCGGGTGATGCGCGGCATATCGCCGACGTTCGAGGAAACCGCGATATTCGCTTTGCCGAAGATGAAATACATCCCTGGGGGGAGTACCAATTCCGCAAAGACCTGTTTGTCCCTGGTGACAAATCCGCCCGGTGCGGTGAAATGAAAGCCTTCCATATTTTAAGCTCCTTTGCCTGAAAACGAGGTCTTGGTGACTGCCTATCGAGCTTCCATATGGCTGCGCCTACCCCATAGAGACCCGTTCTGCTGTCATCTTAATCAATGCATCGAGGCTGCGAATATCAGATTTTGGGTTTTAGCGGGAGACTCAGGAAGTGAGATTTTCGGTTGAAAATGGGGATTCGGAAAGGTGGCGTTGGCGTAATTAGATATGCCCTGACTCTAACGAAGTTATTTCATCGCATGGCCTATAAATCAGGTATAATGAAAATAACTTGACAAAATGCAGGTAGTCATACAATGTCAGCAGAACAGATGATCGCAGAAAAATGGGTCAACACGGGTGAGGCAGCAGAGATCACCGGGTACGACCAGCAATATCTACAAAAACTGGCGCTGAAAAATGCCCGACTACCTGAGGATGAGCGCGTAATCCGTGTGAATAGTCGTGCAGGACGACATGAAATGTGGTTACCGGATTTGCTCAAGTACATTGCCGAGCGCGGGCACGGCCCTAAAAAAGCTGTTTAATGACGAATAGCTTGACATTATACGAGTAGTCATATATATTAGATGGCAAGCACATCGCTACAATGTGACTAGCCAGCAGAAACCAAACGCCCCGTACTAGCTATACGGGGCGTCGGATTTGCAATGTCCAGATTGGACACGCAAGGATTGCTTCTTGCGTGTTAGCATAAACCGATTTGGGATTTTTGTAAAGTACGTAGGTCTGGCAAAAGGGAGGTTTGGGCGCAGTGGTGTGCGTTCCTTGGCGATCCCCCCTGTGTTTGTCAGCGGTACGGGGCGCTGCCGGATGTTCTCGGCAGCCTTCAAAAACTCCAAAACGCAAATACGAAGCTGGCCTCTGGATAGGCTATCCAGGGGTCGTTTCGTTTTTAATGGCTACTAACATCAGTTCGGGATAAGCTCCTACAAATTTTGTTTCTGTGTCCAATTTCCTTTGGCGACGTACAGTCATCATTTTCTGGTGTATTGACCAATTTTTGAAATGAATTCTATCAATTGCTCGGTTGTATGTCTGACTTCCACTAAAGCGGGTAATCGCAACTTATTTGGGCAGTTCTCGAAGTATGTGCAATACCCGATCATACAATGTTTCTAGGGGCTGAGTTTTGACTACCGAAAATTGATGGTATATGGCCTGCTTTTCCAGTTCCGCTCCAAATCGTGAGGAGAATTCTGCCTGTAGGTCGGCATCTTCTCCTGTGTAGTTTTTACCCCGGTTACGTTGAACATCTCTTACATGGAGATGCTCTTTGGTATCAACCAGAAACAGGCTTCTTACAGCGTGTAAGTCTCTCTGTGCAAGTAACTCAGGAACAATACCGTCTCCTTCAAAGATCACATGCTCATTGCAAATGATATGTTTAGTCATTAGTTCATTCAAAGCGGGCCATATCTCTTTTGCTACCTTGATCAGTCGCAGAACGAGATGATCGGCATCATTTATCCGTAGATAATCTGGATGTTCTAAAAAGTAAAATAAGTCGGGGTGCTTTTCTTTGTCGACTATCTGCTGCACAGCTATTCTAATATCGTCAACTTCAGTCAAAGGGGTTTGATAATATAGCGCCAATTGCCGAGCCAAATAAGACTTTCCTGTAGCCGAACTTCCACCAATTAGCAATACTTTCCAATCTGGTCTCATAAGCATCACATCGGACAAGCCAGCATACTTATAAATTTTGTGGTCATATTTTGATGCTACCACATTTCACCATTTTTGAGCTAACCGCTAGCACTTCTCCGCCGGATACTTCGTCACCTGATACAACCCCGTTTGGACGTAGGTCACGGCGTATAAATTGGCTTCCAGGACGGCGGGATCAATGACATAGACAGCCGCCGGGGCACAGGCGATTGCATTTTGCAGGCGGGCATCGACGGCCTGGGTCAAAGCATCGGAGGCATCGCTGTTCAGGCGATCCCGTTCGCCCAACGCCAGCAGGGTTACGTCGAGGAATTTAATATCCGGGCGCTGGCCGTTGACGATTTGCTCGTATTCAGCGGGACGGATCGCCGTCCAGGGGCCGATGAGCGTGGCTCCCTGGGGCAGGGTCGTCAACAGGCTGCGGGCGCGATCTGCAACATAGGTATCGCCAGACCGTCCGGCGAGGTTCCAATTGCCCGCTAATTGGGCGATCACCAGCACGCCCAAAAAGGCATACACTGGGATTTTCGGCAGCCGATCCAGCAGCCAGATACTCCCCGCCGCGACGAAAATCGCCCACACCAGATAGGCCGTGTGGAACATCGTCCATTTATCGAACACATCATAACTGCTGAAAAATAAAACCTGCGCGGCGAACATCCCCAAAAGCAGCAGACACAGCGTCCGTTTGCTGCGCCATAGTTGAACAATCCCCAGCAGTCCGACGAGCAAGCCTACGCCTAAATAATTCAGCCACAATTCGCCGACAAATTTGCCAATCTCGCCGACCCAATCCAGCAGGGGATAGGCGAACATCTCGCGCCCGAACATGCGCCCGCTGACCATCCACACCAGATCAGCGGGCTGCGTCAAATCGCGGTCAAAATACCGCGCCACCAGGTTGAACTGGGGATTGGCCGCAAATCGCAGCGGCAGATACAGATACAGCGTCCCGGCGACGCCGCCGATGATGACCAGTGTGACAATCCGCGCGCGCCATGTCGGGATTTTCCAGAGGATGTAGGGCAGCAGGACAACCGCCACCAAAATCGTCGCCATGTGGTTGGCGAACGCCAGTCCAAATAGAAGGGCGATGAAATAAAAATTAAACCCGCCCCCTAACCTCCTCCCCGAATTCAAGGAGGGGGAGGCCGGGAGAGGGTGGGGTATGTAAACCACAAACACCAACACAATCCCCGCGATGAGCGCCGTATGCAGCGTATACACCTCGGCGACGACGGCCTGCGCCCAGATAGCGAGCGCCAGCCCGAACAGCAGCGCCGACAGCACGGCGATGAGCGGGTTTTTAAACAGACGTAAATTGATGCTGTAGAGCAGGGCGAGGGTCAGTGCGCCGCAAAAAGCTGAAAATAAATTGGCGCGGATGGCGAAGTCGGCGCTCCAGGGCAGCAAAGTAAACAGCCGCCCCAGGATCAGATATAAAGGATAGCCGGTGGAATGGACAATGCCCTGGCTGTAAATGCCCAGGGTGAGTTCAGCACTGTCCCAACTGAATACACCGGGGGACAGGGACAGCGCATAGATCACGAACGCCAGGACGAAAACGCCCAGCGCGCTCAGCCAGGGACGGCTCATTTCTTACGGCGATTGTGGAGGGTAGCTGTGCCGACCATGCCCGCGAAGCCGAAGATCATCGCAACCGCCAGCGACGCGGTATTTTCGCGCCCGGAGGTGTCACGTTCCTGCTCTCGCATCACAAACAGATCGTCAATGGCGTTGGCATAGACGCGCGGTGTGGCGCTGGCAGGCGGACAGCCGTGATTACTGGCGAGTCCGGCGGCAAATGGGCAGCGATCAATCACGTCGTTCAAACCGTCGCCGTCCACATCAGGGAGGGGTGTCGCCGTCGGGATCGGGCAGCCATTGTTGGCCGGGTCGCCCGCCACATTCGGGCATTGATCGACACTGTCGGCCAGTTTATCACCATCACTGTCCGGGCAGCCGTTGGTATCGGCTGGGCCGGGATCGTTGGGGCATTGATCCGTCGGATACGAAATGCCGTCGCCGTCGGTGTCCAGGGAAGGTGCGAGACATTTGACCTGATCGTCACTCTTGGTCAGCGACATCACCGTGTCGTAGTATTTTTTGACTTCATCATACTGGATTGGCCCAACCGAAATTTCTTTCTGGTCGGTCACGTCGAGCAGCACGCGCTGGCCGATGGGCATTTCAACCGGTTTTTCGGACTGCGGGAAGCTGTAGCTGCAATCGCCGCTGCTGCCCGTGAAGCAGGTGAAGGCTACTTTATCGGGATCGTTGGGCACGCTCACATCCGCCGGGATTTGTTTGGCGGCGACACATTCCGTGTTGGCATTGAATTTGATGCTGGCGTTTTGCTGCAACGCCACTTCGACGCCGCCGTTCTGAAAATCGCCGATATTGGCGTACATATCACCCTGCGGATAGAGCACGCTGTCCAGGCTTTCGCGGCCTGGGGCGTTATCGACACGGTTGACTTCGACAAGGGTGTCGTCCTGCAAATACAGGTTGGCCGGGTTGATATTGCGGCTGGCGTCGGCAGCGGATTGTTGGCCGACCAGCAGCAGGAAATTGATCTCTGGCGAGAAATACAACTTGCGCGTCACGACGGGCACGTTGGGGTTGGTCAGATAATACTGCACACCGACCTGATCGGGCGCGGCTAAAGTTGGGCGCAAAGTAGGCGTTGGGGTAGGGCTGGCTGTCGCGGTGGCAGTTGGTGAAGGCGTTGAGGTCGGCGTATAGGACAGCACCATCGCGATGTCATGAATCGACGTCTGGGTCATCTGGATATCGTGGGCGGCGCTGCCGGTTGCAGCACTGTTCACCCCGAAAAACCCAATCAATAGCAGCAAAAGTACCCCGCCGCCGACCAGCCCCAGCTTTTGCCAGATGCTCAGTTCGCTGACAGCACGGACGGGTTTACGCGCCCGCGACGGCACGAACAACATCGCAATTGAGGTGTTATCGGCGGGATGGCGTGCTCCGGCATGGCGCATGAGCGCCCGCGCGGCCCGTTCGACATCATCTTCCATCGCATGGCGCAGGAATTCATCTTCCGAGATATAGGGTTTGTGGTCGATTGGGCTGATTTCGAACATGCCGTCCGAAGCCGCAAAAATGGTATCGCCTTCCTTGAGTACCATGCCTTTCTGGCCGATGCGGAAGGCGCGGCGGCTGTTGACGAAGGACTTGCCGTGCTCGGCATAAAAACCGATGTCCACCTGAACCTCGGTATTGATACCGATAGCACGGGTGACGTAATCAGCGTTTTCCAGGTGCAAGGCTTCTTCAAAAGACATCTGACCGGCGTAGACATATTCGTTCGCCAGGGTGTGGTCGATATTCAGGCGTGCCAACTGCCCATCGCGCACCAGATAAAGACGGCTGTTGCCGATGCTGGCGAGGTACATGCGCCCGAAAGGCGTGCCTTCGCTCTGGTCGATGCCGATCAGCGCCAGGGTGGATGTGCCCGCGCCGCGTAATTCGCTGTAGACCACCTGATTGGCTTTTTCAACCGCTTTGACCAGCAGTTTGGGTACGTTGGTTTCGGTGCTGATCTGCATGAACTCGATGATGGTGCGCGAGGTCAGGCGCGCCGCCAATTCTCCGGCTTCACCGCCGCCTGCGCCATCACAGACCATCGCCACCTGAATCGTCAAGCCACCGGCAGTGGTGACAATATCGTCGGCAGCATAATCTTCTAGGCGATCACGAGTGGTGATGTCTCGTTCGGAAAACGCGGTTATATGGGCCATCAGATGACGCTCATTCCAGGTTATAGGTCAGGTAAGTGTGCTGTTCGTGCTGTTGACTCTGATTATAGACGAGAAATCCCCGTGTAAAACGTAAATTACACAAAATTCACAAAATATGTGGGATGTGGAATCGCGGCAAAGGGTTGACGGTTGGAATTTCGGCTTTCATTATATTGATGCACAAAGCATTTGATGATGGTTCATCCCGCGCCGAATAAACACCCGGTAACTGGGGAGTGGGTTTCAAGCCATTCGCCCGTTTAATGAAAGAGAGGAATTTTACTCATACTTCAAAGGGAATATTGTGACTGACCAACCCGCTAGAACCTCAACCTACAAACGCATTCTCTATACGATCATCGCATTTGTGACCGTCATTGGCCTCTTCATCGGATTCAAAATTTATCATCATATACAGGCACAAAATGTAACCCAATCTATGATTGCAGCGGCTGTTCGAGCCAACTTTCCTGATTTTTGTACGGATGGACAAATCCTGGCAGCATCGATCAGCTACGATAGACCCATACTCCTCACTGATTTCGATAATCAGTGGGGTATCAAATGTGACACATGGTTGAAAAATCCAATGGGTTTTTACGGGGATGTCACCATCATTGATGTGGATCGGTGTACGACCATTCGCCCGATTGTTGGCACTGTGGGCGAATATTACTTCCAGTTCGAGAGCATCAACAAATCCAATGGCAAGAAATTAGCCGTTTGCCCACAGCAAAATTAAAGTGTAGGTATCGTAAGCATAACTACTGCATCAAAAATTGTCCCTGCCATCGCCAAATGGCAGGGACAATTAACGAAAGTGCGTTGGTTTGATAACTTCCGCGCTGGTTTTTGCCGAACCCGCGCCGTTAAGAACTGATCAAGAAATTCAACAAAGGATGTTGACGTGAAATGACAAAGCGAACCACAATCCTATATAAACGTCGAAGCCTTATGTCTATCGCGGTTGATTCAGAAGACTCTCCTTAAACCTACCGAGACTGCCGTTTGCAAGCCGTCCCAACGGTGTTTTATAAAGTATGCGATTGTTAAAGTTAGGAACGCACCACCGCGCGCCGACGTAGGGTGCGTATTCAGGTCGCTTTAGAATCGCAGGACTTTACACGAGTCCGGGGTGGGGGGACACGACGGCGAGGGTTTACGACTCATCGTCCACCAGGACTGTGACCCCAAACGCCCCCAGTTCCCACTGGAGCGTTTGATTTTTATCAGCTAAACCTCTGTAGGCGCAGATGTCTGAAAGGTAGTTTAGTCTATATCTGAATCATTGTCAAGTAATTTATGCGGGGCGTTCGTGAGGGCCGTATCCATGATTGACGATATAGTTCCTCAGGTCTGGCAACCAAATATCGTAACCACTGGATCGTTTACGCAACTTGATTAAGCGTTCATCTTCCGGCAACCGCCAATTATGGGTTGCTAATCTCAGGACATGGATGCGACTGTAACCCGTAATTTCAGCAGCTTCAGTTACATTCACCCAAATTTCTTCGACTTTTTCCAGTTCAGCATCCGACATGCGAAAACACTTTCAAACCCAAAATCACCGACCTCGATTATTGGCGCTGCGAGGGGCGAATGGGTTTCTATTTTTGCTTCGACGTTATGTCAATTATAGAGGACTACTTGACATTAGATCAACATCGGGTAATTTCAGGCACACATTGAGAGTTTAAAAGGGCTAGTTGTGAAACTATCCATAAAAAATAGAAAATTTCTATTTATCATAGGCATTTTGGTTGCTGTATTGGCGGCATGGCTTTTCATAGAGCGTTTATATTCATATTCAGATGGGTATCTTCAGCGTGTGCTCCCATCAGAATACGTTCCTACAGCAGAAGCCTTGATAAAATCTCGGCCTTCGCCACCCAAATTTGTGTTTAGTGTTGAACCGACTCCTGGAACTGTAATAAGTCCGCATGATCGAATATGTATAGTCATCAATCCCGAAGCGATAGATATTAACGATAGCGAAGTGATAGTAAATTCACGTATTTATATAAATACTCAGGAAATTCCTAGGATGAGTTCTTCAGACTTCGATTACGAATTAACCTCACCAGAGATATACTCAACAGAATTCAGTTCATTAGACCATCGAAAACGTGTGCCGATGTTTTGCATGACTCTTGATTTGCCTGACGGGTATCATATTTTTAAAATTCAACTCGCCAGAACACTATCTGACATGCTGTTTCCAAAAGCAGAATACAGTTATACGTGGGCTTATGAGGTGAAATCGGATACACATTAAGGCAGTTTGGGGTACAGATTGAAGAGGGCACGACCTGTCGTGCCCCTACGTGGAAAATCGCATCAGGATAGCGTTTTTCAGTCGCATTTAGGCGGCTTTTTCATTCAGATAGATGCTTGAGTATCTGGCGAACCCACGCAGCGAAAAATGACTTACGGACAAGCCTTTCAACCCCTGGCGACACGGATGCATATATTCACAGTATCGAGTGAGCGTTACGATTTAGCCCGCGATTCCCCATAAGGTGATTGTGCTGCCATAGGCGATCACCATGAGGAGTTTTCCATCGGGACTAAACCGCGTACTATAGACTGGGACATTGGGATCACTATCCAGCGTGACTTTTCCTACGATTTTTGCCGAGGCCACATCCGCGAATTCCAGCAGGCTTTGATTGATTAGCAAAGCGACCAGACTGCCATCCGCGTTAAAATTAAATGTAGCAGGCGTACCCGAATCCGCCTGGATGGTTGCTCCGGCTTTGCCTGTCAGGTCGTAGGCGGTCTCAGCACCTGAATCGTTGAGCAGCCAGAACGTTTGGCTATCGGGGCTGAACACAGCGCCGTTGCTGTAGTGCTGGCCTGTCGTATCGCCCGGAATTGTCGCCAGTACCTTACCGTTCGTCGTATCAACCAGGTCTGTCGCGCCGAAGGGGCCTCTGATTGCCAGCACATGCCCATCAGGACTAAATAAGATTTGGCCGCCGTTCACATTATCCGAGTGGAATGTCCACAGTATCTGGCCGCTGGTCGTATCCATGAATTGCATATCGCCCCGTAATCCAGATACGAGGACAGCTTTATCGTCCGGCGTGAACGTGGAAGCGCCGTCAATATCTCTGCTCGTTGGAAAGGTGAACAGCGCCTTTCCGGTGGCTGTATCGTACATTGTGTATGGAGGATTGGGATAGATGTTAGTATCCACGAAGGCCACAAATTTTCCGAGGGTGCTAAAAGTGAGACCGTAGTGTTGAGCAGGCAGATCAATCGGCACGGTTTTCGTCATTTGCGCGGATGCGGTGTCCCATGTCTCGATTATGCTGCCGTTAATCACTATCAGGGTTTTGGTATCTGCGCTCAGATATTTATCACTGTGCGTGGTCGGAATAGTGGCGGAAATTTTCCCGGCAGTGAAGTCCCAGGCGTACAGCTTGCCATCGCTATCCGTATAAAACAGCGTTTTGCTATCGGGGCTGAATCCATAAAAGGTATTCATGCTCAAGCTGCCGAGCGATTTGAGCTGCCCTATGTTATCCGCCGAGATAACGGCTAAGTTCGCCTCGTCGATAGGCACAGGCGTGGAGGCCAGTGTCTGAGCGGCTGCCAGAGAAAACGAGCCGAATAAAACGGCGATCAATGCGGAAAAAAACATCATTTTATTGAGGCGAGTCATTGGCTTTAGCCTTTACTGGATCGGTAATTGCAAATCGACTCAGAGTGATAGGCTCCGTTATAGCATAGTTTTGAGCATAGCGAGGCACAGTTTTGTGGTCATACACGATCACGGCAGCGGACGCCACAACATTGACAGCCCAATACTCAGCGCCGCCAACAGCGCGCCAATCGCGGTGAAAATGAAGCTGACCTCTTCGACATCATGCTTCACAATGATATTGGTGGGCAGGTTTTCAAAGACGCTGGTCAATTCCTGGCCGCTCTCCGCCGAATAATAGGTTCCGCCGGTCATATCGGCGATCTTTTTGAGCGTGTCCTCGTCAATCCCGCGCCGGAAACGCCCACCGGGGCCGCCGCCTTGACCACCCCCGCCGCCACCAGGAAAGCCGCCCTGACCGCCGCCGGGGAAACCACCCTGACCACCACCAAAGGGTTCATTCCCCTGGAAACGCGGGCTGCATCCGGCAAATTCACCGCCAAAAGCCGTGCCAAATCCAATTGTATAGACGCGCACACCACGATCAACCGCCTGCTGGGCAGCTTCAACCGGTGTGGGGCCAGCATTACTCGCGCCATCGGTGAGCAGCACAACAATGCTCGGCGCATAGGCTCCCTGGGGCACAGGCGTTGGCTGCACGGGGGAGGACGAGGCGTTGGTGCTCGGCCAGACATTATCATCAATTTCTGAAATCGTATCAATCGACTTGAGAATCGCGCTGCCAATCGCCGTCCAACGGCCAGTAAGCAGGCTGTTGATGGCTCCCTCCAACGCACGTTGATCGGTGGTGGGCGCTTGTACGACCTCGGCAAAACCGGAGAACGCGACCACGCCGATGCGGGTGCTGGCTTTCTGGCTGCGGATGAAGGAAATCGCGGCAGTCTCGGCAGCCACCAGACGGTTGGGCGAAATATCGCCGGAGCACATGCTGCCGGACACATCAATCGCCAGGATAATGGTCGTCTGGTTGGTGGGCACAGCCACCACAGCCACCGGACGCCCGAAGGCGATTATCAGGCTGGCGAGCGCGGCTAAAAATAAGCCAAAAGGTAAGTGGCGACGCAGTTTGGAAAAGCGCGGGATCGCCGCCCTGACCAGCACCAAACTGGAATAGCGCACGGCCACCTGCCGCCGCCGCAGCGCCCAAATATACAGCGCAATCATCAGCGGAATGAGCACCAATAAAATTAAAATTCCAGGCCAGATTAAACTCATATGCGGCCTCCGTTACTTATCATTTCCACCCTCACCCTAATCCCTCTCCCTCAGGGCGAGGGACTTTAAAATCCCTGTGTGACTCCCCTTCTCCATGAGGGATGCCGAAGGCAGGGGCTGGGGGGATGAGGGTTAATAATCTTCCCTACGGCACACGCCCCAACCAGAACAGCGAAAGCGTCCCGCCGATCAGGAAAATCAGGATGCTCAAGCCCGCGAAAATCGGCGTCACTTCCAATGGTTCAGATTTGACGACCAATTCCCGGTTGAGGTTGTTGTAAATGTCGATGAGTTCTTCGCGGCTCTGGGCGTTGTAATACGTGCCGCCCGTCAGTTGCGAAATCTGTTGCAGCATGGCCTCGTCAAGCTGGGTGAACACGCTGAAACCATCAATTTTCAAGGTTGTCCCGGCGGCGCTGCCGATGCCAATCGTATACACGCGCACACCACGATCTGCGGCGGACTGAGCAACTTCCAACGGATCGGGATCGTCGGTATTTTCGCCGTCGGTGAGCATAACAATCGCGCCCGATGTGTACACTCCGGCGGGCATCGGTGTCGGCGTGGGCGTCGGTTCTGGGGTCTGGTTGCTGTAATAATTGGTCTGTGGTTCCTGACCAGCATTGACGACGGTATTCAGCGAAACAATCATGCCGTTGCCCAACGAAGTCCCGCGCGCCGGATCAAGACGGCGAATTGCCGCCAGCACATCATCCTGGTTATAAGTCGGCTGCTGGACGGCGATGCCACTGTCGCTGAAAGCCACCACGCCGATCTGCACGGTGGGCGGTTGGCGCAGGACAAAATCCTGAGCAGCTTCTTTGGCGGCATCCAAACGAGTCGGATCGAGGTCGTCGGCGGCCATGCTGCCAGAAATATCGAAAGCCAGCACGACTGTACCTTCGATGCGCGGCACGCCGACCACCGCCTGAGGTCGCGCCAGCGCGAAAATCAACAGCGTCAGCCCGATCAAAAATAATGCTGCCGGGATATGGCGGCGCACGCCCAACCGTCGGGTTGCGCTGCCGGATGTGATCGTGAGCTGCCCATAACGCGCGGCCAGTTGGCGGCGCTGGCGCTGCAAACGCAGGTAAAACCAGATCAGGACTGGAACCAGCAGCAGCAAAACGAGCAGTTGAGGCCAGATAAACGTCATTACTAGATTACCCTGTGGTCAGTCTGCGCCGTTTTTGACGGATCGCAGCCAACCGCACAATCGCGCGAACGAGGTCTTCTTCGGTGGAGAGTGCCAGCGTATCGACGCCAGCCCGTTTAAACGTTTGGGCGAGATCAACTTCTCGCTGATGGGCCGCCGCCGCGAAGCGTTTACGAAAATTCAGGTCATGGGTATCCACGTAGAGTTGTTCGCCGGTTTCGGCGTCTTCCATGATGACCAACCCCATATCCGGTAATTCGGTTTCGTGCGGATCCCACAAACGGACGGCAACGGTCTCATGTTTATGGTTGAGCAAGGACAGCGGACGTTCCCATCCGGGTTCACAAATAAAATCAGACACGACGAACACCAGCGAACGCTGTTTGATACTGTTCAGGCCGCCCACCAGCAGGGGAGTCAGGTCGGTAAAAGGGGACTTGGGCAAAAGCGGCTGCTTGAGCAGTTGGTTGACGATGTGCAGCACATGGGTGCGCCCGCCACCCGCCGGGATCGTCCGGTCAATCTGGTTGCCGTACAAAATCGCACCGACACGGTTGCCATGCCGGGTTAATAAGCGGGCAAAGGTGGTGACGAAATCAATCAGCACCGTGCGCTTGAGGGCTTGTTCACTGCCGAAATCAATTGAGGGACTCATGTCCAGCAAGAACCAGGCGGTAATTTCGCGCTCTTCATTATATTTGCGCACGTAGGGTGAATCCATACGCGCCGTCACATTCCAGTCGATGTAGCGCACATCATCTTCCGGCTGATATTCGCGCAGGTCGGCGAAATCAATGCCGTAGCCGTAAAACAGGCTGCGATAATCACCCTGCAACAATCCATCCAGACGGCGGATGACTTTCCAGTCCAGCCGTTGCAGGACGCGCTCAGGCGTGGTTAGGGACGGTTTTTGGTTCATGCAATGGAACCTTTGGCAGCGGAATACGGTTGATGATTTTGGTCAGGATGTCGGCACTGCTGACTTCATCGGAAAGGGCTTCATAGGTCAGCACCAGACGATGCTGCATCACATCCAGCGCCATATCGCGCACATCCTGCGGCAGCACATAATTGCGCCCGCGCACGAAGGCCAGCGCCCGTGCCGTCAAAATGAGATTGATGGATGCACGGGGACTCGCGCCGTACATAATGTAGCGCCGGATGTCTTTCAATTCGCGGTCTTGCGGGTCGCGGGTTTCCGAGACCAGCTTCACCGAATATTCGATCAAAGCCGGATCAACATACACTTTGTCGGCTTCAAGCTGCAAACGGATCAGTTGATCGGTGGTCAAGACCTGGGTCACGGCCTGTAGGGCGCTGGTCATACGCTCGACGATCACAAATTCTTCGGTGGCGCTGGGATACCCGACGATCACCTTGAGCATGAAGCGATCCACCTGGGCTTCGGGCAAAGCGTATGTGCCTTCGGCTTCGATGGGGTTCTGAGTCGCCAACACTAAAAAGGGATTGGGGACTTTATGCGTCTCGCGCCCAATCGTCACCTGGCGTTCCTGCATAACTTCCAGCAGCGCACTCTGGACTTTGGCCGGGGCGCGGTTAATTTCATCCGCCAGGAGCAGATTGGTGAACACTGGCCCCAACGAGGTGGCGAATTCGCCAGTTTTTTGATTGTAGATGCGGGTTCCGACCAGATCAGCCGGAACCAGATCGGGCGTGAATTGGATGCGTTTAAATTCGCCGCCAATCGACTCGGCCAGAGTCTTAATCGCCATCGTCTTCGCCAGACCGGGAACACCTTCCACCAAGATATGTCCGCGTGCCAGCAGCGCAATAATCAGGCGTTCCAGCAAATGATCCTGCCCAACGATGACCTTTTTGACTTCGTATAACACCTGCTCAAGCGGTGTGCCGTTCTCACTTTGATTCATCGGCGACTTCCTTTAATGGTTGCGATTCCTATTTGTTCGATGCTCACTTAGCACTGTTTTTTCCATCCCCTCACCCTAGCCCCCTCCCCACTTCGTAGAGAGGGGGAATTAAGAGGAAAACTTGCCACCCTATTGACTATCCTAGCAATCAAGGTCTATTTAGGCGGCAGTCCGGCGGCTCCGCCTGCGGTGGTGATCGGCACGGCAAACCCGATACCGATGAAAACATTCTGTTTGGTCGGATTGAGCAGCATACTAACGATGCCGACTACCTGCCCGTAACGGTTGAGCAGCGGCCCGCCAGAATTGCCTGGATTGGTCGCTGCGTCAAACTGAATCAAATCTTTCATTTCTGTGCCGGACGGCGGTTGATAGGTGCGGTGCAAACCGGAGATCACGCCCGCGCTCATCGAATTGTTCAGGCCGAAGGGATGGCCGACGACATAGGCTTCGTCGCCGATGCGCATGGCGTTGGGGTTGCCCAGCACCGCTGGGACAAATTCATCCGGCAGCGTGTCGGCTTTGAGCACAGCGATGTCGCTGTCGGGGAGGGTTCCGGCAACTGTTGCTTTAGAAGTTGAGCCGTCGGCGAAAGTCACACGCAGATCAGCAGCAGTCGCCACGACATGCAGGCTGGTCAGAATATCGCCCGCATCATTGACGATCACACCCGCGCCGCTGCCTTCTTCACTCTGCACCGGATAAAAACCGCCGTCATCATCGGATTCATATTTAACGTTGCCGCCCGCGCCACCGCCAATCTGGGTTTCAACCAGCACCAGCGACGGCTGGATAATCTGATATACCTGGGCTGACCAGGCCGGTGGGGGAGTCGCCGAGGCCATCGCCTGGACTACCGTATTTTGAACATCGCGCTGGGTGATGAGGGTTGGTTTAGGGGTGACGAGATTATACAGGAACAGGATGATGACTGCGCCGAGCGCGCCCCACACAACAGGCAGTATACGCCGCCCAAAGGTACGGACACGCCTTTTAAGAACGATCCATCTATCCCTGATTGAGTGTGGTGTTTCCGTCATGCGCTCGAATAAACTATTCCCTAACCGGAAATTGACGTGAAATGTGTAAATAATAGTGCGTATTTCTGAGAACACGATGAGATTGCAGCCAAAATTTCCTGACGACTCCCTGAATAGCTGTACCTACGCCCAATACAGCACAATTGCCTATTCATTCCCCGTATTTCCTGAAAAGCAGGAAGGAACAGGAGATTGTTGAGAAATCGTTTGTTTCACGGGAAGACAACCTAAAATGCGCTATACTGAAACGCAGTAGGAGGTATCGGAAAATGTTTGTTCAACGCGAAATAACGGCTGAAGAATTCCTGGTGTTTGCAGAAGCGCACCCGGATAAACGTTTTGATTTCATCGACGGAGAGGTTGTCGAGGTGTCACCCAAACCAATACATGGCCGGAAGCAGATTATTTTTGGCAGCGAACTGGAAGCCTATACCCAGCAAAATCCTGTCGGTGTGGTTTATAGTGAAGTGCTGGTCGTTTTGGATGGTGAAAAGTTCATGCCGGATGTGTGTATCAGTGACTACACTGAAGCCGACTACCTCACTACACCGCCCATATTCGTGGTCGAAATCCGCTCCGATAGTCAAAGCCGGGAATCCCAACGCCGCAAAGCCCGCGCCTATATCCAGCATGGTTGTAAAATGGTGGTACTGGTGCTGCCCGGTGAAAGCGTCGAAGTTTACCGTCCCGATAAAGACGTGCTGGTTCTGACGGCGGCGGATGTCCTGGACGGTGAAGATGTGCTGCCGGGATTCAAGTTACCCTTGAATCGTATTCTGCCGTAACCATCACGCAGCACAATCTACGCAGAGAGTATGAAAAACCTGCTGCTAATTGGCAGCAGCGAAAACGGAGCGAAAAAATACGCCCCAGTTTGTGAGGAAACATGTCTGACGAATTTCGTGCCTTATGGGACAGTTTAGGCGGGCGGGAACAAAATATTCTGTGCAACGCCGGACACAACCCGGATTTTGAAGTGCGGGCGGGCTTCGGCGATTGGGAAAGTGAGCCATTTCAGCGCCAGTTAGTCGAGAAGGGGCTGCTGCTGGAAATTAAGCGCGGCGTTTCGATGGCGACCTACAGCCTGACCAATCTCGCCGCTGATGTGCTGCTCGCCATGCCCGACAATTTAAAAGTTCAATGGTGGCCGCTGCCGAAAGATATTGTGCGCATGAAAGCCCATCTCGCGACCCGCCGCCGCGACGAATAGCCCGTAATTCAAACACCTTTTAAAACCGCAATAGTCATCGTGGGCACAACAATATCGTGCCCTTTTGCCTAAAATTGAATTCGACACCTAAAAAACAGACGAAATATATCGCGTCCTTACACCATCTAATCTCATAGGCATTCAAGACACCGCGTCCCTTGTAAAATAGTGACCGAATTATTTGCGCAGCCTACGGCATTCCCGATTTCTACACTGCATCTACACAACTTCTCCATATCTGTTTGCTAGAGTCAGACACAATCAACCAGGCGAGAAGGGCAGCAATCATGCAAAACAAAACGCTCTACACCATCCCCTATGACAATCAGGCAGCCCGCCGTCAACCCAATATCAGCGCGCCGCTGGTGATCTGCCGCTGCTGCGGTACACATATCGAACCCAAATGGCAGCCCGGTTCCGGCCATAAGGCAGGCTGCTGGCTGCTGACCTGCACCGATGAAGCCTGCGCGCTGTGCAATTACACCTTCAGCACCGAGCACTACAACGACATCGACCTCAATCCCTACCTCGAAACCGCCTATATGCGCCATTAAACGTCAAACGTTACCGCTGATCGGCAGTGTAGGGGCACGACGTATCGTGCCCCATTAATAGCGTCACTATCAACCGATTCGTCGCGTAACATTTTTATAACGATAAACTAACCAATCTGTAACCCAATCTCATTCAAATTCAAACCGGATGTTCGGACAAATGTTCCACATCCGGGTTTGAATCTATGGTAAGCTGTTTGGAAATGGGCCGGATGATGACGATTCACGGCAGACTCTAAACGGAGTCTGCGCCGCCACCGCCGCCGCCGCTGCCAACCGGTTGACAAGCAAAAATTGATAAAGAGAATCGATTCACGATTTTCAGATGCAGCTTTTTCAACGTTTTCTTTATACCGGGCTGTAAAAGGCGGGCAGGGGAGGGCATGAGTCACCTGCAAAGGTTAAGACTCGGTTGCACGAATCGGATTCGAAGGCTATACTTCCGATTATTAACGAAAGTTTTGCAACTTAACAAACGCATATAAAACAAAAGAGCGGACTTGTTAGTCCGCTCTCCTGCCGAGTCGCCCCCGCCAAGGGGAATTCGTGTAGGTGTCAAACTCGCGGTAACGAGTTTGACGGAATGACTGCACCCTAAAACCCAGGGCACAATCAACCTTCATTATAACACAGAAGGCGTTGTACTCCAAAAAAAGGGTACAACGCCTTTTTTGTTTGGTTTGCAAGACGTTAAAAAAGCTAACTCCCGTGACCGGGGATTCTCCCTCGTCCACGTTAACAATTGTTCGTGATTTTTAAATAAAGGATTTTGTCATGCAATGACAAACGCGGTTTCTCGAAAATGACTTTCCGAGACTGAAATCGGATAAAACAGCTAAAAGGTTTTAATACTGGGCGGCGTTTTCAGGGTCATTCGGGGAACAAAAAAGGCGCATGAGCGCCTAATCACAATTACATTTAAAGAGTGAAGCCTTCTGGACATCCGGTCAAGATCAACAGAAGGCTCTCATTAAACCGCCGGGGCGGCTTAACGAAAGCGCACCCGGACTTCTTCGCTTTTCTATTTAATAGTATAGCAAGATTCTCGACTTTTGCAAGTCAAACCGACGGAGATATGGTTTGATTTGCCAAATTCTAATCTTTCTTCAACTATTTTTACTGCTGCCGAGGCTTATTTTTCCCTCGGCTACTCGGTGATTCCATTATTAGGGGACAAGAGTCCTGACCGTCCCAAAGCTGCCGCTGTGCCCTGGAGTGCCTACCAGGGAGCCAAACCGACGCTGGCGCAGCTTCGCGGCTGGTTCCTGGACGATCAATTTCCCGCCCTAGCCATCATCACCGGGACGATTTCACGCCTCGCCGTGCTGGATTTTGATACGCCAGAAATGTTCCGCACCTTTAAATCCCGTTTTCCCGCCCTGGCTGACACCCAAGTTGTCCAGACACGGCGCGGCTTCCACATTTATTTCCGCCTGCCGGTGAATATGCGTGTCCCCAGCCGTAAAGGGCAGGGGATCGACTGGCTGTCTGATGGTTGTTACGTCGTCGCCCGCCCCAGCACCATCGCCGGACACACTTATAAACTGGTCAAGGGCGGCCAACCGCATCTGCTCTCCATCCCTGACCTGCACAACATCCTTTCCTTTATAGAAGAACAGTCGCCAGTTGCCAGTTGCCAGTTGCCAGCCCAAACCGAAACCCCCAATCTCAGTCCTCAGCACTTCTCTTTATCCGCCTCCTACCGCTATCACGCCGCCAAAGGTGCAGGCCGTAACCGTGCCTTATTCATCGCCAGCCTGACCGCCCGCGATCACGGCTGGCCGCTCGAACAAACCCTGGAAACCCTGGTTGACCTGCATATTAATCAGCGCACCAGCAGCACTCACCCTCAGGAATCGCCCGAAATCCGCCGCCAGGAAGCGGAAAAAACCGTTCGCTCGGCTTATTCCCGGCCTGCGCGTATTCGCAAAATCGTACAAAATCCACAAAAAAAATCGGATGGGCTGCCCAATACCGTCCGCGAACAACTCTTTCAGCGTAAAAGCACCCATGCTGTCCGTCTGTGGGAAGGGCTGAACACCAAAGGCATCCACCCAGGGGGCATCTTCACCGCCGCACAAGCGATAGTCGCCCTCAAAGGCGTTGTCGGGCGCGATTCCATTTATAACGCACTCAACCTGATCCTTAACGGCGCGGCGCTTTTTGAAGGCCAGTCCCCCTCCGGCCACCCCCAGGCATCTAGCGATGCTGCTGTAGACACAAAAACAAAGAGACCAAAAAAATGCGTTTTTGGTAGGGCGGAAAAATCAGGAATAATTCAAAAAGGCCGCAAAACCCGCCGATTTATCATGCCCGCGCCCCTCGATTGGTGTCGAATTCTGGGTGTCGATCCAGCACACAGCGATCCGCTCGGCATGGATGACCTGACCAGCGCCAAGCAGACGCGCATGGCTGCCCACCGCGAACTCATCAAACGCCGCCCCGGAAAATATCCACGCCGCTGGCTTGCCAAGCGGTTGGGCGTGCGCGTGGAAACCATCGATACTTACAACCAGGAAATCCCAATTCATCGCCTGGAACAGTTCATCGAAAAGCGCATTTACTGGTCGAATATCCGCCTCGTGCCGGATGACACCATGCAGATCGACGGCGCATTTCTGGAAGATTCACGCGGCAAACGTTACCCGGCAAAACGCTCCATCGCCGCCAAACTGCTGGGTCAAGGCCAATCGCTCACCTACAAACGTCAGGACGCCAATTATTATTGGTACGGCGATGATTGCCCTGATCTCGGCGTCCTCTACGGTCAAGCGCCCGCTCAATACCTGCATAACCGTCTCCACTACGCCGAACAGGGTAGGGCGAACATTCCCACATATCCTACGCATCAAAACACCGAATCAATCACCGCTATAGGCCTACAAAAACCCGACTCTGTAGGGACGCAGCACGCCTCGTCCGCCCTAAAAACAGCAGACATGGCAAATATCGCCACTCATTCTCCCTCAATGCTCATTGAGGGGGCTAGGGTGAGGGGATGTGACCCCAAACCACCCAAACCCAAACGCCTTCCCAGCGGACGCCGCCCCCTGAAAAATGCCGATCATGAAGCCTTAGCCTGCCGCGTGGTCGAGCGCGTGAATCGCTTGAGCGCCGATCCCGCCCTGCACATCGGCCTGGCGGTGGTGCGCCGTCTCGTCAGCCAATATGACCGCGTTTTGATCGACAGGACATTGGCGCTGTTGGACGCGCGCCGCAATGTCGCCAAGCCCGCCGGGTTCTTCATCACTGTCCTGCGTTCCGAGTCCAAGCGAAGTTTGTTAGGTGGAGGTTAGTTCGTGAACATTAAGCTAAAACGAGGTATATTTCTTTTTGATGTTTGTCCGAGTGGTGCATTCATTGTATTAGGGATAGACTCGAACATTGGTTCAATAGTTGATAATAATTCTTTCAACAAAACTTTTATTCCCTACCTTGAATCGTACATCAACCCGCACATGGGGACACGATGGCCGCACCATGCACAGACCATCGTCGCAAGTGGGCGGGTTGATATAGGCAGCGAATTGGAGCAGCAGTTATGACATCGGCAAACCAACCAGCAGGTATGGTGGGCCGCCGCTATCTGATCCAGGATCAACTCGGTAGAGGCGGTATGGGCGTTGTCTATACTGCGCTCGATAGTTTTACTGGTAAGTCGGTGGCGCTCAAAAAATCCGTCATCCTTGCGATGGACATGGAAACTCTACCGGACACCTCAGAAAGCACTGAATATCGCTTGCTGTTGGTGAACGAATTCAAAATTCTGGCGGGTCTGCGCCATCCCAACATCATCAGCGTGCTCGACTACGGCTTCGACGACGATAAAAGCCCATACTTTACGATGGAACTCCTCCAGGGCGCGAAGCCTTTGCGGGATGCGGGCGTGGGCAAACCTATTGAATATCAATTGGATCTGGTCGTACAGATGTTGCAGGCGTTGGCTTATCTGCACCGCCACAACATCCTGCACCGCGATCTGAAACCCGGTAATGTGCTGGTCGTGGGCGATGAAGTCAGGGTGCTGGACTTCGGCATTGCCTTGCTGCGCAAACCTACAGCAGCCGATGACGAACAGGAACCAGCAGGCACATTGATGTATATGGCTCCGGAAGTGCTGCGTTCGCAGCAGCCTACGCCTGCCGCTGACCTGTATGCAGTTGGTATGATGGCCTATGAATTATTCGTCGGGCGGCATCCCTTCCAGGACAGCAATTTCAATAATTTGTACAACGATGTTTTATTCAACATGCCGGAAATCCCGGCAGATAAAATGGGCAGCGGTCTGGCGCTGGTGATCGAGCGGCTGCTGCTCAAATCGCCGGAAGACCGTTATCAGAGTGCGGGCGAAGTGATCCAGGCGCTTAACGAGGCCACCGGGCAGCATTTCGCGGTTGAAACCGCCGCGACCCGTTCCAGCTTTTTAGAGGCCGCGCCTTTCGCCGGACGCGAACGGGAAATGACGCAACTGCTCGACGAACTTCAGGCGGCGTTCACTGGGGAAGGGCGCTCGTGGTTGATCGCGGGCGAAAGCGGCGTCGGTAAATCGCGCCTGACCGATGAACTGCGCATCCACGCGCTGGTCGAAGGCGCAAATGTGCTGCGCGGGCAGGCCATCAGCGAAAAAGGCAATCCGTATCAGATCTGGCCGGATGTGTTGTATCGACTGAGCGTTATGACCGATATTAACCCGCAGGAAGCCAGCATCCTCCTGCCGGTTGTGCCCAAAATAGCCAGCCTCGTAACCAGCCCGTTAACCGATCCGCCAGAGGTTGATTCCGGCGCGGCGCAGGATCGCATGTTCAGCACGATTGAGGGACTTTTCGCCCGCTACGACGATCCACTGCTCATCGTCCTGTCCGATTTGCATTGGGCGGACGATGAAAGCCTGCAACTGCTGGCGCGCTTGCTGCCAATGGTCAACCAGAAACGTTTGATGCTGGTGGGCAGTTACCGCGATGACGAACGTCCGCGCCTACCCGAACAGTTACCGGGCATGAATCTGCTCAAACTCAAGCGGCTGGACGCGGTAGGCATTGAGCAGGTGCTGGTATCCATCCTGGGCGATGTGGGACGCAATCCACAGTTAATTGCGCTGCTGGAACGGGAAACCGAAGGCAATATGTTCTTCCTGCTGGAAGCCGTGCGGGCGCTGGCGGAAGAAGCCGGTCAGCTCGACCAGATTCTCACCATGCAGCTTCCGGAACGGGTGGTGATGGGCGGTGTGCAGGCCATCATTGACCGGCGATTGAATCGTGTCCCGGCCAGTGACCGGCCTTTGCTGAATCTGGCAGCAGTGGCCGGACGCCAGCTTGACCTGGACGTTTTGAAAAAGCTCGAACCGAATGTCGATCTGGACGAATGGTTGAGCGATGCAGCCGAAGCTGCCGTGCTGGAAGTTGAAGAAGAAACCTGGAGCTTCGCCCATAATCAGGTGCGGGAACGGCTGGTGACGGAAATTGACGAGCCAACCAAGCGCGCTATGCACCGCCGCCTCGCTGAAGCGATTGAGGCCGTTTATCCCGATGGGGAAGGGCAGTTCGCGGCCTTAGCCCAGCATTGGGAATGGGCGCAGGAACCGGAAAAAGCCTTCCGCTGGTATAAGCTGGCTGGTGAACAATCCGAAGAAGCCTACGCGCCGATCAAAGCGATTGAGTATTATCAGAAAGCCCTCTCCTTAATGACCGAGGGGCGCAAAGCGGCACGCCAGCGGGTTGAAATTTTTACCGGCCTGGGCAAGATGCTGCGCTGGCAGACGCACTTTGACGAAGCCTCCTCTGTATACCGCTCGATGCTGTCCGAGTCCGAAGACCTGGGCGACAAAATCGCACAGGTGCGCGCCTTGTTGGGCTTGAGCGATGTGCTCAACAGCCAGGGCGACAGGCAGGGTACGCATGATTATTCGCTGCAAGCTGAAGTCATCGCCCGCGAGATCGGCAAAAAAGCCCAGCGCGAGCTGGTGGACGCGCTCGGCAATAAAGCCTGGGCACAGTTCCGCTTGCGCGAACGGGACGCGGCGCGTGTGACCGCGCAGGAAGCCCTGGAACTGGCGCGCTCGCTCAATTTGCGCGAACCGGTAGGCCGCAACCTGAACATCCTGGGCACATTGAGCGGGATGGCAAACAAACTTGACGAGAGCGAAACCTACATGCAGGAAGCGGTTGAAATCGCGCGCGAATTGGGCAATAAACGCGACATTGCCATCCGCGTGAACAATATTGGCGAGGTGCGCAAGCTGCGCGGCGATTTCACCGGGGCAATTCCTTTCTATAAGGAAGCCCTCAGCGGTTTCCGCGAGATCGGCCACCGCGACAACGAACTGGCGACCCTCAACAATCTGGGCGTGGTGTATGTAGAACTACAGGATTACAAGACGGCGGAAGGTTATCTGCGCCAAGTCACGAATTTGGCAGGCAGCAAAGACTGGTGGGTGCTGTATGAGACCTACCTGTATCTGGCGCAGGCCTGTTTTGCGCAGGCCAACCTCGCCGAAGCGACCATCGCAGCCCAACGCGCCTTAGAAGAGGGCATCAAAAACGAAGACAAGGCTGTGACCGGGAAAGCCTGGAGCATCCTGGCGCAGATTTCTTCGCGGCTGGGCATGTATATGGAAATCGGAGGGAAAGCCATCACCGCCAACGAGTGTTATGAGCGCAGTCTGGCCTGCTTCGCGGACGACGACCCGGAACGCGGACGGGTGCAGGAACTCTGGGGCAATTACGAATACGATGCCGAAAATGATGCGAAGGCCAAAGACCTGATTAACAGCGCCTTCAACCTGTATAAAACGCTCGGTTTGCAAGCGGAGATGGATCGCATGATAGGCAAGTGGGGGGCAGCTTTCGGCCTGGACGCGCCCGCGCAGCACTAAAGTGCTACCTTAATGCAGCGCAATAAATCGTATAATCAGCCTGGTCGTATGGGTACGAACGAAGCGAATATCGTGCTCACAAAACAGGCGAATTAATTATTGCGGGATATGAGCGATGCCGATTCAAACCTACTGGGATAACGACGCTAAAACCATCATCCGTTATGAAATGTTTGGCCGCTGGACGACCCAGGAATTCTGGGATGCTTACGAAACCGCCCGCGAGATGATTAACTCCGTCGAGCATAAAGTCTATTTCATCCAGGTGTCGATGGATAAACAAAGTATCGGCCATATTCCCAACGGCTTTGTCACCCATTTACGCTCGATTTATCGCAATGCCCATCCACGCGCAGGCCGCACCATCATTATCCCCAAAGCACGCGGCATGATCGGCGAAATCTGGGATCGCATGATTACCAAAGCCATGCCCAAAATTCGCGATCATTTTGATTTTGCCGACAGCCTGGAAGAAGCCCGCGCGCTGCTGGAAACCAGCGTCGAGAAAATAACCTGAGTTCGAGATAGACAAAGTGGTTGCAAAGTACGTGATGAAAGCACGGGCGACCCGCGGGGTCGCCCCTACAGAAATGTTTGTGATTGATGCCTTACCATGTACCACACAACCATGACCACAGACAGTACAGAATAAATGTTTCTGGTGTAGGGGAGGGTCTAAGACCTCCCCTACGGAAAATCTTCCCTACTGAGATTAAGCTAAATATCTTTATCCGCTTCTGCTGCCAGCGCTTTGAGCCGTGCCCAGTCAATAGAGGGGCGGGGCAGGTGGGCTTTTTCGAGGTATCTTTTCGTATTGCGGCGCGGCTTCAGAATCACATCCTGGATAAATTCTAAAAACTTGCTGCGTCCCATGACCTGAGTCAATTTTGTCGCCCGGAACTGCCAGATGTCGCCCATTTTTTCCAAGCGCCCTTCAATCGTCACACTCCGCAGATCAAACAACTCTTCATTGTGCGAATGACAGAGCAGGCTGGCGTCACCTGCTGCCAGAGGAAGATTGTCCGGAAGCTGGATTTTTAAAACACCCTGGGTTTTATCGACCACCGGATTACAGCGCAGGCTCAAAGGATAGCCATCTGTCCCAACCAGGCTGATAACCGCGCTGGGATAGGCTTCGAGAATCGCGGCGGCAGCATCATAAAGTGTCATGAAAAGGTGATCGTTTCTGGATTCTGGCTAAAATCGCCATTTGACCAATAAAAAAGTCGCTGTGGGCGGATGTAAATGCGCACCCGCATATAATACCAATCGAACAAATACCGGCTGAGGGCGGTTTTGCAATAGGCTTTTGAGGCGGGCTGCCAGCGGTACAACTGCCTCCAATAATCTTCGAGTGTTTCGACGCGGGCAAGTTCTTCATCTAACGTGGCATCGCCCTGGATCGCCACCATTGCCCCGGAAGTAATCCCGCTGGCGGTTGGGTTGGAAAACAACAGTGATACTTTGGGATTGCGCCGGATATTATAGATTTTCTGTGGGAATCCCAGCGAGGTCGTCACCAGAATATGATCCATGCCAACGCGATACCAGGGCGTGACCGGGTGGGCGGTGGGGCGGCTGCTTTTGGAGAGGGTTGCGAATTCGCAAGTCCGGTAATGGGTGATGATGTCGAGAATGTCGGAAGAAAACATCGCAGCCAATTTCTCTTCGTTGATAGACACTCTGTATCATATCAAAATCCGGTCAATCGCACGATTAAGGTCTCGCCCGATTCCAGCATTACTTGTCAAATGAGATGTGAAAGCGCATCTTTGCCAGCCGAACTTCATCGCCCTCCCGCAAAAGACGGGGTTGATGCGGTATCAGTTTTACACCGTTCAAATAGGTTCCATTGGTGCTGTTGAGGTCAACCAGCGACACCGTATGAGGGGTTCTGTATAAGGCAGCATGGCGGCGCGAAACACCATAATCGCGCCCACCGTAGGGCGTGAGATCAATATCCATTTTTTCGCTGGCGCTGGCATCGGGGCGTCCGAGAATGACTCGGTCTGCAACATGGATAGGCAGCAACACATCCCTGTCAATTAAAGCAAAAAGCACGGTGGTATGGTTTTTGAACAGGGCATTACCCGCTGCGCTGACAGTTTCGAGGTTCAGTTCACGGCTGTCGATCTTGAGGGTTTTTAAGGCAGCCTGCAATTGTTCGCGCATTTCGGACGTAAGCGCAGGCAGCGTGTCATTTTCATCATGCTGGCCGGAAGTGGCGCGCAACTGTGCCCTCAAATCGGGCGAAAGGCTGGCTTCAGTCTCATTCTCATCTTGTGGCGAGGTATTGGACATGATTACCCCCATGTGTAGATTTTCTGATTCGTGGGTTAAATCGGGGAAAGCGCCGAGATGTTACAAAAATGCCTACGCCTTAACATAATAAAATTTGTAAATCGATGAATACAGCCGTGCCAAACACATCAGACATGCCGTGTTACCAGCGGCACGAGGGTTCATCTGAACGGCGGGATGGTGTGAACCGATTTACAGACATCTAATGTGACATTGGCAAGGGGAAGGGTGGTTGGAAAAGGTTAACGAGAAGCGATTAGCTGTTCGTTAAAACAACACGATGAACTATCCGCGTACAACGCATGTTAATCAAGTGCGATGTTGACAGCAAAGGCGATACTTTGTCAAGCGAGAGTGGATTAAAAGCGTTACAGCCCAAACGCATGTTAAGCTAGCAAAATTGGGTGATAAAAAACGTCTCCGTGAGGTAATTATTGCCCACATCCTGCGCCCCTGTATTCCAATTTTAACAACACATTATTTGAGGCCAACCAACAATTATGGAAAAAAGACGCAAGCCTACTCGTTCAATTTCACGGCGAAAATTTTTGCAAACCGGACTCGGCGCTGGTGCTGGGTTGGTAGTTCAACTTAACTCAAAAAATGGAGCGCTGCCTATGCATTCAACCCATATGTCTGCTCAGGATGATACGCCGCTTTATCTGGATACAACCCAGCCTGTCGATGCGCGGGTGGACGATCTCGTCAGCCGGATGACGCTGGAAGAAAAAGTTTCGCAAATGGGCAGCACCGCACCGGCTATCGCGCGCTTGAACGTCCCGGCCTACAACTGGTGGAACGAAGGGCTGCACGGCGTGGGGCGGGCGGGGATCGCGACGGTTTTCCCGCAGGCCATCGGCATCGCCAGCACCTGGAATCCCGATTTGGTTCAACGGATGGCGAACGTGATTTCGGATGAAGGCCGCGCCAAACATCACGAGGCGGTACGGCAGGAAATTTATGATGTGTATACGGGTTTAACCTTCTGGAGTCCCAACATCAATATTTTCCGCGATCCACGTTGGGGACGCGGACAGGAGACTTACGGCGAAGACCCGTATCTGACCGGGCGTTTGGGCGTGGGTTTCGTGCGCGGGCTGCAAGGTGATGACCCCAAATATTTTAAGACTGTCGCGACAGCCAAGCATTTCGCCGTCCACAGCGGCCCGGAAGCCCAGCGCCATTATTTTAACTCGGTGGTTTCGGAACGCGATTTGCATATGACCTATTTACCGGCGTTTAAGGCGCTGATGACCGAGGCCAAAGCCTATTCGATCATGGGGGCGTACAACGAGGTCAACGGCGAGGCGTGCTGCGCGAGTCCCTACCTGCTGCAAAAGACTCTACGCGAAGAGTGGGGTTTTGAAGGTTATGTTGTGTCGGACTGCGGCGCGATCAGCGACATTTATGCGAACCATATACTGGTCAAAACGCCAGCAGAAGCGGCGGCGCTGGCCGTCAAAGCCGGATGTGACCTGGAATGCTGCGAAACCTACGGTATCGAATGCACCTACACCGAGCTACCACAAGCGGTCAAAGATGGTTTATTGAGCGAAGATGACATCACGCGGGCAGTGAGCCGCTTGTTCACGGCACGCTTCCGGCTGGGGATGTTCGATCCGCCGGAGATGGTAGCCTACAGCCAGATTCCGTACAGCGTGGTCGATTCAGCCGAACACCGCCAACTCGCGTTGGAAGTGGCGCAGCAATCCCTGGTGCTCCTGAAAAATCAAGACAATCTGCTGCCGCTGGACGCAAGCCAACTCAAATCCATCGCGGTGATTGGGCCAAACGCCGACGAAACCCTGGTTTTAACCGGCAATTATATGGGAACTCCGGCAGACCCTATTTCGGTGTTGGCGGGTATCCGCGCGGCTGCCCCCGACACGGAAATCACTTACGCCAAAGGCAGCGCCATTGTGGGCAATTCGCAGGACGGGATTGCCGAAGCAGTGGACGCCGCCAGCAAGGCACAGGTGGCGGTGATGGTCATGGGATTGTCGCAGGAAATGGAAGGCGAAGAAGGCCAGCAGGAAGGGAATCCGCCGGGGATTGTCAGCCGGGGAGACCGCACCATTTCACTCAAGCTGCCGCCGATTCAACAGCAGCTTTTAGAGGCGGTTTATGCGACGGGCACGCCGGTTGTGCTGGTGCTCATCAACGGCAGTATGGTCTCTATCGAGTGGGCAGACGAAAATATCCCGGCGATTCTGGAAGCGTGGTATCCGGGGCAGGCGGGGGGGACGGCTGTCGCCAATGCACTGTTCGGGCAATATAACCCCGGCGGACGGCTGCCGGTCACGTTCTACCGTTCGCCCAAAGATTTGCCCGCCTTCGAAAACTACAGCATGGATAACCGCACCTACCGTTATTTCACGGGCGATCCGCTGTATCAATTCGGTTACGGCCTGAGCTACACGACCTTCGCCTACCGCAACCTGAAAATTGCATCGGAAAACATCGCGGTGGGGGAGTCGGTTTCGCTGACCGTCGAGGTCGAAAATACCGGTAAAGTGGCCGGGGATGAAGTCGTCCAGCTTTATCTGCAAGATGTGGAAGCCAGTTCGCCCGTGCCGCAGATTCAATTGCAGGGCTTGAATCGCATCCATTTAGCGGCGGGCGAGAAACAAACCGTCCAATTCACGATCACGCAGGATCAAATGTCCTTCTACGATGATGCCGCCGGATGGACGCTGCAACCCGGCGACTTCCGCTTCTGGGTGGGCGGTCAGCAGCCGGACTTGAAGGCCGATACCCAGCCAGAGAATGTGCTGGCAGGGGGGTTTAAGCTGGTATAGTTACGCCAGAAGCTAAAGCATCTGGCTGAGTGAAAAAAGCCGCCTGAAGGCGACTATAAACTGCACACTTTATAGCACTCGTGACTCGTAACTCATCACTGTCTTTTGTCTTTGACTCTGTACTTTGTACTCTGCACCAAAAAAAATCGCCCCCAGGAATGCCTTTTCCGGGGGGCGTTAATAGTATAGCAAGACAAGTTGAACTTTTGGCAAGTCGAATTAATGCCGTTCCGTCGGTTATTTACTCTCTTGATTAGATCGGACGATGTTTAGCACGGAAAGACGCGCGTCGGGCACGCCGTACAAACGATGGAGGGTTGCCGAGGGTTTGTCAATGTGCCGCAATCAGGTGTACACTGCACGAGGTAGCTAACTCCCGTGTCCGACCCGGACGCACTGCTTTACCCAACGCTCCATCTACCAAATGGAGCGTTTTGGTTTTCTATCCACAGCTTGTTTAGCGTGGTGCTGACGTAAATTTATCACATATCTATGGTTTTTGTCAAACACTTTATTTGTTACGCTTCTGATATGGCCCATTGCCCTGACCCCTGATATAACGAATTAAATCAGGCAGCCACATTTCATAGCCCATCAATCGTTTGCGAGTTTTAATTTGGCGTTGGTCTTCGGGAAGCGCCCAATTGTTGCGTGCCAATTTTTGGACGTGATCGCGACTATAGCCTGTAAATTGCATTCCTTCAGTGACACTGACCCAAATTTCCTCGGTTTCGGGATTTAGTCGTCCAGCGCCATATTCGGAGACATATTCAATCAGGTCAGGCAACCATAAGCGATAGCCTGTCTCATCCTGGCGAATACGAATTGGGCGTTCGTCTTCTGGCTGAAGAAGCATATTATGCATCAGCCGATCCAGCGTTCGGGGATGATAATTTGTGATGTCCGCGCCTTCTTTTGCGGTCACCCAAATTTGTTCAGTTGTTTTGTCAGTCATTGTCACGTCAAATTGCTTTGCTATACTACCTTCATTATACAAGGTAGGCTGAAAATATCATGCTGCTATGATACTTTCAGGGTTCAGAATTGAAGCGTCACCAGAAGCTAAAGCATCTGGCTGAGTGAAAAAGCCGCCTGAAGGCGACTGTAAAACGCCGTGCTGAAATGTTGGAAACCAACGGGACAACGTTGTCTGATGATGGGATGTGAAGGATTGTGATGGGTCAGGGTCGGAGACCTGCCCCTACGGAAAACAAAAACCCGGCTGTGAACCGGGTTTTCAGTAACTTATTCAATTGGCTAACGAGGGTTAGCGCATTTTCTCACGGAAGTTTTCGGCCCAGCGGTCAACCTGGCTGTTGGCCTCTTCTTTGGTGATGCCGTAGCGCTCCTGGATGCGCCCAACCAGCTTGTCGCGGCTGCCTTTGGCCTGTTCCAGATCGTCGTCGGTCAGTTTGCCCCAGGCTTCGCGTACATTACCCCGAAGCTGTTTCCATTGGCCTGCTAACTGATCCCAAAATCCATAATCGGTGTTCATGATCTTCTACTCCTTACTTTCGTAGGTAGTTGATGTATCCGCTTGTTTGCGGGATACACCTTCTATAAAACCACCTCCGTGTAAGAATCAAGTCAGCGAAGTGTAGAAAATACCCCCAGTCTTTAGGGATAGCGGAAAAGGTCAGGGTGAATAAGGCGAATAATATAGATCCATTTGTAACATTTGCTCGACTTTTGCGTTATACACTGTAACAGATGTAATAAATCGAGCAGGTGAAATGAATAATGATTAAAGTGCTTATCGCTGAAGACCACGACCATTTACGCCAACAATTGGGTATTTTACTCGATAGCAGCGGGTGGATAACGGTGGTGGGGGAGGCGGATAATGGTAAAAAAGCCGTCGATATGTGCGCCAAACTGCACCCGGATGTGGTGCTCATGGACGCGCACATGCCGTTCATGGATGGCTTCACCGCTACAGAAACGATTCGGGCGCAGTTCCCGGCGATCCGGGTCGTCATCTTCAGCAACGGCTTCCTGGGCGAAGATTCCCGCGCAGTACAGGCGGGCGCAAGCGCGTTTTTATTGAAACCGAAAACGACAGAGCAAATTATTAAGACCATCCGCGACGTTCACGCTGACAATTATATGCAGCCTTAGTGGTAGGTAATATAAAAATATCTGCTTATTTCTTACATTTTCTCGGATATTATCGGGCGAGGAGTCCTAAGCACCTGGTATGAAAAACATGATTCGATTATTGATCGTTGAAGATCATTTTCATTTACGCGAACAGATCACGCTTTTGATGAGCCATTACGCGGAAATCATCGTCGTCGGTTCCACGCATAACGGCCAGGAGGCGGTAGCCCTGTGCGCCAAACTCGATCCCAACGTGGTGCTCATGGATGCCATGATGCCGGTGATGGACGGCTTCACCGCGACTGAATTGATCCGGCAGCAGTTCCCGGCGATTCGGGTCGTCATCCTCAGCAACGGTTTTCTGGGCGAAGATCTCCGGGCAATAGGCGCGGGCGCGAGTGTTTTCTTGCTCAAACCTGTCGACTCGGAGCAAATGGTGCAGGCTATCCATACCGCACACAGGGATCGCGTTGATAGCCGTTAAATCGTTAGCTTTTAGTCTCTAGTCATTAGCAAAAAGACAAAATCAGTTTCATAAGCGAGAACAAGCGGTTTATTGAGGCGATTTATTGCCAGAACTTTTCGATAAACGACTCAGGGCACGTTTGTTCGAAAAAGTAATTACTTTTGTTATTTAACAGACCACAAAAGTATCTATACTTATGAGAAAATAGGTTTGTACTCTGGCATTCGTTCCCCACGCTCCGGGCTGGGGCCGCAATGTGATAGGGAATATCATGCTGAATCAATCGCATTTTTTGAAGTTCGCTGCCTTTATACTGGCTGCTGTCCTCATCCTTGTCATCGCATCCACCCCAACACCGGCTTTCGCAGCGCTTACGGATTGCACTGGGGTATCCGAGATTCCGAGTGCAGAATGTGATGCATTGGTCGCGCTCTACAACAGCACCAATGGGGCAAACTGGACGGATCATACCAATTGGCTGGAGACTAACACACCCTGCGACTGGAGTTTCGTGGCCTGCGATACCGGCCATGTCACCCATCTCTACCTGCATAACAACAATCTGGTCGGCACGATCCCGCCAGAACTCGGCAATCTGACCGAGCTACAGGAACTCTGGCTGGGCGCAAACACCTATACCGGCAGTGGCATCCCTCCCGAACTTGGCAGCCTATCCAACCTGACGACCCTTAATATCTTTGGCAGCCACCTGAGCGGCAGCATCCCAACACAGCTCGGCAATCTGACGAGCCTGCAACACCTCGACCTCGCCCAAAACGACCTGAGCGGCAGTATCCCGACATCACTGGGCAACCTGGCAAGCCTGCTCCAGCTTGACCTGTATACGAACAACCTGACGGGCACGATCCCGCTTAACCTCGCCAGCCTGTCCAGCCTGCAAACGCTCGGCCTGTTCGCCAACCACCTGACAGGCAGCATCCCGACGCAACTGGCTACGCTCACAAACCTCCAGGTGCTGGGGCTGGATAACAATAGTCTGACCGGCACGATTCCATCCCAACTTGGCAGCCTGACGAGCCTGCACGGTCTGGGCCTCAGCCGGAATGGTTTCACCGGGAGCATCCCGGCGGCGCTGGGCAATCTCGCCAACCTGCAAACCTTGTATCTGAACTTTAACAGCCTGACCGGGAGCATCCCGACGCAACTGGGCAGCCTGTCGAACTTGCAGCATCTGGCGCTCGATAACAACCAGTTGAGCGGCAGCATCCCGGTTTCGTTTGGCAACCTGACGAGCATTCAGGACATCACGATGGGCAATAACCCGTTCACGGGCAGTATCCCGGCATCATTTGGCAATCTGATCAACCTCCAGGAACTCTACCTCCTCGGAACCAACCTGAGCGGCAGTATTCCGCCGGAGTTGGGGAACATGACCAGTCTGCGGGTGCTGCACCTGATGAATAACAAGTTGACGGGCAGCATTCCGACGCAACTCGGCAATCTGACCAACCTGACCTATCTCGAACTCGGCTTGAACCAGTTGACGGGCAGCATCCCGGCGTCGCTGGGCAGCCTCATAAATTTAACCGATCTGAACCTGGATAATAACCAACTCACGGGCGGCATCCCGCCGGAACTCGGCAACCTGACCAACCTGCAAAGCCTGTATATGGATAATAACCAACTCACGGGCAGCATTCCGACTGAACTCGGCAATCTGACCAGCCTGAGAGTGCTCCATCTGCCCAATAACCAACTGAGCGGCAGCATCCCGACGCAACTCGGCAACCTTGCCAACTTGCAGATACTTTATCTGGGAACCAATCATCTGGGCGGCAGCATCCCGACGCAACTCGGCAATCTGACTCAGCTACAAGACCTGGCGATGCGCAGCAATCGTTTGAGCGGCAGCATCCCGGCTTCGTTAGGCAACCTCACCAATTTGCAGAATCTTGACCTGGGGGGCGGCAACCAACTCAGCGGCGACATCCCGCCGTCGCTCGTCAATCTCACCAACCTGCTGTATATCAGCCTGGATTTCAATATGCTGACGGCTTCGGATGCTAACCTCAGCACCTGGCTGGACAGCAAGCAACTTTACTGGTACACCACCCAGACCATCGCGCCATCCAATGTGCAGGCCGATGCGCTGTCCAGCACGAGTATGCAGGTTAGCTGGACGCCGATTGCCTATACGGATAATGGCGGCGATTATGAAGTGGGTTACAGCGGCAGCGTTAGCGGGCCATTCAGTCCCGTAAATTGTATTACGGCTAATAAATCTGCCTCGTCCTGTGAAATTGACAATTTAGCGCCTAATACACCCTACTACTTTGCCGTCCTCACCCACACACCCGCGCATGATGTTCAGCAGAATGATCTGTTAAGTGATTTCAGCACGGCGGTTCTCGGCACTACCGCAACCCCACCGGTCAATGATAATTTTGCGGATGCTATCGCGATTGATACCGGTTTTGTGCCGTTCTCCGACACGCAAAATGTCCTCGGCGCAAGCCTTGAAAGCGGCGAACCAGTTGCGATGTGCGGCGGCAGCCCCGCCTTGCGCAGTGTCTGGTACAAATACACGGCATTGGACAACAATATTTTGAGTCTGAATACCACCGGTTCGGATTATGATACGGTGCTGTCGGTCTGGACAGGGGCGGGGCTGGGGGCGCTTGTATCAGCGGGCTGCAATGACAACGTTAGCCCATTCACGACTTCCGCGCTGACACTGACCACGAATCCGGGCACAACTTATTACATCCGCGTAAGCAGCCACAGCGACAGCCACACCGATATGATATTCAAGGTATCAGCAACATCGCCAGCCGGGGAAGCACCGCCGCCTAATTACGTGACGACATCGCCCCCAACCCTATCCTGGAATCCAATAACCTGGGCGACGGGGTACAGCATTCAAGTATCCAGATCGTCTAGCTTCAGCACAACGGCTTTCTCGGCGGATGTCCCGGCTGACCAGCTTTCAGTCCCAACCGATCCGCTGGGAGAAGGTGTCTATTATTGGCGCGTGAGTGCGAATAACGGTCTGACGTGGGGTAAAGTCAACATCATTGTCATCAATTTACCTTGAATTGGGTGTCCCGTGAGCGCAGGCCAACGACCAGGAGTTGTACCAGTTGGCGAAAGCTTTCGTCACGATCCAGGTTCATGCCAAATCCACCTGCGGCTTCCAGGTCAACAAAGCCGTGCATGACGCTGCGTAGGGCGCGGACGGCGTGCAGTTTTTCCTCTTCATTGAAGCCATACGGTTCCAGGATCGCCAGCACAATATCCAGTAATTCACTCGCCAGGGCCATCAATTCCGGTTGATCCGGGGCGGCGGCGCGCGGCGTGAGCGGATATACACCGGGATGGGCGAGGGCGAAGGCGCGATAGGCCTGGGCGACGCTGACGACAGCCGCGTCGCCGGATTTCCCGACGGCAGCGCGGCGAATCTGTTCCACTAACTGACCCGCAGCCCAGACATGCATGGCATAGCGCAATCCGGGCAGGCCGGAAATGTGGTTATACAGCGATGGAATTTGAATGCCAAGCTGCTCCGCTACGGTCTTGAGCGTCACGGCGTCCAACCCTTTTTCATCCGCCAGGGTGACGGCGGTTTCCAACACGCGATCAAAATCAATATGCTTGCGTGGAGCCATTAGTTTTTCCCTTTGAAGTAGCGTTCAGTTTCATCAATCGCGCTTTGCATGGCCTTCGCAGGATTGACCTTCGTGTCGCCATGCCCGACGGCGAGTTGAGTCGGTTTCAAGGCGAGTAATGTTTTGGCACTGTGAACACCTGTGAGTCTACTCCAGGTTGCCATTGCAGCAAGCGGGAACAGCAGCCGCAGCGTCCCAGCGGTGGTCATCCCGGCTTTGTTGGTATAGGCATCCCCGGCGATGAGTGTGCCGTCGCGATGGTCGAAAAAGGCAACATGACCGGGTGTGTGACCGGGGCTGGCGATCACTTCCAGCGATCCAACTTTATCACCCGGATTGAGCAAGCGAGTCGGTTTGGTCGCGACCAACGGATAACCACCGCGTAATTTTTCCGATGATTCGCCGGGATCGAGACTCATATCGCCCGTCAGGAAACGCGAATCGCGGGTGCTGATCGAGATTTCGACATCCGGCAGCAGCGCGTGCAGTTCATCCACCGAACCTACATGGTCAATGTGGGCATGGGTCAGGGTGATGCGGCGGATGGGTACGCCGAATTTTTGTGCCGCTTCCAGAATGGCCTTGCCGCTGCCGCCCATACCTGCATCCACGAGTGTAAATCCATCGTCCTCGCGCACCAGAAAACAGTTAACGAAGGTATAGCGCGTAAGCTGGAACAGATTGTCGCCGTATTGTGTGACTTTCATGATTTTGAACTCCTGTTTACTAATATGATTAGACTATAAACTAATCTGGTTAGTTTGTCAAGATAGCAAAATTATTTTGAACCGCAAAGAAGCCAAGAAATGAAAAGAAGAAAAGCGTATCTCAGAGAAACAGAGAGACAGAGGAGCAGCGGGTGTAAGCAGTTTTCTAACGCATTATGACAAAACGGGTCGATGCTGCATTAATGGATACAGAGCATCAGCAGGGCAGGGGTGGAAATTGCAGTAATAGATTTATAAAGAACCTTACAAATGTAAATATTGTAAATGCAGGTCGGCCTGTGCCTGCTCTGTAAGGCCGCATTTCAGCGCTCAATCGAGGGGTTAAATGACAAAAAGCCTATGCGTTTGCGGGGTTTTCCGCCGTGATGGGGCTTGCGCCTAGTAGCATATTCCTATAGACAGGCGAAGGAATTTTAGCGGCCTGAAAGGTTGATCGCTATAATAAACCGTAATGTAAAGTCGTCATTTATGCATGTTAAGGTTTCTTTATGTATCTCGTCATGTAAGAGAAACCTTGAGACGACAGGGGAAATCGCGACCTAAAAATTTTTATCTTGTTTTTGACCTAACGCGCATTTCCCGCCTTTGACAATCGAATAGCACGATTGCTGGGATCAAACCCGGTAAGCACGCCCCGGCGAAACTCAGTTCAAACGACTGAGTTACGCCGTATTGCCGTTTGCGTACACATCAAACCCAGGAATGTCACAAGACAGGGTTAAGGGGATCAGGGTATGTCAAAGAAACGCCAACGTAGATTAACGATAGTGGGCATCAGCACGGTGCTGACCGTCTGGATAGCGGCTCTGGCGCTGTTATTTTCGCAGCCGGGGGCGCAGTCCGCCAATCATATGCTGCCGACTCTGGCAGGCCCGCTGGAGGGAGTCTCATCACTGCCGAACACCGGTGGTGTCAGCCCGACACTTTTGCCTACAGGATTACCTGTAGAACTCCCCGCCGACAGCCCACCGGTTTCCTCATCCTCAAACGCGACTCAAATCCAAGCCCCGGATAGTGCTACGACAACCCTGAACATCCCCAGCGACCCGATCCCCAACAGCATGGTCATCCGCTTTAAGCCGGAGATGACCGACCAGCAGCGTTTGGATTACATCGCTGCGCTGGGCGGCCAGATCGTGCAGGAAATCAAGCCGCTGAATACGGTGATTATCAACCTGCCCGCGAAAGCCAACGCGGCGGCGCAAGCGCAAACCCAACGTGTCAATCCCGGCGTGGTGGCAAACGAACCAGATTACTACGCCGGAGCGTTACTCTCCCCCAACGATTCCCTGGCAGCAGGGCAGTGGGGGCTGAACGTGGTGAAAGCGCCACAAGCCTGGGATTTACTACCGCTGCCGACACCCACCATCACCGTTGCCGTTATCGACAGCGGTATTTGCGCGAATCATGCTGACCTACAGGGGCGGATTGCGTCTGATGGTTGGGACTTCGTACAAAATGACAGCACGCCGCAGGATGAATTTGGTCACGGCTGCGCGGTTTCGGGCATTATCGCCGCCAACAGCAACAACGGCCTGGGCATCGCGGGCGTCGCGCCCAACACGGCGATCATGCCCCTGCGTGTTCTGGATGGCAGCGGTATAGGCCGTTATTCGAACGTCGCCGCCGCGATTGTTTACGCGGTGGATAACGGCGCGCAGGTCATCAATATGAGCCTGGGCGGGCCGAACCCATCGAGCATTTTGCAGGACGCTGTGAATTATGCCGACGCGCACGGCGTGACGGTTATCGCCGCCGCCGGTAATGCCGGAACCGCACAGGCTTATTATCCGGCAGCCTATCCGCCGGTGGTGGCAGTCGGCTCGGTTGACCAGAATTTGCAGCGCAGCGCCTTCAGCAATTATGGCCCGGATGTCGATCTGTATGCACCGGGCAGCAACATTATGACGACCAGTCTGGACGGCAGTTTCCAGACCTACAGTGGTACATCCGTTGCCGCGCCGTATGTGACCGGCGTGTGGGCGCTGCGTAAAGCGCTGGGCAAATCGCTGGTGCTGGATGGCGGCATCGTCTCAGCAATTTATGACAATGATGTCCCGGCTCCAACCGAGCAACCGCCGAGTGAAGCCTGCGTCCTGACCAATTTTAATGAAGCTGAATCGACTTATTTTGATCTGGTGCAGCAGAATGCAACCCAACCGGGCAGCGTCTCTGACGATCAATTGCAAACCGCCAAAACCACTTATCTGAGCGTGGCGGGACAATGCGCCAACGCGCTTTACGACGGCACGATCACGATTGACGGCGGCGCTTTAAGCCCCGTCGGCGGCGATGTCGCGCCACAGTTCCAGCTTTTCGGTCATAAGTGGGGGTCAGATTCACCGTTTAATCCCAGCCGTCCACCCGCCGCGCCGGTTCCACCTGCGACACCGGTCACATTCAGCTTTATGCCGACGGGCGTGAGCCTCGCTGAAAAAGAAGCTGAAAATGGCGGCGGCCCGAACGCCTTCATCACCTCGATTGACCAACTGCCGAACAACACCACCCAGTGCGATCTGGAAGGGCGTATCCGGCAGGCGTTCGCGGCATGGTCAAAGGTCGCGAATATTTCATTTGTGGAAATCCCCCAGGAAGCCCGTGACGCTACTGGCGCACCAATTCCGTTTGGACACGGCGCAGCGGGGCAGGTGGGCGATATTCGTATCGGCGCGCAGGTCATCGACGGCATGAAGGGCGAACTCGGTCACGCTTATTATCCCCCGCCGGAAGACACCGATCCTGCGTCAGCCAACATCGTCCGTTCGGGCGATATTTTCCTGGATCGCGCCGAAATGTGGGGCTGCGCGCCCGGTGAAACCCAGATCAATGGGGAGACTGTGCGCGTGATCGACATCGGTCTAGTAGCGCTGCACGAAATCGGCCATGCGCTGGGTATGCGCCATGAAGCCGCTGACCAGCAGTTGGCGCTGATGAACCCAACTTATAAAGCGGAACTGCTGACCCCCAACGATCAATTCAACCTGAGCGACGGCATTCAACCCGACGACAAAAGTGGTATCCAGGGCATTTACGGCGCATTGGGTGTGAGCGCACCGACGGCGACTTTCCCCGTTGACAACACCGACGTAAATGACAACACCCCGACCTTCACCTGGACGGATACGACCAACAACGGCTCGGATTATTTTGAAGTCCAGATTTATACGAACGACGGCAGCAATCAAGCGGGCGGACTGGTTTTTGACGGCACAACCGACGGCGATCACCCGGATGCCGCTAATCCCAATGCCAAAGCCTTCACGCTGCAAACGGTGCTGGAAAGCCAATCGTATGTGTGGCGCGTGCGCAGCTTTGTCACCAGCGATTGGGGGCCATGGAGCACCTATCAGTCATTCTCGGTGACCGTCGGCATCGCCTCGCTGCGGCGGCCTGTCGAAGGCGAGTCCCTGAGCAATGGCACGGTGAATTTTGAGTGGAGTCCGATTGTCGGGGACAACATATTCAATCTGCAAATCGCGTCCCGTCCCGAATTCAGCGATCCGCTGCTTTTCGAGCAGGATGGGATCGCCAGCACCCGCTTTGTCCTCTCTACCCCGCTGGCGGATGGCACATATTATTGGCGTGTACGCGGGTCGAACAGTAATTTATTCAGCCGCGTGGGCAGCTTTATCGTCGATTCAAGCGCTCCGGTGGTTGATCTCTCGACAGGTAACGGCGCGGTCTCCCCGGCGGATGATTCGTCGCAACCCAACCAGGGTGTCACCTTAAGCTGGCCGACCCTGTCCGGCATCGACGAGTATCAGGTGCAGGTCGATACCTCGGAAAACTTCTCCGGTCTGCTGTATCTGGATCGTGTATTTTTAGATCGTGTGTTTTTGGATCGCGTCTTCCTTGACCGCGTGTTCTTAGATCGCGTGTTTTTGGATCGCGTCTTCCTTGACCG
>JBDTNB010000009.1:0-101916 GCA_039933955.1 Chloroflexota bacterium
GGTGGAGGATAAGGATACTCATGAGCGATATACAAGAACTCTCTTTTGAAGCGGCTTATGCCGAATTGGAAACCATCATCAGCAAGCTCGAATCGGGCGAACTGCCGCTCGATGACTCAGTGGATTTGTACGAGCGCGGGCGTAAATTATCGGAATACTGCCAGGGTTTGCTCGACAAGGCCGAACTGCGCGTGAACCAACTCAGCAATGATGGACGTGTCGAGCCGTTGGCATAATATGTACGGCATTGGGGAGGGCGCAGCACCGCTGCGCCCCTACAAACCCCATTTTGCGTTATTGGATTAATCCCAATGCCCATCAAAATTCATTTGGGAAATATGCGATATATCCCAAATTTGGGAAATAATTGGGATATAAGTATCCCGGTGATTATGTCAATAGAAACTAACAAAGCGCTTGCACGGCGGGTGATTGAGGAAATTTACAACCTGGATCGCTATGATGTGGCCGACGAAATCATTTCGCCGCATTATCTGAGCCACAACAGCGGCATCGATCAGGTGGTGGGCGCGGAAGGCGTGAAAAATGCGGCGCGTCGGCAGCGGGCAACCTTCCCCGACCTGCATACCCGCATTGATGATCTGATTGCCGAAGGGGATAGGGTCGTGCTGCGGGCGCGGGATCGCATGACGCACGTCAACGCCTTTATGGGTTATGCACCCACAGGCCGCACCTTTGAGATGACCTGGATGCAAATCGTCCGCATCGAAGATGGCAAACTGGTCGAATCCTGGTGGGAAATGGACATCGAACTATTCCGCAAGCACCTCAGCGGGGAAGTTTTACGCTATTAGAGTCTATACTATAATGGATTGAATGTGGTTGGAGGATATATTATGGTTGCCAATACGCCTGATGCGGTTTTAGATAAAGAACAAGTGGATTTCCTGCTGGAACATCACGAGGTGCTTGATGCTTTATTTGAATTGGCACAAACTGATGAATTTATAGCAAAATTTGGCGAATTGCCTGTCGCCGAAGTTATGAAACGCTTGGCGAATACTTTAGATCGGGACGATGAGCCTGACCTTATCTTGCGCGAACGTTATCAACGATTGAAAACTGATTTAGAAACAGACAATCAGGCTGCCCTGTTGACCAAACTGCGTGGATCATCATTGTTTGATGACTTGAATGACGAGAATGAAGCGTAACTGTGGCGAAATGGAAAATTCAACATACTGACGATGAAGCCACGCAAGAAATTCTCACATTTTTTGCTCAGGAGAACGTTAAAGACGAAATCAAACGTATCTTAAAAATACTGGCCTCGCAGGATGATCCACGAAGGCCAGTAAAGCAGTCAGGCTTGATTGTCAATCGTATTGAACATGATGCGCCAACTTGGTATCGTGTCAAAGTGCCTCGTTATGCCATTCGCATTATCTTTCGATTGCTGATTGTGCGTAACGGAGCAGTTATTGAACTGGCAGTTGATGAAACAACGGCGAACGAGGATGAATGTTATATTGACATCACCCGCATGGGTCGCCATCCAACTGTTTACGGTAAAGCATTACGTGAACGCTATAAAAAGATCAACAACTAACTGCGCTTAGTAAAATCGCTAGGGTTTGACCGCCTCCCAGCGGCGCACGCCATTTTCCTCGATGATGTGCCCCATCCCCGGAAAGGTGAAGTGATAAGTCATCACCAATAAATGCTCTTTCACGGCGCGGTCAAACACGGCTTTGCGCGTCTGAATAGCGGTTTCCGGCCCGGTGTCAAAACGCGGCGACCATTCGGTGTGATTCAACTGCATCGGGTGATGGGCAGCGTCCACGATATGCAGCAGTTTTTCGCCGTTGGATTCGATCAGCAACCCGCTGTGGCCGATTTTATGACCGGGCATCGGCAGTATAGTAATTCCCGGCAGGATTTCGGTCTCGTGGTCGATCAACGTCACACGATCCTTGATGGGCAGCAGATTGCGGCGGGCGGCATTATTGGGGTCGTCGCTTTTTTCGGCCTCGGCCATTTTATTTTCCCATTCGGTTTTCCACATATCATAATGGGCGTTGGGGAAGGTGAGCGAACCGTCGGCCTGGGTGATGCCCATAATATGGTCGCCGTCGCCGTGTGTGATGACAATCGCGTCAATATCCTCGCGCTTGATGCCTTCCTGTTCCAGACCCGCCAGCAGCCCACTGTCCGCGCCGCCCATGCCGGTATCGACCAGAATTTGGTGTTCGGGCGTGTGGATATACAGAATATTCATCGAGCCGGTGATGGGTGCGCCGCTCTCGGCGATAGCCTGCTCTAATTCTGCCTGCGACTGCGACGGAAAACGCCCCATCATCATCGTGATGTCGGCGGGGTTATTCATATACGAGAAGACGATGCACTCGAACTGCCCGACCTTAAAATGATACGGCGTTTCACTCATGAGAATTTTCCTTTAGATAATTTTTTATACACGATCCGGCAACGAGCTTATCCCATATGGCAATATCAGAAAACCAGCGATGGTACTACTCAATCCACTCATACGAAACATGCTCCACCCTGAAGGTTAGGTTTGGACGAACAACTCTCAACTTTGCGAGGTCATCCATCCCAAAAATTGGGTTGCGCCAGGTAAACGATTCGATGGCATCAAAGGCCTCGGATTGAAACAGCGCCAGAAAATGCTCAAACGGCGTACATTGTTGGCGATAATCTTTCAGGTAGGTTTCGTCGAAATCGCGGTATTCAAAGTGGCGTAAATGGGGGAAACAATTCGATTGGCTGAAGTTCAAAATAAACTGCTGGGTGTCTAATCCAGCCTGAATGTTCAAAACCACTAATGCACATGCTTCCCGCTTGAAAAAGTCGCTGTTTGGGGCGGAGGGCGCAGTTAAGAATTTGAGGTTGGGCGCTTTGGTCAGCCATTTCGACAGGATGCCATGTTCTTCATAGCTTAAATCACCGTAACTGATGATGGGGTGATTATGCGAGAGACCATCGTACTGTTCTACGGACAGGGTAGTCAGGTTAGGGAAGTTTACACCACTGTCCACGATGCGTGCGAAGTTCCAGCGACGGGTTCCGTTCGCGCCGTCATCATTTGCATGAAAAGCCAGTGACTCCAGGCGGCTTGCAACTTCAGCTTCACACAAAATCGTTAACAAATCGTCAAAAAAAGACTTGAAGGGTGAGGCGCGGAAATCGACATGGATGAATCCCGCCACTTCGTTTACCTGTAAATAATTTTTCTGCCACAGGAATCCCTTTGCGTAGTCTTCTATCGCGCGTTGTACTTTTGCAAAATGCTCGAATATTTCGGACATCTGAGCCTCATCTTATGCTGTGATTGGCTGCCAGTGAAAACCGTCGGCGTCCTTCTCTACGTGGCCGATGGCCGGAAACGGGAAGTGATAACCCAGCCACAGCAGATTTTCGCGGGCGGCGCGTTCAACCAGTCGGTGGCGTGTTTGCCCTGATTCTTCCTGTAACGGATCGAATCCCAGCGTCCAATCGGGATGCTCGACCTGGAAGGGGTGGTGGGTGACATCGGCGACATGCAAAAGTCCTTCGCCGTTGGAAGTGATGAGTACGGCGATCATGCCAACCGTATGACCGGGCGCGGCCAGGGCATAGATACCCGGTAAAATTTCGGCTTCAGGTTCGATAAAGTGGATGTGTTCGCGCAGCGGCAGCAGGATACTGCGGATATAGGGCGGGTTGGGGTCTTTTTCATGCGCCGAAGCAAGATTTTCTTCCGCCGTGCAGTGATCCCATTCGGTTTTGTTCATAAAATAACGGGCGTTGGGCAGCGCGATTTCTCCGGCGCTGTTGTGCAGTCCGGCGTAATGATCCCAATGGGCGTGGGTCAGAATCACCGAGTCGATAGCGTTAGGATCAATCCCCAAACTCTGCAAATCATTGGCGAGTTCATCCGATTCGGCATCAAATGGACTTTTGCCGACTCCCGCATCGACCAGGAATTGATGTTCCGGCGTTTTGACGTATAACAAGTTGATGATGAACGGATACTCTTCAGGATCACGCCCTTCAGCCCGGATCACTGCTGCGACTTCTTCCGGCGAGGCGTTAGTGCTGAAACCGTGACTGACATCAAAGGTTGTCGCCGCTGTTTGAAAGACAACACATTCTAACTCGCCAACGTTGAAGCGGTAGGCTGGACGCGGCATGACATCCTCCAATTAATTTATTCCATATATTATTGTACCGTTTATCGACGGATGCGCCGCAGAATCGCCAACAAAACCGTGCGCGGTTCATCCATGCCGAATAAAACGCTGACTCCTAAAAACACCAGCGCGCCCAATGGAAGACCCACCACCGCCAGTAATTTTGTGCCCAGTCGCGCTTCGGCGAACCTCATCAAGCCATATAAGACTGCCGACATCGTCGCAGCACCGATTAGCGTCCGCCAGATGCCGCCCCACACGTAGCTGTCGTTGATGCTGCCAATACGCCGCCGCAGCACCCACCATAAGGCCAGTGCTTCCAGCAGCGTCGTGATCGAATTTGCCAGCGCTAACCCCGCGAACGGCCCACGTTCCAGGCTGGTTGGGTCGCCGATGAAGCGGATGAACACGATGCTCAAGACGATATTGCTCAACATCGAGGCCAACCCGACCACAACCGGTGTGCGTGTGTCCGACAGGGCGTAAAATGCCCGCGACAGCACTTCTAAGCCCGCGTGTCCGGCGATGCCCAGCGCAAAAAAAGCCAGCGCCCAAGCCGTCGCGTTGGTGCTCTCCACCGTGAATTCACCGCGTTCGTAGAGCAGCGCAATCAACGGGCGACCCAGCAAAATCAAGCCGAGCGTGGATGGAATCGCCAGGAACAACACGCTGCGCAGCGCACTCGCCAGCCGGTCTTTGAATCCCGGCATATCTTTTTCCGCCGCCAGCGCCGCCAATGACGGGAATACGGCTGTACCGATGCTCTGCCCGATGATGCCCAGCGCGAAGAACATCAGCGTCCAGGCGTTGACCAGCGCGGTATAACTACCTGCGACCATCAGCGAGGCGAAATTAGCGTTGACGATGAAGTTGATTTGTGCGACGGCCAGCCCCAACACGCGCGGCCCCATCAAGCCCATGACTTCGCGCACGCCGGGGATGCGCCAGTTGGGTAAAAACCGCATTTTCGGGATGCTGGTTTTGATATTCAGCAAACCGGGCAGTTGAATCCCCAGGTGAAACAACGCGCTCAAGACCGCGCCCCACGCCAGCCCGTAGACGTTGGCATTATCGACCTGCGCCGGACTGCCCGCCTGTGCCGGGATAATATGCGCCAGCACCAGCGCGCCGAAAATCAGCCCGACATTGTTCATGCTGATCGCCAGCGAGGGCAGTAAAAAGCTCCCGTGCGCCTGCAAGATGCCCATCATCAGGCCGCTGATGCTGAAAATAAACGGCGTCAGCATCATGATGCGCGTCAGTGATACCGTGAGCGCTTGCACTTCCGCCGATTTGCCAGGGGCAAGCAGCGAATCGACCACCTGTGGCGCAAAAATCGCGACGATCACCGAGAGCGCTGCCGCTGCCAGCGATGACAGCGTGATTACCGCGCTTGCCAGACGCCATGCGCCGCTTTGATCGTCCGCCCGCAAATAACGCGAAAAAACCGGGATGAACGACGATCCTAGTGCGCCGCCCGCGACCAGCACGAAAATCAATTCCGGGATGCGCTGCGCCGCGAGAAAAGCATCGGATGCGTCGCCTGTGCCAAAGGTTGCGGAAATCACCGCCGTCCGTACCACGCCGAGGATGCCGCTGGCAAGGAATCCGATCAGCACCACAGCGGCGGCGCTGGCAATCTGGCGGTTGGTGAGTGCTTGTGAAGAAGTGGGTTGGGTCATGAATCAGCCGTTGGGGGTTCGCCTGTAATCGCCGCATTGTAACATATTAACCTGACGACAGCGGAGACAGCAAAACAGAATAAACCGCCAGGCCGCCAAGAGCGCAGAGAGAAATCAGCTAAAGACGATTCCCCGCCGGAAAACGGCTTTAAAGCTTGTCCACTAATGAATCTCGGCAATGATAGTGAGAAAACAACCTCTTCAGAGGTTTAAAAATCTTTTTGTAGCCTTAGGTTTTGAACCTAAGGCGGCGCACATGGCGAAAAATGATTTACGGACAAGCCTTTGAACCCCTGGTGGCATCAACGGAAATATATTTTCGCGGCGATGTTGCGGTTCAATTTTATCTTTGTATTTCCCATCTATATTTTTTAGAATACGTCCATCAACCCCTGCATATACCGAGGTCAACCTGATGCACGAAACCGAGACACGACCCCGCTGGATTACCCCCATGAGGCCGCGTTCGCCTGACGAAGCCCATCGCGCGGCAACCCCGCTGGAACTGCTTTTTGATCTGGTGTTTGTGGTGGCGGTTGCCCAGGCGGCGAGTTCCCTGCATCACGGCATTGCTGAGGGTCATGTGGGCGAAGTGCTGCCCTATTATGTGATGGTGTTTTTTGCGATCTGGTGGGCGTGGATGACCTTCACCTGGTTTGCTTCATCCTACGATAATGACGACGTTCCCTACCGCCTGCTGGTTTTTGTGCAGATGACAGGTGCGCTGATTGTGGCATCGGGCGTGGAGCAGGTTTTTGTCGAGCAGGATTTGACCGTTATCGTAATTGGTTATGTCGTCATGCGGATAGCCGGAGTCGCCCAATGGTTACGGGCTGCCCAGGCTGACCCCAGCCATCGCCCAGCGGATTTGCGTTACGCAATCGGGACAGTTCTGCTTCAGGTGGGCTGGGTGCTGCTTTTGTCCATGCCCAAAGCGGCGCTCCTTCCGCTTTTTGTCGTAGGGGTTGTGTTGGAATTATTGCTTCCAATCTGGGCGGAACGTCCCTCGCCAACGCCCTGGCACGAGCATCATATCCGCGAGCGCTACGGCCTGTTTACGATTATCGTCTTAGGTGAGGCCATCCTGTCTAACAGCGTCGCCATCCGCGTTGCTGCCGACGAAGTAGGCATGACGGGCAGCCTGATGACGTTCATCGTGGGCGGCTTACTGATCGTGTACTCAATGTGGTGGCTGTATTTTTACCAGCCTGCGCCCGGCAACCTGACATCTTCGATGCGGGTGGCGTTCACCTGGGCCTATGGTCACTGGTTGATTTTTGCGTCGTCAGCGGCGGTTGGGGTAGGGCTGGCGCTGGCGATTGACGCCTTCACGCACAATGCGGAAATCACTGTAACCGAAGCCGGTTTGGCCCTGGCTGTGCCAACTGCGCTCTATGTCCTCAGCCTGTGGGTCTTGCAGGATCACATCAACGAAAAAACGTGGTTTGATACCCTACTGAACCCGGTTGCAGCCGTCCTGATTTTGCTCACGCCGTTTGTAGGGAACGCGGTGCTGCTGACCGGAATTATATTGGTTGTGCTTGTCGCACTCCGCTTAATTCGACACCTGGAATGAATCGGCGTGAAATAAAAAAGGGGTTTGTCAGCGACAAACTCCTACAAAATGGTCGTAAAATATTCAAATTTGTATGGGTAAGGGCGTTCAACTGAACGCCCCTTAACCTTTATTCTCGTTTTGGGGAGAGGATATTTACTCCAGTGCAGCCGCCAGCACCGAGGCGGTATTGGCTTCTTCAACTACGCCCTGTTCGGCTTGGAAAGCCTTGACGTTGACCTGCCGCAGCGCCACCATCGACACCACTAGTCCGACGCCGCACACCACAAAAATCGAGCCGTAAGACAGCGGTAAATTATTGTGGGTGAGTGCCCGCATCACATCCAGCATGATGCCCGCGCCGGATGTCCCCAAACCCCGGAAAATCGTCACGACCAGTGTCCAGAATCCCAGGAATGTCCCGGCGCGTTTTGACGGACTCATCTCCATCATCATGCCCAGCGTACCGACGTTCCAGATACCCAATCCTGTACCGAGCGTAATCAGGCCAATAGTCACGAGTCCGCGTATCTGTGCCAGTCCTGAAATGCCGAAAATGATAAAGGTTAGCACCAATGCGCCCACGCCGACATACGACAAAACCGTGTTGGTCAGACGCGGATATTTGCGCCCCAGCCACAGGAAAACCACTGTACTCAGGATCGCCGTGCTGCCCCAGTATTCGGCGAAGCGTGTCGTATGCGCGGCATCCATTTTGAAAACATCGCCCGCAAAGGGTTCCAGAATCGGGTCTTGAGCGAAAGCGAACATCATTGACAGCGCCAGGAACCAGAAGAAATAGCGCGTCTGGCGGTTGCTCCATACCAGTTTCATATCGCCCCAGATCGAGCCGGTGCGCTGGGTTTCAGGTGTCGCGGCGACTGCGCCCGTGCTGCGCTTTTCTTCGCCTAGCAGTGAAAAGAACCACAACCCGCCCATGAAGATCGCGCCGATGACGAACAAATTTTGCAGCGTATCGGGCGAGAAACTCAGCGTCCGCGTCCCTGCGGTCACTGCCTCCGTGTGCGGCAGCAGCGAACCGAAAATCGCGCCTGCAAAGGTGAAACCCAGCAGCAAAAATGTCCAGACGATACCGACGGCGCGTCCCCGCTGGCTGGGGCTGGATCGGTCATAAATCAGTGCCAGGAATGTCCCGCCGGAAAAGGCATTGCCCAGGCTGAACAGCAGCATGGCTATCGAAATCGCCGCCCACACGGCGAGTGTGGCTTCGTTGCCGCGCGCGATGTAGGCGGTGGTGAAGCCCAGCGATGCCGTCCCCAACACCATCATCAACCGTCCCAGCCAAATCCAGAACAAGCGCCGGTAGCCAAAAATTGTCCCCTGGTCGGATTTGCGCCCCGCCCACACGCCCAGCGGCGCGAGGAAATATTTCAAACTGATGAGCAGGCTGACCGGCGTCGCGCTGAAGCCCAGGTCGCTAATCATAATCCGGTTCCAGATGCCGGTGGTTACAACATCGGCCATCCCGGAACCCAGATGAAACAATCCAATTTTGAGGTTGCGGGCGTAGGTGAGATTGGGTTCTGGTTGTTCGCTCATGTTATCCGATTTTAGTAGATTTTGGCAGATTTTTGTGCAGAATTATAGCGTTTCTGTCACAATCGTCAATGCTCAAAACGCCCTGTGTAAATTTTGTGAAATATTTGCGTGTGCCGTCTCGTGCGTTTGCGGTATAGTATGCGCCACAAACAACGCCCATGATGCACGCCAAATGAGGAATGCCCTATGTCAACACAAGGACGTTATAAGAAAATCGTAGTCCCGCTGGATGGTTCCGGTTGGTCGCAGCGCGCCGTCCCCCACGCAGTAGACATCGCCCGCGCCAACAGCTCAGAACTCGTTCTGCTGCATATTTTTGTGCCCCCTGCGGCGCAGTATACCGATCAGATTGCGCTGGCAGGGCAGGATGGGCAGGTGCAGCAGATGCGCGAAGCGATGAAGCAATATCTGATGGGTGTGCGCTCCGAATTGCGCTCGGAAGACATGCAAGTACGCACTCAGTTGATCGAGGGGATGGGCGTCGCCGCAATCATTTGCGATTACATTAACGACGAAGGCATTGATCTGGTGGTGATGAGCACACGCGGGCGTACCGGCATCAGCCGCTTCATATTCGGCAGCGTCGCGCATAAAATCATGGAATGCGCCCAGGTTCCGGTACTGCTCATTCATCCCGACAAGGATGAGTGAGGAGAAAGCAGTTGTTGCGGCTTGCTTGTTCGTTTTTAGTGGTTCAAGACCGCTGTATGAAGTCTGGAGGGGCTTATCGCCGACGTGCCTCATGTGTACCAATTTAAGGATTATTGGCTGCATTTGCGTTACCGCCACCAGACACTCAAGTGTCTGGCTACCGAAAAACCAAGTCTACTAAAAGTAGCTCTGTTGCAAAGATATTTTCTTAATTCATGAACCGCCGAAATATAGGTTAACCGACAGTATAAAAAGTCCCTCTGCACGCAGTGGGGAGGGATTTAGGGAGGGGGTATTGCGCTTATCGCCGACGTGCCCCTAAGAAAATCTTCCTGAAGGTTAGCGTTTCCGCCGAGGACTTTTGCTTTTAAACCAATAACTAACAAGTAATGACCAAAAACCTCTTAGCTAATCGCCAAAAACGGCCCCTGCCGTTCGGCAGCATCCTGGCGGATGGTCTGGATGGCGCGCAGAGCAGCCATACGTTCATCAGTGGGCAAATCGAGTTCGCTGAATTCTTTTTCGTCCATCAGCATCATCGTACCGTTGGGCATGATCCACACATCCAGTTCCAGGTCATCGGCGCTGATGGCTTCCTCGGTGATGTAGGCGGGCCGGGTGATATTGCAGTACCAGCCTTTGATCTGGTCACTATCGCCTTCATGCACCTGGAAAATGTTGTACCAGCGGTCACTGAAAAACCACTCGATGAACAAATCGCCGCGCTTGAAAACCACAAAGCCCAGGTTGGCTTCCTTGCGGTCAAAATAGGCGCGCAGGCACACATAATTGTCGCCGCGTTCGATGACGTTGCCTTCATAAGTCCACACGGGTTCGCCGCGATGGTTGTTTTTGTGAATCGTGATTGGGCTGCCAGACATGCCGGATACCTCTGTGCTGGATCGGAGGTTAGAATTTTAATACGTTCGCGGCGTTATAGCTATTGTTATTTACACTTGTGGGCGCAAAATCATGATTTCGTTTGGTAAGGGTGAGGATTTTTTAAGCATCAATCGCCCCCGGCGGCGATTTGAGTTGGCGCTCGACATATAAACCGATTACCGCCCAGGCTGTCCATAAAATGACCTGAAACAAAATCAACGGCACGCTGAATGTCAGGGGAGGATCGGACAAGGCTTGCGCCGTGAGCACCAGCATATTGATTCCCATCACGAGGCTGATACTGAAATTGATCACAGCGAAGCGCTTGAGTCTTTGATTCATGCGATCCCGATACAGTTCGTGGAAGGGTTTGCCCAACGCCAGAATATCGCTCATATTCTGGATTTGCACCGGATTGCCATGCGTCCCTTCAAAACGCTTCATCTGTTCGCGATGATACGTGTAGGCTGCTTCCAGACTATGTGCCGCAAAGCGCATATGCATATTCGGAAGCTGTATATTTTCGCCGATGCGGAACGAAGTATAAATATGGGCATTGTCGGGATACCAGGAGTCGAAAGCCGCCATACCGCCCAGTGCTTGTACCAATTCAGCATAGACCGACCCATCTGGGTGTAGATAAGTCCAGGTGTAGCCTTCGCCCAGCAGCCAGAATCGCGAGTGTAAAACGCCGAGCAACTGCATATCCAGCGCCTCAAGCTGCTGCGCTAACGGCATTATCTGGGTCGGAACTGGATGTTTCGCGAGGTCGATTTCGTGTGTGACCGGACGGCGGTTGACCCGCATCGCCACCAGACCCCGTCCGACTCTGAATGTGAAGTAAAACATGACAAAACTGATGATGAGGAAAACAAAACCGAAATCGTGAAGGGACATTATATACGGGGCGGTTGTTGCTGATTGCATTGTTTCCCTCGATTTATCGTCATATCATGCTCGAATGAATGCGAGTAGTGTCGCTATAGGGGAAGCACCTGGGAGGAGCAAAACACGAGGCAGAATATGGGTTATGCCCGTCCCATAGTATGTACCGCCAGCAGCACGCCTTCGCGCAGAGATACCTCGGCGGTTTCACTCTGGAAAACATTGCTGATGCCGCGTGCGGGGCCGAAAGTCAGGGTTTCGTCGCGCAGAGGATAGTAAAGGTTGTCAGTGCGGATGCCGCGTGCCTCACCGCTGATCGGCAGCAGTGACAGCGTATCGCCCGCCGCGCCCGTGATGCTGTGTGCACCGGGATAGAGCAGCCATGCTTCCTGCTTTCCCGCCACCAGCCGCACATCCCGTTCACGCAGGGCAGGCAGTGCCAGCAGATAAACATTGCTCAAGGTTTGGTCGAGGCGATCCCCGATCCCGGCGATGACGCGAATCCAGGTCGCGCCGTTTTCAGCCGCCCAGGTCAGCGCCAATTCCAGATCGGTTTCATCTTTTTCTTCGGGGTGGCGGCGAATCGCCGTGTCACTCGCTGCCAGCGCATCGAGTTCCGCCGCGCTCAACGAATCCATATCGCCGATCAGGGTATGGACGGCCCGCCTGAAATGCTGTGCCTGCCGTGCGCCGCCATCGGCAGCCACGACCCAGGCATCCGGTGCGCTGTCCAGCGCCCGCTGTACCATCGGCCCTTCGTTCGCATCACCGTTGGCGAAGATGATGGTTTTCAGCGGGTTCGGCGCTTCCACCGCTCTTTAATTTCCAGTTTGCTGATGTCGGGGACTTCCAGGAAGTCATTGACCAACCGTGTAAATCGCTCATATTCCAGCATAGGGAAATGCCGCACCCCTGGCAGGAGAATCGGCAGCAGTGTATCTTCCTTCTCGTTGGTCAGGTAATTCCACACATTTTCGTCGGGGGCGGGCAGCAGCGCATCGTCCAGTCCTTGCACCAGGACGCGCGGCATCGGCAGCATCCGTAGCGTATCGAGCATCCGCCCGGAGTCGTAGGTGCTGACGCTGCCTTTAACGGCTGCAAGATCCGTTTTGTTCAGGTCTGCCGCCAATTTGTCGTAGGCGGTTTCTGATTTTTTGAAACATTTCGCCAGCAGCACATCCAGGGGCGTCCCGGCGATGGTGCTTTGCAGCGGGTTATGTTTGGGCAGCTTGGGTTCGTCAGCCGCCGGGGCAGGCGGTTCTGGAAGCGGACTACTGGTAGTCGTGTTCGTGGTTTGTGCGCGCTGTCGTTCCATCAAAGCGGCCCGCATTGCCGAACTCGCATTCATAATCGTCGAGTCGGGCGGATGTGCTCCGGAATCAGTCGCAGATGTGGTTGCTGATGGCGGCGTCAAAGGCGCAGGCGCGGCTGGCGCTGGACTGGGATTATTGAGCGGGCGATTGTGTGTAAGCTGCACGCTCGTGCGCCCTGCTGGTACACGCTTGTCCAAATTGCCCGGATCAAATAACGGCGTCTCCACCAACATAATACGCGGCGCTTTATCGGCATACAGCCGCGCAAATTCTGAGACCGCCAGTGCACCCATGCCATGCCCGATGAAGGCCGCCTTCGGGATCGCCATGCTGTTCATAAAATCAAAAAGCAGTTGTACCTGATGATCTAAAGCATACTTTTGTGGATTTTTACCCGTATCGCCGAAGCCATACATATCCAGCGCGTACACGCGGTATTTAAGTTGTAATTGCTGCATGGCCGGAACCCAATAACGCCATGAGCCAATCCAGCCGTGTACCAGCAGTACCGGGCGTCCACGCCCCAGCACTTCGTAGTGGATGAGATCACCACCGATTGTAATGGCACTCATAGAATTCGCTGCCGCCTATCGTCGTGAAAAGAGAAATTATGACAGTCCATTCTTCTTTAGAATTTCCCCAATTTGCCGTGTCAGGTCTTCTGGCGAGAATGGCTTTAGAATATAGGCCACCGCGCCGGCTTCGATGCCCGTCTGCACTTCTTCATCCTGCCCCTTTGCCGACAGGAAGATGACCGGTGTATTTTTGACTTCATCCATCAGTTTGATCTGGCGGCAGGCTTCATAGCCGGTCATTTTGGGCATACGCACATCCATCATAATCAGGTCTGGCTTGACCTTTGGCGCAAGCTCGACGGCCTCTGCACCGTTAGCCGCCTGTGTCACCTGATGCCCCGCAAAGACCAGCGTAAAGTTGATTAATTCGCGGATGTCGCGCTCGTCTTCTGCTACAAGAATATGTGCCATAGTCCTTCAGGCTGTCCTTCTACTCGCCGATTGATGGAGGTGGACTCAAAATCCCACTCAGATTGCATTGCGAAGGACACAAATGATGTGTCCTTCACGCTGAACATTACAGATTATGCATTTGTTTCGACTTCGACTGGCTGTTCGATGGGCAATTCCACGAAAAACGTCGTTCCTTGACCCAGTTCAGACTCGAACCAGATAGTTCCATTATGCATCTGAACGAGTTCTTTCACAATTGACAACCCCAGCCCGGTTCCCGGCACGTCCATGACCAGTGCATGGTCGTCGAAGCGCTCGAAACGTCCCCAGATGCGCGACTTGAATTCTTCCGGGATACCGATGCCCGTGTCCTGCACCGAGATGAGCACATGCTGCTCGTCCGGTTGCTCGTGGGCGGATATGCTGATTGTGCCGCCGGAATAGGTATAGTTGAAAGCATTATCAATGATGCCGGAGATGATTTGCGTGATTTTGTGCGGGTCGCCCTGCACAGTCGGCAGCAAATCCTGGATGTCTACATTGACCTGCATGTCCTTCTTGTCATTCTCAGCGCGGCTCTCTACCTGCTGCACAACGCTGGGGATCAGTTCGCTCAGGTCAACCCATTCAACGTTCAGCTTTTCGCCCGCATCAATCTTGGAAATATTGAGCAGGTCGTCCACCAGTTGGCTCAGGCGATCCGCGTTGGATTTGATCTTCACCAGGAAGGTTTTCTGCGGGTCGCTCACCTGTCCGGCGACACCCATCAACATCAGATCGGCGAAACCTTTAATACTGGTCATCGGCGTCCGCAGTTCATGCGACACGTTCGACACAAATTCGCTCTTGATGCGGTCAACCTCGACTTCTTTGCTGATGTCACGGAACACCGATACCGTACCGAGGAAGCGTTCACCAATATGTACAGGCGACAGATGGACGCTGACGACGCGCGTGCCCAGATCGAGTGTTTCCGCCAGGAATGAACCTATTGGGTGGCTTTCCGGGTCAGCCGTCCAGCCTTCCACCGCCTGCGCCCACTGCGACGCCGATCCACCAAACAAGCCCGTTAGCTTAAATAACGACTGCCCGATCACCTGATCGCGCTCCAGGTCGAGGATACGCTCGGCTGCCGTGTTGAATTGGATGATGATTCCTTCGGAGTCGGCCAGCATCACACCGTCGGCGATACCTTCAACGATAGCCGAGTTCTTTTCGGCTTCTTCCTGTTCCTGCCGCAGCAGCTTACCCAGACGTTCCGCCTGATCGCGGATCAGATGGTACAGGTCGGCGTTGTTGATCGCCGCCGCGACTTGATTCGCCGCCGCGTTCACCAGTTTCAACTGCGGTTCATTGAAGGCGTTGGGCTGTTTGCTCAACAGCACCATCACGCCTTGCGGATCATCGCCGGTTTCCAGCAGTACCGCCAACGCACTGTGATATTCTTCTGCGCCGGGGACGCTTAAATCCCAGTATTCTTCTTTACGCAGGTCATCGACCATCACCACGCGGGCATGTTGCAGCACCCACGTCGCCAGATTGGTCGCCGGATGTTCCGACGAGTCGCTCTCAATATCGCTGTATTGTGTCCGCAGCGCCGCCCGTGAAGTTAACCGGTCAGACAGCGGATCAATCAGCATAATCACGCCGTCGTCGGCCAGCACCGCGCTCGCCACCATTTCCAACGCGCGCTTGAGCACGCGATCCATGTCCAGCGTCCGCGCCAATTCCGACGTGATGCGGTACAGCGTGTCGATACGGTCACGCTCATGTTGCAGTTCCAGAGTGCGGTCTTTAACGCGCTGGTTGAGTTCTTCGGCGAAGGTGCTGACTTGCTTGAACAGGCGCGCGTTCTGGATTGCCGCACCCAACTGCGTACCGACGGTGGTTAGCAAGCGTTCGTCGTTGATGCCAAAGGCGCGGATGCGTTTGGTATCACGCAGCGCCAGCACACCTAATACCTGATCGCCGGACGCAACCGGCACGCCCAGGTAACTGCGCGCGTCGCCTTCGCCGTTAGCGATGCTCAGGTTGCGGCGCATGTCATCCGAACTCCAGTTGCCGCCGCCCAACGACAGCGAACGGCGGTGCTTGACGATGAATGATACTTCGTCGGTGTTCATGGGGCGGGGCGGGATCGTAAAATCAACCCCCGCGCGCACGGCCATCGGGAAGCTAATCATTTGCGTTTCGGGGTCATACAGTGCCAGATACATTTCTTCGGCGTCGGTCACGCGCGGGACTTGATCGCGCACAATCAGCACCATATCTTCAATCGTCAGTGTGGACGAAATCGCTTGGCTGAGATTGTTGATGATGAAGCCTTCTTCGACCAGCGCTGCCGTCTCGGTGGAAAGGCGCGCATTCTGGATGGCGATGGCGGCCTGTGCGCCCAACGCCTGGGCCAGACGCATTTCGCGGTGACCGAAGGCCCGGTGCGGGGTCTTTAACCCAGTCTGTATTAAACCAATGGCCTGATCGCGTACCACCAGCGGCACGAGCACCCGCAGCGCATCGCCCCGTCCCCGTACCTCGACCAGTTCAGTCGGGTCGGCGTCGGCCTGACTCGCGCGGACAATCACGATTTCACGATCTTCCAATGACTTGAGTTTGGATGGATATTGGCGCAGGTTGTACTGCGTCCCGCGCGTGATAGTCGGCTCATCGCCATATTTGCTGGCGTCTAGCTGGACTTCCAGCACACCCTCGACATTATCCCAGATCATGACCGTGCAGTTGTCCATATCCAGTGCGTGCAGGATCAGCTCCGCCACGCTGCGATAGGCTTCGTTCAAATCGAGTGTCAGCGACGTGGCCTGCGCGGCTTCCAGCAGGGTTTCCAGTTCGCGTGTACGCAGCAGGGTCGTTTCCAGCAAATTGGTGTTCTGTACCGCGATGGCCGCTTGATTGGCGATCACCAGCGCCAGTTCAATCTGTTCCGGTTGGAAGAAGCGTGGGCCAGTATCTACGATGAGTTCAAACGCGCCGATGACCTGCCCGCCCACGATCATTGGGACGAGCGCATAAGCGTGAATGTTGCGTGGGCTGAGTTCCTGTCGGATCGGATCATTCTTCTTGAGCGTTTGTACATCTTCGTAAATAATCGGCGACACGTTCCTACGCAGCAGTTGGCTGGTCGGGCTGTCCAGCAAAGTGATGATTTCGTCCGGCGGTTCGTCCCCGCGTGGATACGCCACGATTACCCGCCCGATGTTCAGGTCACGGTCATACACCAGCGCCCGTGCGTGCGGCACATGCATGGTATTGGCGATTTCCTGCAATCCGACTTCCAGGATATTTTCACTGTCCAGTGATTGCGCCAGCGCCACCGAAACCCGGTTCAACAGGCTTAGACGTTCGGTACGGTATTGTGATTCGGTGTATAAATCGGCATTCGCCAATGCGATAGCCACCTGATTGGCGAAGGCGAACGCCGCTTGTTCGGCCTGGGCATCAAAAGCATGTTCTTCCTGCTTCGCCAGCGCGATCACGCCCACGACTTTGCCTTGATTCACCAGCGGAACGCCCAACCAGCTTTTCGCACCGTCTTCGCCAGGGAGTGCATCCCATCCCTGCAAACGGCTGATCGAGTAGGGGCGCTGCGATTCGACAACCGTGCGTAAACGTACATGTTCAGCAAACTGGACGTGAGATTCGGCATCTGCGACCATTGCCACATCTTCATTGAAACCATTTGAGCCTTCCAGGTTGAGGATGTTTCCCTCTCGGCTCCACAGAGTCATCGTGTCATGCTGGATCACGCGCCCGATTTCGTCCAGCGCCAGATTAATCACTTCTTCGCGGTTGAGCGACGCGGTAATACGGCTGGATACTTCGGTCAGTACGGCCAATTGATTGGCGCGTTTTTCAAGGTCTTTTTCCAGCAGATGCCGTTCGGTTACATCTTCAACCAGGATGACCGCGCCGCGAATACTTTCACCAGTTTTGAGAGGATAACTGTAGAAATTGCGGACGAGCAGCTTACCATCTTCCTGGTGCGTAGCCTGTCCGATGCGTTCGTGCGGATGCCCGGTGGTCAGTACCGCCCTTACATCGTCATATAGATATTCATTCAGATTGGGGCGATAGGCGAACAAATCCTGGCGCAGGGCTTCATTTTCATTCCAGGCATAGCGCTGCGTCATAAAATCGTTGAGCGACAAAATCCGTCCTGATTTGTCGAGCACGATAATACCCATCTGGATCGACTCAACGATTGATTCGTTGAAGGTCTGTAAATTCAGGGCTTCGTTGAACAGCCGCGCATTTTCAATGGCGACTGCCGCCAGATTTGCCATACGTTTGAGCAGCGCCCGGAATTCGTTGAAGCCAAAGGCTTGCTCCAGATCGCTGCCCAGGTGGATCGCGCCGATGGCCTTGCCGCCTGCCAGCAGCGGCACAATCAAGGTTGTGCGTTCGCCGCGCGTCTGCCATTCACTCAGGTCAGTGTAACCCTCGCCTTCGGGCGTGCTCGCATAATACAGGTGATCCTGTGCATCATGGATGGTGCGCGCCAGAGCGCTGGCCTCATCATTGGGCAGATGATCTTTAGTCACGACCAGCGAACTATCGCCGCTGAATTCGACGCGCAGCAAATCAAATCCGCGTTTTTCAGCATCCTGGAGCGCGACGGTCATCTGCGTGAACGGCACGAGCCGCAGCGCGCCATAGGCCACCGCTTCAATGATTTGCTCGGTGTTCAGCGTGCCAGTGATGGCTTCCATCATTTCGTTCAGACGGGCTTCTTGCTCTGCGCTTTGCAGGCTGGCAAGATACAGCCGGATATTCTCAATCGTCGAGGCCGCCTGATGCGAGAAAATTTCCAGAATTTCCATCGTTGCCCGATCCGGGCGTTGGTTGTCCTGTGGGCGATCCAGGCTGATGACGCCCAGCAGATTGCCGCCCGGTGCGGTCAGTGGAACCATCAGCATATCGTTGTTCTGCCACGATTTGCTATCGACTGCTTCAGGCAGTGGTCGCCTGCCGGGGAAATCGCTGCGCAGCGCTGCGACATCAATTTTGCCCCATTGAGTGCTTTTTTCCGCTGGATAGAAATACGATTCGCTGATTTGGTAAGTGCCGTCTGTGACCATCCCTTGCAGCGTTTCCGCCGAGATGATACTGGCTTTGCTTTGTTCGAATACATCCAGCGGCATTCCGACCTGTGCCACACGCCGCATCACGCCTGCTTCGTCGTCTGCCAGCAGCACCACGCCGTTGTCATAACCCACAGACTGCTGGATACTGTACAAAATCGCTTCCAGCATCGTCACCTGATCGACGTTCGTCTGGAGCATCTGCCCCAGTTCGAAAATCTGGTTCAACTGCTCCACGCGGCGGCGCAAACGGCTGCTGCGTTCCAGTTGGTCGCGGTAGCGTTTGTTGTTGCCATAACCCAGTGAGGCTTTGGCGGCTAGTGTCATCAGGAACGCTGTCGCCCGTTCATCAAAATGATTCTGGCGGTTGTGATACAGGTGAATCACACCGACCATTGCGTCTTCAAAGAGGAAGGCGACGGCGACTGCCGAACGTGCGCTTTCCGGTAACGGCTTAAATGGGGCGTCGGTGTAATCAGAAATCGTCAGCGTTTCCGAGCCGCGCGCGATAGCTTCCAATTCAATGTCGGCCAGACCCGGCATAATGTCGGCATCACCCAAACGCTGTGCCATCTCCGGCACATTCGAAAACTGCCATTGGGCAACAGGTTTCAACAGGGCAATCGTACTGCCGTCAGCGCGGGTTGCGCGGGCGGCCTGATGGCGGATCGCGTCCAGCACCGGATCGAGATCGAGCGTTTGCGTCAGCTCGTTGCTGATCTGCGAAATCGCGTCCAGCTCTTGCAGACGGCGGTTCAGGTTTTCGCCTGCGGCTTCGTATAAGCGCAGCCGTTCAATCGTCGCGCCGATCTGCGCAGCCACTGCGTTCAGCAGGTCAATATCGGCTTCGGTGTAGTCCCCACTGGGACGGTTGGCGATACCCAGTTCGCCCAGGCTGCGATCACCGAGCACCAGCGGTACAAGCACCGTCTTGGTGATCTTGAATTTGTCGCAGATCGTGCGATAACCCGTCAGCACCCGTTTATCATTATTGATGTCGTTACTCAGGAACGCGCGGTGTGACATCGCGACGCTGTACTCAAAACCCTTCGTATACAGGTCGTAAACCACCGGTTCTTCAAAATCGTCGCCGAACGTCCAGCGCGGATAGGTAATCAGGCTGCCGGTTTGCGGATCAAGCACATTGATAAACACCAATGGGCTGTTCGTTAGCTGCGAAATTTCATTCATCACCGGCTTGAATGAATCTTCATTGGTGAGGATTGTCCCGGCGACTTCGGCGATATTACGCAGGCGGTTCGCGTCCATCGCGGTACGCTGCACATCGCGGTACAGGCGCGCATTTTCGATCATCGCCGCGACCTGCGTGCCAAAAATCAGCAAAAGCTGCGCATCTTTGTCGGTGAAGTCGCTGCCATCGCGTTTGTTCGAGACCTGGATCGCACCCAAACGCCGACCACCGACGGCCAGCACCGCGAACAACGTTTTTTGCACATTCATTACCGACGCGAACTCGCCCAGATTCGCGGCATACACCAGCGCATCCGTTTGGACTCGGTTGGTGTACCAGTAATCCACTTCTTCCCACACATCGTGCAGCGGTGTGCCCGGTTGCAGGTCAATGTGATAATCGGTGATTTTTTCGCTCTCGACGCCGAAGAAGGGCAGTTGGCTCATCAGTTGATGGGTGTTCTCGTTGAACAACAAAATGCCGCACATCTCGATTTGCATCAACCGCGAAATGCGCTCGGTGATGTCCGAGTAGAATTCGCCTTCCTGAACCAATGCGCCGATAGCGTGGGTGATTTCCTGCAAACCGCTGAGTTCGGTGTCGCGGCGCTGCTCACGTTGATACAGGCGCAGGTTTTCGACCACGATAGCCGCCTGCGCCACCAGCATCCGCATGTCTTTGATGTCTTGTGGCGTGAAGCCGCTCGCCGCCTGCTTATTGCTGATCTGCACCATGCCGATACGCTGGTTGCCAATTTCCATCGGAATCAACGCTGTATTTTTGATGCCCGCCACGCTGAACAAACTCCGCAGACCGAGCGCCTCAACCAATGGCTCGTCCATTGTGTCGTTCGTCACCCAATAAGGCTGGCGTTCCCAGATGTCGCGCTGTGGGCTGTCTTCCGGCAGTGGGATAATGGTGTTTTGCGCCACCGTATCCGGCAGACCAAAAAACGGTAATTCCGGCACGAGTGCGCGCCGGTCTGCATCGTACAGGAAAACGCCGCAGGTCTGGGCATTCACCAATCGCGCCAAGCGTTCATTCAGCAGTTTGTAAACCGTGCGCGTATCGGTGACAGTTTCTTCTTGCCGGGTGATGTCCTGCAAGTTCGCCATATCATTGATGCGCTGCGCCTGCTGCCCGTACAACTCGGCGTTGTAAATCGCGATGGAGAGCTGCTTACTAATGGCTTGCAGCAGCGCCATGTCCGGCTGCCCGAATCGATCCGGCTGTGAATGTGCCAGCTCAAACGTGCCGATGAAACGGTCTCCCATTTGCAAGGGCACACCCACAAAACTTTTATAGGTGCTTTTCAATTTGGGCTGCACGGCGGTAGGGTCATAAATGCTGCTGACCATCGCCGGTTTGCGGTGCAGGGCAATCCATCCGGTGATGCCTTCGCCTAATTTATACGTGCCGCCGTGTTCCGACAGCGACAGCAGATAAGTCGAGTCGCCCGCCCAACCCTGTGGATTCAGACTCTTGGTCGCCGCGTCCCATAAGCAAATTTCGCCTGCATGGGCGGGAACAGCTTTGGTCACGATGGAGAGTAGGGCTTGCAGCACTTGCTGGACGCTCATGCTGGCGTTGACGGTTTCGCCGATTTCGTTGATGACGTGCATCGCCAGCGACAAATCGAGTGCGTCCGGGTGGGTAGCGTTGGCCGTCAGTTCGCGCATGACCACGACGGTGCGGGTTTCCGCCCCGGTGGGGATCGTGTGCGACGAGGCTTCTACCCAGCGTTGGCCGAGTTGGAACGACGCCTGTCCTTCACCTGCAAATAATTCGAGGAAACTGTCGGCGGGCTGCGCCAGATTGGCAATATATTCCAGGTTCGGATCACCGCCGTTCATGCCCAGCCAATTACGCGCCCGATCATTGACGTACACCAACTGCCCGTGTTCTTTCGACACGATCACGGCGTCGTCATTCGAGGCCAATGGCAGGCTCATGACCGCCTGCTGTTCAGCGGACATGATCGGCCCGATGTCCTGACGCTGGCGCGCCCACATCCACAGACCCACCACGATAGCCAGTCCACCAATTAATAGAATAATGCCCAGGCCCATGTTGGATTTTTCTTCCTACTCAACTGACTTGAACAATGGGCTTACGATCTGCGTTGTTCGCGAACGAACCGCTTGTTTTGGTAGGGGCGTTCATGTGAACGCCCCTGGATAAATCACGATTCAATTGTCATCCCAACCGCATCCCGTCTTATCCCCCTCTCCACGCAGTGGGGAGGGGCTAGGGGAGGGGATCATTTAAATCTTTACCACGATGTCAAAATCGGCGGTGGCGGTTCTTCGCCCGTCATCCCCCGGCGGCGATCTTCGGCGGCCAATTCCGTAATCTCGCGGATGTCCGAGAATTGGTGCGTCGCCGTCGAAACCGACCCGACGGCCAGCGTCATTAACGGTTCCTGACGTTCACCCATATTCGCGTCTGGCACGAGGATATAACCCCGCTCTCGGTCAATGAACGAATAATGTTGTTTGACTTCTTCGTTGAAACGCTGCATGAGGCGGTCTTTGATCTTCTGCGTATCGGTTGCGTGGGTGATGATGACGAAGTTATCCGCGCCGGGATGCCCAACGTAATCTTCCGACGTTCCCATTTCGTCCACCACTTCGCCAATCATCAGCGCCATGAAGCGGATCACCTCGTCGCCCGCTACAAAGCGGTAGACTTCAGTGAAATCATCGAAATGGTTGATCTTCATGTCGATGTACGCCCATTGATCGTCGGTATGCATCAACCCGCGCAGGTGGTCTTCGATCAAGCGTCCGGTGGGTAAACCCGAAACCGGATGCAAATTCTGTGACCGCTTGGCGGAGTCAATCGCGTTCTTCACCCGCAGCTTCAACTCTTCGATGTCGAATGGCTTGGTGATGTAATCATCCGCGCCCAATTCCAGACCGGCGATTTTGTCGCTGCGCTCATCTTTTTGGGTCAAAAAAATGATCGGGATATGGCTGGTGCGCGTTGTCGTGCGCAGTTCCCGGCACACATCGTACCCGTTCATATCTGGCAGCATGATGTCCAGGATGATGAGGTTGGGAAGCTGCTTGCGCGTCATTTGCAGCGCATCGCTGCCGCGCGGGGCAATCTGTACTTCGTACTGCTGCCCGCTAAAGTAAATCCGAAGCATGTTGGAAATATCAAAATCATCTTCGACGACCAGGATTCTACCGTTATTCATTGCTGCCCCCACCGTCCTTGTTATCAGGGTGCTACAAATGCGCTACTTTATGCTTACTCAATGATACAGGTGAACAGGCGCGAACGCCAGTTAGTCCGCCTTGCAGGTTGTGAAAATCTAACCTCAGGCGAATGGATTTGTAGGGACAAGGCTTGCCTTGTCCGCTATCTGTCGCTCCATGCCCGCATTCCTCAGTATACGTCAAAATCTTCCGTTCGGTTTGTTGAGGCTTAAAGCAGTCTTCTAAATAGGCTGGGTAAATTTATCGTCTCAATAATCGTTCAGACATGAGCGGTTGTAAAATACGGTATCCGAATTGAGGGAATCCCGTATGCGCCTTATCGTCAGCCTACCAGACGCTAACACTGTCCGCCGCTTCTATGGAGTGGATAGTTGGGTCGAAGACCTGATCCCCTCGCCCAATTACCAGCGAGGTATATTTCAGGGGGCAGACAGCGCTTTTCCGCGAAGCCGAAAGGTTATTCAATTGTGGGATGGCAGGGTGCGGACATTTGCTTTGGATCAACAATTGCGAGAACCGAATGTCTGGTCGCCGGATAGCCGCATGGTGACCTTCAAAACTTACCGCCCAATCCTGGCTTCCGGCGACACCTACATTTACGATACCGTCACCATGCAGCAAATCTACTACCAGACCCACGCCAATTTTCTCACTTGGCTGCCCCAAATCCCCTGAAATATCAGCCAATGATAATAGTTGCTTTCGTTGGGCCTTGCCCTGTCCTATGCTTTCGGTAGGGTAATTCTGCAATGGAGAGTGACCGTTGGGCAAACGTTGTGTAGTGGATCATTGACTCGGTTTATGCTGGTGAATAAAATCGCTAATGAGAAAATTTCCATGCGCCGTATCATATGCTTTGCGCTTTTGTTCATTTGTGCGGTCACACTTTCGTCTGTTAAGGTTTCCGCTGACGACGCTTCATCTCAGGCGTGGCCTATCGAGGTAAAATGTATCCCTGATCCCGTGCTGCCGCCGAACGGCTGGACATACCCCGGCACGATACTCATGTCCGGTTACGCGGGTATTCACGGCATCCAGGCCGACTGGGAAACGCCGCATGTGGTCGCCTATTTTCGCAAAGATGCCAACGGCGATTATCCCCTGTACGGCGGTCAATTATCGCCCGATGCGCACTGGTATGCCGCACCGATTGGCGAAACCTGGGCAGAAATTTCCTTCAATAATTATTGGGACGTGCGCGGCGTTCGTCTCTACGATTTGTCGGGTGAAAATCATGAGTTTCCGCTCGATTTGCAAACTTACCGAGACTTATACCGTTATGATCCAGTTGCCTGGGGCTATCTGCCTGTTGAATGGTATGACCCTGAATCCCTGGTCATCGGCGGCCTCTTGTTTCATCCTCTTGATAATCAGGTGGAGCTAGCAATATATGACACGGTAGGATCAGTGTATGATGACCGCTTTTTCTCGCCGGATTTTACGCGCGTGTATGGTGCAACACTTTTGGACGCTAATGGACAAGTCGTGACGTACCAAACGCTCAAAACCTTCGACTATTCCTATGCTGTCGGACTTGCTCGGTTGGATGATCCGAAAGCCGGGGTGGTTGATCTTGGCAAAATAACTGGCCTATCCTGGCGACGTGATTCCGCAGGCTTCGTCGCTGAGGTCGAAGCCGATAACCAACTCGTCTTGTACGACCACGATGGAAATCGCCAGGAGTCGGTATTTAATCTGGGCGAGGAAGGTGTCAATTTTCACCGAAGTGCTTCTGGCAGAAATGATTTGCGTTGGTCGCCCGATAGTCAGCAGTATTCCTTCTCATATTCGCCGCACTATCCAGAACAGATACACGTATATATTGCCAGCATTAAGGATAAAATCGTAACCGATACCTGCCTCAACCCGATTTCACAGCCGGTCTGGTCGCCAGATGGGAAAATGCTGGCCTATCTGGCGCTTGCCCGCGAAAACCTGAAGATTATCGTCGTTGACCTCGAAACCTGGAAATCATACGATATGGGGCGGATGAGTGGCCGCTACGCCCTCAGCGGTTCGCCTGAAATGGTCGGCTGGCGAGAATAATCCATATTCAATTTTCAAACAGTTTTCAAATTGACACATAAGAACTTTTGTGCTATTCTGTGTTAGTTAAATTGTTGTTAGCAACCACACGCCAATGAATAACAGACGGGGCTTTTGTAGGGACGAGGCACTGCCTCATCCGTAAGTGGTACACCGAGTCATTTCCGTCAGGTTGAGACATTCCGTGTCTTTTTCTGGAAACGGGCAACTCGTAACTGGAAACTTTTCTTCCGCCGCCAACTTTGAGCGGAAAATCAGCGACGGCAGACACATCCGTCGCCGCCGCCAATCATCAAAACGAATGATGTCGCATTGTGGAGGCTAGGGTTGTCTGACAACGCCGCCGCCGACGCCGACAAACCCATCGGAGTTTCGATTAAATCGGGAAAAATTCTCGATTCCCATTTTCAACTTTTTCAACGACTCACGGGGAAAACGTCCACGATTGATAATAATGAGACAACTTTCTCAATTCTCATTCTCATCTTTATCATCAATTTTCTCAGCGCCGCAGCCACTACAAGTCGTAACAGTCCGTAATGTTTTCTGTTTTGACTCTTCACTGACTTTGACTCAGAACTCAGTACCCAGCACTCGGTACTATCTTTTACGCTGCCCTCTGAACTTTGCACTATCTTTTAGCCCGCCGCGCGTGCGCTCAGGTTATAACTGCCCAGTGTCGTCGTATTTTCGTTCGCGCCGGAGATCGCCAGCACCAGCTTTTGGTTCGGTTGCAGCGTGAAATCCCATTGCCCGCTGGTAGCCGTGTCCATCGGACTGAGGAGGTGCAGCACCTTCGTTTGGCTGGCATCCTGGCTCACCACCGCCGCTTGCAGGATGAACTGTTGGCGGACTTCATTAGTAGTCTGCTGCCAACCATCCAGTGTCCAGCCGGGGACACCGTTCTCGGCATCATCCTGGAAGCCAATCTCTGGGATGCGGATGTTGTCGAGCGCCACACCATTGTCCTCGTTCCCTGGCAGGCTGATCGATTCGAATCGCACCGCGATCTGCTTGCCGGCGTATGCGCTCAGGTCAACTGTCTGAGGCATCCACACCGCATCCGGGATTTTCCGCCGTGTTGGATGCGCAGCCAGCACAACCGGCGCATCAAAAAAAGTCTTGCCACGCTGGATATAAAAATTCACCGTGTCGCCCGCATCGTAATTTGCCAGGAATGCCAGCAGATTCTGCTGCCCTGACCAGGGTTTACCATCGTAACCCGCAATCGTATCCCCGACCTTGATTTTGGTGTTCGCTAACGGCCCTGTCGGGACAATCTGCGTGATTGTCAGGCCGTCTATATCCAGGCTGATGCCCAGATATGGGAACGGACGCGCTTTTTCTGACGTGCTGATGCCGGTGAATCCCGGCCCATAACCCAGTGCATAAGCGTTGAAGGTGCGCGTGCTCGACGCAGGCAAAATTTTCCAGGTCTTGCCCTCGTCCGCCGACACCTCGATATAAGCGTAGTTCCAGCCGTCAATCAGGTTATACCAGGCGTCAAACGTGAGCTGGGCGGTTTTCACATCGGTGAGGTCAAAAGCGCGCGTAAGTGCAGTATCGCGGTTGGTCGAACTGCCCGACCAGTAAAAATGGTTGCCCACATCGCCCGCAGGCATGGGCAAACGTGCCACATTTTCCTGACCACTGAAAAATACGGTGAACGTGGTGGCTTTGGTCGCCGCCAGACCGACATAATTGGTTCCCAATTGGGGCAAAGGCTGGTCAGGCAGGTCGAAGTTAAACCGATCCGTCGCGGTGGGAATGAGCACAACCAAGTCCTTCATCGCCGGTTCAATATAAGCATACCGGCCATCGCCAAAATCGTGGTTGAGCACGTTCGCCAACACGAAATCAGCGAAAACATCGCGTGCACGGATTGGATCGCCCGTCACCAGATCAACAATGTGATAGGCATGTAGGGCATCGTCCAGCGCGGATAAACCGTTTCCACTCCCGACCAGCATGGCCTGATAAACATTGAAGCCAAAGCGCTGCAACACATACCGCATAAATAACTGTCCCGCGCCGATTTCCTGCCCAACGCTGCCTAATCCGGGCAATCTTGTGAGCGGGGTCTCAGGCGCGTTTAGGAAGGGTTTAAAATTGTCGGGGGTAATGCCCTGCTTCGGGTTTTGGAGCTGCTGGATTTGGAGCAGCATATTGAAGGACGTGGCTTGGCCCAGCCACGCGGTTTGCGCCGGATTGTTGTAGTAGGCCACCGCCGCGTAAAACTGGCGTGTGATGATATTAACATAAGCCGGGTCGTCCAGCGGGACTGTATTGGGGAAGCTGGACATATTCACCAGCACCATCTCATGCTCATTAGTGAAACCGCCGGGGACGTAATCGGCTTCCAGGCTGTTGGCCGGGTCGAAAATCGTCACACGGTTCCCGGCGAGGTTGCTGGCATACAGGATATAGATATGCGGGTCGTTGTCCACATCCGGCATCGCAAAGACCGATAGGTTATCCAAATCAGACGGAGCCTGCGGAATGGTGCTCACCCTGCCGTAATTGCTCTGGATGCGGAAAATGTTATAGATTACGTCGAGTTGACTCGCAAGCGTTCCCATCTTGGCTGGATCATAGCTTGTACCGTCCTCCACCCAGACGTAGGCCGTCGCGCTGTCTCCGGCTAGTTCAGCCGTGATCTGCACCGGCATTTCCTGCCCCGCTTTGTTCACCCAGAATTGGAGTTTATCGCCCACTTTATAAATCGGGGATGGCATCGGGATTGCCGGATCGCCCGAAAAACCGAGCAGCCGCGCCGCCAGATTCAACGGGTCGGGCGCAGGGGCATCCTGGGCAGCTATCGGCGCAGCCACCCGCAGTAACAAAACGGACATGAATACCAGAATGGCAGCGCGGGATTTAAAGGACATGAATCATTCCTGGGTATGCTGTAGACCAATCCAACATTAGACAACAAGCATACCCGATTTACGCCCAAATTGTTCATGTGCGGAATCTTAGAGCCTGCCAAAATGGTATCTAATCGAACTGAGGTTTTGAAATTGTAGGGGCACAACATGTCGTGCCCTGAAATCATTGCAGCAGATTTACGCCACGAAGCGGCTGAAAACCAGCACCGCGTTATGCCCGCCAAACCCGGCGGAATAACTCATCACATGGTCGATAGGGACTTCCCGCCCACAGTTCGGTATATAATCCAGATCGCATTCGGGGTCAGGGAATTCCAGGTTAATGGTCGGGGGCGCAAAATTATCACGGATCGCCAGGATCGAGAACATCGCCTCAATCGCGCCCGCCGCGCCCAGCAAATGCCCGGTCATCGACTTGGTGGAGCTGATCGGCAGATCATAGGCACGTTCACCGAAAATCGTTTTGATCGCCCGCGTTTCGCTGCGGTCATTGAACGTTGTGCTCGTCCCATGAGCATTGAAATATTGGATCGACTCTGCTTCCATATTCGCGTCTTTCAGCGCCAGGGTCATGGCTTTCACCGCACCTGCACCATCTTCCAACGGGGCAGTCACATGATAGGCATCGGAGGTATGTCCGTAGCCTTTGATTTCGGCGTATATATGCGCGCCGCGTGCCTGGGCATGTTCCAGCGATTCAATTACCAATACGGCGCTTCCCTCGGCTGCCACAAAGCCGCTGCGTTTGGCGTCAAATGGGCGCGAGGCTTTCGAAGGCTCTCCATCCCACTGGGTCAGGGCTTTCATGTTTTGGAAGCCCGCCAGCACCACATCGATGAGCGCCGCTTCCCCGCCGCCAACCAGCATGGCTTCGGCGCGTCCCAGCCGAATCATATCTGCTGCGTCGCCGATGGCATGGTTGCCGGTAGCACACGCCGAGGCGATGTTGTAACTTGGGCCGCGCAAACCCAGGTCAATCGAGATGCGCGCGCCGACACCATCACTCAAAATCTCCGGGATCGCCAGCGGGCTGACTCCTTTTTGTCCGCGTTCCATAAAGGCGCGGATCATTTCGGTCAGGGTCGAAATCCCGCCGATGCCCGATCCCACAAGGCAGCCGATGTCATACTGATTATCCGGCGTCAAAACCAGGCCGCTGTCTTCCCATGCCTGACGCGCCGCATACAGCGCCAACTGCTGTAACCGATCCATACGGCGGGCATCGCGCGCGCCAAAAATACCAACCGCGTCGAAATCTTTCACCTCGCCGCCAATACGGGCATTGATTTTGGAAACATCGACATTTTTGAGATAGTCGATTCCGCTTTTCCCGGCTTTGGCATTCTCCCAGGTCTCCTCAACGCTGTTACCAATAGGGCTGACCGCCCCCATCCCGGTTACGACGATTCGCTTATACTGCATGATGCTGATCCCCTATATCGAATGTTCAGGTTAATTGTTCAGTTTTACGAGCCAAAAATCACTGCCGTCGCAGTTCACAGTTCACATGACGGGTCAATAAGATGACAATCTGGTTGGAATAACGCGGATCGTCACACAACTTGCTCATCATCATGCCGCCTTCCACCAGCGCAATCAGGTGGGTAGCCGTGAGTGACGGATCGGTTTCTGGCTTAATCTCGCCTCGTGTGATCCCGTCGATCACCACCGCTTCCACCATACCGCGTAAGTTCGCCAATGCCTGCTGCGCGCGCGCTTTCAACTCAGGATGAGTATCGTCGGCCACTATCGCTGTGTTCAAAACTGGGCAGCCTCCCGGTAAATCCGGATCGTGCAGGAGTGCCAGGAACACGTCACCAATAGCGATCAATTGATCTGCTGTGTGCCTGTGCCGGTCAAATCCGGCTTGTAAGCGCTCCCCCAAGGTCTTAACGGCATAATCAAAAGCTGCCAACGCCAGATCGTCTTTGTTGTCAAAGTGATTATAGATGCCGCCGCGCTCCAGACCCGTCTCCGCAACCAGATCAGCAATCGACGTGCCAAAATAACCGCGCTGGTTAAACACCGCCGCCGCCCGCTGGATAATCATCTGCCGCGTGAATTCGCCTTTTTTCATTGCCTGCCAAAAAACCGAATGATCGTTCTCAAAACGAGAATTCTAACGTTTTCAGGCCAGATGTCAAATCCCTTATAACAGATAACCCGCTTGTGGCAATGTAGAGGCGATCCTATAATGAGAGCGTGTGGTTTATCGGTGATAGACTGCTGGCAGGCTACCCCAACTGAGGATACAAGCGCATGGATGTCGGTGTCGAATTTAATCAATATCGGGTCGTGGAGCATATCGGACGCGGGGGTATGGCCGATGTGTGGTCAGCCCGCGACAAACGCCTGAACCGCACGGTTGCCATCAAAACAATCGTGCGCGACATGACACAGGATGCCGAACCGACCAAGTTGTTTGAGCGCGAGGCGCAGACCATCGCCCAACTGGAACATCCGCACATCCTGCCGATTTATGATTTCGGCGATTTTGAGGCGCAGTTGTACATTGTCATGCGCTATGTTACCGGTGGATCGCTGGAAGATTTATTATCGGCTGGCCCAATGGGGACTGCCGATGTCCTGCGACTTTCCAAAGCCATCGCCGGTGCGCTGGATTATGCCCATTCCAACCATGTCATCCACCTGGATTTGAAACCCTCGAATATTTTGATGGACAGCAACCAATCGCCGTATCTGGCAGATTTTGGTCTGGCAACCGTGCTGGGGCCGGAAGGCCGCGCCGCCAATCCCGGTTATGGCACGCTGCTGTATATGGCTCCCGAACAGCTTACGGCTAGTTCGCTCGATCACCGCGCCGACATTTACAGCTTCGCGATTCTAGTGTTCCAGATGCTCACGGGCGAGCTGCCCTTCGATGCAACCACCTCATTGGCGCTCAAACAGCTTCAATGGCAGGAAGATTTGCCGGAAGTTGGCAAACTCGGCAGTGATTTAGCCGAAGCGCTGACCCCGGTTTTGCGGCGCGGCACAGCCCTCGATGTGAATGCCCGCCCGAATACACTGATGGAACTGGTCGAGGAATTGGAAGCAGCGTTGGCGCAGGTCGGCGGTTTGACCATATCCCCCGCACTCCGGGATGAATTTGGTGATGATTTTGTAGGCGGCATCACCGTCGATTTAGCAGGCGTACAGACCCTCGCCGGACAAGATGCTGTCGCCAAAAGGGAAGCGCAGGATATATACAACAAGGCGCGCCGTGCCTGGGCCTATGGTCAGGGACGCTTCTTGTTGGGCGTGACGCATTTCATGGTTATGAACGACCTGTATATGCGTGCGGAAGAACTCGGCCTGGAAATCGACGAAGCCGGGATGCAGGTGCTCCTGCGCGGCGCGATTGAATACGATCACGAGGTCGATTACTGGTGGAATAAACTCGATAACGACAACCGCCGCTGGGTGTGTTTGCACGCCATCCGCAGCGAGAACGCCCCGGCGCGCACGCGGGCATTTTATCGCCTGGAAACCCTGCCCGACAGTGACCCGCCCAAAATCCCGATGCTGGTGGCGCAAGCATTGGCTGTCGAAACCAACGAACAGGCCAAAAGCGCGGCCATTCACGTCCTCGGCACACGGGCGCAGCGCCGTAAACCGGGTGAATCGTCCGGGAGTTATACAGCTTTACCCGCCCAGGGTGTGACCGGCAGATTACTGACCACCCGCACCCGCGCCGACATCCAGATGGAATCGCCCGATGCCTGGAAAGAATCGATTTATTCGCAGGAAGTGGATGAACTGCTGGCAGAAATCGCCCTCGACCCATCTCTGCCGGAAATCGCTGAACAAGCCGCGCGTACCGTCGGGCGCATCCGTTCGCTGGCAGCCTTAAAAATGATCGCCGAGGAACAGCGCAAGGGATCAAAAGGCGCACTCCGGGCGCTGGCACTGGTACGTGACGAGGCTCCGTCACTGCCGTCAATTGTCAGCCAGCAGGGGCGCATCTATGCATGGTTAGCGAATACCTGGCGACGCCTGAGCGATGATCCGCTGCACAACGTCCGCCGTTTCATCTTCGCGCTGATCGGCGCAGGCGTGGCGATGGGCGCTCACGTTTTTATCACCTTCCGCAGCGAGGCCATTTTCAACGCGGATCGCTGGGGCAAAACGATTTCCATCGGCCTGACATTCGGCATGTTCACCGCCATATTGGTAATGCTGTCCGGGGAATTCCCGGCTCGGCTGCGGCGCTTCTGGCCGGGATGGATGCGGCTGGCCGTCTGGGGTATCGTGGGATTCCTGTGGGGGACACTGACCTGGGGCGCGTTCACCTGGTTCTTCTTCAATTATCCACCCGCCTGGGATGTCATGGCCTATGCTGGAATCGGCATGGCGCTTGGCTTTGTGCTGACCGCGTTGTTCAGCCTGCGTGGATGGGTCGGCTTCCTGATTACGGCCATCGCCATCTATATCCCGCTGTATATCTTTTTTCAGTTCTACCTGACCGGTCAATTACTCATACCGCTGCCCCTGACGCGCGAGGTCATCGCCAATCCGACTTCGATCCTGTATTACGACTACAACCAGCAGATTTTCACGCTGGCAATCCCAGCCGTGCTGCTGATCGCCCTCGGCGGGCACGCGGAAGCCTTGTGGCGCGACCTACGTCGTTTCCTGGCATGGGCAAGAGCGCGCTAAAGCATACGGATTGAACACAATTTGCTGACTTTCAATTATCGATTCAAATCCGCTGCACTTACGGCGATTCTGATAACAATCTACAGCCTAGCGGCTCAGACTCCCGTACTTGCGTGCAGCGGTGGTGCGCCGCTGACGATCAATGCGCTTATCAAAGATTCCGACTATGTTGTAAAAGCTGTTCCGGTTGAACTCGACGACGTTCAACAAAATGCAATTTTGCATGTAGAGAGCTATTTAGTTGGTAGGCCAGGGCCAGAATACCTTTTATTCGTCCAGAATAGTCCAATAGTAAGCCAATATGTGTTAGAAGGTATGACCAGCGGAGCTGATTGTATTGGATTTGCACCCGACTTGATTCCGCGCCGCAGCATCTACCTCTTCTTGCACCACAGGGACGACGGTAGTTATGTTTCCGCAGGAACGCCTGTTAATCCATTCGTCTACCAGTTTGACTCTCCTGAGTCTACTGTCGGGATTTTCCCTGAAAGCAGCAGTACACAAGATCAAAACCCCCAAGTTTCGAAGGATTATGCAGACGCGGAAAGTGGAATCCAGGTTACAGAAGCCGAATTTGTAAGAACTATTGTCGAGCAGAACGGTAAACCGTCTACTAAACCCATTGCAGACGCGCCGTATCCACTTTATGCCCCGTTGATATTAGTTACAACAAATGGAACTCAATATGAACTCCCCATTGATGGTGGCAAGCCTTTTAAATTAACAAGCGATTTTTCCATTCAGCGCCAAAAACTCGATCCGTTATGGCCTTACGGATATGATGATGCTGGAGAATGCACTGACGAAAATTGTGTCCAATACTCATCAGATAACCTCAATATTGCGGTTCAAACCAATGAAAACACGATTATATTAAGGTGGGGTACAACCATAGCAGGGCAAGCGTCTTTGTTTTCTCCGGTTGATACAATCGCTGTGTGGAACAATAACAGACTGCAAGTTTATAGCCTGGGTTATCCGCGTTTTGGTGGAAGCCCTTTCAGAGACAACTTTATTAAACTGATTGGTGAAATTAATCTAGGAATCCCTTTTGAAGCCTATAGGAAACGAGCAGCTTGGAGTCCTGATGGGCGTTTATTAGCCTATAGTGATGCAAGCGGCCTGTGGTTGTGGGATGTATTTGATAGCAACAAGCCTAGACTTATGATACCAAAAACCGGAGGTGATCCTGTCATTGCCAATAATTTTTCTCCGATGGGTCGTTACCTAAATATTTCTATAGGTGAACAGAAACAAACCCTTGATGTGCTCACAGGCGATACTTTTCCTGATGGGGTTGTATCACCCGATGACCGCTTGCTATTGGCTTTCGGCAACGGCGAACTCCAAGTCTGTTCATTCGCTCCTCAGCATTGTGCCAGCATTCAGGAGATTTACGTATGGGTTTTCAACGAAACAGGCGAACGTACCGCTATATATCTTGCCGACCAGGGCGTTCAAAAAGCTGTATGGGAAAATAAATACCACATCTTATCGTTTGTCTGCGCACCAGAGAATTTAGAAGCTTGCGTAGTCATTCGTTCCAAAGTTCAATATTTGGGTGACTGGTGGAATGAGCAAATTGTCTATGGTTCTGATTTTGCACTTGATCCTGCAAACGATGTCGTCGCGGTGGTTACACACGGGAAAACCATCGAAATAGGTGGAACAACTTATGATCTAACCACGTCTATAGACAGTGATATTGCCACAATCGAGTGGCTGCCCTCACTTTTTTATCGCCTGGATGCGCGATAAAAATAAATTCTCTCCCATGAAACTCTGACACAGGATTTATTAAGCATGGAACTGAACCCGATTCTACTGCTGATCGTGGGATTTTCGATTGTCATCACCTTGTGGCGGGCGATTTTCGTCCTCTCCAGCCGCTATTTTCGCGGCTTGATCGTCGCCTGTTTGCTGGTACTGGCGCTCATGGGCGTCATGCTCGTGATTCAACCAGATCAAGCGGGAACCGTCAGCCTCATCGCCTGGGTGATTTTTCTAGTCATCCCGGCGCAGGGGCGGCGGTTGGTTGAAGTGCTGGTCGCGCGCGGGCGCTATGCACAGGCCATACGGCTGGCAAAGGTGATCCGCATTTTGCATCCGGCGGACGGCTATATCGAGCTGCCCGATATTGTGCAATCGCAAGCCTTTGAACGCAAAGGCGATACCAATGGGGCCATCGCTATCCTGAAAAAATACGAGTCTCATCCGGTGCTCGGTATCTACGCCAACACCCACATCATGCGGCTGCAAATGCGTTATGCTGACCTGCTCAACTGGATCGAAACCCAGGCCACACCGTCAGAGATGAAGCGTGACCCGGCGCTGGTCGAAAATTATCTGGCGGCGCTGGGGCAAACCGGCCAACTCAGCCGGATGATCCACGAATTCCAACGGCTGCACACCACCCTGAATCGCTCACGGGCTTACCTCAATTTGGGCTATTTGCGCCTGTTCGCCAGCACTGGTCAGCGCGAACCTGTCGAACAATTACTCAACGGCCCGTTCCGCTATTTAGCACCTCCGGCGCGGCAAACCTGGATCGCACTGACGGACATGTCGGCTGGAAAAATCGAGACGGGCAAAAATGTTCTGCGTGACATGGGCAGTGTGCAGGACGACATCGTACAGCGTTCGGCGGCTTATTGGCTGCAAAACTCGCCCGCCGTCGCCAGCCAGGTTTTAAGCGCCGAAGATTTAGCACTGCTCGATTCGATACGCCAGGAATTTGACCAGTATCACGCTTATGAACGGAGCGCGGCGCTGGTGAATAATCGCCGCGCCTACGCGACCTGGGTCATCATCGCCCTAAATGTCGCCATGTTCCTGTTAGAAATCCAACAGGGTGGCAGTGAAAATCTGGAAACATTGTATAAACTTGGGGCGCTGTGGCCGCCCGGTGTCCTGATTGGCGGGGAATGGTGGCGGGTGATCGCCGCGATGTTCCTGCACCTGGGGCTGGCGCATATCGCGTTGAACATGCTGGCGCTGTATATTCTCGGCCCGTTCCTGGAGCGCATGGTCGGGACGATTCGATATATCCTGATTTATGCTCTCGCGGGTCTCGGCTCGATGGGGACAATTCTGGCACTGACGCAGGCGGGAGTCCTGGAGCCGGATTTATTGGTGGGCGCATCCGGCGCGATTATGGGATTGGTAGGCGCAACCGCCGCGCTTTATTTGCATGATTGGCGCGTCAAACGATCCCAAATCGCCCGCAGCCGTTTGCTGCGCCCATTGTTCATCGTCGTGACTCAGTTTGGCGTCGATTTATTGATCCCGCAGACCAGCCTCGTCGGCCATTTGAGCGGCGCGATTTTTGGCTTCATCGCCGCGTTGATAGTGCTGCGCTTCACACGCCCCAAACTCGCTCTGGCATCACAAAAATCGGCTCCCCAAGCGCAGCCCCAGGATGCCTGACGGAAGTTGCGCCCAGCCAGAATCCAGCCTATAAAAAGGCTTGTTTGTAACACTATCATGGAGGAGGAGTGTGTTGAGAATCATTCGTGCAAGCTGTTTTATCGTGATATGTATGCTGCTGTCCCTGTCTGTCGCGGCACAGGATAACGTTAGTCCGCTGTTGGATATGCTCAAGCTTGTCCCGGATAACGAACAAACGCACGCAGGTGTACCGCTGGTCAGTTACGCCGATTACCGTGCCATTGAAGCCGCCCGCGGGATTGATGCGCCGCTCACAAAAGCTGATTTTGATAACAATACGGACAAGGCCAGCTTGTGGATCGCGGCCACCAGCGGCGTGATGTCCGGGATGCCGCTGAACTACTTCGTGCAATATCTGGATGGAATGCAAACAGCGGTTGGTTTTTCATGGTTTGATGTTGACCGAGCGCTTACTTTCGGCCAACCGCCGAGCACGGGCAATATTCTGTCCCTATCAGGCGGGTTTAAGGCAGAAGTCGCAGTCAACACATTTGAGGCTCGCAATTACACAATAGAAAACCGGGACGATGTGAGAGTCTTATGCGGGCCAAGCGGCTGCGACAAAGGTCTGGAACTCAACCTTGAAAACCGCAACCCATCCAACCCCTTTGGCGGTGAATTGGGGCGCGATGAGCCGGTTGCCCTCCTGCCAAATAACGTCATAGCTAACTCAGCCGACTACGCGGTGTTGAGCGCGATCCTGGATGCCCGTCAGGGGAAAGAACCTTCCTTAGCCGATAACCCGGCAGTGCAGGCCGCTGTAAATGTCATCGCGGGCGAAGGCACGCTGCGGCAAGTGCAATTTTTTAACGGCGCGGATGTCGGCAATTATGGGGACATAGTCGCGACAGATGTGCCCGAATCCGATCAGCCCGATTATCTACCCACTTATTCGCTAGCCTTCTTTGCTGACACCTACAACGCTGACAATCAAAGCGCGGTGGTCGGACTGGTTTACGAGGATGCAGACTCGGCGAATATCGCTACAGCACTGCTGGTTGATCGCCTGCAAATGGCACAATCAATGGTGACCAACCAGCCCTTTATGGGTATGATCGAGGATCGAGGCGGCAATATCGCTAGCGCAGCGGTTGAAACTGACGCTGCAACGGGGAAATTCATCGCTCTGCTTGGCATCCAGTATCCGATGCCGCCCAACGAAAAGCAGGATGGCAAATTTATGGCATCGAGTTTGGTGTTCAAACTGCTGATCGACTCGATTTACCGCCGCGATGCAATCTGGTTGGCAGCCGATTTCACCGCCCCTCAGTAATATGTGTTAGTAGCGCACCATGACTTCGTGATGTGTAACATGAGGTTCTTTTTCCAGTAAAAATTTGTCGTCGTCGGGATAGTAGCGGGCGACTTTCAGATCGTCGCCCGTGAATACCCGAATAGACTCAGCGAATCCCAGTAGGAAATCAGCGTGAAGTGCGCCACATCGCCATCCATTCGGCGCAAAACGGTGACCCCCTGATTGCCAGGAGTCGCGCGGTAATCCGGCAGCCCGCTGCGGTTCAGATAATCCATGTAGATTTCCGCGTGATACCGTGCCAGATGCGCGCAATCGTGGTGTCGTCTTATTCACTAGGCAGTTGATATACCCGCACATAATCGACCAGCATGGTCTGCGGGAAGGTGGAAGTGTCATCGGGGTATCCGGGCCACTGCCCGCCGACGGCCAGATTCAGTAAAATGAAAAAGTTGTGGTCAAAAACCCATTTGCGGTTGCCCAAATCGTCGGGCGTGAGTTTGTAATAAAGTTCCCCGTCTACATACCAGCGAATGGCGTCGGCGTCCCAATCTACCGCAAATACGTGGAAATCATCGGCAAATTTTTGGTCAATATCATAGGATTTGCCCATACCCCCCTCGCCAGCATAATGCGGGCCATGCGCCGTGCCGTGTATGGTCTTTGGCTCTTTGCCAATATTCTCCATGATGTCAATTTCGCCAGAGTTCGGCCATCCCGCTCCGCCAAGCATCCAGAAGGCAGGCCAGATACCCTGCCCAAACGGGATTTTAATGCGTGCCTCGACCCGGCCATAAGTGAATTCAAATTTGCCCTGGGTGATGCAGCGCGCCGACGAATATTCGCATGTGCCATACCAGCAGCGACTGCTGGGGAAGTTTTCCTGGCGGGCAACAATCGCCAATGAGTTATTGCCATCCAGCGAGACATTATCGGTGCTGGTGGTATAAAATTCGTGCTCCTGGTTGCCAAAACCCTGCCCGCCGACTTCACATTTCCACTTATCAGGATCAATCGGCGTCCCTGCTTTGCCATCGAACTCGTCCGACCAGATAAGTTTCCAATCGCGCGAATCCCAGGTGACAGTATCATTGGATGCGCTGGTTCCGGCGGACGCGCCCTCGGATTCTAGACTCGTAATTTGAATCTTATCGGGATGAGTGGTGGTCGTAACCCAAACATTGTCGATGTAGGCCACTTGCTGGCTCACGCCTGCCGGAAAACCAAAAGCAAAACCGGAAACCTGATCCAACCCCAGGCCGTCATCTGGTGCGCCGTTGGGTTGAAAATCAGTTCGGCGCTGGAACAACCCGAATGGGATCGAAAACTCGCGCCAGCCTACCGCATCATCGTCAAAGCGATAATACCAGCGCTCGGCGCTATCGCCGGGTTCGTCGGGGTTACGGTTGTCAAGGATGTCGATTTGCACTTGTTTGCCGGTATTGCTGCCATAAAATTCGAATACGAACTGTCCCATATTGTCCCAATTGTCGCTCGTCCAGTTCGCGCCATCATTGAACACATAGGTGAACCCACCCCAGCCAGTGCTGTCGATGTTGTAATTCACGGCGAGGATGGTGTTGGCTTTCTCACCCTGATTGGGCATCGCCAATGCCCCGCCCGGTAAAACCTGCCGCGCCGAGAGCGTGACATTCTCGAAGGCATTGCCCCAGGGCACAAGACCCAGCGGATTGCCGTTCCCGTCTACCGCGTAAGGCACGCCGCCTTCAAAATCGGTGATGGGATGGCCTGCGCCTGCCAGGACGCTCACAAACGGCAAAAGGCTGATAAATGTGAATAACAAAATGCGAAGAAGTGTATAAAGCGACTTTTTCATGGCTAATCTCTTTTATGTTGACAATAAGTGAAGCTGAATTTATCCGTTGACTTTGGCGTACAAGCGCCCGCCAAATTCTGAAACCAATTTGTCGTCCAGGTCGTCAGCATAAGCCGACACAAGGTTGATGATGGTGTTGGCTTCGGTGGCGTCCATGCCTTCAAGAGGGCGCTCGCTGAACAGGTAAACCACATCCAGATGAATACCAATCGCGGCAGCAGTCAACTGTAAATTGAGTTCCAGCAATCGGCGATATAAGGGCATCAGATTACTCATCGGCAGATGAATAATGGGCGAAAGCACCTGCAAATAACCAGCGTTATCCTGCTGCGATACGTACACTTCGATGACCGCCGAGCCACGCTGAAAACTCCAGCCATAACCGCCTTCGGTATTCATCCGCGCCGCCGCCGGATCAACGCCAATTGCGGGCAAAATTTGTTCCACCGTTGCTGCGTAGGATTCCAGAGATGGGCTGGCCGAGGGTTGGTTACGTCCGCGCATGTTGAGCATAGTCGTTAGTCCTTAGTTCATAATCGTTTGTAGGGGCATCTCGGTGAGATGCCCTAGCGCGATCCGGGTGCTTGACCGCAGCGCAGGCACGCGCCGTTGTGTGCGCCGACGGTTGCGCCGCAGTACATACAGGTGAAATTGCTGCGTTCCAGGTAAAAATGTTCGGTTTGCGGCTGGCGAAAACGCACCAACTGCTCGGCCTGAAGCGCGAGTCCGCCGCAGACTTCGCAATAATAACCCCCGGCAGCAGTGGCCTGACTGTAATAGCCGCAGTGGGGACAGTAAACCCGTCCACCGCTCATGCTTTCCTGGCGAAAGGTCTCCATATACTGGCGGATGGCGCTGATATGCAAGCCGAACACATAACTCGATGTGCTGGTGGTATTCCGGGTAATCATGCCGACCAGATAATGTTTGTCGTCCAGCACCGGGCAGCCGCCCGCGTCGGGCAGCGCCGTGATGTCGGTTGGGAACCACTGCTGCGCGAGGGCACGCTTGGTTTTACGCTGTCTGCCATTCACTATTTGCCCGTTGGCCGAAATCACCGTCAACGCCATATCATCTGGCACGCTCGGCAGGGGCGTAAACGGAATCAGATCGTTGGTGGCCTGCTCGACATACACAAACGCCAGATCAACTTCGGGGAAAGCACGGATGACAAAACCTCTAAGCTGCCGACCCGTTTCCAGCGTCACATCGACTTGATCCAGGCCGCCGACCACATAACGGGTGGTCGCCAGCAGTCCTTCACGCGCGATGAAAAAAGCCGTTCCGGGGCCGTTTGGCCCGCCGGTGATCGCCGCGATGCGATACATGCCGCTTCCCGCCGCTTGCGGTGCAACCGGGGCAATTGATCCCGGCTGCGGGGTAGCGACAGGTGAATAAGCAGGCTGGGCGTAAGGATTGGTTTGACCGGGCAGCGATTGCGGTTGAAATATGGCTCCTGCACCCGGAATTGAAGGCGGCGGGGGCGGCACGGCGAATCCGCGTCCGGTATCGCCTGTAGCTTGAACTGGATTCGTCGGTGGCGGTGGTGGGAGTTGCGGTGGCATCAATTGAGTCGCTTTCCAGGCTTCAACCCGCTGGCGCACCTGGGCATTGCCGGGGTCAGCATCTAACGCGGCGTCATAATAGGTTTTTTTGGCCTGAGGATCAGCCGTTGTTTCCGCTAACCACAGGCAGGCGATGGCACGCATTGGCCCGGTCATATCGGGTTCGCGCAGCGCAATTTTGAGCAGTCGATCCCCTTCTGCAACATTCCCTGCCTGGATCGCGGCAATCCCCTGTTCAACATTTTGTGATGGCATATGTGGTCAGCCAATTCAGCTTATTTCGAGAATTATTCCATTATAGGCCAAAGCACGAATTTTGCAGGTGGCTGGGCGACATAGTAGTAAAATCCGTTACAATAGAAACAGGTAATTGGAGATTCGACCTGATGCTTGAGAAAACTGTTTCCACATCAATCGGTATGCCGATGGCAGGTTTTGTACGGCTGTACGACCAGGATGGCCCGTTCGAATTAATTGACGGCGAAAGGATAGCGCTTGTGCCCGGTGTAGCCGAACATGCCGAGTTGATTAAGCTGCTTTACAAACTGCTCCTCACCTACGAACAAAAAATACAATCGGTGAGTGTGTATTCGGAAGCGCCGTATGTCCTGGTTTATTCGCCCGATTGGGTGACAGGCGCACGTATTCCTGCTGTAATGGCTTACGCGGCGCAGCGCATGACCGACTATAAAATTCAAATGCCCGATTGGGGTAAAAAACCGTATATCCTCGTGCCGGATTTGTGTATCGAGGTGATTTCCCCAAATGACATTTACAGCGAGGTTGACGCCAAAGTTGAGCGTTATCTCGCAGATGGCGTGCGTCTCGTGTGGGTGTTCAATCCGCGTACCAGCAGCGTTCGTGTTCACAATGCCAACAGCATCCAGAGCGTCCGTCTGACACAAGAACACACTTTGGATGGTGGTGATGTCCTGCCGGATTTCACCCTGCCCGTGCGCGACGTTTTTCCAGATTAGCTACTCCACGCGCACCCATTCCTCGGCGGGATTTTGCTGGTCGGTAGGACGCACAACCTGAAACCAGGTTTTGCCCGGTTTGAAGTACAGAATTTGGCCGTCCTTCGTCCGCAGGCTCAACATATCCTCGCGCGTCGGACGTACCCAGCGGCCATCATAGCGTTTGCCATCGCGGAACAGAGTGGCATCGCCCTCAAACCACAGCTTAATCTGGATGCTGTAGCTTTTACTGCCCTGAAATTCACTTTCGACAATATCGGTAAAGGTATGGTCGGCGTAAATCACCACAACATTCGAGGCCGTAATCTGGGTATTGGTGTTAATGTCAAAATGCGGTTCACCATCGGCAAAACGTTTGTAGCGGCCTATGCTGGGGTCATATTTCCAGAGTACGCGGGTCGCACGGTAGCGGATGTCGATACTGCTCACCGTGCCGCTGTCTCCCGGCGGGGCGGCATCCAGGAAAGCCATGCCGTGCAAATCCGGGCGTTGATTATTGCCCTCTTCAGTTGCCATGTCCCAGACGGCGTTGGGGTTCATGAACAGATTGTGCGGCACTTCGATGTCTTCATCGCGCCAGAAATAGGGCAGGCCGTAAAGTACACCTTTATACAGGCGATCCGAAAAATCCGATTTATTGAGCAGGTCTTCTACGCCGGTACTCGCGCCGGAGAAAGCCAGCAGCCCTTTATACATCGGCACAAGTTCATAGTCGATGAGGCGCGCGCTGCGGATCGAGCCGACACGATTCGGGGCATCGCTGTAGAAAATTGCCGAGAAGCGCGTCAGGCCGCCTTCAGCATAATGTTCAAACACCAGATCAGCCGCGCCGATCCCGGCCTGCGGACGTACCAGCGGCGGCGCATTAGAAATTTTAACCACCATCGGGCGGCGATTCAGGTTGGCGGGATCAGCCACAACCTGCCCAGTCAGCGGGTCTATACCCAGTGGAAATGAATCTGGGCCAAGCGCATCAGGATTCTCAACTTTCGCTGTAGGGGTTTCGGTTGTAAGATGTTCTATAGTGTTGGTGGCTGCCACCGTCGCAGGCGGGACGACAGCCGGGGTAATGCACGCGACCATCGAACCGATCATAATCAGGGCCACTACGAACAGCAAGTGTTGAGTTCCGCATTCTGACTTTCGCCTGTAAAAGCGGAATTTAGGGAATTGTGGACGTAAAGGCATAGCTTCAGCACCCAACGTTCAATGGACAATTTCAGTGGTCATTATAATGCATTGGGGTTGGTTGTCTGGATGAGTAAGTTGTAATAGAATGCAAGTCATAGAGGAAGCGTCAGATAGGCGTAAGCGTGTTTGACTCGATTCTAGGCGCAGGCTATAATGACTTTACCGTCAGTGAGTGGATTTCCGGGCATTTATTGTCGATCCGTTCCGGGCGCACACGCAGGTGCGTCCCTACAGCCAACAGTCGTGGCCGAGCATTCAAATCGTGTAGGGGGCCTACATGCCGCTTAAGGGCGAACTCAGGGATTTTAGCACCACCCAGTTGTTAAACCTTTTCAATCTTGGTAAGAAAACGGGAACGTTGACCATTTTCACAGCCAAGAAAACGGGTGAGATGGAAGAGGTTAACGGTAAAAAACGGGAGCGAATTGAAGTTGGGCCAGAACGGGCGAAAGTTTCGTTCAAAACTGGCAAGCTGATTTTTGCCTCGATGGACGGCCAGGAAGGTAATCTGGTATCGGTGCTGAACAAAGCCGGAAAATTGACCGACGATCAGGCGCGCATCATCAAGGAACGCGCTAAGAATACGGCGGACAAAGCGCTGGCGATGCTTCTCATCAATGCCAATTACGTCAGCCAGACCGACGTGGTGAACAGCGTACAGCAGCACATTCTCGACGTGGTCTATAATCTAATGTCGTGGAATCAGGAACCTTTCCAGTTTGAACCTGACGCGCTGCCGGACAAAGACCGCATCCAGATACCGATTGACCTGGAAAATGTTATCATTGAAGGGTCGCGGCGTATCCGGGAAATCAGCGAACTGAATGAGCACCTGCCTAACCTGGATATGGCGCTCCGTTTTCCGGAAAACCCCAAAGAAAAATTCAAAGGCATCCATCTGAGCGTCGAAGAATGGCGCGTGGTGTCGTTCGTCAACCCGAAAAATTCGATCCGGCAAATCGCGAAAGCGAACAACATGTCGGAAGTGGAAATCCGGCGCGTGGTTTACGGCCTGGAGCAAGCGGGGCTGGTGGAGTTGGTCAAGCCGCCGGGCATGGTCGATGCCGCAGCCGCGCAGCAGCGCCGACGTCCGCAGCAGAAACCGCAGGTTCAGAAGATTGTGGTTAATCGCCTGATCGACAAGATTCGGTCTATCTAGCATCCTGTAGTCCATTTCATGTGGACGTTGCACTGGAAGAGTGAGCGACTATGCAAACTGTCAAAATGGTTATCACAGGCCCGTTTAGCGCTGGGAAAACCGAATTTATCCGTTCCATCAGCGAAATCGAAGTGGTTTCCACTGAACGGGAAATTACGACCCCTGCTGAAAAGAAACAAAAAGACGCCACGACTGTCGCGATGGACTTTGGCCGTATCACGGTAGATGATGACCTGGTGCTGTATCTCTTCGGTACACCGGGGCAGCGGCGTTTTGACTTCATGTGGGAAATCCTGGCTGAAGGTATGCTCGGTTTTGTGGTCATGGTGGACAGTGCCAAACCCGAAACCTTCCGCGAAGCCAAAAGCATTCTGGAAACCTTCCGCGCTTATGCACCGACACCCTATGTCGTGGCGGCCAACAAACAGGATCACCCGGATGCCTGGGCTGCCGATGATCTGCGGATCGCCCTGCGTATCGAAGAAGGCGTGAAACTGCTGCCATGTGTCGCCAAAGACAAGGAAAGCGTGAAAAACGTTCTCCTGGAACTCCTCTATTCAATTTTAGAGGAGATGGACACGTAGACGGTCAGTCCGGACTAACCGGCGTCTACTCTCTCTCAAAGGCAAAGTCATCGTGGCGACTCTGGTAACGGAACAGGGCATTGTTCATTATGAAACGTATGGTCGCGGGCGTCCTGTTCTTTTGCTACATGGTTGGCTAGGATCGTGGTCACTGTGGCGCAATACGATTGAAGAACTCGGCAAAGAATTCCGCACGTATGCGCTCGATTTTTGGGGCTTTGGCGACTCTGGCGACAAAGGACAAGACTTCTCGGTCAACAACTTTGTCGCGCTGGTGAACCAATTTATGGATCGCCTGGGCATCGTCAAAGCACCGCTCGTCGGCCATTCGATGGGCGGAACCGTTTCCCTCAGCATGGCGCTGCGCAGCCCCGAAAAAGTGGTCAAAGTAATCGTCATCGGCTCACCGATTGTCGGTTCATCGCTGAGTCCCCTGCTCAAAGTCGCGGGTTACAAAGGATGGATCAGCCTGGGTGAGCGATCACCAGCACTCTTTGATGTGTTTATGGGCGGTTTGCGCGTTTCGCTGCGCGGCTATTCTTATCTGCTGGCAAAAGATGGCAAACAACTGGGCGACATGTTCGCAGCCGACATTTCCAAGCTGACGGTTGGCCCCTTCTTTGAGAGCATCGCCACGCTCCGTACTACTGACTTGCGCGCCCAAGTGGGTCAGGTCAAAGTGCCTGTGTTGGGCATCTACGGCAGAAAAGACCTGATCGTCAACCCCGGCCAGCTAAAAGTCCTCAAACAATACTGTCCTGCCAGCAAAGTCATCTCCTTTGAAGATTCCGGCCACTTCCCCATGCTGGACGAACCCGCGCGCTTCCACACCACCGTCAAAGACTTTTTGAATAACGGCTGACCCGTAATTAATGCATGAGCAAACGTGCTAAACGCCTGCAACGCTTACGCAAAACCCCCAAAAATGTATCCTTCGATGATTTGCGGATGGTTCTGGAAGATTATGGTTTTACGCTGGAACGTTCCAGCGGCAGTCATCATTCGTTCAAAGTACAAATCGCTGGTGAATTCAGACTTTTGGTTGTACCCTACAGTAAACCTGTAAAACCAATCTATGTAAAAGATGCTATCGAGTTGATCGACGAAATCATCATAGAATGCAGATCGGAGAAGACGATGAATAAAACGTTGGAATACTATCTTTCGTTGCCCTACACTATCGAATTAACACCTGATGAAGACGGTTACTGGTTCGCTAAAATACCACTCCTAAAAGGCTGTATCACCAACGGCGAATCGCGTGAAGATGCCTTGACCATGATTGATGATGCGAAACGCCTTTGGCTGGAAACAGCCTTATCACTTGGGATGGCTATTCCTGAGCCAGAGCGCGAAAAAGCCTAAGTTCTCCTTTCATACTCGGACGAACCCGCCCGTTTCCACACCACCGTCAAAGACTTTTTGAATAACGGGTGATTAAGTCGATAGTCAATAGTCTTTAGCTATTAGTCAAAGACAAAAAAGCCCCTCGCCCTACATTTTCGGTATATAATTATTTGTGCAAGCAATCTCTGAGGCGGCTTATCATGGCCGTGTTTCTCAAATCATGTGGTTCAAAAAAACGTCCTTGCCCCCGCTTGAATTGCGGTTCAATCTTCCACCCGATGGCACATATCCGCCTCGTATTGTTGTTCCCTTAGAAAAATCTATCTGGCTTAAAGGCGAAAACCCCATCAGGCTCAAGCGCAATGTGTCAATCAGACCACAGGGCGGTCATTGGCTGTTTTACTCGCAGGGCAAGAATATCAAAGTGTTAGTGAACAGACAGGAGATCGCCGGAGAACACAGGCTTCAAGACAGCGATTACATCTCCGTTATGGGCTTAAAAGGTATTTTTCAGGCTGATCCGGTGGCGAATTTTCGTAATTGCATCAAGGACGCCGAGCGAAACTTCGAGGAATTCTCTCAGACGGTGACCATCACACCCACTAAGCGTATGCAAAAGTGGCTTATGATTGATTCACAAGGAATATCACTTGATGGCGGTCAACACACTGCAAAATGGGATGAGATCATCTATGTTGAATTTGGCTTCGACCCACATCAACTATCCAGGCGAAGCATTAAATTGTTTGTACCCGACCAGCGGGGAAAACCTAAGCAGTTTCCAGCAAAGCTAGGTTATATTAACCAACAAGAATCAGAAGCACTTTTTTCATGGATTACCTATTCAGCACCTTTTAACCTCAATATAAACAAAGTCTCGCTAAGAAAAAATGAGGGGAAACAGTTCGCATTTCTATCAATAGCCTTACTACTTGGCTTAAGTTTGTTCGGGAGTCATCCAACCGGGCTGAATCGAGAGAGCATCGAGCGCTTTATCAGCACAACGTTGGCTTTTACCGGACACATGGTTTTGACAGGGGTGATTGGTATTCTTCTGGGATTCGGAATCTTTGTTGGTATTCCATCTCTCGTCAAGCACGTATTAAAGCTGATTGTCAAAAATCGGCAGTAACCTAATGATACAAATGAAGTCAGCTAAGCCGTTCTCACCAGCAACACGAGGCCACTTGCCCAAGCCATTTTGGTGACGCGAAAATTTTCCAGATGATCAAAAGTGTCGAGTAAAGCCATCACTTTGGCGAGATGTTCCGGCGGCCAGTTGGGCTGCGGCAGCATATCATCCACGATGTAAAAACCACCGATTTTCACCAGATTTAGCGCCAGATCGAGACGGTCAAATTTCCCCGGCCAGGTATCCGCAAAAATAAAATCGAACTGCTCCCCTTGAAGCGATTCCAAAAGTGCAATTCCGTCCATCGTGTGGATCGTCAGGCGCACATCATCTGCGAGATGTTTTTGGGCGATGGCGGTCAGCGCGGAATCGTTATCGACGGTGAGCAAGGTGGACTCGCCATCCATGCCATCGAGAATCCAGGCAGTAGACAACCCGGTTCCTGTGCCTAGCTCTAAAAACCGGGATGCTCGTTTGGATGCGGCTAAGGTTCGCAGCAGCGATCCGGTGAGCGGGTCGGACGCCATCGTGAATCCGAGTGCGAGAGTGTCTTGCTGGATCGCTTCCAGGCTAGGCGGTTGATTTAAGTTTTGGTATTGATCCATCTGTGCCTTAAGTGAATAAAACCTTGCAAGCATATCTGAATTGTAAGATGGGTCAATGCAATGTTTCCATGCTATACTTCTTTCATAAATTACAGAACAATCCACTCGATTTTGCAGAGGCGTTGTATGTACCGTTATATCTTAGAAGATGCACGTCATATTTTGCCGTTTAATGAACCCGCCAGCCAACTGACGATTGGCACAGAACCCCTGAAAATCCATCAGGAAAACCTGATCGCAGAATATTTCAAAAAAGTCGAACTGGGCAATACCTTTCACAGCAAAGACCAGATTCGCTATATTGCCCCCGGCGAGGCGGTTGTCTACCGCGACAGCCTGTGGTTTGATCGGGAATTCCTCTCGTATTTCATGGAGTTGGCGCGAAAATCCAAACGTGCCTGCCGCGCGGCTTTCCCGGCGGATGACAAAGCTTACATGACCTACACTTTGCCCCTGACCACCGACATCGAAAAAGGCGTTGACCAGGACGGCAAGGATATTTATCTGGTTGACCTGTGGTACTTCCCAGCGGGCTATACAGAAGACATTGTGCCGGTGATTGTGCCAAGCGGTTACCTGGAAAAAGGCTTCTACAGCGTACCGGACTTCATGGCGCAAGATCGGGGCGACCTGACGCATTATTTACCGGCGCGGGCGGTGCTGTCCATCGAAAGCTGGGTGCATATTTACTACGCCAGCGTGATTTTCGGTGTCTTCACACGCGGCAGCCGCTTTGAAGAGCATATCAAGACGCACAATTTCACCTCACTCAAACTCTTGTGGCGTGGGATTATTGAGCAGAAGCAGGTGCTGACTTCATCGGCAGTGGTGAAAATCGGCAAAGACACGGTGATTGATCCGTCGGCGGTTATCAACGGGCCGACGATCATCGGTGATAACTGTTTCATCGGCCCCGGCGCGGTCATCGACAACTGCTCGATTGGCAACAACGTGAACATCTCGCAGGGATGCCAGTTGATGTTGAGCACGGTAGCCAACAACAGCTTCCTCCCGTTTCGCGCGTCATTATTTATGACGGTACTGATGGACAATTCGATCCTGGCGCAAAATACCTGCTTGCAGATGTGCGTGATCGGACGCAACACGTTCATCGGCGCGGGCAGCACCTTTACCGATTTCAATTTGATCGGCGAGAGCGACAGTTTGGGGCGGGTTTTACCGAGACCGATCAAAGCGGCCAACATTCGCGGTGAACTCGAAGACGTGGGGCAGGTGGTGCTGGGCGGTGCGGTGGGCCACAACTGCCGGATCGGCAGCGGCATGATTATCTTCCCCGGACGCATGATTGAATCCGATGTGATTCTGGTGGCCTCACCGGGGCGGCGCGTGATTTCGCGCAATGTGACCTATGAAGAGAGCGACCATCATCAGCTTGAAATTTCCGGTACGGCGCATCACCGGCAGTATCCCCGCCTGGATGAAAAAGAAGAGGCTGAGGCCGGGTGGAATACGTGGTAAGTTAAAAGTTGCGAGTTAAAAGTTAAAAGTAAACACAGGGTGGCGAAAGCTGCCCTTTTCATTTGTAGCTCTGTTACAACCCTGCAACGGCGATGGGCATTAAGTGTTCCCAGCTATAGAGTGCTGTATAGTTCAGATAGTATTCGTTCTGCGAAAGGCGCGTCTTATGACCGACGATACCTTTGCCTTTATCATTCACCCGATCCATATCAAAGAAGATGTGGCGCGGAAATATCCATTCCTGGGCAAGATTTTAACCGAGCCGCAAATCAACTTTTTTTCGCGCTATTTTCCGCCGGTTTACCTGTCAGAAGTGACCGGCATCCGTTCGGTAGCGACAGGACGTGAACTCAAAGGTTGGCTGATCGCCTGCCCCTTCACGCCACCGACGATGATGTCCGTACCGGTGGAAACGGCCTACAATAAAATTGTGGCCTGCGGGAAAATGGCCGAGGAGTTGGGCGCGAAAATATTGGGATTGGGCGCGTATACCTCGGTGGTGGGCGATGCGGGCAAGTCGATTGCGGAGCGGTTGGATATTCCGGTCACGACAGGCGACAGCTACACGGTGACGATGGCAGTTGAGGCCATCCGCGAGGCGGCCAAAGTCATGGACATCGAGATGAGTGCGGCAACGGTAGCAGTCGTGGGTGCAACGGGGGCTGTCGGCAAAACCTGCGCATTGATGCTGGCGCGGGAATGTGCCAAATTGATGCTGGTGGGCAAGCGACTGGATGCTCTGGAAGCGGTGCGCGAACAATGTGAGGGCGCGGCGCTGGTGTGCGCGACAACCGATGTGAACGCGATTTATGAGGCGGATTTGATCCTGACGGTGACAAGCGCAGTCCATGCGGTGATTGAGCCGAAACACCTGAAGCCGGGGGCAGTGGTGTGCGATGTGGCGCGTCCGCGTGATGTTTCCAGGCAGGTGGCAGCCGAGCGCGATGATGTGCTGGTGATCGAAGGTGGCATGATCGAAGTGCCAGGGCCAGTGGACTTCCATTTCAATTTTGGTTTTCCGCCTAAAATGGCCTACGCCTGCATGGCGGAGACGATGGCGCTGGCCTTAGAAGGCCGTTACGAAGATTACACCATCGGCAAGGAAATTGAAGAACGGCAGGCGCGCGAAATTGGCGACATCGCGACGCGGCACGGTTTCCGGTTGGCGGGTTTCCGCAGTTTCGAGCAGGCCGTGACGCAGGAAACGATTGACCGTGTGCGTGAACGGGCGGCGGTGAATAAACGGAAGTGATGAGTGATGAGTAAAAGATAGTGCAGAGTTCAGAGTACAGAGTAAAAGATAGTACAAAGTGCTGGGTACTGAGTGCTGAGTCAAGACCAAAAAATATTACAATATATTACGATTTGTAGCGGCGGCGGCGGCCATCATGTGATCAAAATGATGATAATGAGCATTGAGAAAGTTGTCTCATTTTTATCAATCGTGGACGTTTTCCCCGTGTATCGTTGAAAATGATGAAAAAGTTGAAAATGGGAATCGGGAATTATCCCCGATTTCACTGCAATTCGCATGTGGTTGTCGGCGGCGGCGGCGGCGTCAGACAACCTCAGCCTCCAGAATGCGACATCGCTCGTCTGGATGATCGGCGACGAAACTACAGAAAAAGTTACGAGTAATGAGTTCAAGATAAAAATCAGTTCAAGTGGTTGGGCGAATGGCGACGAAAATGACGGCGACGAATCGCTAAAGTCGCCGTTTTCGCTTTTGGGAGTTTCTAGCAAATACAAAAGTAGAGATTACACTATAGAACAAAAGTTTGTAAATGTCAATTTGAATGCGGTTAGAATGTGGTCAGGAAAGGGGAGGGATAGGCAAAGTAGCGAGCACGCAGATGTTTAGGCTGATGTTCAAACAAAATATTGAGCGTTTATTAGGAGGTTAAGGTGAAAACTCTCGAACAAATCATCATAGACAATCAACCTGTTTCAGGCGTTTATTGGGTTGGAGAAATATTTCCTGAAGATGAATTAAAAAATCTAGACGTTAAACTTTCTCCCAAAACCTACCATATTAAGGGTTCCCAGATTCATACCAGTCAGGAGTTCCTAAATACAGCACGAGCAGCAATGGATGCACCCGAACCTTGCACATATAACTGGGATATGTTTGGCGATTGTATGCGAGGTATTGACCATCCGTCTGCACCGAACAAAAATCATATCTTTATTTATGATGCTATTGAGGTTTTTGCAAAGAGCAGCCCATTAGATTTTCAAATTTCCATACAGATAATGATAGATTCAACAGGGGCGTGGCGGGAACGACTTTCCCAAAAACGGATGTATGCTTTATTGTTAGGCGATAAAATAGTTTTGCAATCACTAGCTAACACTTATTCTTGGTTGGGTAAAGAAATAGTCAATGATTTTTGGCTGCTTTTTAACATCATGTCTCATCAAGCTGGGAACTCCTAGCAATTCGTACACTGGTACTTCATCAGAAAAATTAAATCCAAACAAAGCGTCTAATTTTTGCCTCCTTTTATTAGGTCAGCAGATTATCTGACTGTTATACTTACCGCGCTTAAGCAATGGTACTAACTCGTTTTTCAGCATAATGTGAAAAATTTATCCCGTCAAAGGGGCGATATTCCACCATGAAGCCGTTGAATTACTACGATTTTCTACAGTATTTTGCCCAACCGGGATGCCTGATCTGCAATCTGGTCGAACGCGATGTGGCGAAGTATCTGGACTCGCTGATGTATGAATACGTGAACGCGCCGATCACGCACGAGGCGATGCGGGCGTCACGAGGATTATGCGCGCAGCACAACGGCCAGTTAGTCGATTATGGCGCGAGTGTACTGGGGATTTCAATTTTGCAATCGGTCATTCTGGACGAGGTGCTCAAAATCAGCGGCGGCGCGCCGGGGGCATCAGGCGGATCGGCTCTGGCACGGCTGCGGGGGAGTCTGCGTAAAGGGGTAGGGCTGGCGGACAACCTGGAAGCGGCTGGTTCATGTTCAGCCTGCGATGCACTGTTGAAGGCGGAACAGCTTCATGTCGATGCGCTGGCTTTCCATATCGACGATACAGATTTAGCGGATGCTTTTCGCGGTTCCAACGGCTTATGTCTGCCGCATTTCCGGCTGGCGCTGCGGGCGGCTCCGGGTGCGGCGCATGTCGAAATGCTGGTGACGATTCAGACGGCCATCTGGGGTAATTTAAAAGCCGAGTTGGACGAATTCGCGCGCAAGTATGACATTAACCACGCCGATGAGTCGATGGGCGCGGAAGGCGATAGCTGGCGGCGGGCGTTGAGTCTGGTCGCCGGGGCGAGGCGGGTATTTGGGCTGCGGCGATGAACCCCTCCCCCAGCCCCTCCCCGTATACGGAGAGGGGAGCAAGATAATTATGCCTTACGATTTTGTGAGATTAAATAGGATGTCGGGGGTATCGGAGCAGATGGCGTCCACGCCCAGGGCATCGAGGGCGGTGATTTCGGAAGGGCGTTCTTCGTGCCAGCAGACGATGCCCAGATTGGCGGCGCGTACTTTTTCCATCCATTCGGGCGTGAGCAGGCGATGAGGTTCGGGCGTGGTATTCTCCCAGCAGGGATGGACATAATCCGCGCCAATCGCCTGCGCTAACAAAACTGGATCAATGTGGGTTGAGCCGTACAAAATCGAGGTGCGCAGGCGGGGATGGGCGGCTTTGATGTTGGCGGCAAAATCCGGGCGGAATGATCCAGCGATGCTGTGTTCGGTCAAGCTAAAGTGGTCGAGGGCGGCGAAGACCATTTCCCCAGACGCCGGATTAAATTCTTTGATGTCCAGATACAGACCCAACTTCAGGTCAGCGCAGACCGCCGCGACAGCTTCGAAAGTCAGGATTGGGGCGCGTCCTGTGGGGATCGCGGCTTGCAGTTGGGCGAAAGTCAGGTCGGCGATGTTGGTGGATAGGCCGAAAAGCCGTGTCAGGCTTTCATCATGCGAGACCACTGGCAAGCCGTCGGCGGTCAGGCGGATGTCGATTTCGACCATATCCGCGCCCATCGCGGAGGCTTTTTCAAAGGACTCGGCAGAATTTTCCTGGGCGTAGGCGGATGCGCCGCGATGGGCAATGCGCAGAACATGCCCGCTTTCGGCGCGATTCAGGGGCGTAAAATGTGTGCGTGGGTTCATGTCGGTATCTGTTTTTCAGCGAATTCTAAGAATTATTTTCACCGCCAAGGCGCAAAGAACGCCAAGAGTTCAGTTCAAAATCTCTTTTCTTGGTGGTTCATTGCCTTTAATTTGACAACACTAAATTTCCGAGTTAATTTACTAATACGCATTAGTAATGCGCTTTAACGATGCCACTGAGGGACGAATTTTGCCGCGCAAACTGCGGGGTGTCACCAGCAAACAGGTCGCCGAACGCGCCGGGGTTTCGCAGACTACCGTGTCGTTTGTGTTGAACCGTGTCGATGATTCCAATATCAGCGAGGCGACACGGCAGCGGGTTTTACAGGCCGCCGAGGAACTCCATTATGTGCCGGATATGGCAGCGCGGGCGCTGGCGCGGGGGCGCAGCAATAATATCGCGTTGGTGATTGGTCAGCCGCACCGTCAGGTGTTCATCGACGAGTATATTCCCAGCATTTTGACGGGCTTGAATCAAGTGACGCAGGAGCATGGCTTCCGCATCCTGGTTGAGTTGGTCGAGGCCGGAAAAAACAGCGACTCGTACGTCAATCTGATTCGCGGGAAAGAGGTCGCCGGGGTGATCGTCAATTTTGTGTCGCCGTCGGCGGAGGACATCCATACGGCGGAACGCTGCGCCGCCGATCATTTACCCATCGTTTCGCTGGGTGATTTGCATCCGAATATTCCATCGGTGACGGTGGATAAATTGGATGGTGTGCGCAAAGTGGTCGGGCATTTGCTGAGTCTGGGACACCGCCGCATCGCCTGCATCAGCTATGCGCCGTTTGGTCAACCTCACGCTATGCGGCGGCTGGGTGTCTACCGCGAAACGCTGGAGTCAGCGGGTATTCAATACGACGAAGCGCTGGTGCGGTTTGGCGCGCATGATCCAGAGACGGGTTACGCCGCAATGCAGTCGATTTTGCGCGAGTCTGCCCCGCCGACGGCCTTGTTCGCGATGAATGATGTGATGGCTTTTGGCGCGATGGCGGCAATCCGCGATGCTGGTTTGCGTGTGCCGGACGACATCGCCGTCGCCGGATTTGACGACATCCGTCTGGCGCGGTTTGCCTGCCCGCCGCTGACCACTGTCCATGAACCGGATATTGAACATGGTCGGCGCGCGGGCGAACTGCTCATCAGTTTAATCAACGGACAGCCGCCACCAGAAGTCCACGTCCGGCTGGAAGCACAGCTTATCGTGCGCCAGTCGTGCGGGGCGGGGGCGCGTCCAGCATAGGGATTAGGGATCGAAAAAAGGGCACGGCGTGCCGTGCCCCTACGGAAATCATTCTGGTTATTGGATATTCAAATTCTATACATGGAAAGGTGACTGAGACAACATGCCCAAAATTACATTTATCGGCGCAGGCAGCACGGTTTTCGCCAAGAATTTGCTGGGCGATATTCTGGGTTATCCGGAACTGGCAAACGCCGAAATCGCCCTGTTCGACATCGACCCGGAGCGCCTGAGCACATCCGAAATTGTGGCGAAGCGGGTGGCGGAAGCGCTGGGCGCCAATCCGAAAATCAGCGCGACACTGGATCGCCGTGAAGCGTTGGACGGCGCGGATTACGCTATCTCGATGATCCAGGTGGCGGGTTACAAACCGGGAACCAGCACCGATTTTGAGATTCCTAAAAAGTACGGCCTGCGCCAGACCATCGCCGATACATTGGGCATCGGCGGCATCATGCGCGGCCTGCGGACGATTCCCGTTCTGCTGGATATGTGCAAGGACATGGAAGAATTGTGCCCGGATGTGACTTTCCTGCAATACGTGAACCCGATGGCGATGAACTGTTGGGCGATCAGCCGCGCGTCGTCGATCAAAACGATTGGTTTGTGCCACAGCGTACAGGGGACGGCGGAGCAGCTTGCCCGCGACATCGGCGTGCCGATTGACGAAATTAATTACGTCTCGGCGGGCATCAACCACATGGCGTTCTACCTCAAATTTGAGCGCGAGGGCGAGAGCCTGTATCCCAAAATGCGGCAGGTAATCGCCCAGGATCGCGTGCCGGATTGGAACCGCGTGCGTTACGAGGTGTTCAACCGCTTCGGTTATTTTGTCACGGAAAGCAGCGAACACTTCAGCGAATATGTTCCCTGGTTCATTAAGCGGGATCGCCCGGATTTGATCGAGGAATTCAACATCCCGCTGGACGAATATATCCGGCGCTGCGAGGAGCAAATCGCCAAGTGGAAGGCGCAAAAACTGGCGATGGAAGGCGGCGAAAAGTTGGAAGTCCACCGCAGCCACGAGTACGGATCGGGGATTATCCACAGCATCGAAACCGGGACGCCGCGTATCGTGTATGGTAATGTTGCCAACAAGGGTTTGATCGACAATCTGCCGCAGGGCTGCTGCGTTGAAGTGCCGTGCGTGGTCGATAAAAATGGCATCCAGCCGACCAAAATCGGAACGCTGCCGCCGCAGTTGGCCGCCGTGATGCAGACCAATGTCAATGTGCAATCGCTGACGGTTGAGGCCGCGCTGACCGGCAAACGTGAACACATTTACCACGCCGCCTATCTCGACCCGCACACCGCCGCCGAACTCGATATGGCGCAAATTACATCGCTAGTGGACGACCTGATCGCCGCGCATGGGGATTGGCTGCCGACTTATCACTAGCTCAAGTTTTACAGTTTCAAATCTGTGGGGCGAGATCACTCTCGCCCTTTTTATTTGTCGCTAAGGTGTAGGGGTAGATATATCGGGAACATCGACAATTTGGATTGCACCGGGGCCAGCAGCATAAACTAATTTGCGTCCATCAGGACTGAAAGCAACGGCAGCCGATGTGCCTGGGAGACTTTCTATAAGTTCACCCGTACTCGTATTCCATATTTGAACCATGCCATTTCCATTTGTGCTGGCAAGTTGTTGATCGTCTGTGCTCCAAGCTAACGCATATATCCGACCCTGTACGCCCGTGTCCATGTTTGACACTTGTGTATTTGTGTATGTACTCCAAATAACTATTTTGCCGCCATTATAGCCAATCGCAATTTGGCTGCCGTCAGAATTCCAGTTCATCGCAGTTGCTGGATCATTTCGACCAATATGGCTGAAAGAAACGGTTGATGGTGTGTCGATCCCTGAAACAAACGCTGTCCCCCCATTGTCATCGGCAACAATTATTTTGTTGGAGTCTGAATCGGGGTGCCAAGCTAATCTTTCGACCCAACCAGCCGTAAATTGATTGAGTTGCAGATAAGTATTCGCATCCCAAATCTTGAGCGAAAATGGCTCCATTACACTCCCGATAGCAAGGAGCTTCCCATTTGGACTCCAACCAACGCTTGTTAAGATGCCGAATTCATTTGTTACAGGTTGAATGGTGCTGAGAAGCTGGCCGGGCTTATAGTTTGAATCGCCTATATTCCAGATGCGCACGAATTGATCGTCTGAAGCAGTAGCGATGCGCTTACTGTCGGGACTCCAGGTCACATCGAGGACATAGGTGCTATCCATCGTCGGAAAATCAATGAGGGTCGCGCCTGTGGTTGCATCCCAAACCCGCAGCAGACGATCCGCCGATCCAGCAATCATGCTCCCGTCAGGACTGTAGGCCAGTTTATAGGGCGGCCTGGGATAGTCGGGCAGCGTGTCCGGTTGGGGCGTAGGTGTTTGAACTTGCGGCGTGAGGATAATTTGCAGGGTGTCGCCGACAGCGTAGGCGAGTTGCGTGCCGTCGGGACTCCAAGCCGCAGCGCTTACCTGTCCGTCGAGTTGAACAGTCTGCAATACCTGACCTGTTTTTGCGTCCCAGGTGCGGATTGTGCCTTCGCCGCTCAAACTGCTGATGGTGCTACCATCTAAACTAAAAGAGAGATTTGCAACTCGTCTGAGTAAAATATCATCACCAGTATAATCATTGGCGGCTAAAGTGAGGGTATTTTGCCCAGTCGCGGCATCCCAAATCCATACCTTGCCATTCAACGTGCTGCCAGCAATTCGATTGCCATCAGGACTCCAAGAAACGTTCACAATCTGGTGTCCGCCACCTGGGGGGCGCGAATTGACTTCGGCATAAACGACACGTTGAAAATTTGAGGCTTCGCGAATGTCAATAGCCCCGCCTGCCAAGCTGAATGCGATTTTTGTACCATCTGGACTCCATCGCATATCTGTAACTGTACCAATTTGAAGGGTCGAGATTAAATTTCCGTTTGAGGGATTCCAGATGCGGCCTTTTTCTTCGGCTGGAATCGCAACAACCTGATTCCCATCTGGACTCCAACCGACGGCGAGTACATCGGTTCCTACATTGGAGAACTGATACATCAGTTTTCCGTCAGCGATGTTCCAAATCCGAGCCGAATCATCAGGACTTAGGCCACCACTGATAATTCGGCTTCCATCAGGACTCCATGCTATGCTGGCTACTCCCGCTGTATGGCCTTGAATTGTCAGCGCAGGTTGAGAGGTGTTAGCGTCAATGATTCGAATGAGACCATCTGTGTCCCCAATTGCGACATGGGACAAATCAGGACTCCACGCTACAGCCAGGATGCGATTAGGTGTGGCAGTCTCTTGGGCGGATGGGCTGGGCGATGGTGTAGGGGTTTGCGCTTGCGGCGCGGGGATGACATGTACTATTCCTTCGTCACCGCCGTAAACAATCTTGCTGCCATCGGGACTCCAAGAAATTGCTCTAATTTGTCCCTCTGCCTGCACAACGCTGATTAATTCGCCTGTTTGGGCATTCCAGAAGCGCACAGTGCCATCGCTGCTCGCGCTGGCGAGGATAGTCGTATTCCAATTCCAGGCAACGGCACTGACAACATCGCTATGTCCGGTCAAGGTAAATAGGGATTCGCCTGTCGTCGCATTCCAGATTTTCACGATTTTATCTGCGCCACCGCTGGCGATTTTGTTCCCATCTGGACTCCAATCAAGGCTTCCAACCCCGTATTTATGGCCGGGGAGAGTCAACAATGTCTGTTGAGTTGCGATGTCCGTGATTTGAATCGGGCTATCGTCATAACTCGCCCTGGCTAACTTGTCGCCATCTGGACTCCAATCCATTACATTGCCCTGTAATGCCAATGGGGCGTTTTGTCCTGTTAATGTATTCCAAATGCCTATATTGATAGATGTATCAGCCGCCGCGATCCTGATATTGTCAGGATTCCATTTGATCGCAATTGCGTCAAAAGACTGTGCTGCGATTATTTGACCAGTCGCAACATCCCAAACAGCCAGACCGTTTGGACCAGAACTTGCCCCCGCAACTTTTGTGCTATCGAGACTCCAATCCACAGCAGAAACCACATATCTACTGCCCTTCAACGTTTTGATAAGCGTACCATCAGTGGCATCCAAAATTTCAATCTTGCTGGGCGTGCCGACAGCAATTTTGCTGCCGTCGGGACTCCAGGCGATGGAAAATATGATCTTAGCAAGTTCCTGGGCAGATGCGTCGAAATGCGGAAAAATGGTCAGGATCAATAGACAGGCAGCAAACAGCATCCATGAGTGTTTCACGTTATCGACTCCACGCGCTTGCCCCCAACCGTGTGTTTGCTGCCCCCGTAGCTTCCTTTTATCCGTTGCTCATCACTTTTTTTCACTTCGCCCGTAATTTGAAATAGCCGCTGACGAAACGATACATTTCCAGCGGATTTTTAGGCTGGGTGTCGTTTTGTTCCAGTTTGCGGGCTGCGCCACCATCTTCCATCGCTTTGTCGCCGCCCATTTGCGTGATGGTCGCGACCAGATCGGCGATGCGCTGCAAATCGGTTGACAGATCGCGCACCAACTCACGCTGCTTCACCAGCGAAATCTCGCCCCACAGGCTGTCCATTTCCAGGCGGATGGCGTCGGCATTCAGCGTCAGCTTTTTGTCGGGCGGGAAAGCCCGCAGCGCCCCGCGCAGCACGCCGTTGATAATCTGCGACTCGTCTTTGAGCATCGGCGCGGAACGATCTCCCAGCGCGCGCACGCTGGCCGGACGTTCCAGCTTGAGCGCGTAGCGTTTGCCTTTGGTGAAGTAGCCGCCCATCACCCAGAACACGTCGAGTACGCTGGTCGGGTCAGCCTTGCCGATCACCAGTGCGTCGATATGCTTTTCCGGGTCGCGCGGACGGTTGGCTTTCTGCTGGTCAGCCAGGACGATGATCGCCTTGCCCAGCCCCACCATTTCAGTAGCGATAATCTGGCGCTCAGGGTTGGAAAGCCCGCCGCTCAAACTATCCAGGTCGTTCATCACCGCGCCCAGGCTCGGAATGCGGGTTTTGTCGGCGTAAACCTGCGCCGTTTCCAGCAAAAATTGCGCCGTCAGGTGGATGAACTCGGCATACGTGACCAGATCAAGGCTGTCCATCATGCGCTTCATGGCATAGGTGGCTTCTAAGGTCTGCTGCACCTTGACGCCGAACTCGCGCCCAAAGGCCGTGATTGCGCGGCGGGCATCCTCGTCTGTCGCCTCGCGGACATAACGGCGCAGCAGTTCCAGGCCAGCCAGCCGCACCCGTTCGTCCCAATCCAGCATTTTATACATGCGCCCGATCAGGTTGATGCCCTTCGAGCCTTCGTTGATGGCTACCTGTGGCAGCAAACCGGCCACGCGGATCGTTGCGGGTACATCTTTGCGTTTCATGTGAAATTTCAGCAGCGCGATCATGGCCGCTGATGGCATCACTTCCAGGATGGCCGGGAATTCAAACAGCATTTTCGTCACGGTTTCGGCCACCGGGTCGAGTTCCGACGACCATTCGTGGCCTTCCAGCGCGCCGATATAGGCCATCGCCAGCGGCAGCGAACGGATGCCGGTATCGGCAATGATTTGCAACGCAACCGGAACCTGTTCCACCTGCTGCGGTGTTTCGGCGAAAATTTGCCGCACCATATTCACATACTCAGTTTGTCTGTCGCCGGGGTAGAGCAGCCGCGCCTGATGCAACATTTCCTGCGCCAGATCAGCATACGATCCGAACGCCAGCATAATTTGCAGCAGATAAGTCGGCCCCGGCGGTTCAAGCTGCAACAAGGTTTCGTCGGTTGACGAATTTTTCGCGATCCAGGTCAAGGTCTGGCTGTATTGTATCGACCAGGGTGACGCCAAGCGGTGAATAATCGCCGACAGCGCCGACGTATCCACAATATCCGGGCGTTTGGCGCGCACGGCCAATTCCGCCAGTCGGATCAAAATCAGGTCAGCCCAATCCTCGCCGAAGGACTGCGCCGTATCCACCAGCAACCCCGACGGCGACAAACCGGCATCATCGCCCGTCAGATAAGGGGTCAGGCGTCCCAGGCTGGGCGGAAGCTGCGCCACGAATTTTTGGGATGCGATCAGCCGTTTGAGGACATCGCTGTCCACATAATTGACCGCCAGCAGGAACACCGTCAAATTCAAATCGCGATCCAGCACCGTCATCGGCAGCGCCATCTCGACCAGTTTGGGCACAATCCGGCTAACCTCGACACCTGCGTCGGCGTTGTGGATGCTTTCTAAAAATTTACTCGTTCCGGGGACATCTTTGGCTTTGACCAGTGAATCCATGTAGACCAGTCCCGCCCGGTGTGCCAGTTCAACCCATTTCATGCCCACCGGCCCCAGCGGATTCGCCAGCCATTTCGCAATCGCCTCATAGACGATCCCGGCTTTACCCTCGTTGATGGCGTCGGCGAATTGGCTCTGCAAAGCGGTTTCTAAAAGTGGCTGTTGCCGGATCATCACGGCAATCGGGTCGGCGTGCTGCATGTCACCCAATGCCAGCGCAAAAGACAATACGTGCTGGGTATAGGCGACCTTGAGTTCATCGGTCAGCGTGGGGTCTTCCGCCAGCACTTTGGACACATCGGCGGTCTCGACAGGCTGCTTATTCAGCAGCGCGTTATCCATTTTGAGGCGGTGCGCCGCATAACCCAGCGCATCGGCCAACCCTTCGCCGCGCCGGATCCGCCACGCGGCGACTGCCGTCAGACCGCGCGTTTCTTTGCTCACGAGTTCAGCATCCAGCCGCAGTTGGCTGACGATATAACGGCTGTATTCGTCGTCTACGGCTTTACCGGCCATATTGCCGCTCGGCCAGTCGTAGACCAGGGTTTCACGCGAAAGTTTGCCGCCGCCATGAAAGCGGATTTGGGCGTCGGTCTGCGTGGATGGGACGGTGTGGGTCGCAAAAGTGACGCCGAAACGGGCTGAAGGTGGAATCAAGGCCAAAAGTCCCTGCACGAATTCGACCCGCGCCTCGACTTCCAGTGGCGCATTTTGCACCACCAACGGCACACCCTGGACAATCGCCGCGAGCAGCGCTTCGAGCGTATCCATGCGGTTGTGGGTGTGGGTCATCAACGTGAGAATGTCTTCGATTTGCTGCTCTTGCGACGGGGTTTCGGCAGTGGGCAGGGCAATCGGGTCAAGTTTGCCGCCCGCCTGCTCAAAGACCGGCATATCGTCCTGCACCAGACGGGTCAGCGCTTTGAGATTGCCGCCCATCGCCCGCAGCACATCGGGCGGCGTGAGGACATAATGCAGCATGGACTGTCCCGCCAAGCCCAGGCTGGACTGGACGACGGCGAAGGCGACTGCTTTCCTGCCGCGCACCAGCGCCCACGATCCGGCTGGCGACCCGGCCAAAGGCGGCAGCAGGGCGACATTGATGGCCTCGGCGATTTCGTCACCGCGCACTCCGGGGGACTTCGCCAGCAGTTGCAGTTCGCTTTCCGGGCTGCCGTTCTTCACCAACTGCCCGTAATAAAAATGTTCTAAGGCATAATTGACAGCAGACACAATGGTTTCTCTCTAACGCTCTTCGCGCGGTCAATATTTAATACAAAAGACTATCGTAACCGAGTCTGAATTTTAAGTATACTTTTTTTGGGCGATGTGCGCACTAGACACGATGGGGGATTGGAAAGGGCTAGTAATAACTACTGCCGTACAACCGCAGTCGTAGGGCACGCTCTGCCATTTCGGTATCCAGAGTGCAGATTTCTATCTTAACTTGTATGATCTGCTTATCCTATTTAAGAACGAGTTTTACACCTATTCTGGTTGTATGACCCATGTGCGCAATGGGAGGGAATCGAACCACCGGCTGTCGTAATCGTGAGCATAAATTGTAATCTCCAGGGTTGCATCTGTTCGCCAAAATATGCCCACATCAAATACACTCGTATCCAGTGGTAATGTAATTGGTCTGTAGGCTAAGGTCTGTAAATCGACAATGCCTATGGTTTGGGTATTTGCTTCTATATCTGCCACATAAACTACGGCGCTTTGCTCATTGGGTGAGATGTCTGCGATACGGTAAGGAATGACGATCTGCGTTTCAGCGGGATTATCGCCGCTTAAATCGACTAACACAGCATAAGGTTCAGGTACATCCCGGTATACGCTAATTAGTAAACTTGGCTTGGTATCTAACCAGAGCAGAGAAGTTGTTGTCGGCGGGAGCAATCCTTTATGAAGTACGCTGGCATTTGGAATATCGACAACAAAATATGGGATACCGTCCGCAGCTTTTGCCCCCTCTACCACAAACATTAATTCAGTTATATGTGACCACCGGTTACTATCTCTGATAGACAGTTCTATGCAGTGATCTGTAAATGCGGCACATGGTAACGCAGCGATGATTTCCTCTCGCTCTGAAAACAAATCGTACCGATAAAATTGATAATCAGTGTCATTGTGGCTCATGTAGTAGTAGACATTATTTTGTCCGCTAAAGGCAGATTGTGGATAGGGTGTCTGGAACAGTTTTTTGAAGGCTTTCCTGGCGACATCCAGCCGATAAAAAATGACACCTGTTTCGCCTCTAGCCTCGATATACAACACGTCACCCTGATAGCCTAAACTGCGGAACGCCCAATCTCCGGTCAGGGTAAGCGGGATCGAATCACTCCAGTTACCATCATCGACGGTATAGACAGCGAATAGATAGTTGCCTGCATCATCTGGCAGCGGTGCGGCCACAATCAGATAGTTCGGGATATGCATTTCTGTGGGATATGGCCCGTCATAGTGTCCGTCATGTTCGATGCTGGCACGGATGAGGTCGCTTATGTCGTCGGGCAGTTCCGCGCCGTATGTATCTAATTCGCAGTAGTTACGCAGCCCGATATTCTCAGGCGGATTCGGATAGAAAAGTCCCCAATACGATCCCGAATCAGGCGTGTCTATTTCTTCCGCTTGTTGTGTGAAGTGGCGAGTCGCCGGATCAAACTCAAAAGATGGGGTTGCGGGTGGACACGGCCCTGCCATATCAGATGGCATTTCATATACGCGAAAGTTGCCATTTTGCAGACGATCTGTAGAAACATAACCGGATATCGCATTGGGCGGAGACAACATCTCCCAATTGTCCGAGTTTGGCTCAAGAAAATAAAGAACATTGTTGACTATATCACCATTTAGTTCTGGAAGAGTCTCGATAACTGCTACATTGTCGGTAAGTACATCTTGTGGTTCGAGTACAGGTAGCCCGTCGGCATCAGCATTGGCGCGGAGATCGGTGTCCTGTGCGTAGAGGGTATAACAGGTCGAAAATAGAATTACGAACGAGAGTAAAATGAATAAAGAGGGATAAAGTCGCCGAACCATCGCATAGAACTTTCTTTGGGTTAATTGATATATCTATAGTGTAAAACCGATTTATATGATAATGATGACGCTATGGCGATGATTGCCCTACTAGAGTTGTGTTCATTGCTGATTGCTGATGACTAAATTCTTGAACATGCATCGCGCCAATAAGGTTGATTTTAGAAAACAAGATTTGTGCCTGGCTGAATTTTAAGCATAAATTGAGCGATACGCGCACTAGACACGATGGGGGATAGATTTGTATGTTCGAAAATTTCGGCGAATTAGTCGCGCAATTATATGGTCAGGATATGTCCGCCGCGATTCGGGCAGCGGAAGCCTTAGGCAAATCTGGCGACCCGCGCGCGCATAAAATTCTGGAAGATCGGATTGCACCATATCGTTTCATGGGCAGCAATACCGATGCGCAAAATGTCTTCTATTTCACGCTGGCGCTTGTCTTGGCGGAGATGGGGAGTTTTCACGCCTATCGCATCGTTGTGGACGAAGACGCGCCGTTTGTTCGCAGCCGCGTGGTCGAAATGCTGGAACGAGTCGGCAAAGTGCGTGCTATCAATGCTGCTATGCGGATGCTGTCCAGCTCAGACGCGGGTGAGCGCTATTGGGCGGCGTCAATCCTGGGTGTACTTAAGGCAACTACGGCGAGTTCAGCCCTCCTCCATGCTCAGGCGAACGAAGAGAGTTATGGGGTGCGTAGGGAAATGCTGTTCGCGCTCATTAATGCCAGTGACCGTGAAGCGATCCCTACACTAGAGGCGCTTCAAAACGATAAGGATGAAGAGATAAGGCGTATATGCGGCCTTGCACTTGAAAAATGGAAGGCAACTGATCCCTAGAAAGTCCGCACGCCCCATTTACGCCGATCAACTTCGTGCAGCAGTTCAGTGGGATTGGTTTTGAAGCGGTGTTCAAGGTCGGGGCTGTAGCCGCTGAATGCCCAGGGTGCGCGTCCGCCCACCGCCTTTAAAATGTCATTGATTTGGTTGTCATTATCGGTGATGGTGATGCAGGTTCCATGACGATCCCACACCTTCATGGACACATTGTCGCCGGTTGCTGCACCGTTGGTGGAATGATGGACAACCGCTTTGTATATCCAGATGATGTCCTGGAAACGGGTTACGCTCAACGCGCCAAGCGAACCATAAACCAGCCAATGTTTGGTGAGGCGGATTTTGCCAACGGCATCAAAATGATCGTCCAATTCGGTGTCAAGCTGGTTGGCGATTTTCTGAGCATCGCCGAAGCGTGCCAGCGTGCGCATGATGGGGTGTTCTGACGGATTCCGCATCTGCCGCCGCGTGTAGAGGATGCCCCAGACGAAGATCAGCACCAGCAAGATCACTGCGCCCAGCGAAACCAATCCGGTGACGCGGAAATCGCCCGTGTTCAACATGAGGGGTAAGAATGAGTTGAAGACACAGTTTTTGATCAGAATGCGACAGACATCCGGCGGCATTTCACTCAGTGTCCCGGTGAATTCGGATGCATCAGTGCTTCCCGGCGTTTTGATGAGCAAATTTCGCTCGCCGATGGGCATTGTGGCATAGCGGACATTGGTCTCGTCGCGCGTGCCGTCGCTCCATACGAGAATATCCTTGCCTATGGGATAAGCAACATCGCCTTTGAGCGTGACAAAAAAATGGTCGAGTTGATTCACATCTCGAATGTTGACCAGTTCTTCCGCTGTGATTTCGGTTGGCCCAGACAAAACATTGGCGTAGTAATTCAGCGCTGGAATAATCGCGGCGATGAGCAGTGCCAATAAGCCGCCCAGGATGATGAGTTGATTACGATAGGTTTGGCGGATCATCTTGCCAATGAGACCAGTTGCCATGCGCTTTACTTTCAGTGGGTCGTCAATATAAAAAGGATGAGGTGTGTGCCCCATCCTTTCAGTATAGCGGTATTATTGCGCTCGAAGTTACAAGAAATAGAAAAACGCGGCGATTTTAGCGCTGCTGCATTTCTTTTTTGCGTTGATCCACCGCCGCGATGAAAGCCGCGCGCTGCTGCTTCCACTTCTGTTCCCAATCTTTGGTATATCCGACCTGCGCCCAGGGACTTTGGCGCGCGACAGATTCGAGGGTTGCTGCGACATCGGCTTCCTTGCCCGGAACAACGATATTGCTTCCATAACGGTCATAAATCATCGCTTTGAAGGTTTTGCCCGTCGCCACGCCATATGTCCGGCGTTGGGTGACATGTTTATACACCCAAACGACATCCGACAATTTGGTTGCACTCAGCGTTGAGGCGGTGCGATACACCAGCCAGTTGCGCGTTAGATGCAGATTTTTGCCCACTTTTGGATGATCCTGATTCATTTCAAATTCAATTTGCTCGGTGGTTTGTTCGGCATCACCAAAGCGTGCCAAGCCGCGCATAATCGGGTGCGAGGCCGGGTTGCCCATCCGGCGCAGGCTGCGGATGATGATCCACACACAGATAAGCCCGACGATGATGGCGACGACCAGACCGACATAACCGGAGCCGCGAAAGTCACTGGTATCCAGCATAAACGGCAGAAAATGACCTTTCACCGAGGGTTCATCGTGGTAAATCGAGTCCATAATATCGCTCTGCACATCGGACGGAATCGGTTTTAACGCGCCGGTATAATTTTTGACAGTGTCTGAAACATCACCGGGAACCTGTACCAGCAAAAATTGTTTATTAAAGAGCACCGCCGCATAATGGTCTTGCCCGGTTTCCACGCCATAGTTGGTGGTTGAGTAGTAGTAGCCGGTGTCAATAACATCATCGCCTTTGAGGTTGACGAAATATTGTTTCACGTCGTCCAGGTTGTCGATTTTGAGCAAATCGCTTTTGCTCATGTCGAACGGCCCGTTGAACAGGTTGTAGTAATAATTGGCGGATAAGACCAGTGCGCCAATCACGCCGATTAAAACGACCAGCGCGAAAATGAATTGGTTGAGGTTGGATCGCCGGATAATGCTGTTGATAAAATTGCTGCCCATTGTGTGCCCCTTCATGACGACTGAATTCGTGTGCTCATGCTTCATTATAGAGAAATTGGTTTGTGCCGCACTTGCTTAGACGTTCGAGATTTTGAGGTCGTTCCAAAAATTTACAGGTTTTTTATGATGCGCCGAATCAAAAAAGATCGCTTGACAGTGTGGAACATTTGTTCTATAATGATACTCCGCGAATCGACCAAAGGAATATCTCCCTTATGTGTTTTAGGACAACTTTTTTCTGGATTCGCCCGTCCAATACCCACGCAGGTATGTCGGACACCTGCTTGTCCTTCAGTCCTGGTTCATCCCTCACCACATATCCCTGTGTCCGACATCCAGGCGGTCTTCCAGGAAAACACCCTGCGCTTCAGCGCATGTCCGGCAACCTCGCGTCTTTGTCAGACGAGCAAGGTGAGCCGCACTATACGGGTATCTTTTCAACAAGAGCCACCCCTACCGCAGCAATCCGCCGGGGTTATTGCGTTGCTTACCCTCTATTGTCTGCGTGCGGAAGTTCCCCTCATCCACCACCACACTGCCGCCCGTTTTGGAAAACAGCCGAAACTTCCGCCAAAAATCGGCCATTTTCGCCCCTTTTTTGCGGATGTATTTTGCGCGGACATACTTACGCTCGATGGCGGCGATACGCCCCGCCTCGGACACAATCAGCCGGAGTAGTGTCCGAAAATCAGGTTTCGGCGGACAATACAATTTGTTTTTGGCTTATGGAATAGGATAAACCTGAGATGACCGCATTCACCTGGAATCAAGTGCTGCGTTTCCGTGCTGCCCGCCACTTTTTGAATCGACCCGCAAGCACGGGTGAAAAGGGTGTTGCGGCAACTGTTTCGGCGCTCGGTGGCATTCAGGCACAGGTGATGTCCGCCGGAGAATTACAGCTCTGGGCGCGGTTGGACGATCTGAAAGCCGGTGAAGTGGATGCGATGCTGTGGCAGAATCGTTCGCTCGTCAAAACCTGGGCGATGCGCGGCACGCTCCATCTGCTGACCGCCGAAGATTTGCCGGTGTACGTCGCTGCTATGCAGAGCACGCGCAATATGTATCGCAAGCAATATTGGCTCAAAGCTTTTGGCACGGATTTAGAAGAAATTGAAGCCATCATCGCGGCGGTCTATACCGTGCTGGATGGCAAAACCCTCTCGCGCGAGGAATTGGCTGAAGATATTGTCAAAGTCGCCAAAGTCCCGCACCAGCGTGACCGTCTGCGTTCCGGTTGGGGCGAATTTCTCAAGCTAGCGTCGTATCACGGTTATTTATGCTTCGGCCCCAGCCAGGGTCAAAATGTCACTTTTGTCCGCCCCGATCAGTGGATTGCGGGTTGGCGCGAGGTCGATCCCGACGAGGCCATGCGGACAATTGGCCGCCGTTATTTCGCGGCTTATGGCCCGTCGCCGCGCGATGAATTTTCGCACTGGTGGGGTATCCAGGGCGCGGAAGGCCGCCATTGGCTTAAAGTGCTTGAAGATGAGTTGGTTGAAGTCGATGTCGAAGGTTGGAAAGGCTGGCTGCTGCGTGCCGATGTCGATGCTGTGCAATCCGCCTCCGAGGATTCGTCCGTGCGGCTGCTGCCCAACTTTGATACTTTTACCCTCACGGCTTATCACGAGCGCAATTTGCTGCTGGCCGAAGACCTGCTGCCGCGCATCTATCGCAAAGCCGGTTGGATTTCGCCCGTGATTGTGGTCGATGGACGGATTCAGGGCGTGTGGAAGTACGAGCAAAAACGGAAGCAAATCCAGGTGTCTATCGAGCCGTTTACGGAATTTTCGGCGTCCGTCAAAGAGGGGGTTGAGGTCGAGGCTGCCCGATTAGGGGGATTTTTGGGCGCACCGGTTGAGATCAGTTTTAAGGCGGTGGGATGAGAGAATCTCGGACGAGATATATCTCGTCCCTACACACGGTTCGGTTTGGCTGGCTTCAATTATTGTATTTTACTCTGCACTCTGAACTTTGTACTCTGTACTATGCTTTCTGACCCCAACCGCCACCGCCGGGGGTTTCGATGATGACCCGATCTCCGGCCTGGACGCGCCCTGTCCATTTCGCGCCCAGGTTTTCGATGGCGGACATGGATTTTGCTCCCTCCCCTGAATTCGGGGGAGGGCTGGGGAGGGGGTTTCGGACAATCGCATTCCGCCCGACTTGCCCCGGTTCGCCGCCTTCGAGGCCATAGGGTGCATACACTCGCCGTTCGCTGTTGATGGTAGCCGTCGCTGGCGCAAGAAATTCATACACCCGCCGGATGCCATCGCCGCCGCGATGTTTTCCATCACCACCCGAACCTTCGCGTAGTCCATATTCAATGACGCGCACGGGTAGGGCATATTCCAGGGCTTCAACCGGGGTGTTGCGGGTGTTGGTCATGTGGCTGTGCCGCCCGCTGAGGCCAGCGCCCAGCGGCCCCGCGCCCTGTCCGCCTGCGATGGTTTCGTAATAGACAAAGGCTTTGGAGACTGTATTTTCCTCTCCCTCCCCTGAATTCGGGGGAGGGTTGGGGTGGGGGTATGAGCCGCCGAATGTAAAATTATTCATTGTGCCCTGTCCCGACGCGGGAATTCTGCCGGGAAGTGCTTTCGACAACGCGCCCAAAACTGCGTCCACGATGCGCTGTCCGGTCTCGGTATTGCCCACCGCAACCGCCGCCGGAAAATCGGGATTGAGCAGGCTGTGGAGCGGCGTGATGACGCTTACTGGTTGAAAACAGCCGTGATTGACGGGAACATCGTCTTCTGCCAGCAGCCGGACGCAGTACCAGGTCGCCGAACGCACAATGGCTTCCACCGCGTTCACATTTCCGGCCACCTGTGGCGCGCTGCCCATAAAATCCACAATCATATGTGACCCGTTTACGCGGAGGGTTGCCCGAATCGGAATCCGAAATTCACGTTGACCGTCACCTTCCAGCGCGTCTTCGAAGGTGTATACGCCGTCAGGAATTTGGGCGATGACGGCCTCGGTCATGCGCCGCGAATAATCGAGCAGGGCGTCGGCATGTTCGGTCACGCGCGCCTCGCCATGCGCCTCGACCAGCGCCAGCAAGCGTTTTTCGCCGACACGCTGGGCGGCAAGTTGAGCTTCGAGATCGCCCAGGCGCTCTTCCGGGGCGCGGCTGTTGGCGGTGATAAGCGCCAGCACACCCTCGTTGCGCTTTCCGGCGTCCATCAGTCTGATGGGCGGGATAATCACGCCTTCCTGATAGAGTTCGGTGCTGAGGGGCAGCGATCCCGGCGACATGCCGCCCACATCGGCATGGTGGGCGCGGCTGGCGACAAAAAAGCGTACCTCGTCGCCGACAAAAACCGGCGAGACCATCGTGATGTCCGGCAGGTGCGTGCCGCCGTGATAGGGATCGTTCAGGATAATCACGTCGCCGGGTTGCAATACCGGAAATTCGCGCAGGGCAAATTCCACCGAGGCGGGCATACTGCCCAAGTGAACCGGGATGTGCGCGGCCTGCGCCACCATCCGCGCCTGAGCATCGAACATGGCGCAGGAAAAATCGAGCCGTTCGCGGATGTTGGGGCTGAAACTGGCGCGTTGCAAGGTCACGCCCATTTCTTCCGCCACCGACGCGAACAGATTCTTAAATACTTCGAGTGAGATAGGGTCTACGGGCATAAAATTTACTCAAATGCATGTTTGTAGATGAGCGGCGCAAGTGGTTTTCCATCAAGCGCGGCAAAGAAATAGGATGTGTGCATGACCCCTTTATACCGCCCCTGCACCCATAAGGCGAAATCTCGACGCGATTCTGTGGGAGCAGACCGCATTTCCTGTTCGACAAAAGATGTAACTTCGGCGACAGTGGCTTCAATCTTTTGCTGGTGCTCGCGCACAACAGTGAGAAATTCGTCGGGAACACCCTCGATCAGCGAGTCGAACTGCCCATTGGCGATAGCGTCGAGCACATGATTAAAGGTGACTCCGATGAGCAATCTATTCGCCATCTGGTAGAGTGTGCCTTTGAACTTGAAAATGCTGCCATCTTCGAAGGTGGCGACCCAACCTTCATGTTCTGCCGTCAATACGCCTGCTGCCTCAATCATGTCGTCTACGCTGGAAAAATCGTAGCTGGTCGGCATGTTAAATCCATATTGAGCCGCTAATTCACGAACCGATTCCAGCGGGAGCATGTCGCCCGTGAAGCGGTTACGTGCGCCGAGCAGAATAAGGTCTTCACGATCTCCATAGTTGACGACAATACGATTATCGGGATAGACAATTTCAAATAGCAGGGTGAGTTCGTTAGCCAGTCCCGGCAGTGCGAAATGGTCACGGAGATAATCGGTTGCCCATAGTGCTTGCTCCCCGGCAAACGCGCCGCGCGTGGCAATCCGATAATCGCCATTGGCACGGTAGAGAATACCCAGGCTGCCGTCGATTTTTTCAGTGATAAATTTGATGGGCGCGTCGGTTGTACGCCCGTATTCGCTCCAATTGAAGAATTTGGGGAAGGGGCGGGCGACTATCTCACCGGTTTTGACGTGGAGGATCAGGCCTCGGCTGTTGAGTTCGAACCAGTTCCAGCGGTTGGCGTACTGCGCTTTGGCTAAATAATTGAACAGGACAAATTCGTCCTGATACGAAGCACGCACATCGCCATACTGTTCCCAGTTGATTTCGCCGCTGATGACTAGCCTTTGCAAATCCTGAATCGACTCTAGCATAAAGAAAGTTGCACCTCTTCAAATTCAATAAATGGAGTTTATAAGAGGTTTTAAAGGTTCACAAGGGTGACTTGTCTGAGATATTTAGATTGGGGTGGTAAAAAAGGGCGCAGCACCGCTGCGCCCCTACAGAAGCAATTCGTTTATTTAATTATTCACTCGCTAGAGGATATTTGCTATATTTTCGGTCTGATATGCTGCGGGGAGATAGGGATCAATGTCGTCCACCTCAGCGATGAAGCGTTCAGCCAGGGCGACGGTGCGCGGTGCGTCGGGGTGGTGCAGGCGACACCATTCGTTGAAGGGATAAATTTGGGGACGGGCGGTTTTGTATTCGTGGATCAGTAAGCGTCCAGTGCTGCCCAGTTCCTCGACGATTTTGCGCTCGGCAAAGGCGACAAAATTGGGTGCGGGATCGTACATGGCGCGGCGAAAAGTGGGATGCCAACCGTCGGCGTCGCCGTCGAGAATGAGATAACTCGCGCCGAGTTTGCCGTCCAGGGGCGCGCCCACCGCGCCGGGATTGAATACACGCCAGCGCCCGATTTGCCGGTTCATGCGCAGATGGGTATGCCCGCAAATGATGAATGATTCGTCCACACCGTCCAATCTGGGAATGATTTCGTCATCGGACTCAATGGTATGAATCCCTTTGCGGATGTCGCGCGGGGTGGCATGGAAGACTTGCACCAATGGCGCATCGGGATAGCGCAAACTGAGGCTTTCCGGCCACGCGGCGATGACATTTTTCCAATGACCGTCTAACTGATTATTCAACCAGCGCGGCGTATCAAAAGTTTTCCACAAATCGGGCGCGCGTGGGGTGTCATAGTCCAGCAGATAATATTCATGGTTGCCGCGAATGAGTCCCCAACCGAGGCTGGTGATGCGCTCGACCACTTCAACCGAAAACGGCCCCCAATTGATGATGTCGCCAGCGACGATGACATGATCGACGCTGAACGGTTGCATATCGGCGATGACGGCTTCGAGCGCGGGCAGGTTGGCATGGATGTCCGACAAAATGGCGAGACGGGTCATTGATTACGTCCAGCCAGCCAACCGACGAGGAAGCTCAGACCGATCACCGCCCACACCCAGGTTAAATCGGTTTCAAGCGGCGATGGTGTGGATTCTGTCGTGGGTTCACACATGAAAAAATAGGCGAGGTCTTTGTGTTGAAGCAAATTGTCCAGTGATGGCGGTTCAATCCCCCAGGTGTGCAGGCTTGGGGCAAATGCGGGACTGGATTGCATCCGCTGGTAAACGATGGTCAACAAGTCGTCGTCATCAATGCGGTGGGTGGTACAGCTTTGCGTACCGTGTGCGGTCTGGACAGTCAGATGGGGATCGGCTTCAATATTTTTTACCCACTGCGCCTGCGCGCCCCATCCACTGGCGATGACGACGCGGTTATTAATCCAGGCGTATTCGGTCATAGTATGACGCGGGAGACCGCTTTTGCGACCTTTTGTGGTTAGCACCACCAAGTTCTGGCCGAGCAGTCCGCCCAGCCCTATGCGCCAGAGATAGAGCGGCGCTTTGAAGGCTATCCGTAACAATCCCTCTTTGGGATAGGCCATTAATCCACCTGAAACCGGTTGAGTAGTCATTATTTCCTCCTATTTTGGATTTACAACTGTGTCTAATTCTTTGCTCGATTGGGTTAAACCCTGCAAGATAATGCGGGCATCGACGCCCCAGACGAGAAGCTGCGACCCCAACCTGGCATGCTGGTCGAGTTCTTCAATCGTTGATGCCAGCGATCCCCAGGCTTTACCGTGCTTTTTGCAAATGTCGGCGATGCGCTGCGCAGCCTGATTGGTGCTGAAACGTTCGTTTTCAGGGACGTGTTGCATCCGTAAGCCCAAATCCTGTGGGCCGATGTAGAGGCCATCAACACCGGGAATGGCGGCGATTTCATCAGCGGCGGCTAATCCCGCAGGCGTTTCAATCTGCAACACCAGGAAGGTTTCGCGCAAGGCGTGTACAACCAGCGGTAAGCGTGAGCCGGGAATATCGAGGCCGAAATTGGATTCCAGGCCGCGCCCTTCCAGACCACGATCACCGAGCGGCGGGAACTTCACTTTTTGCACCAGTTCTTTAGCCGACTCTACATCGGAAACATGGGGAATCATCAAGCCGGTTACGCCGTCTTCCAGATAGCGGTAAAGCTGACCTTTTTCGCGCGTGGGTGTGCGCAGCATACAGTCGATGTCATACAGGTGAAAAAAAGCCAACAAAGCCTGGATTTCGCGGCTGTCCATCGCGCGGTGTTCCAGGTCGAGCCAGATGCCGTCATAATCCAGGCTGGCTGCCCAGGCCACCATCGGCGGCAGAAAGAAGCCCATCATGGCGATTTTGGCGGGTTTCCCGGCGCGAATTTTTGCGAGTATCTTGCTGTTTCTCATGATGACCTTTCTAAGTCATTAGTCATTAGCGGCTAGTCGATAGTCGTTAGCTTTTAGCACAAAGATAAAAACAAGTTTAAGGGAAATAATATGCCTGAAAAACAGGCGATAACAGGTAATATAACGAAAAATATTACAGCTATTTATCCGATTCAAGGATGAGATTGCCGTAACCATCGACGCGCGCATTCCAATCGGGCGCGACAAAGACGGTGCTGTCGAGTTGGAAAATCAGCGCAGGGCTGTCCAGTATATCGCCGGGTTGCAGCGCGTCGCGATTATACAGCGTGACACTATCGGCGCGGTGTTGAATCGAGAGCACGACAGGTCGTGCCCCTACGAAATCGCTGCGCTGAAAAATGGGTTTTTCGACCACGCCGACGGCCTGTAGGCGCAGGTTCACGACTTCAACAGAGCGTTCAGGCATGGCATGTCCATAGGTGCGGCGATGAGCTTCATGAAAATCTTGAGCGATGTTTTGTTCGCCCTCTCTACGCAGTGGGGAGGGGGTTAGGGGGAGGGGATAAGGTACGGTTAATTCATAAGCCTGCCCGACGTAGCGCATATCGAGCAAAGCGCGAATCTGCTGGCGGTCAGGAGTGATTCCCTCGCGGGTTAGTTCAACTTGTGCGCGTTCGGTGAGTGTTTCCAGATGATTTGCAATGGTCGCCAAAGTGTCGGTGTTCAGCGGCTGCAAAATCGACTGGCTGTAATCCAGGGCGACATCGGCAACCAGCAAGCCGAGCGCGCACATCACGCCGGGATAACGCGGCACAAGGACACGCGGGATGTCGAGGCGTTCGGCGACTTCACAGGCGTGCAGCGGCCCCGCGCCGCCAAAAGCGACCAGCGTAAAATCGCGCGGATCGTATCCCCGCGCCACTGATACACGCCGCAGCGCCCGGTCAATATTCACGTTCGCCACGTCGATAATCCCTTTGGCAGCGGCTTCGACACTCAAGTTCATTTGATTCGCAAGTTGGGTGATGGCTGCCCGCGCGGGTTCTATGTCCAGCGCCATTTGCCCACCGAGAAAACGGGAGGCATCTAAACGTCCCAGCACGGCGTTGGCATCGCTGACCGTGATTTTCTTTCCGCCGCGTCCGTAACAAATCGGGCCGGGATTCGCCCCGGCACTTTCCGGGCCAACGCGCAGCGCCCCGCCCGCGTCCAATCGGGCGATGGAACCGCCGCCCGCACCAATGGTTTCGATGTCGAGCAGGCGGATACGCAAGGGCAGACCGTCAATTTCCGATTCAGGCCGCCGAACGGGTTCGCCGGGACACAGCGCGACATCAGTGGACGTGCCGCCGATGTCGAGGGTGATGATGTGGTCGTATCCGGCGAGTTGGGCGATGTGGAATGCGCCGATCACGCCCGCCGCTGGGCCGCTCAAGGCCGTTTGTATGGCTTGTTGACGCGCCCGTGCCGCGCTGACGACTCCGCCGTCGGATTTCATGATGCGCAGGCCAACGTTTTGCGGCAGTTCATTTTCAAGTTGAGTCAGGTAGCGGCTCATGACCGGGCGCACGTAGGCATCGAGGGCGACGGTACTGGCGCGTTCGTATTCGCGGAATTCTGGCAGCACTTCGCAGGAGAGGGCGATTTGCCATTCGTGGAGCAAGCCGCGTTCTAAAATTCGCGCGCGGACGGCTTGTTCATGAACAGGGTTGACATAGCTGTAGAGAAAACATACCGCTAGGGATTCGATGCCCTGTGCGGCAATGTCGTCTAGAATTTTATCGAGCGCAAGGATGTCCAGCGGTGTCAATACTTCGCCGTGAAAATCCAACCGTTCGGGAACTTCATAACACCACTCACGCGGGATTAGCGGTGGAGGAAGCTGCGGTTGCAAGGCATACAGTATAGGCCGGTTCTGTCGCCCGATAAACAACACATCGCGGAAGCCCTGGGTCGTGATGAGCGCGGTTTTTGCCCCTTTGCGTTCGAGGATGGCATTGGTCGCCACTGTCGATCCGTGTGATACCCGTTCCAGCGCGTCCAGACCGCCAGAAGTGATCGCATTCAGACCGTCGAGCATGGCCTGGGCAGGATTGTCCGGGGTGCTCAGCAGTTTGTGGATGGTCAGACCGCCATCACTGCTCAGAATTAAATCGGTAAAAGTGCCGCCAATATCGACACCTACCGCATCAAACTTTTTCATCATCGGGTTTCATTCATAGGATGGACGTTTGTGAGGCCAGCAGGCTCAAAATGTAGCGGACAAATGGTAACTGATAACATTATTTATTCAAAAAAGGGCACAGTACCGCTGCGCCCATACAATGAGATTTCTCGTTCAAACACGGTCACTCATACTCTAAAATTGTAGCGGACAAATGGTTTCTTTCAACCTTTCGTGGATCATTTCACTTTGGGGGATTTTGCGCTACCATTTAGGCAGTTAGTTTTGTGATCCGAGCTGTGAAAAACTTCTGCATAACAGATGAGATTCTACACAGTGTGAACGCTGAAGTTCTGGACTGAAAAACGCATTGCAGGATAACCTACGGGTTTTCGAGATGGATGAATTAACGGATCGCCTAACGGTAGTAAAAAAATTGTCAAACCCCTTCATAGAAGCAAGTCCAGCCGAGCCGAAATACAGTTCGTTTTTCTGGCGCTATGGCATGGCACTGGTAAGCTGCTCTGTCGCCTTACTGATTTCACTCCTGTTTCCCAATATCTTTTTACCCAACCCGTTCTTGCTGTTTTTTCTTGCAATCGTTATCAGCGTGATTTCGGGTGGTTTGCTGGCTGGACTGATCGCGATTGTGTTCACGATTTTAACGGTCAACTATTTTCTGATTACGCCCGACAGCGGTTTCAGTATCAGCTCGAATGAATTGGTTCGGTTCGTGGTTTTTGCAGCCGTCGCCTTGCTGATTAGCTGGGTCATTGAAACCCGCAGACGGGCGGAGATGGCGGTTACGCAGCACCGCGAGTGGCTGCGCGTAACCTTAACCAGCATTGGTGATGGGGTTATCGCAACAGATACCCAGGCGCGCGTGATGTTCTTAAATGAAGTAGCCGAAGCCCTCACAGGCTGGAAACCGGACGACGCTAGCGGTCAGCCTATCGCGACTGTCTTCCATATTGTCAACCAGAAGACGGGCCGGATTGTGGAAAACCCGGTCAACCGGGTGCTGAAAGAGGGCGTTATCGTCGGCCTCGCCAATGATACTGTCCTCATTTCGCGGACTGGCTCCGAACGCATGATTGCGGACAGCGGTGCGCCGATCCGAGACCGATCCGGGAATACCCTGGGAAGCGTTCTGGTATTCCGCGATGTGACCGACGATTATGCCCAGGCGGCCCTTATCCGGGAAAATGAACAACGCCTGCGAACCGTTTTGTCGAGTATGCCGGTTATGCTGATCGCAACGGATGCCCCCGGAAATCTGGTGGCGTGGAACAAAGAATGCGAACGGGTGACAGGGTATAGCGCTGAAGAAATGGTCGGTAATCCGCAGTATATAGAACTCCTGTATCCAGACCCGGATTATCGCCGCCAGATTTATGAAATACGCAAGCAGGAAGGCCCAACTTTCCAGGATTGGGAACTGGAAATTACGCACAAGGATGGCCGCAAACGGACGGTCTCGTGGTCAAATGTGTCCGGCGGTTTTTCGGTTCCAGGATGGACAAGCTGGGGTATCGGGATTGATATTACCGGGCGAAAACGTGCAGAGTCGCGCGCTGCCGGTTTGCAAGCACTGACGGCAGCATTGTCCGAAGCCTTGACGCCACAAGCTGTTGCTGAAGTTATTGTCGAAAAAGGATTCCCGTTGGTCGGCTCGCGGATAGGATCGATCAGCTTATTAGAACCCGATGGGAAAACGGTTCGAATCCTGAATATGCATACGGTTGCTAACGACGTTCGGGAAAATTTTATGGAGTTGGCGCGCAGTGTGCCAACCCATGTAACCGACGCGATTCAGACGCGGCAGCCGGTCTGGGTCAAAAACCTGGAAGACTATCGTGCCAAATATCCGGAAATGGCCGAGCGGCTGCAATCGGTCACGCGCTCACAGGCGATTGCCAGCCTGCCGCTCATTTCTGACGGGCGGGTACTTGGGGCGATTGGCATGAGTTTTCCACAGCCGCGCCGTTTTGATGCGGAAGATCGCGAATTCCTGCAAACGATTGCCTCACAGTGTGCTCAGGCCATGCAGCGGGCGCTGCTTTATGAAGCGGAGCAATTGGCGCGTCGGCGTGTGACTTTCCTGGCGGAAGCCAGCGCTGTTTTGAGTTCTTCTTTGGACTACCAGATCACGCTAAAAAATATGGCTCAGTTGGCTGTGCCGATGATGGCCGATTGGTGCCGGATTGATCTGGTCAATGAACAAGGGGAACTCCAGTTGGTCGAGGTCGCCCATGTTGATCCGGAAAAAGTGAAGTGGGTGCGCTCCCTAGAGGAGAAATATCCGCCCAACCCCCATTCCGCACGGGGTATTCATCAGGTCATCAAAACCGGGGAGACCGAATATTATGCTGACCTTTCTGAAGATGTGGCGACAGCCGCCGCGCGCGACGAAGAGGAAAAGCAAATTCTCCGCCAGCTTGGTTTTAAATCGGTCATGATTGTTCCCATGAGCATTCGCGGTTCCCGCATCGGCGCGGTGACGTTTGTATCGTCCGAGTCCGGGCGGCATTTTAGCCAGGATGATGTGGCATTGGCGCGGGAAATCGGACACCGGAGCGCCGTTGCGGTGGATAATGCACGCCTGTTTGCCCAAGCGCGTCAGGCTGCCGTAATCGAAGAGCGTCAGCGGTTTTCGCGTGATTTGCACGATGCCGTCAGCCAGACTTTATTTTCTGCCAATATCATTGCCCAAACTGCCGCGCGCATGTGGACAACCAAACCTGAAAGTGTGCCGGAATGGCTCGATAAATTGCAGCGCATGAATCAAGGGGCACTGGCGGAAATGCGTACTTTGCTGCTGGAACTCCGTCCTGAAGGTCTGCATACCAGTTCGCTGCCGGAATTGCTGCGCCAGCTTGCGGACGCTGTCCAGGCACGGCGCGAAATCGACATCGCGCTGGAGGTTACACTTGAGCGGATGCTGCCGCCAAATGTGCATGAAATGTTGTATCGTGTAACGCAGGAAGCCCTGAACAATGTGGTAAAACATTCGGAGGCGGCCAAAGTAGAAATTGCGTGCTTCGAGAAAGACGATTGCGTAATGCTGGTTATTCATGATGATGGCCCCGGATTTGATGTGGATATGGCTTCCAGGGGCTTCGGGTTGAATATCATGCAGGAACGCGCCGAAGGCGTTGGCGCAGCCTTTTCAATCAAGAGTCAGATGGGCGATGGCACTGAAATTGTCGTGACCTGGCAAATTCCACATGATGAGCCGATTGCGTAACGCTTTCTTATTGACACGCCGCTTGTGCAAAAATGCTTTCTCTCATTCTCTCTCTAGTCATTTTACCCCACGTCTTCGGCAGCCCTTCCCGCAAGCGAGGAGGGGAGCAAGACGGTACTATCTGTCCGTGTGTTTATAAAGTCAAGCAATAAAATCACCTCAATCATTTTTGCCTCAATGGAGAACCCAATTGTGAGCCGGACTTTCACATTACTCGGAGCGATTTTTGCATTTTTCGGTGTGGCATTTGGCGCATTTGGCGCGCACGCTTTACAAAGCACCTTAGCGGCTAATGGACATGCTGCGACTTATGAAACCGCCGTCCAGTACCAGATGATCCACGCGCTGGCGTTATTCGTGGCGGCCTGGGCAGCCGAAAAATGGCCGGGGCGCTGGATGCGTTGGGCGGGTTATTTATTCATGGCGGGCATCGTGCTTTTTTCCGGCAGTCTCTATATCCTGGCGATTTTTGATGTGCGAATCATGGGCGCGGTGACGCCGCTGGGCGGTCTGGCGTTCCTGGCAGGTTGGGCGTGTTTGGGCTGGGGTGTTTGGCGTGCGGGAGCAATCGCATAGCCGTGCGCGCAATGTTGCGGATAATCCGGCGCATCCTGGGTTATGTGATCCTTCTGGCGGCGATGTTGTTTCTGCTGCAATATTCGACAGTACCGCTAGGACTGCAATGGAATGCTATCAGCGCGATCACCAGCCCCTACCAGTTCGATTATGTGAAGTGGGAATTGGATGCGCTGGCGGTCAAGGTTGATGAAACGCTGTTTGGCGTGCATCCGTTTATGGCGGAAGCAGATCGCGTGCGGTATGTCCGCGATTATATGGCGGAATTGCAGCGGACCGAGACGCTTGAGGCCCAAATCGCGGCGGCATATGCTGATCCGAAAGTGGCTGACGCGGCTTCATTCACCCAGTCTGATCGCGCGGATCGGGATCGGCTGCGGGCGGATTTAGCCACCAAACAGGCACTTGTCGAGGCGATTCTGGAAGGTCAGGTCGCGGCGGTGTTGGTTGATCAGCATTTTGGAATCATGGGGCAGCTTTTGCCGCCGATTTCGGCACATTTCACCGAAGTGCCCAATTTGCTGGTGGTCTCGCCCAGGGATCAAATCCGTTTTGATGTTTCGATCAATTTGAATCCGATGACCGTCGATGCAATGACTGACCTGGAAAAGCAGATCGATACCTCGCAGAAGGTATCGTCGCTGGTCGTACCGCTGGGTGGGATTGCGCTGTATCCGGCGATGGTGCTGGAAACCGCCTATATCCCGTATGCGCTGGATACGATTTCGCATGAATGGCTGCATCATTATTTGTTCGCCTTTCCGCTTGGTTTACAATATTTCAACGGTGACAGTTTCGTCGGCGAAACGCGCATCATCAACGAGACGACGGCTAGTTTGTTCGGGCATGAAATCAGCCGACTCGTTTTGGCGCGTTATTATTCCGATTTGCTGCCGCCGGAAGCGCCGCCCACATCAGCGGATGATTCACAACCGCCCCCGCCCGTCTCGCCGCCCAAATTTGACTTCGGCAAGGAGATGGATAGCACACGCCGCCAAGTTGATAATTTGCTGGCGGCGGGGAAAGTCGAAGAAGCCGAAGCGTATATGGAAACCCGGCGGCGTTTATTTGCGGCAAACGGCTATGCGATCCGCAAATTGAATCAGGCCTATTTTGCTTTCTACGGCGGTTATCAGGCCGGGGATACGTTGGGCGCGGCGGGTGCAGACCCGATTGGGCCAGCGGTGCAGGCCATCCGTGACGCCAGCCCGTCGATCCACGATTGGATTGTGACCATGCGTGGCTTGATTACCCGTGACCAATTGATGACCGCAGCGGGTAAAATAGACGCAGGGCAATCATCTGGATCGCGGTAAAAGGGGGATGCCGTGTCTGATACTCTTCTCAAATTGATTCCGGCAGACCCATTTTTTATCCCGGACGAAGCCGCGCAGCAGGCCGCATTAGACCTGTTGACGGCGTGGTTGCCAGCGTCGGATGTAGTCAATGGGACGGCAACTGATGAGGTGAATTTTGTCGATCCCGGTATGAACCTGATGCAGATTTTTTGTCCAGCGTGCGGCAGTCCGTTAGATATGGGTGATTGGCAGGGATTTACCGATGCGGCCTACGCCAATCAATTTGCTGATTTAACGGTGACGATGCCGTGCTGTGGGGCGGTTGGTTCGCTCAATGATTTGCAATACGATTGGCCTGCCGGATTCGCGCGCTACGTCCTGGAAAGTTTGAATCCCAATGCCGACCTGGATGATGCCCAATTGGACGAACTCGCGCGTATTTTGGGCTGTCCGCTGCATAAAATCTGGGCGGCATATTGAGGAATGCGAAGGGCAGGTTTAGATAGGTTGTGGTTGGGACACGATATATCGTGTCCCATTGGCAGCAACTTAAGGAAAATGAGGGAGAAAAAATCGCTTTTCCCTAAGCTGGTTTGTGCGGTTACATCGCCAGACACTCAAGTGTCTGGCTGCCGAAGTGCCAAGTCTACTGAAGTAGACTACAGAAACAGCCCGTACGTCCGATATAAAATCGCTTAAGTTGGTACGCATGGGACACGATATATCGTGTCCCTACGCCTAGAACTATCGGGCTTTCGGCTTTATTCCATCACCCAGTCTTTGAGGATGCCCGCCAACAGGGTTGCACGGCGCGGCAGGCTGTTCACCACCACCTGCTCATGCAGCGCGTGGAGACCGTCGCCTTGTGGCCCCAGGCCGTCCAGCGTCGGGATGCCCATGTGCGCCGTAAAATTGCCATCGGAACCGCCGCCGCTGCCATCTTCGTGGATGCTCAGGCCGTAGCTTTCGCCGATGGTTTTGCATTGGGCGTAGGTGCGTTTCATCTGGTCGTTGTGTTCCATCGGGCCGCGCGCCGCCTTGATGCTGGCGCTGACTTTCGCGCCGGGGATAAAGGGCGTCAGGTTCAAAATCTGGCTGCTGATGTCATCCCAGGCGCGGGCGGTCAGGGTGCGGACATCGACCTCGGCATAGGCTTTGGCCGGGATGACATTGGTGGCCGATCCGCCATGTACCACCGTCACCGAAACCGATGTACCATTTTTCAGGTCATTGAGTCCGTTCAGCTTCATGGTTTGCTGCGCCAATTCGACAACCGCGTTGATGCCCTTTTCCGGCGCGTTCCCGGCGTGGGAAGGGAGACCTTCGACACTGACGGTGAATGATCCGACGCCTTTGCGCCAGGTTTTGAGGGCTTCTTCTTTGGTGGCGGGTTCCATGACCAGTACCAGACCGGCCTGGGCGGCGGTCTCGCGGATGATCGGCTCGGAATAAATGCTGCCGACTTCTTCATCGCTGGTCATCAAAACCAAGATTGGGCGTTCGGGCATTTCTTTGCGCTCGACCAACCCACGAATGCTCCACAGGGCGATAGTGATGCCACCCTTCATATCCACCGCGCCAGGGCCAAACAAGACGCCATTTTCGTCAATCGTTACCGGGCGTTCAGCCAATGTTCCGGCAGGCCAAACGGTGTCGATGTGGATCAGGAACATGATTGGTTTGCCAGCGGCAGCTTCATTCCATTTTGCCAGCAGCATATCGCCGACTTTTTCCTGAGGAAAACGGGTGACAGTGGTTGCGCCCAGCGAACGAAATTCCTTTTCCATGAACGCGCTCAACTTATCGACATAACTCTTGTCGGTGGTGGGCGTTTCATAGTTGACCAGCGTGGTCAGGAAATCGACCATCGCCTGTTTTTGACCCTGAAAATAGGTGAGCAAATCGGACATTCAGAACCTCATATGTCATTAGGGAAGGGACAACACACAGGTTGTCCCCTACATGGATAAACAAAAATTTAGAACGGACACAAATCGGAAGCGTTATAGACCGGGCTGCGGCTGCCATAACGGTTGAGCAGACCCACAGCCTCTGGGCGCGCACTGATTATAGCCTGCACTTCGACACAGGCGCTATGCATATTGTGCGTCACTTGCAGCGCATTCCAGAAGGCATCAATCATGGCGATATATACCGGTTGAGTGGCGGGATCAGGCGCGGAAGTGATTGCTGCCTGATAGGTCGCCAGCAGGTCGTTATTTTCGGTATAGGCATACATCACGACCAGCCGGTAGAAAATATAAGCGCTCAAAGTGGCGGGTTCATCGTTGAGCCAGAAGCGTAAATCGGTGTTGGTCTGCGCCTGCTGGTAAAGCGAAATGGCCTGCTCGGTATCCAGGCGCGCGAACGCCCGATCCGCCTCCTGCACGACTTGGATTTTGAAGCGCGGCGGGTCAAGCTGGACGATGGACAATACGTAAGACGCGCCGTTCCAATCATAAATATTGACGCCGGTACGCAGCGGGCCAGTGACCGAATTGCCGGGATCGCTCAAGCGCACCACGACTTCCGAAACCTGATCGTTATCGACATCATTGATGGTCGGCGGTTCGGCGCTGCTTAACGGCCCATTCAACAGGCTGATGAAGCGCCCACCCTGCGGCGTCCAGGAAATCAATTGGGTGCGATAATTGCAATCGTCTTTGCTGTCCGCGCTGCACTGGCGGTTGCTAAACAACAGATCAGGAATATGGTCGAAATTCATGTCGCCAGCGACGATAATCTGCGGTGTATCGCCGCCTGTAATCGACTGATACAACGGCGCATATAAGCCGTTCACACAGCCCAAAATCAGCAGCGTCCCGCCATCATCGGGCGCATTGTAAGCCAGGACTACATTGGCGATGCCGCCGCCCGTAAAATCGACATCGTTGCGGACGACGCCCTCATCGCCCAACAAACCCCAGGAACGCAGGCCGTCGGTCAGGCTGGGCGCTGTGCCACCATCCGACAGAAAATTGGTGATTTCCTGGGTGATCGCGTGACCGGTGGCAGGCATAGCTGGGAGAGTCGGCGTCCCAGGCGCAGGACACGCGCCATAATTGGGTGTGGGCGTGGGGCGGCTGGCGAGCGCTACCGCCGTCGCCGGGTTCGCCAGACCGGAGCCATCCAATGCCAGCCCCATCACCGTCGGCAATACGCCATCAATTAACCGTCCCGGCGTCATGGTCGGGAAGGGGATGGCCGTTGGTGGGATGTTAATCGGCTGGGTTGGTTGGCAGGCGACCAACAAAACCAGCATGAAAGCCATTGCGTATACTCGTTGTCGTAGCATCATGCAGAAAGTATAGCCAAATATAGTGCAAAGTACAGAGTGCTGAGTACAGAGTGAAAGAAAGTTAAAAGATAGTTTCCAGACACCAGTTACCAGAAAAAGATGAAAGCAGCATAAAGACAAAAGAAAGGGATGAGGGATGAGTAAAAGACATAGCTGTCCGATATGGTCGCGGGGTTGTCGGACAGGGTGTGGTGTTTCCTGGAAGGCCGCGTGGGTGCTGGAAAAAGTAATGAGTTACGAGTGATGAGTGATGAGTAAAAGACAAAGGGCTGTTCGTAATCTCGCGTGGGTGTCGGATAGGGGAGTCCGATATAAGGGTCATTTGCCGTAGACATCGCGCGGGTAGTTTTTGAAATGGACTTTTGGCCCCTGCAATTGACGTAGAGCATCTTTGGCGATCCAGCGGGCGGGTTTGCTGCCCTGCTTATAAATCTGGCGGGCGACGGCGATGCCTTCCTTGTACAAATCCTTATTGCGCTTGCCGACCTGCCGCAGCGCCCAATTGATGCCTTTCATCACATAGGGGCGTTCGTCGTCGGCGTGCTCGATCATCACCGGGAAGAATTGGCGGATCGTCTCGTTGGAGGCATATTTGTCGGTGAAGGCATAGGCCACCATCAACACGAATCCAGCACGCTTCTGATACTCCGGCTGGTAGGTTGCCCACTCGAAGGCTTTGGGCAGGGCGAAAGCCGTTTTCCCCAGAAAGCCCATGCAAAAGGTGTCGCAAATTTCCCAGTTTTCAAAGGTGGCGACCCATTTTTCCATCAGGTCTTCGGTGACATGGCGCGGGTTGTAGAGTTTGCTGCACAGAATCCGCGCCTCGTACACGCCGCTGTCGAAGAGTTGCAGTGCGAGTTCATCATCGCGGCCAATTTCTTTTGCCAGCACTTCCAGATGTTTTAAAAAAATGCCGTGCGAATTTTCGGCAGTGATGGCAAAACGGGCTTTGGTGGCTTTGACTTCGGGGCTGCCCATCGCTTCGAGGCGCGCCAGAATTTCATCAAGCTGCATGGCGGTTTCTCAATAAATTGTGGCAAGAAAAGTGTCTTATTATAGAACAAAAGTTCGTATCTGTCAACAGAGGAAATGAAACCAATGCAATTTGAACCACCGAGACGCCGAGGTCACAGAGAGGAGAGGGCACGACATGTCATGCCCCTACGATAGCGTCTCAGGTTTTAAATATCATTTTTGGAATGTGATGATTCCAGATTGCGTTGATGGTTAAGATTTTTCCTGGGCGAGCTGCTTGCGATACGCTTCTGTATAGGCCTTTGTAATGGCGATTCCGGCAAAACCCCAGCCACCATCGGGAATCTCGTTAATCAGGCAGTAAATGCGGGCGCGCTGGGCATCGTCGGGCTGCTGCACGCCGTCGATTTGCAAGAGGATGTCGGTGATACGGCGGATGAGTTCGGCCTTTTTGGGCAGGTCGAGCGCCGCAACCGGCAAATCAATTTTGACATGATAACGTCCAGGGGCGAATTTCCCGCCGACGGCGATGGTGTTGGCCGGGGCTTCGTGCAAAATCAGCCAGGTTCCGGCAGCAATCGCGGCAATGCCTTTTGTGCCTTCGATGTCCATCACGGCGTCGGTCAGTTGGGCGGCGACGGCGGCCTGGCTCTCCGGGTTGAGTGCGCCAGCGGGGTAGGTTACGTTGATTACGGGCATGAGATGATCTCCTTATGGATTGACAAATTTCTCTAACGAATATTGGATAACGGAACGTTCATTCCGGTATTCACGCAAAAAAAGAGTACCTTATTGGAGGCTGCGTAATGTGATGGCGGCGACGGCCTGCGCCTGCTCCCTGGTCGCGCCTGATTTGATGATGACGCGCATCCCTTGAATCATGTTAAAGACATAGGCCGCAAGCTGATCGGGCGTCTGCTCCTGTGTCACAACACCCTGCGCTGCCGCTCTGGTCAAGGTCTCGGTGAGGAGCCGTTCAAGCGCGTTGGTATAGGCTGCCGCCATCGCGGTCACATCGGGGTCGTAGGGCACAAGTTCGGTGATCGAGTTCACCATGAAACAACCCATTGCGCCCGCTTCGCTGCCCACCCCGGCGATGAACTCATCGAAAAGGGTTTGAACGGCGGTGATAACTGAAGTCGCCTCATTCAAGGTCTGTTCGGCATGGCTAATCACGCGCTCACTATAGAGTTTGAGCGCTTCCAGAAACAGTTTGCGCTTATCGCCAAAAGTGTCGTAAAGGCTGCTGCGGCTCAACCCCAGGGTTTCAGTCAGGTCTTCAACCGAGGTTGCCGCATAGCCTTTGCGCCAGAACAAGCGCATAGCCTGGACGAGCGCTTTTTCGCGGTTAAATGCTTTTGTGCGAGCGATGGTACAACCCTTTCATTCCACGACACATCTATATTGTACTGATCGTTCCAGAATTTGTCAATAAGGTCAATAACGTGGCAATTTGGGGCGACCCAGCGGGTCGCCTCTACGGAGATTCGGCGGATTTTCAATGGTGTTTGAGGGATGATTGTTATTCGGTGATGGCGCGGACGTAACGTTCGGCAGAGGCGATGACTTTGGCTTTGGCATCCGCAGCCATGACCGCGCCAAACGCGCTGTAGAGACGGTCATAGTCAAAAGGGTCAACGGCTGCGACGATGCGGTTTACTTTTGAAGCGGGCAGTGGGATGTAATTGGGATAGCTGTACATAAAGGTTGCGAAACGGGTGTCAGCAACCACGTAAATCGTATCGCCGGTAAATAAAGCGCCGCGTCCGTCCGCACCGTCGCGCCAATGCAGCACCGCCGAGCCAGCGAAATGCCCGCCGCAATGAACCGCTGTGATGCCATCCAAAATCGACTCGGTTTCACCTTCCCAGAAGCGGATGGCGGGATCGGGGCGCACGACATCGCCGCGATTGCCCGCATGGATGTAAATGGGCGCGTTGTTGAAGGCGCGACTCCACTCCACCATCACCGTATGAAAATGGGGATGCGAGATGGCGATGACGCTGATTCCGCCAAGTTTATTAATTGCCTCGACTGCCGCGTCGTCAATGAAGGGCACACAATCCCAGAGGACGTTGCCGTTGGGAGTCTGAATCAGATGCGCATATTGGCCGATAGCGATTTTCGGTTCCGGTTTGAGATGATAGAGGTTGATTTCGACGGGTTCAATCAGCATGTGATGATCCGGGCGCAAAGTTTCCAGAGTTGTCCACTGCTGGCCGCTGGGATTCACGTACTGGCGTTCATCTTCGCAGATCGGGCAGTGGGCGGGCGGCTGGTCGGATTCAGGATATTGTGTGCCGCAGGTGACACAGATATAGAGAGGCATAATCGTTCATCCTTCTTGCTGATGATCCATTTGTGGATAGTGTAGCGGAAGAATGATCTGCCGACATAGGGCATTGGAATGAGGTCAGGGCTGTACGAAGGTGCAGAAAAATATTTAACCGCCATGACACCAAGGGGAAAACAAAAAATAGGGCTTGTCACCGACAAGCCCCTACGAAGACGATTTATTTTCGCGGACAATTATTGATCGTCGCGGAGTTGGTCGAGGGTCTGCAAGTCTTTTTGAAAGCTGCGGTAGCGGACGACGATGCTGCCGGTGAAGGCGATAACGATAATCGAGACCACTGCCAGTCCCAGGATCAGATAGCCGAAGGTATCGGGTGATGCGGCTTCAAACATGATAGATGCCTTTCAAGAACCTCGCCCCCTGGCCCCCTCTCCAGGCTTCGCACTAGAGAGGGGGAACAAGAAGGCGTTATCGTGTAAATGTTTTATGAATTGATGAGTTTGGCTTTGAGGGCGTTGACCCGTTCCGACATATTTTCCAGGCGGATACGATACCAAATCAGCGTCCAGGGGACGAGGATGCTCCAGATGGCGGAGTTGATGCCGATGGTGGTGCTGATGCGCTGGGTCATCGAGAAGCCGCCCTCGGTATTCTGCGGGCTGGGGCCGATCACGACGGGATGAATGGTGTCGGGGCGGATGCGGGTAATCATCAGCGTGATGATGACGGTGGTCATCGCCAGGATGCCATAGACCGCCGCCATACGCCGCCGTTGATCGGGATTTTCGATGCCGTTACGCAGCATCAGATAAGCAGCGTAGGTCAAAATCATGATGGCTTCCGAGGTCAGGCGTGGATCCCACGTCCACCAGGTATTCCAGATTGGGCGCGCCCAGATCATGCCGGTGGTCAGGTTGATGAGCGCCAGTGCCATGCCGACCTCAACCCCGGCCAGCGCCAGAATATCCCACTTTGCTTTGCGGGTACGCAGGTACATCACGCCGCCGACCACTGTCGTACTGAAGGAAACGAAAGCTGCCGCGAAGGCCGACAGGTGAATGTAAAAAATCCGCTGCACCTGTCCTTGATCGACATCCGTGCCGACCCAGAAGAGGGCGAGGTACAGGCCGCCAATGACAGCGATGATGGTGACAATCGTCAAGGCGGTCAGCAGACGAGGGCGACTGCTGCTTTGGATAATAGGTGATTCGGATGCCGTTGAAGGCATCGGCTGCACAGCACTCATTTCGATGCTTCTCCTCACTTCAAAAGTTGTGAAAATCTTAACATATCTACTAAAAAATACAAGAAGCTACCAGTTTCCAGTTGTCAGTTTTTCATTCAAGTCATATATCCACCAATTTGAATTTATTGCTTAAAACTGGTGACTCGTAACTGGCAACTGATGACTACTCCTCAATCACATATTCGAACAGCAGAAAGCACATGACCATGTAGACAATATCCACGACCAGCAAAATTTGTGCCCAGGCGATCCAATCGTCCATCGGGGTGTTGTTGAGCACATTGGTGGACGCACGCACCGCCGACAGCAGCACCGGGAGCGCAATGGGGAGCATGACGATGGGCAGCAGGCTTTCGCGGGCGCGGGTCTGGACGGTCATGGTCGCCAACAGGGTTCCGATGGTCGAAAATCCCAACGTCCCTAAAAATAATACCACCAAAATCCAGGCGCGGATCAGATCAATATTATACAAGATGGTCATGAGCGGCAGCAGAATCAACCCTACCGTGAGGGCGAAAATAAAATTACCCACAAATTTGCCGACAAAAATAGCTGTCCGGTCAATCGGCGCGAGCAGCATGGCATCGAGGTTGCCCTGGTCGCGCTCCATCGCGAGGCTGCGGTTGAGTCCCAGGATGCTGGCGAAGACCACCGTCACCCACAGCACACCGCTGATGGCTTCCAGCCGCGCGATGCGATCCAGTTCCAGCGCGAAACTGAAAATCAGGATACTCAACAGCGCGAACAGAGCCATTGAACTGACGAGTTCGCGGCTGCGCAGTTCCATACGCAAGTCCTTGCGGACGATGCTGAGGACGGCTTGCAGGAAGGGGGTTTTCATACACGACACACAGAAAAGTGAAAAGCGTAACGCAAGGACGCAAGGACACACAGACGCAAAGGGAAAAGATTCATTTGGTGGATACCATGCTGGTGGTTTCGGTGTAGATGGCAGACAGTTTCAAGGCGTCGAGGCCGGTGGTGGGTTGGTCGTAGGCGATGGTTCCACGCGACAGAATCACGGCGCGTCCGGCGAGGGTGGCTGCACGTCCCAAATCGTGGGTGGACATCAAAATCGTGCGTCCGCCGGAATAGGCCGTTTCTAGCAGGCCGTCGAGGATCGCCGAGGCATCCTGATCGAGACCAGTATAGGGTTCGTCGAGCATCAGAATGTCGGGATTATGCAGCAAGGCGCGGGCGATGCTCAAGCGCTGCTGCATCCCGCGCGAAAAAGTACGCACGAGGTCGTTTCCGCGTTTTCCCAGGCCGACCTGCACGAGTAAGTCCTTTATGTGCGATTCGAGCGTGGCGGCGGGCAGGTTGTACAGGCGCGCAAAAAATTGTAGATTTTCATTTGCGCTCAGGTTTTCGTAGAGCAATGGTTTGTGGCTGACCATGCCGATTTGGGCGCGGACGGCATAGGCTTCCTGGGGCAGTTCCCAACCGCCGATACGGATCACACCCGCCGTCGGTTTGCTCAGGCCGGAGAGCATTCGCAGCAGGGTCGATTTGCCGCTGCCGTTCGGCCCCAGCAGCGCAACGAATTCCCCACGCGCGACGCTGAAATTGACCTGTCGCAGCACGGGCATAATCCCGTAGGCTTTCACGAGCGCCTGGGTTTGGATCAGAAAGTCCTGAGTGCTAGGTTCTGAGTGCTGAGTCAAAGCAATTAGCGGTTAGCGTTTGCTAGGGGCTTGTCGCCGACAAGCCCTTACGGGATACCTGATTCATGATTAAAATCTGTATACCCTCTGTTGGCGCTGACCGTTATTCCTCCTTTTCGTCGCCCAGCAATTCGGCGAGGCGGGTTTTCAACTGCGCACGCTGCCGCTGCCATAAATCGTGATTTAATTCTCCGGCGTTGTGGGCGGTATCCATCTCGGCGATTTGCTGCACGAGCGCGTCAATCAACTGCTGCTGATTGACCGTCACGGGCGTCCCGCGTCCCCGGACGAATAAAATAAATCCAGCCAGCACTGCCGCGCCGCCGATAATCAGCAGCAGAATCGGCAGGATGTTGTTGGTAGTCGCGGCGGTTTGGGTGGTGCTGCCCAAATCTGTGCCCGCCGCTGCCGCCCCGCTGACTTCATAACGGATCACGTCACCGGGTTTTAATTGCAATGTCGAGCCGTAGCTCTGGTAGGTTTTATCGCCTAAAGCCTGCGGGCCGATGCGCGGCAGTTGATCGCTTTTGATGTTCAATTCTTGCGGGTACATCAGCAGGCGCACCTGACCATCCAGCGCATAATTCACGGCTTGCTCGATGAGCGAAGCATTGCCATCGTAGGGCAAAATGTAGATGACGACAGCCAGATGATCCTCATTGGGGTAAACCGGAGCGGTATCCACGAACGAAAAATCCTTGTCAGAAACCACATAGCGCTGGGGATCATCGAAGCTGACGACCTGCGCCCCCGGCGGCAGCGCCACGATCAGCGAAGCGAAACGGCTGTCGCCCAGGTCGTTGCTGCTGGTGAACACGCGATCCGACGAGTTTTTGAAGCGCATCACTTCGCGGACTTCGAGTGTATCGCCGGTTGCGCTGACCTGTGCTACTACGCCGCTGATCGAAATCACCGATGGGTCTTCGGTCAGTTCGTAAATGGTGAGCGGCATATCCATAGCCGTTTTGCTGGCATCGCCGGTCACAAATTGGCTGGTAAAAAGCCGTTCGCGATAAACGGCGGCGACCACATAATCCGCCCCGGTGATGATCGGCGCATCGGCGAAGGTGTAGGAACCATCGGCGGCGAGGGGCGTTTGCACTTGTTTGACGAGGTTGCCCTGGTTGCTGACGACGAGGCTGATTTGTAAATCCGTCGGGAGAGAGCTGGCGGCTGTGCCGTTGGTAAGATGCCCGCTGATTGTTCCGCTGACAGCATTCGCTTCGCTGGCATCGCTCGTCGTTTCGGGTTCGGGGGTGGTCGCAGGCTGAGCGTTTTGTGCAGCTTGATTCGCCGCGCTCACCTCGCCAGCGTTCGCGACAGTTAAGGTGCGGATATAGGCGATGGCGGCGTAACGCTGATCTTCGGACAAGCTATCTTTGAACGACGGCATACTGTTGCCCACGCCCTCGCTGATGGTCGTGAACAGCGCGGCGTCGCTTATGTTGGTGATTTCAGTTTGCACGGTCAGGTTGCCGATGGGGCGGTTGATTTGCGCGGCATTGGGGCCATCGCCCGCGCCGGTTTCGCCGTGACAGGCGGCACAGGTTTCAGTCCAGATTTGCTTACCTTGGGCGATTTCATCATCGGTATAGGATAGCCCATAGGTGTAAAGGGCGACTGTCCAACGATCCGCCTCACTGAGCTTGTCGACCCAGGGGGGCATGAGTTTGTCGAGGCGTCCCTGCGTAATCGTGTTGAAAAAATCGTGAGGCGTCTGACCACGCGCAGTGGTGGGGTCGGTAAAGGAGGCCATCTGCGCCACCTGACCCGATTTGACCAATTCGCCATCGCCCGCACCAGTTGTACCATGACAGCGAGTGCAGTTGGTGGCGAAAACCTGCGCGCCTTGCGCCAAATCCGGCGGCTGCAAAGGATAACCAACATCGGTGTTCGGCGCGGTGGTAGGCTGCGGCGGGAAGGTTGCCACAATCGGCGGTTCGCCCGCCAGACCGCCGCACGCGGTGAGCGCGATCACCCCAACCCATAACACCATCCCGACAGCGCGTTTAAGGCTCATGAAAAATCCTGACCCGGTGAAAGAAAATGTTCAAAGCGCAGGCAGCAGGTCAACCCCAGCGATTCGGCCAACTGCATCGACGCCGTATTGTGCGATTCCGCCTGATAACGTGGCACACGATTGGTTTTCACTAATGTGTCCAGCGCCGCGATGACAACCTGCCGCGCATAGCCTTTACGGCGGGCGTGGTCGAGCGTATGCAGTCCCGCGATTTCCCAGACATGGCCGAAATTGCGAAAGGCGAAGCAGCTACACACCAGTTCGGCGCCTTCGTAAATGCTGAAACTTTGCGCGCCATCCGCAAAATAATGTTCCAGGTCGCCACGCGGATACTCGTTGCGGGCGTACAGGCTGGCATGGGCGTCATCGAGTTCAGTCACCACCCGCACGGATTGATCGGGCGGAGGTAGGCTTTCACGCGCGCTGATTGTATAAGAAATTACTGTTCTTGCATACTGCAATCCGAAGGTGTTCAGAAACAAATCGCGCGTCAGCGGATCACAAAATTTGACGGCGAAGTGCGCTGGAGCCGATTGTTGAATCTGCGCGATCAGGCAGCGGGCGGCAGCTTCACCCGATGCTACCGGCAGGTAAATTTGCTGCGCGTCAGGATAGGACGACGCATCTTTGGAAGCGGTCTGCGTCGGATAATCGAGCAGGATCGCGGTTTCGCCGCCCACTTTGGCATACATCCCGCCTACAACATCCGGGTAGAGATGCAAAAATTTGAGATGGACGAGATGGCGGAGTCGATCCGCTTCCAGATAGGCGATGGCTTGGGGGTAATCGTCAGCGAACACGAACCCCTCCCCCTAACCCCCTCCCCGTGTACAGCGAGGGGGAATAAATGCAAAAAAAGGGAGTTGGAAGGCCAGGTAAACTGTAAGTTATTAAGCACATTTATCAGGATTGGGCTTTGGCGCGATAGGCGGCGATGGCGCGCTCGATTTCTTCGTCGATGGCGGCATCGTCGGCGACATTCGCCAGCGGATGCTCTTCGTCTATGTGATCCATCGCTTTTAAGACCTGGATGCCGCGCTGCATCCAGGATTCGCGCTCGGATTCGTAATCGGCGGTTTGCATCTTGCCGGTGGTGTGGTCTTCGTCCAGGTCGCGGAGATTGGTCAGCACGCGCTCATAAATCAGCAGCAGCCGTTCGCGCTGTTTTTGCAGTAGTGAATCTGAGTCGTCGCCCGCGCTGTTTTTCTTGCGGTTGAACAGCGGCGCGCCAATCCAGATGAAGGCCGCCAGGATCAAAAAGAGGCCGAAAATCAGGCCGGGGATGCTCATCAGGCCGCCTCCAGCACTTTATCAATGTTGGCGCTCAGGCTGTCCTCGGTGATTGGAACCATCATGAAGCCCGCGATTTCGCCTTTGCGGTTGATGATGAAGGTCTCTGGCACGCCGGTAATCGCATACATTTCGGAAATTTTTGTGCCGATGTCCAGGCCGTTGGGATAAGTCTGGCCGAATTCGCTCATGAAGGCTTTCGCGCCGTTTTCGGTATCGGTGTAAGCCACCCCCAGGATGACCACGCCTTTATCCTGATATTTTTCGGAGATGGATTGCAGCGCGGGCGCTTCGTCGCGGCAAGGGCCGCACCAACTCGCCCAGAAGTTGACCACGACGACTTTGCCTTTCAAGTCGGCGAGGCGCACCTGACTGCCATCAAGCATGGTGAGCGTGAAATCCGGGGCAGGGCCAGACTGCGGTTGAGTCCGGTTCTGGTGTGCCAACGCGAAGCCAAACACCAGTGCCACCAATATCACGCCGATCAGCAGGACGATGCCGCCCAGGCTCAGGCCGCGCCGAGGGGCGGGCGTTTCTACTTCTGTTTCGTTGAGAAAATCCAACTCAGCCATACTGATATTCCATTTCATTTCCAAATCGGGACGACATGACCATAGGTCAAGATCGTCCCCTACAAAACGTTCCTGTTCCGCGATTTATGCTTTCCGCTGATCCCACAATTGGCGGGTGATTTCCGCGTGACCGACATGCAGGCCTGTGTGATCGAGGGCGTGAAAGACGGCCTCGGCGTACACATAGGTTCGGTTGCGCAGCTCGCTAAAATGGGTTTTGGTCATGTCGTCCAGCGTCAGTTTGTCGAGCACGCCGCGCACCAATTCCAGGCTGTCACTCAGGCGGGTTTTGAGTTTGGCTTCATCCCAACCGGTGACTTTGAATTCTGCCGCGCGATCCCGGTTAGACGGAATCCCGCCAGCGACTTCACCGACCAGAAAACTGGTCGCCCCGGTGGTGTGGACAATCAGTACAGCCAGCGAGTTCATGTCCGGCCCCGGTGTCCAATCCAACGCTTCAACTGGGAGACCCTCAATTGTTTTGCCAAAACCCTCGTATAATGCTTCCATCAGCTTCATGTATTCGCCAAAAATCGGGTGCATTTTTACCGCCTTTGCTGTAAATCGCGCTCCAGGCGGGCGCGATACTCGTCGTCAGTGGTGATGGCTGTGCCGTTCAGCGAGGGCGCAACCGGCACGACTGCCGCCCGTCGCCGCCACCACCGCACCAATAATACCCCGGCAACCGCCACAACAATGATGCCAATCAACCAGGGCGTGACCAGCGACAGCGCCCGCAAATTCGGGTCTTGCGGCGTGCCGACCACCCGATCTCCATAGCGCGCGACAAAGGTGTCGATAATCTGGGTTTCAGTTTGTCCAGCTTCGAGTTCACTTTTGATCTCCGCGCGCCACTGGGCACAGGCATCCGTCGGGCACACATCCAGCGGGATATTCTCGCACACCGGGCAGTACATTTTGTGGGCGATGACGTTCACATCGTCGGCTGTGACGGCTTGCGTGGCTTCCGGTGTTGTAGCGGGCTGTTCCTGGGCATGGGCAGGGAAGGCAAAAAATAACAACAGGAAAATTGTGAACAAAGTTAAGTATTGTGCCCGTATTTTAGACCCCCTCCCGGCCTCCCCCGAATTTGGGGGAGGAGCGAAGGCCATTTCTGATTCCCCCTCCTTGAATTCGGGGAGGGGGCTAGGGGATGGGGTCAATGAACCAATTATGTCCCTACGGAGGTTCGTGTTATTTGCCATCAGGCGGGAACCTCGCGGCGTTTGCGGGATGGAGCGGGTTCTGGGCTGAGGATGGCCTGTTCGCGCGGCCATGCGGCGATGAACGTCCCGGCGATGAGTACAATACCGCCCCACCAGATCAGGTTAATGAGCGGATTGATGTAAATTTTGAAGGTGGCGGTGCTGGCGTTGACTGGTTCCCAGCCGACCAACAGCACGTAAAAATCGCCCTCGATGGTGCTGTAGGAACTGGCGATGGTCATGGGCATATCGGGATACAGGTCATGGCGCGGGCGCAGATTCGCCAGCGTTTGGCCGCCGCGCAGCAGCGAGACATCGGCGATTTCCATCTGACGACCATCGTCGGCGATGCCTTCGGTGAAGCCATCATAGCGCATGGAATAGCCACCAAAATCCAGACTTTCGCCGACGGCCAGGGTTTTTTGCGTGGTTTGCTGGAACATGGTGCTGCCAATCACGCCGATGCCAATGACGGTAATTCCCAAATGAATGATATAACCGCCGTAGCGCCGTCGATTGCGCCCGAACAGCGACACAATCGCTTGCGGCCAATTTTCGCCAATCGACTGCCGCCGCGCCGCCGCGCCACGATAAATTTCATAAATCGCCACAAATCCGGCGAGGCCGACAATGCCGTAGCCGAACAATGCGCCGAGGTCATGTGTGCCGGTCATGATGAAGAAGCCCACCAGGACTGCTGTCAAAATCAGCGGCACGACCAGCGATCTGCCCAGACGGCGCAGCGAAGTCGCGCCCCAGGCCGACAGCGGCGCGATGCCCATCAACACGTACAGCGCCACGAACAGCGGCGGTGTCACACGCATAAAATAATCGGAACCCAGGGTGATATTTTCGTGGAGGAATAAGTCAGAGATTACGGGTGCGCCGAAGCTGCCCCAGAAAATCGCCACAAACAGCACCACGAAAACCACATTGTTCAACACAAACAGCGATTCGCGACTGAGAATATTGGCAAATTGGTGGTCGTCCTTGAGTTCACCGCGATTCCAGCGCCACAAAATAAGGCCAACGGCGATCACGGTCATACCCGCCCAGAAGAAAAACATGGGGAAGCCGATGTCGCTGCGGGCGAAAGCGTGAACGCTGTCGATGAGGCCGCTGCGGGTGGCGAATGTGCCGAAAATCACGGCGGAAAATGTGCCGATGACCAGGAACATATTCCAGACTTTGAGCATCCCACGCTTTTCCTGGATCATGACGCTGTGCAAAAAGGCTGTGCCGATCAACCAGGGTAGGAACGCGGCGTTTTCGACAGGATCCCAACCCCAATAACCGCCCCAACCGAGTACATCGTAAGCCCAGCGCCCGCCCAGGAGCAAACCGAGACTCAGGAACATCCAGGCGATCAATGTCCAGCGGCGTGTGGCCTTGATCCAATTGGTGGAGAGGTCGCCCGAAGCCAGCGCCGCCATCGCGAAGGCGAACGGAATCGTCATGCCGACGAAACCAAAATAGAGCATCGGTGGGTGGATAATCATGCCGAAATGCCGCAGTAGGGGATTCAAACCCTTTGCGGTATCGGCAAGCCGCTGCAAAGGTGGGGCAATCGCGCCTGCCGGGATCAGCGCCGATTCGATTACATCTGTCGGGCTGGTCAGCCACCAGCGCATGAACGGATTTTCAAAGAATAAAACCAGCATCAAAAAGAAGGCCAGAGTCGCCATCGTAAAGGCGATCACATAGGGCATCAGGCGGCGATGGCTGCGCCAATTCAACGCCAGCGCGCCCGCTGAATACAGGCTCATGATGACCGACCAGAACAGCAGCGATCCTTTTTGCGATCCCCACAGTGCCGTGATGCGATAAAAAACGGGCGTTTCCGGGTTGCTGACCGACCAGACGTAGCTCATCTGGTATTGGCCGTTGATGAGGGCAATCACCAGCGATCCGGCGGCAAGCAGCAGCAGGGGAAACGTTAGCAGGGCGGCATTGCGCGCGCTCACGACCAGCCGTTCCGAATGGATGCGCCCGCCGTAGACTGCTGCGCCAATCGCATACAGCGCCGCGACGAAGGCCAGGAAGGTTGATATTAGACCAATTTCAGCAAGCATGAGAAGTCGCTAGTCTCTAGTCAATAGCTAATAGTTTTTAGTCGAAAATCAGAGGACGAGATGTTAATCGTTGAAAATTAAATTCGGTAAAACGGACGAAATATATTTCGTCCCTACAGATGCCGTTTTGGGCACGACATGTCGTGCCCCTACGAAATGTTTACCGAATTATCTCGTCCCTACAAAATTCGCGTAAGTTCTGAAAGGGATTGATGTATTGACTTGGTACTCAGAACTCAGCACTCGGAACTTCTTTTAAGCACTGGGATTGACGATTTCCTGGCCGGGTTGGGCTTCTTCAAAGCGCGTCGGGCATTTCAAGTTGAGTTCGGTGGCATAGAACACGCCATCTGCGCCCATTTTGCCGGTCATGATGGCCTGGGCTTCGTTACGCAGCAAATCGGGCTTGACCTGATTTTCGATATGCACCTGGATGCGGGTAGCGGTGGAATTGGTGGCGGCGAGGTGCAGCGCATCGGCGAGGTTGTCATAATTCATGGGCACGTTGGCGACGGTGAAATCGAGGATCAGGTTTTTGTCATCATATTTGATGCTGTCGCCCAGGACGACACCCGCGACGCGCACTGATTTCCCGGCGTACTCGGCCTTGCTGATCAGATCATCGACGGTGATGTAATAACGTGCGCCAGCAGCCATGCCGGTTGCGATTAAATAAGCAACTGCGGCCAGGATCATTACCCCGCCGACGAGAAATTTCCAACGCCCGCCTTTGCCAGAGGGCAGCCCGATACTTTTTGGTTTTTCCCAGGTCGCTTCAGCCATAATTTCATTGCTCCAAATGTCTTTTTGCACGGCGCTTTGGCTCGGTCAGATGGGTGTCCGCAGCGCACAATACCTGCATTATAACGGATCGGATGCCACTCGCCTAAGATTTTCGTCCGATTTATACAGGATATTCGACCCAATCCCTTGTGAAAAATTGTACGAAAAAGCCCCGACGATTGCAACCGTCAGGGCTAATGATTGGATGAGAGTTTGCTGACGCTGGACTGACCGGCGCGATGCGATTAGACTTTGTCGTCGTTATTGCCACCACGCTGCCGCGCGAGTGCCACGCCGCCCACGACTACCACCGCGCCAAGCCCAATCAGCAGCATGAGTGTACTGAGTCCGGTCACAGGTTCCGGCGCAGGTTCGGGCGTGGGTGTTGCGGTTGGTGCAATCGTCGGGACAATTTCGGCGGTGGCCTCGACAGTCGCTTCCGTCGTGGCTTCTACGGTCATTTCGGCAGTTGCTTCTGCGGTAGCTTCAACCGTCATTTCGACGGTAGCCTCTGTCGTGGCTTCCATTGTCATTTCGGCAGTCGCTTCGGCGGGCGCGGGTGTCCAGGTTGCGGGCGCTTCAACAGTCGCTTCTGTCGTCATTTCGGCAGTCGCGTCTGTGGTGGCTTCGGCGGTTGCATCCTGGGCGAAGGCAGGCAAAGCAGCCAGCAGCAGACCGCTCATAATCAGGCATAAAAGCAGCAAATTTTTTAAATGTGCAGGATTGCGCATGGTGTTCGACTCCCTTGCGAGCAGGTTAGGGAGGGCGCTCCAACGAACGCCCTGATGAGGTTGCGAGATATAGGGTTGTATTGTACCGCACCCAACTCAAAACCTCACCCCTTGCCTTCGGCAAACCCCCTATCTGATGGCTCCGAGGAATATTCTTTCAAAATGGGCGTGGTTTTTATGCGTGCGGGCTTGTCACCGACAAGCCCCTACAAACTCAATTTCCCCTCAACTTCAAAAAAGTATCGTCCTGTCAAATTCGATGAAGAGGAGGAGCAAATCAGCGGGCATACACGAAATCCTTAGCTGATTTTATTGCTTACTCTGGTGATGGCCCATCCTGGCTTTCCAGGAATAATAGCAAATCGGCCAAATCCTGGGCGGTCAGGCGATCACCGAAATTGTTCGGCATGATGTTCTGATGACCGGGGACGACATAATGACCGGGTTGGACGATGCTTTCGACAATATATTGCTCGATGGTGTACCCAGCCAACGCGGGATCGTTCAGGCGGGTTTCTTCGATGCGGGTATAAGTGCCTTCGGTAGCTGGCCCGACGTGATTTGCACCTTCGTGGCAGCCGGAACAGCCCAAGTCGCCGTTATACAACACCTGCCCATTGACCGGATCGCCGTTGATGTCCCCCAGCGTGTTCAAAATGCGCTGCACGTCTGTGCCGACGGTACGAGTCGCCGCGTCCGCCGGGATATAACCACATTTCAAGGCCAACTCCTGATAAGCCGCGCCAACTTTGAATAAATTGTCCAGTGCGAGTCCGGGGTTGGCTTCGGCGTCGGGATCAAAGGTCGCCAATTGTTCCGACAACGTTTTTTGTTCAGTGCGTAGGCTATCCAGGTCGCAGGCCAGATCAACCGGGCGCACGGTGGGCGTCGGGATATTGGGGTCGGGCGTCGGCGATGGAGTTTCTGTTTGCGCCAAGAGGAGTCCGCTGCTGATGCTCAGGAGTCCGATGATGATCGCTATGAAGATAGTTTGTCGTAGTTTGAATTTCAATGGTTGACCTTTTACGTTTAGTCCGCATTGGGGATAAGAATTTTGTGTGCAGATTTTTCGTAGGCGAGGGTCTCAGACCCTCGCCTCCATGCGAAAACATTTGATTTTGAGTGAACATCCATATTTAAATTTACAAGAAAAAACCCCCGGCAGCGTGCCGAGGGCTTTTCATTACATCAGACTCGCTGCCCGTCAGGCGCGCTTCCGAAGCTTACTTCAATGATTCCAGATACGCCACAATGTCTGCAAGGTCTTGCGCCGACATCTGCTCACCCAAACCGGGAAGCATTACATTCGAGAAACCAGGGACAATGTACGCACCGGGCTGTAAAATACTCTCGACGATGTACTGGGTGTTGGTGTAGCTAGCAAATTGCGGTTCTTTCAGACGAATAGTCTCGACGCGAGTATCAGTCCCGTCAGCCATCGGGCCTGTGCCGTTAGCCGTCTGCGTATGGCAACCGGAGCAGGGCAGGGCATTTAACAATTGGGTCTTGGCCTGATTATGGTACAGTTGACTACCACGATCAGGATTGCCCGTCAGACCTGAAATGGCATCGAGCGCAGCCGTGACATCCGTACCGACAGGCTTGGGAAGGTCAGCCGATTCAGCCTGAATCTTGTAAATTGGATCGACGGGTTCTTTGGCGAATTGATTCACCGCGAAGAGATCATCCACCGTCCATTGGTCTCCTTTGTCAAAATTCTCAACGTAGGCAACAAGGTCTTCCAATTGATCCATACGGAGCGGGCCACCAGCGGTTTGTGACCAGGCAGGCATTGCGCCATTCGGCCAATAGTTGATGCTGGTGGGGCGGCCATGAATCAAAGTTGTGAGAATGAATGAATCGCGCGTCCCGACCCAACCGAGATTTTTCAAACGATCTGGTCGCTGCGGATCATAGCCTTTATCAATGGCAGCCTGGAGTGTGGCTTGACGCGGGGCATCGAGTTCTGTGATTTTCTGCGCGATTTCATCCAGCCGTGTCTTAATCTCGGCTTTGCGGGCATCTGTCGTTTGCGAGAGTCCGCTCTCTGCCTTCAAAGCGGTTTGCTCGGCTTCCAAATCCGCGATTTGAGAAGTAGCTTGCGGATAAAAGTCCACGCCAAAAATCATCGGGTTATTCAACCCAGGGGCGAAACCGTTCAAGCCGCGACCATCCGGCCCATGACAGCGGGTACAGTTACTGGTGAACAGCAGCGCACCCGCCTCGATGGAGCGGGCGTGGTAGGTTTCTTCGAGGGAAGCCATACGGCCCCCCTCGTTGATTGCAGCCCAGCCCAGCAGCACCATGATCCCGACGAAGCAAACGATGCCTACCGTGATCCGGTTTTCAATTTTACCGACTAACATGCGTTCAAACATCGTGCATCAT